>JBAUHI010000071.1:0-102847 GCA_049680185.1 Gemmatimonadales bacterium | reverse complement strand
GCTCGGCAAGCTGGGCGATGCCGGGGCCGCCTACGCCGCGGCCGCCGGCGAGCTCCCCGGCATCGGCGACTGGCTCCGGCTTCGCGCGCTCACCGCACTCGCCACCGGCGCTGGTGCCGTCTCCGTCGGGCCCGGCATCAACGATCCGCTCGTGCGCGCCCACGCGCCCGGGGCGCTCGCGGCGGCGCTCGAACGTCGCCGAGCATTTGCTCCCGCCCGCGATGCCTACCTGGCCATCGGCGATACGGTGTCGGCGCTCAGGATGGCGACCGCCATCGCGGCCGATTCCTCCACCCGTCGCGCGATCCTCGCCGCGCTCGACCGACCGGTGCCGTCCGCGCAGCTGACCCAGCTCCTGGCACTGCTCGATCCAGCGTACCAGCCGCTCACCCCGGCGGAACAGCTGATCGCGGCAAAGGCCGCTGCCCGCGCTGGCCAGGCCCAGCGTGCGGTGGCAGGGTTCGATTCGGCGTTCGCCCACGGACTGGGGACGCCGGATGACCGCTTTGCCCGCGCCACGATGCTGGTGCGATCGGGCCAGGTGACGACCGGTGCCCCCGCATTCCGCGCCTTGAAGGGCGACCACGTCCTCGGGGTCCGGGCGCGCTACGAAGAAGGCCGCGCGCTGCTGCGGCTTCCTGACCATTCGGCGGCCATTCGGCTCCTTGGCGATGTGGCCGAGCACCATCGCCGAGACTCTACCGAGGCAGCATCGGCGCTGTTCCTCCTGGCGGGCGAGGATGCTGATCAGGGCGACGACAAGGCTGCCCGCAAACGCTGGCGTGAATTGGCGCATCGATACCCGAACGATCGGCTCGCAGCCCCGGCCCGCTTCCAGGCGGACCTCATCAGCTTCATCCGGCGGGAGTTCATCTCCGCCGCTGGGGGCTTCGACAGCCTCCGGTCACCCGACATCGGTGCGGCCGAAGCGAATGCGGCAGGGTACTGGGCCGGGCGGGCGTGGGCGGCAGCCGGGAAGCCGGACACCGCGCGCGCCCGTTGGCGTGAGGTCGTGGAACGTGCCCCTGATTCGTACTACGCCGGTGTCAGCACCGCGCGGCTCGGCATCCTGGCGCCACCCATCCGCGAGCCAGGGCCACCAGCGCCGGTGCCGGCGTTCGTGGCCCAGACAGAAATTCGGATCCAGCTCCTCGACTCGACCGGGCTCGATCTCGAGGCCGGATGGGAACGGCAGGCCCTGGGCGCCACCACCGGGGGCTCCGACACGCTCGTCGCTGCGGCGAGCGTGCTGCTCCGGGAGGGCGCCCCTGCGCTGGCGGCGAAACTGGCCCGCATCGCGCTGGTCCAACCCCAAGTGGATTCGGCTCGGGCGCTGCGGCTCCTGTATCCGCTTGACGATGCCGACGTTCTCTCGCGCGAGGCACGGCGCCGTAGCATCGATCCGGTGTTCGCGGCTGCGCTCATCCGCCAGGAATCCGGCTTTGATCCGGAAGCTGTCTCCGGGGCCGGCGCGCGCGGGATGATGCAGGTGATGCCGTCGGTCGGTGCGGCGATCGCCCGACGGTCCCACTTCCCGATGTGGGACCCCGTCCTCCTATTCCAACCCGACGTCAACATCGAGATCGGGATGGCCCAGCTCCAGAACCTCTTCGATCGCTTTCCGGACCAGGTGCGCGTCCTGGCCGCCTACAATGCCGGCGGCGGACGGGTCCTCGCGTGGGAACGACGGGGAGGGGCCAGCGATCCGGAGGTGTTGATCGAACGGATCCCGTTCCCCGAGACCCGGGACTACGTGCGGACCGTGCTGCGGAACCGCGAGGCGTACCGACGGCTGTATGGGTGGTGAGGTGCGCGAGGTGAGGAGAAGAGGAGGCGAACGAGGGCAAGGAGGTGAAAGCGGTGAGAGGTGAAAGTGGGGAACAGACAGGGCAAAGGCGGCGAGCCGGCCACGCACGTCATCCTGAGCAGAGCGAAGGATCGGTCCGTTACACAGGCCGATCCTTCGGGGCCTGAAGGCCCCTCAGGATGACGTGTCCCAAGAAGGTCCCTCGCATTCGCTGGGATGACATTCCATCCGCCCGTGCGCCCGTGCGCCTGTGCGCCCCCCCTCACCGCCTCGTCGCGTTTTGCAGCCCGATCGCCGAATTGAGCCAGCGCACCAACGGGAGCAGGGTGCGGTACCGACGCTCGAGCAGTGCCGGCAGGTCACGGCGGAAGACCGCCGTGATCGGCAGCTCGGTCGACACGGTGAATGATTGATGACGGAGCCAGCGTTCGGCCGGATGCCCTGGTGCGGTGCCGCGCGGAAGGCGCTTGAGCATCCCCTCTTCGCTCAAGGGGCCGAAGGAGCGGCGGAGGGCCGGCGCATCGACGACGCGGGCGAATTGCTTCGGCGCTTCGGTGAAGGCCTCGCGGATCTTGTCGAGGGCGGGGCGGGGGGGCATCCAGAACCCACCGGCCACGTAGCAGGTCCCCGGCTCGATGTGGAAGTAGAACCCCGCTCCGCCGTGGGCCTCCCGGCCGACCCCGAACCCTGCGTCGCGGTGTGCGAACCAGAGCGCGGCGTGGGTCTTGTAGGGGGACTTGTCCCGCGAGAACCGAACGTCGCGGTAGATGCGGAAGAGGGATCGTTTGGGGTCGCCGACGATCTCGGGGGCGAATCGCGCCAGGCGGACATCCATCGCCTCGATGAGCGCCCGCATCGGTCCGCGGAGCGCCGCTTCGTACGTATCGCGGTGCGCCTCGAACCACTCCCGGCGATTGTTCCGGCGGAGCTGGCGGAGGAAGGTGATGCCCGCGTCCGGCAGTCCGTTCCATTCACTCATCGATCCATCCCCCTTCAGGACGAGCCGTTCCTTGCCGCTTCGTGGCAGGCGCTTGAGGGCGGCCTCCTGGCGCTGGGCCGTCGACCGATCGGCGGCGATCGTATGCCACACCAGAGACACCGGGCGGCGGGCGCGGGTGTATTTGGCACCTCGGCCGGCGTTGTGCGCCGCCACCCGGCGGGCCAGGTCGGTCGCGACGCCGGTATAAAGCGTGCCATCGCGGCAGCGGACCACGTAGACATACCAGGACATTGGCCCAAGTGTGGGGCGGAGCGGGTCAAAAGTGAAGTGTGGGCGCTGACCTGCTGCCCTAGCGGCTCGCGGGGAGTCGGAGTCATCCTGAGGGCGCTTCAGCGCAGAGCCCCTCCTTGTCGGGGTGGCCGCAGGCCACCCCCTACATGTCCGGCCTCATGCGCCGTGCGCCTATGCGACCACACGCCCGCGCCTTCCGGCCCGCTTCATTGCCTTCCATATTCCATTATATGGCTGTCCCGACCGGCCCCGGCCGGCGTCCTCAACCTCCAGGCCCTTGACCACACCTCAGAAGCCGCCCGCATCGGCTCGCAGCTCCTTCTGGCAGAACCTTCCCGCGGTCGGGACTGTGCTGACGGGGCTGTTCGGCCTGAGGGTGATGGTCGCCACGTTCGCGCTCTGGCAGGCGGCGCTGACGTGGGCCGAGGATCCGAGCCTCGCGTTCGTCGTCAGTGTCCTGGTGCTCATCGTCTACGTCCTGACGTTCTACGGATTCTGGGTCGTCTACGGACGCCGGACCGCGCAGCCGACGAACAGCCAGCTCTACGCCCAGGCGGTGGCCGATCTGCTCGCGGTGACCACCTTGGTGCACGTCACCGGTGGCGACCGGAGCGCCTTCTCGTCGATCTACGTCGTCTTGATCGCCACTTACACGCTCCTGATGTCCCTCGGCGCCGGGCTCCTGATCACCGTCCTGTCGATCAGCGTCTACCTGGCGGACATCTTCTGGGGCCAGCCGCTGCCGCCGGACACGACGTTCATCGGGCAGGCGGTGGTGTTCGCAGTGGTCTTCGCGGTCGTGAGCGGGCTGGCGTCCCGGCTCAAGGAGGAAGGTCGGAAGGCGGCCTCGCTCGAGACCGAGCTGGTGCGGGTGCGGCTGGAGGCGGACGACATCCTGCGCACCATCACCAGCGGTGTCCTGACGGTCGATTCCCTCGGGCGACTGGTGTTCATCAACCCGATGGCCGAGCGGATGCTGGGCCTGTCAGCGGGGCGGTTCCTTGGGCGGCCGGCGCTGGACGACATCCGTGGCGTGGCCCCGGAGCTGGGGCAGGCCATCGCGTCGGTGCTGCGGGCGGGGCGTCGCGTCACTCGGGCGGAGGGGATGGTGCGCACGCCGGAGCGGGAGTTCCCGGTCGGCTTGAGCGTCACGACGCTCGAACGCGATGAGGAAGGGTCGCCGCCGTCGGTGACGGCGATCTTCGCGGATATCTCGGATTCGAAGCGGTTGCAGGAGCTGCACCTCCGGGCCGAGCGGCTGGAGGCCGTGGCGGAGTTGAGCGCTTCACTGGCGCACGAGATCCGCAACCCGTTGGCATCGATCCGCAGTTCGGTGGAGCAGTTGTCACGTTCGCCGCGAGCGAATGACGACGAGCGGTTCCTGGCTCAGCTCATCATGCGGGAGAGCGACCGGCTGAGCCGCTTGCTCAGCGAGTTCCTCGACTTCTCCCGGGTCAGGATCACGCGTTCGGAGCCGCTCGACCTGCTCCTGGTGGCGCAGTCGGCGGCGCGGCTGGTCCGGGAGCATCCCGACCGTCGGGAGAACGTGACCATCACGGTGGACGGTCAGGTGGCCGAGCTCGACGGCGATGAGGACCTGCTGCATCGGGTCGTGGCCAATCTCCTGCTCAACGCCGTGCAGGCCGCCAAGGGTCCGGTCGAGGTGAGTGTCTCCTGCCGCCCGGCGGCGCCGGGCGAGCTACCTTCCGGCAGCGGCCTGGAGCGGGCGGTACGGCTGGAGGTCCGGGACAACGGGCCCGGCATTCCCGCGGAAGTGCGGGCCCGGCTCTTCGAACCGTTCGTGAGCGGGCGGGCGGGCGGATCGGGGCTCGGCCTGTCGATCGTGCAACGGGCGGTGGAGGCACACAAGGGACTGGTGCTGGTCGACACCGGCGCCGGGCGCGGCACGACATTCACCATCTACCTGCCGGTACATTGGGCCACTGAGGAGGCGGCGTGAGCCAGAAGCCGTGCGTGCTGGTCATCGACGACGAGATGGGCATCCTCGACACCGTGCGCATCCTGCTCAAGGGCGAGGGTTTCGACGTCATCACCGCGCAAGGCGGGAAGGCCGGCATCGAGCAGATCAAGGTGGGTCAGCACGACCTGATCCTCTCGGACGTGCGGATGCCGCAGGTCACCGGGCTCGACATCCTGCAGGCGGCCAAGGAGCAGGATCCGATGACGCCGGTCATCCTGATGACCGCGCAGGCCTCGCTCCAGACCGCCATCTCGGCACTCAACCAGGGTGCGTTCTACTACCTGCAGAAACCGTTCGCCAACGATGAACTGCTGGCCCTGCTCCGCCGCGCGGTCGACTTCCGCGCCGTGCGGGCGGAGAACAAGCAGCTCAAGCAGGACATCCACCGCCGTGAGCGCACCGGCCCGGGGCGGCCGCTCGGGAAGGCCAAGCGCTTCGTCGAAGTGCTCAAACTCACTGAGCTCGTGGCGCCGACCGAGGCCACCGTCCTCATCCAAGGTGAGAGCGGCACCGGCAAGGAGGTCCTCGCGCGGTACGTGCATAACTCCTCGGGCCGGCGCGACGGGCCATTTCTCTCGATCAACTGTGGAGCCCTGCCCGAGAACCTGCTGGAGAGCGAGCTCTTTGGGCACGTGAAAGGATCGTTCACCGGCGCCGTCCGTGACAAGCAGGGACTCTTCGCAGCGGCCCGGGGTGGGAGCTTCTTTCTGGACGAGGTGGGCGAGATGCCCGCCTCCCTGCAGGTCAAGCTCCTGCGGGTGCTGCAAGAGCGTGAGGCCATTCCGGTCGGCGGCACCGAGCCGATCCCGCTCGATGTCCGGATCATTGCCGCCACCAACCGCGACCTCGAGGATGAGGTCCGGCGGGGCGCGTTCCGGTCCGACCTGTTCTACCGGTTGAATGTCTTTGCGCTCAGCCTTCCGCCGCTGCGGGATCGCCAGGAGGACCTGATGGCCCTGGTCGAGTTCTTCCTGCAACGGATGGCGGCCGACCGCGGGCTGGAGCCCAAGGCCCTGTCGGCGGATGCGATCGACGCCGTGATGGTCTACGATTGGCCGGGGAACGTCCGGGAGCTGGAGAACGCCATCGAGCATGCACTCGTCGTCGCCAAGGGCGATTCGATCGACGCCAGTGCGCTGCCGGACCGGATCACCCGCCGGCGCCAGGAGACGCTCCTCAACGAGCGGGCGCACCCCAACCCGACATTGGAGACGATCGAACGCGCCTACATCACCTGGGTGCTGCAATCCGAGGGCGGCAACAAGACGCGCGCCGCCGAGGTGCTCGGCATCGATCCCTCCACCCTCTACCGGAAGTTGAGCCGGTACGAAGAGGCCGCTCCACTCTCCGGCAGCACCCCATGACCGAGTCCGCGATCCGGCCTGGCGATGCCGCTGGGGCCGAGACCCTGGAGATCATGGCGATGGCGCCCCGATATAACCGGTGGCAGTACGCCGTGATCGCGCCGTGGATCGGGCAACGGGTCTTGGAGGTCGGTGCGGGTGTCGGCAACATGTCGGCGCACATCGTGGCCGCAGGACGCGCGCACGTGGTACTCGCGGACACCGACGCGTGGTATCGCGGCGAGCTCGTGCGGCGGTTCCGCGGCCGACCTGAAGTGTCGGTCGAATCATTGACGCTGCCGGATCCGGGCGCGCCTCTGCGATTGGCGTCCCATCAGCTCGACACGGTGGTCGCGCTGAATGTCGTCGAGCACATCGACGACCACGTCGTGGCCATCCGCACGATGCGCGAATTGGTGCGCCCCGGCGGCCGCGTCATCATCCTGGTGCCTGCGCTGCCGGGGATCTACGGGACCCTCGATCGGGAGCTGGGGCACTTCCGCCGCTACACCCGTGACAGTCTGTCCGCGGCGTGTCAGGCCGCGGGACTCCGGGTCGAGCGGTTGGCGTGGTTCAATCGCGTGGGGACCGTGGGCTGGTGGTTCAACGCCCGGGTCCGGAAGGCCGGCCGGATCCCGCTGATGCAGCTCAAGGCGTTCGACCTGTTGGTGCCGTTCCTGCGACTGGAGCGCTTCCTGCCGCTGCCGTTCGGCCAATCCCTCTTTGTCGTGGGGCGCCGGGATGCCTGATCTTCTCACTTTGTCGGTCATCGTGCCGGTCTACAACGAGGCCCAGACGCTTGCGCTGGTCATCGAACGCCTGCACGAGGTCCCGCTGCCGATGGAGATCATCTGCGTCAATGATAGTTCCACCGATGGGAGCGCCGAGCTGATGGACCGGCTCAAAGCGGATGGGCGGATCCAGGTGGCAGTGCATCATCGGGTCAATCGGGGAAAGGGCGCAGCGCTCCGGAGCGGCATCGTCCACGCGTCTGGCGATGTGATCGTGGTGCAGGACGCCGACCTCGAGTACGATCCCCATGATTTTCCCCGGCTCCTTGCTCCGATCCTTGCGGGGAAGGCCGACGCGGTCTTCGGCTCCCGATTCGTCGGGGCGGAACGCCGGGTCCTCTACTACTGGCACTCGGTGGGCAACTCCTGCCTCACGATGCTTTCCAACATGTTCACGAACTTGAACCTCACCGATATGGAGACCTGCTACAAGATGGTCCGCGCCCCGGTGATGAAATCGCTGATCATGACCAGCGATCGGTTCGGTTTCGAGCCCGAGATCACGGCCCGGCTCGCTCAGGCACGGGCCAGGGTATGGGAGATCCCGATCACCTACTCCGGTCGCACCTATGCCGAAGGCAAGAAGATCAGTTGGAAGGACGGTGTGGCGGCCGTCTTCCACATAGTACGCTACAACCTCTTCCCGCCACGGCGCTCCAGTCGGTCGTAGGACGCTCACCCACCCCCTACCGCCCGGTGCAGGCGCCGATGCCACGACCTCTCGGGGTCACTGGTGCGCCGGGCCGGTGATCTTGACGAGCCCCGGGTCGAGCGAGTCGATCGTGATCTTGACGCCGTGGCGCCCCGGATCGGCGACCTCGAGGCTTTCGCTCATGGCCTGGATCCGTGCCAGGACCCGGCTCTCGGGCAGGTACCCCCGTCCGACGGTGGCCACGCCCCGGGCTCGCCGGTAGTTCGGCGCGGCCAGCAGGCACGCGAGTTGGGATGCGCGGATCAGCTCGTTCTGCGGGTCCAGGCGGACCGCGTCGTCGTACAGCGGACCTGCGCTGACGCAATCATCCCGATGCCGGAACCAGTTCGCGAGGTAGGCGTTCAGCCGTGCACTTCGGCCATTGAGGGCGATGGCCCGCCGCATGTAGTACACGAACCGGTCCCGCTCGCCGATGCGGCCCAACAGATAGGCAAATGCTTCGTTGATCCGCCAACTATCCGGCGCATCGAGCATCGACTGGGACCAGAGCGATCGAGGCCCGGTCCAGACCCGCATCCGGGCAAAACTCCGTCCCAGCCCGCACGTGAGGATGATGGCAACGGCGCCGATGGCGAGCCGGGTCCAGGCGCGCCCTGCCGAGGCGAGCCGATGGTGGATCGGGGCCACCAGCGCGCCGAGGGCGAGCACGCCACCGACACTGGGCAGGAACAGAGTGCGCTCCGCCAGGATGATGCCGGTCGATACTACCACGTTGCTGACCGGAAAGATCGCCACCAGGAACCACAGGATGCCGAAGGCGGCCACCCGATTCTTCCGCCAGCTGCGTACCAGCAGGACCAACGTCATCAAGAGGATGAGCGCGCCAATGACCTGGTCGGGGCCCCAGTGATCCGTACCGATGATCTCGCCCGGAGAATAGTCTTCCTGGAGGTGCGCGGGCCAGAACATCAGCGCGGCCCAACGGGGAATGACGCCGAGCATCGTCAGCAGGCGGCCTCCCCACGTCAGGCCGACGAGTCCTTCGGCAGTGAACGTCCCGACCACTCCCCGGAGCACCAGCGTCCGAATGCCGAGGAACACGACCGCGATCCCCATCAATCCGATCCCCCACGGGCGCAGTTTCGCCACACGCTCCCGCCACGGGGTAGCGTCGTCGATGAGGGTCAATTCTGCGGCCAAGAGCAGCCCCGGCAGGATGATGGCGCTCTCCTTGATCAGGCATCCGACGAAATAGATCGCCAGGATCAGCCAAGGAGTTTTCGTTCCGGCGTTGCCGTGACGCCGCCAATCGACATACGCGGCGGTCGCACTCATCAGCAGAATGCCGACCAACGCTTCGCTCTGGTTGATGGAAAGGGCAACAGCCTCGACGTGGACAGGGTGGACCGCGAAGAGTGCAGCCGCGATCCACGCCCCCACCGACGGCATCAGGAGACGGGCCAGGCGCCAGACGATCATCACCGAGAGCGCATACAGTACGAGATTGAGCAAGTGGAACACCCAGATCTCCCCATCGCCCGCCGCCCACTGCAAGGAAAAGAACGCCAGGGAGAGCGGTCGGTAGAGTGAAGGGCTGAACGGTGGCGGCCAGTACGGGATGGTAAAGGGCACCCAGAGGCCCGATACCCCGTGTACCAAGCGGTAATTTTGAATGATGGGGCTCTCGTCCTGGAGCCAGACGTGGTGGAATGCGACCCCGCCGGTCGCGCCCAGGACCAGCGCCAAGAGCGCCACTCCCTGGACCCACGATCGCTGCCACCATCGTGGCGCCGAGGATCCGGGTGCTGCGGGCGCCGCATCCTCGTGCAAAACGCTAGAGACAGGGCCTGGGACTGGTGCCATCGTGCACCTTGAGTTAACTGTAAAGTGTTGTAAATAAATGACTTGGAACTTACCTATGGCGACTGGCACTCAAGTTGCTGGTTTCTAGGGCAAGTCCGGTGCCCACCAGACTGTCTAGGAATTTCCCATTATCTGTCCAAGGAGTGGAATATGATGAACCGCAAGGGCTTTACACTCATCGAGCTGCTGATCGTCGTCGTGATCATCGGCATCTTGGCCGCGATCGCGATCCCGAAGTTCGCGGCGACCAAGGACAAGGCCAAGCTCGCGTCGGTCAAGTCCGACCTGCGCAACCTGGAGACCGCCGAGGAGGCGTACTTCTCGGACAACAACACGTACATGGCGCCGGCAACGCTGCCAACCAACATCTTCACGGTGTCGGCCGGCAATGCGGTGGCGGGTGCCATCAGCGGGACCAGCGGATATGTCGCGACCGCGTCCAACAGCTCCATCACGTCGGGTTCGACGTCCTGCACCGTGAACGTCGGCGGCGGGGCCACGAACGACGGCGTCATCACCTGCTGAGCGCGTAACACCGGTACGATGGCCGCCGGCCTGATCCCGCCTCGTGCGGGGCCAGGTCGGTCCGGCCTCGGCCTTCCACCACCGACTGCATCCTCCGGCCTGACGGAGTTCCTGAGATGGCCCGATCCCCCAACGGATTCACGCTCATCGAGCTGCTGATCGTGGTCGTGATCATCGGGATCCTGGCGGCCATCGCGATCCCCAAGTACAACGCGACCAAGGCCGAGGCGATGATCGCGACGATGAAGTCCGACCTGCGCAATCTGGCGGTGTCGGAAGAGGCCTACGCGTACGATCATTACACCTATTATGGCGGAACCGACTTCGCCGGCCAGCTGAGCATGCACATCTCGGGTAGCAACGTCATCACGATCGCCCACGCCGACTCCAGTGGTTGGGGGGCGAGCGCCACAAATCCCGCGACCACCAAGACGTGTGCATTGTTCATGAGCGGCGCCGCGGTCGCACCGGCCACGGTGGCAGGCATCCTCACCTGTTCCTGAGTCCTGAGTAGAGGCCGGATCCTTCGCGCCTTGATCACATACCGCCTGGTTCCGCCGGTCGAGGTCTCACCATCCTGAAGCGTCCGTTCCTCGGGGTCCCCGCGGCCGACCATGGCTGCGCCGGCACGGGGCAAAGCGCCCCGATCCCCGGACGGCGACGGTCCCGGCTTCCCCGCCACCCGGCCGCGCGCCCATCTTTCAGTGTGCGCCCACTCATCTCCCCCGCTGCTCGGATCGGACCGTTCCCGGTGCGCCGGGCACCGCAACGCGGCTTCAGTCTCGTCGAGGTGATCATCGTCATCGCGATCATCGCGATCGTGGCGGCCTACGCGGTGCCTGCACTGTCGACCAGCTCCGACGCCAAATCGGCACGGGGCGCGGCCGACGTGGTCGAGGCGATGCTCGCGACCGCCCGCACCGCGGCCATCGTTCGCGGCCGATGCGCCACCGTGCACCTGGGCGCCGGCAAGGTGTGGATCACGACGGAGTCCTGCGGTGGTGCCCCGATCGACACCGTGACGACCCAGGACGTTGCCCACGCCTACGGGGTCTCCGTTCAGGCGTGTTCTGGCAGCTACTGTGATCCTGGCGATTCGCTCGATTACACGCTGGACCCGCGGGGCATCCCTTACTGGGGCACGACCGCCACCTGGGTGGCGATCCGGAACGCCGCCTCCGACACGGTCCAGGTCGGCCAGTTCGGGCTGGTCCAATGACGCGCCGCACGGCCGGATTCACCATCACGGAGGTCCTGGTCGCGATCATGATCCTGGCCGTCGGCATCCTTGCCCTCGCGGGGGGTTCGACCGGTGCCACCAGGATGCTCTCGCAAGGGGAGCGTACGACCTGGGCGGCCGCGGTGGCGTCTGCCCGGATCGAGACGCTGCGCCGGGTGGCCAACCAGACCGTTCCTCGCTGCACCGACGCCGGCTTCGCGAGCGGCACCGCCACCACCCGCGGGGTGTCCGAGATCTGGACCGTCCCGACCAGCGGCAACGCGCGGGTGATCCTCGAGGTGGTCACGTATGTGAAGTTCCGCGGCACCAGCACCGATACCATCGCCACCATCATCGGGTGCGGGACATGATGCGCGGCGGGCTGCGGAGCGGCTTCACCCTGGTGGAGGTGATGGTGGCCCTCGTCCTCCTCGGGATGGTCTCCGTGGTGCTCTACCAGACGCTCGTTTCGACGCAGCGGGTGACCGACGCACTTCACCAGCGGGGGAAGCTTCAGTCGGGACTCCGCGCCGGGGGACTGGCCGTGCCGGGTGAACTGCAACAGCTCACCATCGGTACGTCCTCCACCCTTGACTCGGTCTCGGACATCAGCGCCATCACGGACACGTCGATCACGTACCGGGCGATGCGCGGCTACTATGTGGTGTGCGAGGCGCCGGCCAGCGCCACCACCCTGACTGCCGTCCGGGTGGCGCCCTCAGCGTTCACGTCCGAGTACCGTTCGCCCCTGTCCACGGACAGCGCGTTCGTCTTCTGGGAGGGGGATACCCTCACCGCGAACGACGACGCGTGGATCCCCGTGGGGATCTCGGCTGTGGCCACCACCACCTGCACCTATCCGTCGAGCCCCGCCACGACCAAGGCGGCATATACGGTCGGTCTCGCCGGGAGTGGCATTCCCTCGGCGTACCCACTCAACAAACTCTATCCTGGCGCTCCGATCCGCACCTTCGAGTCCGACCAGCTCATTCTGTATGCCTCGGGCGGCGCCGAATGGCTTGGGATCAGCGTCGATGGCGCCACCGCCCAGCCGGTGCTCGGTCCGCTGGTGCCGGCCTCCGGCTCGGTCCGTGGTTTCCAGCTCAGCTATTACGACTCGACCGGGGCCTCACTCACGGCCGTGAGTACCAGCATTCCGCGGATCCGCACCATCGGCGTGATGCTACGGGGGGTCACCAGCGCCCAGGTCGCGGCGGCGGGACGCACGCGGGCGCTCATCTACGACAGCCTCCTCGCCGTCGTCACCCTTCGGAACGCGCCGCGCAATTGACGCGCCGATCCCGCCGCTCCGACGAACGAGGCATCGCCCTCGTGCTCGCACTCTTCGTCTTGGTGGTGATCGCGACGCTGGTGGCGGCGGTCTTTTTCATCGCGCAACTCGAAGCACGGACCGGAGCCAACACTCTCTCGAGCCTCCAGGCCACCCAGGCTGCGGATGCGGGGCTGGAGTACGCCTCCGTCAACTGGAGCCGTGCGTGGGCTCTTCAGGGGGTCGGCAATACCAGCGGGATCGACTGGATCGAGCTCGGCAGTACCAGCGGCTACTTCAGTGACTCGATCACTCAGCTGAACGACCAGCTGCTGATGGTCCGGTCGTTCGGCGAGGCCCGCAACGGAGCGGGCGGCGTGGTGGCGTCACGGGTCAACGGGATGCTGTTCAAGGTGATCCAGCCTGACTTCGGGCTTGCCGCGGCGGCCACCGTCGATGGTGCCGTAAACGTGACCAACAAGGACACGGTGAGCGGGATCGATATCGTGCCCTCCGGGGGGGCGTGGGGCGTCAATTGCGCATCGCTCACGCGGAATGACCAGCCGGCGGTCCGTTCGAGCTCGACGGTCTCCCGGGGCGGCCCCAAGTCCTATATCACGCCCGACTCGTCGGCCAACGACACCTCGGTCGCCACGTCGGTGGCCAAGGTCAACGGGATGTTCAGTACGCTGGCCGGGATGGCCGACCTGAGCCTGTCGCCGGCGGCGGTCCCGGGCTCGATCGCCCCGGTGCTGGCCGGCCACACCTGCGACAAGACCCAGTCGGCCAACTGGGGCGACCCGACCTACGCGCCATCCGGGATCGACGGCACCTCCCATCCGTGCGCCGGTTACTTCCCCGTGATCTACGTCAGCGGGAGCATGACCCTTCCGACCGGGAGCGGGCAAGGGGTCCTCCTGGTGAACGGCAACGTCACCTTCAGTCCAGGCTTCAAGTTTTATGGGGTCATCCTGGCGACGGGGACCGCCAAGGCCACCGGGAGCTCGAACGGGAATATCTTCGGCGCGCTACTGGCCGAAGCTGGCACGTCGAACCTGACCGGCAATGAGCGGCTCGACTACTCCAGTTGCGCGGTGACGCTGGCCGCCGAGGCGGCGCTCATCGGCCGCCCTCTCGCGGTCCGGCCGTACGTCCGGTTCTGAGTCCCGCCAACGCGGCCTCGCGCCAGCCGCCCCGCCGTCCCATCTTTAGGATCATGTCCTCCACGCGCCACTCCCTCCGTGGCGAGCTGCTCTTCAGCTTCGCGTTCCTCACCTCCGCGGCGGTGCTCCTGGTCGGGGCGAGCGCCACACTGCTCGCCGGTCAGAATGCCGGCCAGGCGGTCTGGGCGCTGCTCTTCCTCTGGCTTGGGAGCACAGCGGTCATCGTGGTCTTCGGGGCCTGGCTCGTCCGGGGTCGGGTGCTGCAGCCCCTCCAGCTCCTCGGGGAACAGGCTGACGCCCTCGCGGAAGGCCGGGAGGTGTCACGGACCATATTCGACACCGCCGATTTTGCCCACGTGAGCGAGCGCCTGGCCTGGATGGCCGCTCGGCTCCTCGACGCACGGAGCCAGGTGGTCCGGTCGGAAAAGCTCGCCGCAGTCGGCCAGCTGGCCGCCGGCGTCGCGCACGAGATCAGGAACCCGCTTGGCGCCTTGGGGACCTACATCGAAGTGCTCCACCGCCGGGGTGGGGACGTCGCGGTGCTGGCCGACATGCGGCGCGAGGTGGAGCGGATGGACCGGATCGTCCAGGAGCTGCTCGACTATGCGCGCCCACGCGCGATCCCGGCGCCGATCGACATCGGGGCCGTGGTCCGGGACACGGTGGCGCTGCTTGGCGCCCAGCGCACGGTCGAACCGTCGCGGCTCTATCTCGACGTCGCCGCCGACCTGCCTCCGATCCGTGTTGAAGGCCACGTGGTGGAGCAACTCGTGGTGAATCTGGTGATGAATGCGCGCGACGCGCGCCCTGATGGCAGGATCTGGGTCGGGGTCGGACCGGCCACGGCGGGGCCGGTCCCGGAACCCCGCCGTTCTGAGGATCCTGTGGATGCCGACCAGCGCGCGGCTCGGGAGCGGGAGGTCCGGCCTTGGCGGGCCGACCAGCCCGCCGGGGCTCAGGGGGTCACGCTCCACGTGGCCGACGAAGGCCCAGGCGTGCCGGACGGGGATCGCGACCGTGTCTTCGACCTCTTCTACACCACCAAGCCGCCGGGTGCAGGCACCGGTCTCGGGTTGGCCATTGCAGCCCGCACCGTCCACGATGCGGGGGGCGTGATCTGGGTGGATCGGGGACGCGAGGGGGGGGCCGTCTTTCGCGTGTTCCTCCCCGCGGCGGAGGCGCTGGCATGACGAAGGTCCTGATCGTCGACGATGATCCCGGGCTCCGGCGGTCGCTCGGGCTGCTTCTGGGTGAGGCGGGGTATGCGGTCACCAGCGAAGGCGACCCGGTGCGGGCGCTCGAGTTGGCCCGGAACGATCCGTTCGACCTGATCCTGTCAGACGTGAGGATGCCCGGCCTTGATGGCCGCGAGTTCCTGCGGCGGTATCGGGCTGACGGGGGCACCGCACTGGTGGTGGTGATGAGCGCCTACGGCAATGAGGACGCGGCGCTCGAGGTGATCCGCGAGGGCGCTTACGACTACCTGCACAAGCCCTTCCGTCCCGACGAGGTCCTCTTCACCCTCCGGAAGGCGGAGGAGCGGGAGCGGCTCCGCAGGGAGGTGGCAGAGCTCCGCGCCACCGTGGCGGCGGGCGGGTCGGGTGGCGGGCTCGTGGTGGAGAGCCCCGCGATGCATCGCGTGGTCGAACTGGCAAGTCGGGTGGCCGGCCATGCCACGACCGTCCTCCTCACCGGAGAGAGCGGCACGGGCAAGGAAGTGATCGCGCGGCTCATCCATCAGCGGAGCCTGCGCGCCGCCGAGCGATTCGTCGCCATCAACTGTGCGGCGATCCCCGAGGCGCTCATCGAGTCGGAGCTCTTCGGTCATGTGCGCGGTTCATTCACCGGCGCCACCGGCGACCGGCGCGGGCTCTTCGAAGAGGCGGATAAAGGAACACTGTTGCTGGACGAGATCGGCGACCTTCCCTTCGCCTTGCAGCCGAAACTGCTTCGCGCCCTGGAAGAGGGCACGATCCGCCGGGTCGGTGAGCCGAGCGAACGGAGGGTGGATGTTCGGGTCATCGCCGCCACCGCGCGGCCGCTGGAGGAACTGGTGCGGGATGGGCGCTTCCGCGAGGATCTCTTCTACCGGCTGAACGTGGTGCAATTGGCGCTGCCGCCCCTCCGCGACCGGCCGGAGGACATCCCCGCGCTGGCCGCGCATTTCCTGGCGCAGGCCGGAGCACGTCAGGGTCGGCCGCTGCGGCTGTCTCCCGGTGCGCTGTCCGGGCTCCTTGAGTATCGATGGCCCGGAAATGTGCGGGAGTTGCGCAATATCATCGAGCGTGCCGCAGTGCTCGCGCCAGGGTCGACGCTGGAGGCCGGCGATTTTCTCCTCGGTGACGCCCGACGAACGGCGTCCCCCGCCACCACCGACTCGCTCAAGCCCCAGGTCGAGGCCAGCGAGCGGGCCGCGATCGCGCGGGCGCTGACCGCCGCCGACGGGAACCGCCGGGCCGCGGCGAAGGCGCTGGGCGTGAGCCTCCGGACGCTCTTCTACAAGATCCGTCGATACGGCCTTGATTAGCGCTGGTTTTTGCACGATATGCATGTGTTTGCATCAAATTGAATTGCACGAAATTGCCTAAAGTGTTATTTGATATGTAGTTAACATCTGGCACCCATCCTGCTTAGGATGGCGGTGTGTTCCCTCGTTCAATGGGGTCGTCGATGGTGCGATCGCGAGCAGGTTTCAGCCTGATTGAAGTGGTGATCGTGCTCGTGCTCATCGCGGTCATTGCCACGATCGCGGTGCCGGCGCTGAGCACCAGCAGCGACAAGAAGACGGTCAAGGGGGCGGCCAATTCGATCGCCTCCCAACTCGCGGTGGCGCGCACCGCCGCGATCGCTCGCGACCGCTGCGCCACCGTGCATCTGAACAGCTCCGGGTTCCTCTGGGTCACCACCGAGACCTGCGGCGGCACGCCGATCGACACCTTGACCAGTCGGAGCCTCGTGACCGCGTATCACGTCACGCCGACGGCTTGCAGCGGGAGCTCGTGCACCCCCGGGAGCTCGCTCGATTACACCTTCGATCCACGCGGCATTCCATATGGCATGACGGCAGCAACGTATGTGCTGACCCGGAATGCGGCTGCGGATACTATTTTCGTCGGCCAGTTCGGGAGGGTCACGCGATGAACGGTACTCGCTCGGGATTCACCATCACCGAGGTGATGATCGCGGTGGTGATCCTTGGAGTAGGGGTGCTGGCGCTGGCGGGCGGCGCCGCCGCGGCCACCCGGATGCTGGGGCAGGGCCAGCGGACCACCAACGCGGCCGCCGTGGGCGCGGCCCGCCTGGAGCGCCTGCGTCGGGCCGCCAATGCCACCAATCCGCGGTGCACCAACGCGTCGTTCGCCAGCGGCAATGGCACCACCAACAACGTCACCGAGACGTGGACGGTGCCCACCACCGGCATCGCGCGCACGGTGCTCGAGGTGATCACCTACCGGAAATACAACGGGAGCATCACCGACACCCTGGCCACGATCGTGAGCTGCGCCACATGATCACACGCACCCGTTCCTCCCGCGGCTTCACGCTGGTCGAGACCTTGATCGCCATGGTCCTGCTGGGGTTGGTGTCGGTCGTCATCTACAAGATGCTGATCACCACCCAGCGGGTGACCGACGCGCAGGCGGAGCGCGGCGATCTCCAGGTCAACCTGCGCGCCGGCGTCCTGGTGATCCCGAACGAATTGCGCCAGATCACGATCGGGACCTCGACCACGCTCGACACCGTCTCGGACATCCGGGCGGTGACCGACTCGTCCATCACCTATCGGGCGATGCGCGGCTTCTATACGATCTGCTCCACGCCGGCATCGGCCACGACCTTGACGGTCACCAATGCGGCCGGGTTCTCGTCGGAGTACCGCACCCCGACCACCAGTGACAGCGCGTTCGTCCTCTGGGAAGGGGATACCACCAAGACCTCGGATGACGCGTGGGTCCAGGTCGGGCTTGCCGGAGTCGTGAGTACCACCTGCGTTTACGCCGGTGCCACCCGGAGTGCGTACACCTTCGCCTTCACCGGGTCCGGGATCCCCGCCCTCGCCTTCCCGTTCACCAAGATCCAGCCCGGTTCCCCGGTCCGGACCTACGAGACGGTGCAGCTCTCGCTCTATGCGTCGGGGGGGCAGAACTGGCTCGGGATGCAGGTGGGGAGCGGGACGATGCAACCCGTGGCGGGCCCCCTGGCGGCGACCAGCGGCGGGCTCTACGGGTTCCAGCTGACCTATTACGACTCGACCGGCACCGCCCTCACGGCCACGGCCAGCAACGTGCCCAAGATCCGTACGATCAAGATCGCGCTCCGAGGCATCACCAACGATCAAGTGGCACTCGCGGGAAAGACCCGCTCCACGATCCACGATTCACTCGTCACCTACGTCACCTTGCGCAATGCACCGTTCAATTGAGGCCGGAGGCCCCATGACCCGCCGCTCCGACGAACGAGGGATCGCCCTCATCCTGGCCGTCTTTGCCCTGGTGGTGATCGGGGCGTTGGTGGCCGGCATCTTCTACACCGCCCAGCTGGAACAGCGGAGCGGTGGCAACGTCCTGGCGGGGCAGCAGGCGGCCGACGCCGCGCAGTCCGGGATCGACTACGCGATCGCCAACTGGAGCAACGCATGGACCACGATGGGGGCCGGGAACTCCATCAGCATCGCGAATACGCAGTTAGGGACGTCGCCCGAGTACTTCAGCGCTACCGTGACCGCACTCAACGGGTTCACGTACCTGATGACCTCGACCGGGCAGGTCAAGAACGGCTCGGGGAACGTGCTCGCCACCAGGGCGTACGGGATGATCTACAAGAAGAACATCCCCTCGCTCAACGTTCAGTCGGCCGTGACGGTGGCCGGCGGCGTCAGCATTGGCGGGAGTGCGGCGCTCAGCGGGAATGACGCCACCCCGGGCGGCGGTGGCCCGTGGGCCACCACCTGCGCGGGGCAGCCCACCGCCAACCAGCCCGCCGTCCGTACCGACTCGAACGCCAGCACGCACGGGAACCCGGCCATCGTGGGCGGGATCTCGGCCAACGATACGACGGTCGGCACCACCATTACCGACGTGAATCAGGCGTACAACACATTCATCAACAGCGCCAACGTGACCATCGCGTCCGGCACCATCACCGGGGCCAGCCCGGTGCTGACCGCCGGGCACACCTGCAACAAGACCAGCTCCAGCAACTGGGGCGATCCCACCAACGGTGCGGGCTACACGGTCGGCGCCACGACCACCTACCCCTGTGCTTCGTACTTCCCCATCATCCACGTGACCGGCAACCTCAAGGTCACCGGCAACATCGGACAGGGGATCCTCCTCGTCGACGGCGACTTCACCTCCGGAGGCGGGTTCACATTCTATGGGCTCGTGATCGTCAAGGGGAGCATCCAGAAGGGGGTCGGCAATTCGACCTTCTACGGCGGGGTCCTTTCGGAGACCGCCAACATCGTCGACGATTTCTCCGGCAACATCACCATCAACTACTCCAGTTGCGCGGTGAACACTGCGGTCTCCCAATCCGCCGTCGCCCGGCCGATCGTGCAGCGGCCGTTCATCCAGTACTGACCCACCCCAGGCAGGGGTGTGGGTGGGGCCGGGTTTCCTTCGGGGGGCCTGGCCCCGGCCATTTTTCAGTCACTGTCCAGTGGCCGATCTCGGCATCGGGCCTGCCGGCTTCATCCGATCCGACACGCGGAGACGGGGTCGGTCGGTCGACCGCTCGGCGGGTAAGTCTGCACTTGGCAACGGCTTGTTGTAACCCACCTCAAGCAACTTCGAGCTTGACAATTTCCTTGTCCGATGGTAGCGTAGCCAGTCCAAGTCCCACTTTCCTCAACTTCGGCCGGGCCAGTATGGGTCTCTTCGGGCGCAAGAAGACCACCGTTGGGCTCGACATCGGCAGCGGGTTGATCAAGGTCGTCGAGATCAGCCACGGTGGCGGAGACCCGGTGCTCTCTCGGGTCGCATTTGCGCCGGTATCGGCCGATGCGATCGTTGATGGCGAGGTCATCGACCAGGGGGTCGTGGCCGATGCCATCCGGCAGTTGCTCGCCACGTCCAAGATCAAGACCAAGTCGGTCGTGATCGCGGTGGGGGGGCGGGATGTCATCGTCAAGAAGATCCAGATGGACCGAATGTCGGAGCCGGAGGCCCGCGAGGTCATCCGGTGGGAGGCGGAACAGCACGTGCCGTTCGACATGGAGAACGTCGAGCTCGACTTCCAGATCCTCGACCCCGACGGCGAGGGGATCCAGATGACGGTCCTGCTGGTGGCGGCCAAGCGCGAGTTGGTCGAGGGCCGGATCTCGCTGCTGGCCGAGGCGGGCCTCGAGGCGAGCATCATCGATGTCGACGCCTTCGCGCTGCACAACGCGTTCGAACTGAACCACCCCGACGACCTTTCGGGGGTGGTGGGGCTCGTCAACATCGGCAATGAGATGTCGAACATCAACATCCTCGAGGACGGGATCCCGGTGCTGACCCGCGACCTGTCGGTCGGGGTACGGAAATTCCGGGAGGACATGCAGCGGGAGCGCGGCCTGTCCGTGGAAGAGGCCGACAAGATCCTGCAGGGGTTCGAGCGCAACGAGGCGCTGGACCCCTTCCTGGAGAGCCGAGGTGAGGAGTTGGCGGTGGGCATCGAGCGGGCCGCCGCCTTCCTGCAGTCGGCCAGCCGCTCCGCTGGATCGTTGACCCGGATCTTCACCGTCGGCGGTGGTGCCCGGATCCCCGGGCTCAACAAGGTGCTGGCCGACCGGTTGCGTATCCCGGTGGAGCCTGGCAACCCGCTGGCCCGGCTCAACGTGGCCGACACGGCCTTCGATTCGCTGAGCATGGACGAGGTGGCGCCGCTCCTGATGCTTCCCATCGGACTCGCCCTGAGGAGTGCGGCGTGATGCCGCTCCGGAGGATCACCGCCCGATGATGATCGCCGTCAACCTGCGGCCCGGCCAGAAACGCAAGACCGGCAGCGCGGGTAAGCAGTTCCAGGCCAGGCTCAAGGAGCTGGTGGCGCGGGTCCGGGAACCGCTCCTGCTGGCCGCCGCGGCCGCGTGGATCGTGGTCGGCGGAGGGCTGTTCTGGCTCTACGGCAGCACCTCCCGCGACATCGCGACGCTGCAGCCACGCCTGGAGCAGGTCAGGTCCGACCAGAAGCGCTTTGCGGGGTTGATGCAGCAGAAGCGGAAGGCGGAGCAGATCCGTGATTCGCTCCTGTCGCAGATCCGGATCATCCGCCGGGTCGATGGCGACCGGTACATCTGGCCCCACCTCCTCGACGAGGTCGCCAAGGCGCTTCCGCCCTACACCTGGCTCGTGGACCTGAACATCGTCGGCACCCAGCCGCTGGACACGGTCGTCAACGACACATCCACGGCCCACTCGCGCATCACGTTCCAGATCGATGGCCGCACGGTGGACTACCAGGCCTATACCCAGTTCCTCCGCCAGCTCGAGGCCTCGCCCTGGATCTCAAACGTCCAGCCGGTCAACTCGCAGTCGGTGGTGGAGCAGGCCCGCCCGGTGACGTCGTTCCAGATCAGGGCCACGTTCTCGCAGGCCGACTCGGCCTACATCCGGACCGTGCCGCTCAACCAGTCGGTGAGGTGATCCCGCGATGAAACAGAGTCGGCAAGTGGCGATCCTCCTCCTGTTCCTGGCGGCAGTGGCCGGCTACCTCGGCTACGATGGCTTCAGCGGCGTGCTCGACGGGGCCAAGGGACGGCAGGAGCACGTGGCCGCGATGCGCGACAGCGTGGCGACGCTCACCAAGGAGGTCGACAGCGCCAAGGCGGTCCTCGCCACGGGGAGCATCGACGAGCTCCGTCGCCGGCTCGAGGGCTATCGCCAAAGCCTCGACCTCCTCCGCCGGTTGGTGCCGGAGGAGACCGAGGTCCCCAACCTGCTCGACCAGATCTCCACTCGCTCCAAGATCCGCGGCGTCGAGCTCAACGGCATCCGCCCGGACGTGACGGTGCCGGGGCCACCGCCGTTCTCGACCAACCAATACGAGGTCACCGTCCTTGGTCATTACGACCAGCTCGGCGAATTCCTCTCGGACATCGCCTCGCTGCCGCGGATCATCGTCCCGGTCGGGCTCAAGTTGTCGCCCGCGTCCGGTCAGGCAGCCCAGGTCCTCGGTGATTCGACCGGCGCGCTCCTGTCGGCGTCGTTCACCATCCGCACCTACGTCAAGACCGGCAAGGAGGCCGCTGACAGTGCTCAATAAGCGGCAGCTCCTCGTGGCGCTCGCGGCCTCGGTGCTGGTGGCCGGCGGGTGCGACCGCCTCAAGGGCCTCATGGGCAAAGGCGGCGTCGACCAGGACTCGCTCGCCAAGGCGCACGCCCTCCAGGCCCGCAAGGACAGCCTGGCGCGCGCCCAGGCGGTCCGCGATTCCGTGGCCCGGGTGCATTGGGTCAGCTGCAGCGACTCGGTCGAGGCCAGCCTCAAGAAGACCGCTGCCGGCCGTAAGGAGTTCAAAGGCAAGGCCAAGATGCCCGCCGGGATGCTCCTCCCTTCAGTGCTCAAGGCGTGCGGTGCCGCGCCCCCGCCCCCGCCCGCCAAGCCGGTCCCGCCGGCAACGCGCGATTCGCTGGCGCGGGCGCACTGGGCCAAGTGCAGCGACTCGGTCGAGGCGGTGCTCAAGAAGACTGCCGCGGGCCGGAAAGCCCTGAAGGCCGGATCGCCAGCCGGTACGCTCCTGCCGCAGGTCCAGACGGCGTGCGGCGCCGCCCCGCCGGCTCCGGCGGCCGCGCCAGGCGCCAAACCCGGAACGCCGACACCCGGTGCCAACCCCGTGACTCCGGCGCCGACGGGCAAGCCCGCGGCAGTCGCGCCGGTGGCGGCGCCGAAGTCCGCCGCCCCCGCAGCACAGGTGTCGGCCAAACCGGTGCTCTCGCCGGCCCAGTTGCGCATTGCCCGGGCGGATTCCATCCGCATGGCCAAGGACGCGGCCGCCGCCGAAGCGCTTGCCAAGGCCAAGGTGCAGGCCCGCACCGATTCCCTGGCCAAGTTCAGGACCGATTCGATCCGATCCGATTCGATCCGGCTGGCCAAGGAGACCGAGGTCCTGCGCGAAACGTTCGCGTATACCGGCGGAAGCCGCGACCCGTTCATTTCGTTGATCCAGCGGAACAGCTCCAGCGTGGAGTTCGGCGACCTGATCCTGATCGGCATCTATCAGGACCTGCGCTCCTCCCGCAACAGCGTGGCACTCTTGCGGAACAAGAACACCGGCAAGCGGTACAAGGTCCATATCGGCGAGAAGATCGGCCAACGGATGACGGTCTCGCAGATCACTGATCGCGATGTGTCGTTCACCATCCAGGATTTCGGATTCGAGCGGCAGGAGATGCTGTCGCTGACAAAGAAGGGTGAGGAGGATAACCGATGAAGCCCCTGCGACTGACCCTGCTGCCGGTGGTGTTGCTCGGCCTGGCGGTCCCCGCCCTGGCCCGATCCACCGGTCCCCGCGACGGCCAGGTGCTGAGCGTCGCCGTTCAGCCCGCGCCCGGCGCCGCCGATGTGGTCATCGACCTGCGAGGTGCGGTCGAGGTCAACGACTTCACGCTGCGCGAGCCGGCCCGCCTCGTGCTGGACCTGACCGGCGCCACCCTCGGCGTGGCCCCGACCCTCTATGATGGTGTCGAGCGCGGCGGGATCAGGAACATCCGCGTGGGGCAGTTTTCCCCCAGCATCGTCCGGATCGTCGTGGACCTCGCGGAGCTCAAGAATTACCAGATCGAACGGGACGGGAACACGGTGCGGGTCCGCTTCGGTGCGGAGCGCGGATTCCTGGCGTGGTCGTCACTGACCCCGTCGGCGATGCCCGCCCCCGCTCCAGCCACCCGGCTGGCGTCTGCCCCCGCCCGCGCGCCAGAGGTGTCGGTGCCGGCAGCGGAACGGATGGACCAGCAAGTGCCGGCCGACCGCCCCATCAACGTGAGCTACGACAACGCCGACATCGCTGACGTCGTCGCTGGCTTTGCCGCCTTCAGCGGCCGGTCGATCGTCCTCGGCGCCGGCATTGCCGGCACCATCAAGGTCAACACCGAGATCAAGAACAAGTCGTGGCGCTCGGCCTTTTCCGCCATCCTCTCGGCCAACGGGCTCTCCGCCACCGAGACCCCGGATGGCATCATCCGGGTCGACTCGCCGAAGGCCCTGGCCAGCCTGGATTCGCTCGAGCCACTCGAGACCCGGCTGGTCCGCGTCAATTACGCCAGCGCCGCCGCCATCGCGAAGAACCTGTCCGGCATCATTTCCAAGCGCGGATCGGTCACGGCGGATTCGGGCACCAACTCGCTCATCATCACCGACACCCGCAGCAAGGTGAGCGGGGTCGAGGATTTCGTGAAGGGTCTCGATGTCCGCACGCCCTCAGTGTCGATCCAGGCCAAGATCATCCTGGTGAATCGCGAGGACATCGAGGGACTCGGCATCCAGTATGACCTCGGTGCCCAGGCCGCGGGCCAGGGCTCGTTCTTCAATGCGCTGGTGCAGCGGATCGACCCGAACACGGGCCTGCCCTATACCAACCCGAACATCAACTTCATCGACCTGGGCGGCACGTCGATGGCCGCCATCGGCAATGCCACCGCATCGGTGGCCAACCCGGCGCTCAACGTCATCCTCACTACGGTCATCGGCGGGATGAGCCTCACGTCATTCGTACAGGCCACGCAGTCGATCAACCTGACCGACGTACAGGCCGAGCCGATCATCACCACCCTCGACAACAACAAGGCCGACCTCCTGGTCGGTGAGGAGACGCCGGTCCGCGTCATCGACGCGAGCTCCGCGACCGGGGTCGGGGCCGCACCGACCGCCAACGTGTCGTTCAAGGAGACCGGTATCCGGCTCACAGTGACTCCGCACGTGACCAACAACCGGCAGATCGTCATGACGCTCCACACCGAGCGTTCGGCGGTGCAACAGCTGGCGGCCTCCGACCTCGGCTACAACTTCCAGAAGCAGACCGCGGACAATCGGCTCCTGGTCAACGATGGTGAGACTGCGGTCATCGGTGGGCTCACGATCACGCAGGTCACCAAGAAGAAGTCCGGTATCCCGCTCCTGATGGACCTGCCGCTCCTGGGCGGGCTCTTCGGGTTCAGCAGCAGCGATGAGACCCGTCAGGACCTCATCATCTTGGTCACGCCGCGCATCGTCGACGACGCGCCGAGCGGAACGCAGTGACCCGTTCGGACGACCTTCATTCTGCAGCAGCGAGCCCGGCCAGCGCGTCGGGCTCGCTGTTCTAAGGCGGGGTCGTTGCCACGGCTCCGGTTCCTGACCGCCGGAGAGTCCCACGGCAAGGCGCTCACCGTCATCGTCGAAGGGCTCCCGGCCGGCGTCCCGATCAGTGCCGAGCAGGTGGACGTGGATCTCGGACGCCGGATGCAGGGCTATGGGCGCGGCGCCCGGATGAAGATCGAGCAGGATCGGGTGGAATGGGTGGCGGGTGTGCGGGCGGGCGAGACCCTCGGATCGCCGATCGCGATGCTGGTGCCGAACCGCGACTGGGCCAATTGGACCGACGTGATGGCCGCCGAAGGGGTCCCCGGGGAAGTACGCCGGCGCCGGGTGACCCGCCCCCGGCCGGGACACGCCGACCTGGCGGGCGTCCTCAAGTATGATCGGGCCGACGCGCGCGATATCCTGGAACGCGCGAGCGCCAGAGAAACAGTGGCACGGGTGGCGGCCGGTGCATTGGCCCGGCGGCTCCTGGAGGAATTCGGCGTCGAGGTCGGCAGTCACGTGGTGTCGCTCGGCGGCGTGGCGGTGGCCCGACCTGACCCGTTCCCGACCCCGCTGAACGCAGCGGCCGACCGCTCGCCGGTGCGGGTGCTCGATGCGGCAGCGGAAGCAGCGATCATCATGCGGATCGATGCCGCCAAGCAGGCCGGCGATACGTTGGGCGGTGAGGTGGAGGTCGTGGCGCGCGGCGTGGTGCTGGGACTCGGCAGTCACGTCCACTGGGACCGCAAGCTCGATGGCCGGTTGGCCGGGATGCTGATGTCGATCCCCGCGGTCAAGGGCGTGGAGATCGGGCTCGGCTTCGAAGCGGCGCGCCGGCCTGGATCGACGGTGCACGATCCGATCGCGGCGGACCGCTCCCGCGACGAGTCGGGCGGGTTCCGGCGCTTG
Source organism: Gemmatimonadales bacterium (assembly GCA_049680185.1). Taxonomy (GTDB): domain Bacteria; phylum Gemmatimonadota; class Gemmatimonadetes; order Gemmatimonadales; family GWC2-71-9; genus CAMLHU01. The sequence goes on along the minus strand of JBAUHI010000071.1, from coordinate 76,837 downwards.
AGCAACAATGCCGGCGGCCTCGAGGGCGGGATGACCACCGGCGAGCCACTGGTGGTCCGGGTGGCAATGAAGCCGATCTCGACCCTGATGACCCCGCTCAAGACGGTCGACATCGGATCGGGCCAGGAGGCGCGGGCCCAGAGCGAACGATCCGATGTCACCGCCGTGCCGGCGATGGGGGTCATTGCCGAGGCGCTGGTCGCTCTTGTCCTGGCCGATGCGATGCTGGAGAAATTCGGTGGCGATTCCCTCGGGGAGATGCGACGCAACGTGACCGGCTACCTTGAAGGACTGCGGGAGCGCTGGCGTGCGCTCGACCGTGCGGCAGTGGAGGAGTGATGGGTACGCACATCTTGCTGGTGGGTCTGCCCGGATGCGGCAAGACGACCGTCGGCCGCCTTGCCGCCGAAAAACTGGGCGCCGGATTTTTCGACTTCGACCTCGTCATCGCCCGGAAGATCGGGAAGCCGGTCGCCCAGGTCTTCGGCGAGCTGGGTGAGGTCAAGTTCCGCGAGCTGGAGCGGAAGACCGCGGAGAGCGCTTTTGCGGGGCCGCCGTCGGTCATCGCGCCGGGCGGTGGCTGGGCGGCGCAACCGGGCCAGCTCGAGGCCGCGAAGGCCCACGCGTTCGTGATCTATATCAAGGTGCTCACCACCACGGCCAGCCAGCGGGCCAGCGGCGACGGGACCCGACCTATCCTGGCCGGCGACGACCCCTTTGCCCGGATGCGCGATCTGCTGAAGGAGCGGGAGCCGTTCTACCTTACGGCCCACGCACAGGTGAAAGGCGACAACCGGACCGCCGAGGCGGTGGCCGAAGAGGTCGTGCAGCTCGCCAAACAGCACGCTGGCTGGTAACTGTTTACAGTGCAATGACTTACTGGCTCCCGCCTTGCGGGTGCCGGGGGGGTGTCACTTTCTTGTGGGGAACCGGTGGATGTTTCGATGATGGTGACCAGACACTTTGAACGCGGATAGATGACCATTTCCAAGACGAAGGCCCCACCGAAGCGCGCCAAGGCGGCGCCCGTGGCCGAGGAGATCCCGGCCCCGGCGAAGCCGAAGCGCGCCCGCGCCAAGTCCGCTGCTGGCGGCACGAAGCGCGGTGGTGCCGCGCTGGTCATCGTGGAATCACCCACCAAGGCCAAGACCATCGGGAAGTACCTGGGCGCCGGATTCGACGTGAAGGCGACCGTGGGTCACCTGCGCGACCTTCCCACCCGGGAGCTCGGTGTGGACGTGGAGGACGGCTTCAAGCCCAAGTACGTCACCATCAAGGGAAAGACCAAGACCCTCGCGGAGATCAAGAAGGCCGCCAAGGGCGCGCGCGAGATCTTCCTGGCGACCGACCCCGACCGCGAAGGTGAGGCGATCGCCTGGCATGTGGCCGACCAGATCGGCACCGCTGTGCCGATGCATCGGGTGCTCTTCCAGGAGATCACCAAGGATGCGGTGCAGGAGGCGATGGCCCACCCGCTCGCGATCGACGAACAGAAGGTCAACGCCCAGCAGGCCCGCCGGATCCTCGACCGGCTGGTGGGCTACAAGGCGAGCCCCATCCTTTGGAAGACCATCAAGACCGGGCTCTCCGCCGGGCGGGTGCAGACCGTGGCGCTCCGCATCATCGTGGAGCGGGAGCGGCAGATCCGCGCCTTCACGCCGCAGGAGTACTGGAGCGTCGAGGCCCTCTGCGCCAAGAACGGCCAGACCTTCGAGGCCGCCCTCAAGAAGATCGACGGACACGACCCGGTGCTGCCGGACCAGGCCTCGGCGGACAAGGTCGTCTCCGACCTTCGGGCGCTGCCGTTCGTCGTCAGCAAGGTCGAGAAGCGCCAGCGCCGCAAGCAGCCGAGCGCGCCCTTCACGACCAGCACGCTCCAGCAGGAGGCCAACAAGAAGCTCGGCTTCTCCACCCGCCGGACGATGCGTGCCGCGCAGGATCTCTACGAAGGCATCGATGTCGGGGGCGACGGCGCAGTCGGCCTCATCACGTACATGCGGACCGACTCGATGCGCGTCTCGGACCAGGCCATCGCGGCGGTGCGGGAGTTCATCGGCCAGCAGTATGCCAAGCCGTACCTCCCGGCGGAGCCCAACACCTACAAGAAGGGCAAGGACGCCCGGGTCCAGGACGCGCACGAGGCCGTCCGGCCCACCGACGTCCGGCGCCGTCCGGAAGAGATCGCCAAGTACCTCGAGCCCGACCAGGCCCGCGTCTACCAGCTCATCTGGCAGCGATTCGTGGCCTCCCAGATGACGCCGGTGGTCTACGACATGACCATCGTCGACTTCGACCTCGGTCCCGGCGGCAAGTACCTGGTCCGCGCCACCGGATCGGTGATGATCTTCGACGGGTTCCACGTCCTGTACACCGAAGGACGGGAGGCGGAGGAAGGGAAGTCGATGGACGATCTCGCGCCGATCCCGCCGCTCGTGGCCGGCGACGCCGTCGACGTCCGGGAGATCACGCCGCACCAGCACTTCACCGAACCGCCGCCGCGCTTCTCCGAGGCGAGCCTGGTCAAGGAGCTCGAGCGCCTCGGCATCGGCCGTCCGTCGACCTACAGCGCCATCGTGTCGACCCTCACCTCGCGCGACTACGTGAAGGTGGAGAGCCGCCGCTTCTTCCCGACCTCCTTGGGCGAGACCGTCGAGCAGATGATGGTCGAGCAGTTCCCCGACATCTTCAACGTCGAGTTCACCTCCGAAATGGAGACCGAGCTCGATCGGATCGAGGAAGGGGAGCTCAAGTGGGACGTGGTGCTGGCCAACTTCTACGGGCCCTTCGCCAAGGCGCTCGACAAGGTGGACATCGAGAAGATCGTCCTGACGGCGCTCAAGATCGACGACCCCGGTCCCTGCCCCAAGTGCGGCGGCAAGCTCGAGTTCAAGGCCGGACGCTTCGGGCCGTACTTTGCGTGCGAGCACTACAAGAAGACCTGCGACTACACCAAGCCGCTCAAGCGCGACAAGGTGCCCGATCGTCCGACCGACGAGATCTGCCATCTCTGCAGCGCGCCGATGGTCATCAAGACCGGCCGCTTCGGCGAGTTCCTGGCCTGCACCCGCTACCCCGAGTGCAAGGGGACGCGGTCCATCCCGCTCGGCATCAAGTGCCCCAAGTGCGATGTCGGCGACCTGGCCGAACGGCGCACCAAGCGTGGCAAGTCGTTCTGGGGCTGCCTCCGATATCCGGCCTGCGACTTCTCCACCTGGAACAAGCCATTGCCGGACACCTGTCCGAGCTGTGGCTGGATCGGGATGAGCCAGAAGATCACCCGCGCCGATGGCGATGTCCGCACCTGCCTCAAGTGCGGCCACAAGGTGGTGGCGGCCGAGCCTGAGGAGGCGGCGCTGGCGTGAGGGCCACCGTCGTCGGCGGCGGGCTGGCGGGCACGGAAGCCGCCTGGGCCCTCGCCGAACGGGGCGTGGCGGTCACGCTCCTGGAAATGCGCCCGACGGTCCGCACGCCTGCCCACCAGACCGACCGCCTGGCCGAGCTCGTCTGCAGCAACTCCTTCAAGTCCACTGAACTGATCAACGCCCACGGCCTCCTCAAGGCCGAGCTTCGTGTGCTCGGCAGCCTCCTGCTCGACTGCGCGGACGTGGCGCGGGTCCCCGCCGGTGCCGCGCTGGCGGTCGATCGCGACGTCTTTTCCCGTGAAGCGCATGCGCGGATCTCCGGGCATCCCAACGTGACCGTCGAGCGGCGCGAAGTGACTGCGCTGCCGACCCCAGGCGTCATCGCCACCGGGCCCCTGACCTCCGATGCACTCGCCCAGGCGATCACCGCACGGCTGGGCGGTCAGGCGTTGGCGTTCTACGATGCCATCGCGCCCATCGTGAGCGCGGAGTCGCTCGATCACGACCGGGTGTACGCACTCTCGCGCTACGGAAAGGGCGATGGCACCGACTACCTGAACGCACCGCTCGACCGCGAAGGCTACGAGGCGTTCATCGACGCGCTGGTGGCGGGCGATCAGTTCAGCGGACATGACTTCGACCAGGTGCCGTACTTCGAGGGCTGCCTGCCGGTCGAGGAGATGGCGCGGCGGGGTCGAGAAACGCTCCGATTCGGGCCGATGAAGCCCGTGGGTCTTCCCGATCCGCGCACCGGCCAGGAGCCGTACGCCGTGGTGCAACTCCGGCGCGAGGACCAGGCCGGTCAGATGTGGAACCTGGTCGGCTTCCAGACCCGGCTCCGCATTCCCGAACAGCAGCGGGTGTTCCGCACCATCCCGGGGCTCGAGCGGGCGGAGTTCCTGCGCTACGGCAGCATCCACCGGAACAGCTATCTCAATTCGCCGGGCGTGTTGGGGCCCGCACTCACCGCGCGCGATGACGACATGTTATTCTTTGCCGGACAATTCACCGGCGTCGAGGGCTATACCGAGTCGATCGGCACCGGGCTGCTGGCGGGGATCAACCTGGCGCGGAGGCTCCACGGACTTCCTGCCACCGTACCGCCACCGACCACGATGCTGGGCGCGCTGTACCGCTACCTCCGTGAGGCCGACCCGGCGCATTTCCAACCGATGAACGCCAATTTCGGTCTCCTTGATCCGCTGGCCGGAAAGATCAGCAAGGACAAGAAAAGAGAAGCGCTGGTCGCGCGGGCGCAGGCCGATCTCGAAGCGTGGCGGGAGGGGCTGTGAAGCAGGGCGGACAGACGCACGGGCGCACAGGCGGACGGTCTGGCGGTCCCACCGCAGACCCGCCACCCGCCACCCGCCACCTGCCACCAGAGGTGTCCGACTTCCTGCGGCATATTCGCGACGAAAAGCAGCAGTCTCCCAACACAGTGGCAGCCTACTCGCGCGACCTGGCCGCGTTCGCCGACTTCTGGGGCCGCCATTACGGTCGCGATCGGTCGTGGGGTGCCCTCGATCGACAAGGGCTCCGCGGCTTCCTTGGCGATCTCGAACGCCGTGGCCAGTCCCGCCGCTCCGCGGCCCGGGCGCTCTCCGCCGTCCGGAGCTTTTACCGATTCCTGCAGGCCGAGGCGGGGCTGGAGGTCAATCCGGCTCGGCTGACCCGAGGCCCTAAGCTCCCGCGGCGGCTCCCCGCCCACCTCGACCGCGTCCAGACCGATGCGGTCTTCGCCGCCGCCGAGCTCAGGGCCGGTGAGGATGACGTGGGAGCGGTGCGCGATCTGGCGATGCTGGAACTCTTCTATTCGAGCGGCCTCAGGTTGTCGGAGCTCTCGGGCGCGGATCTGACCGACCTGTCGCTGCTCGACGACCAGGTCAAGGTGCGCGGCAAGGGGCGGAAGGAGCGGATCGTGCCGGTGGGGGAGCGTGCGGTGATGGCACTCCGGCGCTGGCTCGACGTGCGCGAGGGGCTCATGGCGCTTCCGGGCGCCGACCGCCGGGCGCTCTTCCTCAACTTGCGGGGCCGCCGCCTGACCGGACGCAGCGTCCAGCGCGCGATGCACACGTTGCTCGACGTGGCAGGCGCGGCGGGGCTCAAGGTCCACTCGCTCCGCCACACTTTTGCCACCCACCTGCTCGATGCCGGCGCCGACCTCCGGGCGGTCCAGGAACTCCTGGGCCATGCTTCGCTCAGCACCACGCAGATCTACACCCACACCAGCGTCGAGCGGCTGAAGCAGGTCTACCGCCAGGCCCACCCGCGGGCGTAGCGTCGGCGTGTTAGACTTCCCCCGATGACACACGAGATGCACGCCACCACCATCCTCGCCGTCCGCAAGGGCGGCCAGCTCGCCTTGGGCGGCGATGGCCAGGTGACCGTCGGCGACACTGTCCTCAAGGCCAATGCCAACAAGGTCCGCTCGTTGAAGGGCGGGAAGGTGCTGGCCGGCTTTGCCGGGTCGGTGGCCGATGCCATCACGCTGTTCGAGAAGTTCGAGGAGAAGCTCGATCGCTATCCCGGCAACCTGCCGCGGGCATCGGTCGAGCTGGCCAAGGACTGGCGGAGTGATCGGGTGCTCCGGCGGCTCGAAGCGCTCCTCATCGTGGCCGATCTGGAACACGTCTTCCTGCTGTCCGGCTCCGGCGAGCTGATCGAGGCCGATGACGGCGTGCTCGCGGTGGGATCCGGCGGTAGCTACGCGCTCGCCGCCGCGAAGGCGCTCCATCCCGATCCGACCATCCCCGCCGCGGACGTGGTACGGCGCGCCCTCGAGATCGCCGCCGACATCTGCATCTACACCAACCGGAACCTTACAATTTTGGAATTGGGTGAACGGTAAAAGGTGAACGGTCAACGGGGCGGCGTCGGCTCACCCCCGTTCACTTTTCACCATTCACCGTTCACCGTCATTATGGCCGACTCCCCCCTCCCCGACACCGCGCCCGAGCCGCTGCCCTGGCTTGAGGAGATGCCGCCCCGCCAGATCGTGGCGGAGCTGGATCGGTATATCGTGGGCCAGGATGCCGCCAAGCGCGCGGTGGCCATCGCGATCCGGAACCGATGGCGGCGGATGCAGGCCCCCGAACCGCTTCGCGACGAGATCACCCCATACAACATCATTCTCATCGGCCCCACCGGGGTGGGGAAGACCGAGGTCGCGCGCAGGCTGGCGCGGCTGGCGGGGGCGCCGTTCGTGAAGGTCGAGGCGTCGAAGTTCACCGAGGTGGGGTACGTGGGCCGTGATGCCGAATCGATGGTGCGCGATCTCGTGGATGCGGCGATCACGATGGTCCGGGGCGAGCGCGAGGACGACATCTTCCCGCAGGCGGAGCGTCGGGCCGATGACAGGCTGCTCGACCTGCTGCTGCCGCCGCCCCCCCCGCCGCCGGGGCCGGAAGCAGAGGCTGGGGCTGCCGTCCTGCCGGAGCAGGAGCGGCGGGCCCGGGTGCTCGATACGCTGCGGGAGCAGCTCAAGGACGGGAAGCTCGACGAGCGGGAGGTCGAGATCGAGCTGGCGGCGCAGAGCTACCCGATGCCGGAGTGGATGCAGCCGCCCCAGGGGCCGGAAGGCGCCGATTTCAACGTGGGTGATTGGTTGCAGGAGATGCTCCCCAAGCGCAAGAAGCGCCGCACCGTGCGGGTGGTGGACGCGCGCCGCATCCTGATCGACGAAGAGCTCCGCAAGATGGTCGACATGGACGATGTCGTGAACGAGGCGCTCGATCGGGTCGAGAACCACGGCATCATCTTCATCGACGAGATCGACAAGATCGCCGGCGAGCGCTCGCAGACCGGCCCGGACGTCTCCCGGGAGGGGGTCCAGCGCGATCTGCTCCCGATCGTGGAAGGCTCCACGGTGCAGACGCGCTACGGGTACGTCCGCACCGACCACATCCTGTTCATCGCCGCCGGTGCGTTCCACGTGTCCAAGCCGTCGGACCTGATCCCGGAACTGCAGGGGCGCTTCCCGATCCGGGTGGAGCTCCAGCCGCTCACCGAGCAGGACTTCGTCAGGATCATGACCGAGCCGGAGAACGCGCTCACCAAGCAGTACCAGGCGTTGGTGACCGCCGAAGGGGCGACGCTCGACTTCACGGTGGATGGGGTGGCGGAGATCGCGCGACTCGCCTCGGTGGCGAACGACCGGATGGAGAACATCGGCGCCCGCCGGCTCCATACCGTGCTGTCGACGCTGATGGAGCAGACCCTCTTCGACCTGCCGGACGGCTCCACTCGGCGGATCGTGGTCGATCGTGCGGTGGTGACCGCCAAGCTCGCGCAGATCCTCGGTGACGACGATCTCAGGCGATACATATTGTAGGCGGAGGGGCGCACGGGCGCACGGGCGCACGGGCGCTCAGCCGCACAGGCGTACAGGCGCAGGGACGGAGGGACGGAGGGGCGGATGCTGACTCGGATGCTGGTCATCATGGCTATCTGCTGCGCCCCAGTACCGCTGCGCCTCTCCGCGCAGTCCCTTCGGCCGGTGCACGACCGCGTCCTTCAGCGCCAGCTGGAATCGGTGGTGCGTGGGTTCGGCGGGACGGTGGGCATCTACGCCCGCCAGCTCACCACCGGGCGCTGGGCCGGGATCGACGCCGACACGGTCTTTCCCACCGCCAGCATGATCAAGGTGCCGATCCTCATCAACACCTTCGATGCGATCCGTCGAGGCGTCCTGCGCTACGACACCACGCTCACCTTTGAAGATTCGCTCCGGTACGACACCACTGAGGACCTGGTCGCCAAGCTGCGCGACAGCGCCCGGGTGCCGCTCGACCAGATGATCCTCATGATGATCACCACGAGCGACAACACCGCCGCCCTCTGGCTGCAGCGCCTCTCGGGTACCGGCACGGTCATCAACCAGTGGCTTGCTGATCACGGTCTCGTCCACACCCGCGTGAACTCCCGCACTCCGGGACGCCACGACGACTGGGTCCGCTACGGATGGGGTCAGACGACCCCGCGCGAGATGACGACGCTCTTTACGATGATCCGCGAGCGTCGAGCCGTGAGCCCTGCCGCCAGCGAGCAGATGTACCGCGCCCTCACCCGGATCTACTGGAACGGCGAGGCGCTCTCGGTGTTGCCCCCCTGGGTCCAGGCCGCCTCAAAGCAGGGGGCGGTCGACGGTACCCGCGGCGAGACGGTCCTCGTCGATGCGCCCTCGGGCGACTACGTCTTCTCGATCATCACCAAGGATCAGGCCGACTCGAGCTGGACCCCCAACAATGCCGGCAACGTGCTCATCCGACGGGTCTCCGCACTCCTCTGGAAGCACTTCGAGCCCCGCCACCCCTTCATCCCCGCAGCAGGCGCCGACTCGTTGCATCCATAGATAGGGGCGCACGCGATGCCTCCCTACTCTTGCTCGGACCCTCCGAACCCGATAGAATCCACCTGCCAAAATGACGGTTTCCGCCTGACAGCCGAGCATATGCCTGCAAGACATTTCCTGACGATCGCCGACCTGTCGAAGGTCGAATTGGTGGCGCTCCTCGACCTGGCCGACCGAATGAAGTCAGGGGCCTGGCGCGAACGGCCGCTCGCGGGCAAGACGCTCGGAATGATCTTTGCCAAGAGCTCGACCCGCACCCGAGTTTCGTTCGAGGTCGGTACCACCCAGCTCGGAGGCCACGCGCTCTTCTTGTCCAGCCGGGATATCCAGCTGGGTCGTGGCGAGCCGGTGCGCGATACGGCGCGTGTGCTTTCCCGCTACCTCGACGGGCTGATGATCCGGACCTTTGCGCAGGCGGAGGTGGAAGAGCTGGCGCGCTTTGCCTCGATCCCGGTCATCAACGGGCTCACCGACCTGCACCACCCCTGCCAGATCCTGGCCGATCTGCTCACCATCAAGCAGCACCTCGGCGGGTGGGAGGGGAAGGTGGTGGCCTGGGTCGGGGACGGCAACAACATGGCCAACAGCTGGCTCGATGCCGCAGGCCTGCTCGGCTTCGAGCTCCGGCTGGCGTGCCCCGAGGGCTACGAGCCGGACCACGAGATCTTCGAGCGCAACAAGCGCCTGACGAAGATCACGATCACCGATGAGCCAAACGAGGCCGTGGTCGGTGCACACGTCGTGAACACCGACGTCTTTGCTTCGATGGGTCAGGAAGGGGAGGCGGAGCAGCGGCTCCAGGCCTTCCACGGCTACCAGGTCGACGAGGCGCTGATGGCCCGGGCCGACAAGCGCGCCATCTTCCTCCACTGCCTCCCCGCCCATCGCGGCGAAGAGGTCTCGGAGGCGGTGCTTGAAGGGAAGCAGTCGCGGGTGTGGGACCAGGCCGAGAATCGGCTCCATGCCCAGAAGGCCCTGCTGGCGACGTTGATGGGATGATGACGTGAACGGTGAACTGTGAAGGGTGAACGGGAACTCCCGTGCCACTCCCGTTCACCATTCACCGTTGACCTTTCACTGTTCACTCAACCGTAGGATCCACGCTCATGTCAGACACGCTCCGCCACACCCCGCTCTACGCCCAGCACGTCAAGCTCGGCGCCAAGATGGTGCCGTTCGCCGGGTTCGAGATGCCGGTGCAGTACCCTGACGGCATCACCGCCGAGCACAAGTCGGTGCGCGAGAACGTCGGTCTGTTCGACGTGTCGCACATGGGCGAATTCGAGGTCTCCGGCGTCGACGCGCGCGCGTGGGTCAACAAGATCACCTGCAACAACGCCGGCCTGCTCCAGCCAGGAGAGGTGCAGTACTCCGCGCTCCTCACCGAAGCGGGCACCTTTGTCGATGACTGCACGGTGTACCGCTTCGATGACAAGGTGATGCTGGTGGTCAACGCCGCCAACATCACCAAGGACTGGGAGCACATCGTGTCACTCAAGGGCGGGGCCAATATCCGCCTCAAGGACATCTCGAACGACGTGGGATTGCTGGCGCTGCAGGGGCCCAAGTCCGAGCCGGTCCTGCAGAAGTTCACTGATATCAAGCTCAACGCCCTCGCGTACTATCACTTCGCCACCGGCAAGGTGGCGGGGAAGCAGTGCTTCCTCTCCCGCACCGGCTACACCGGCGAGGACGGCTTCGAGATCTACTGCCGCTCGGTCGACGCCCCGGCCATCTGGGACGCCCTCACGATCGAGGGGAAGGTCCCACCGATCGGCCTCGGCGCCCGCGACAGCCTGCGGCTCGAAGTGGCCTACCCGCTCTACGGGAACGACATCGACGACACCACCACCGCCTGGGAGGCGGGGCTCGGCTGGATCGTCAAGATGGACAAGGGGAACACCTTCGTGGGGCTCGATGGGTTGAAGCGCCAGAAGCTCGATGGCGTCAAGCGGAAGCTGGTGGGCTTCAAGCTCCTGGAGAAGGGATTTCCGCGCCATGGTTACGATGTGTATTACCAGGGCAAGAAGGTCGACATCGTCCGGAGCGGCACCGTGAGCCCCACCCTCGGCGACGGCATCGGGATGACGTACCTCCCCACCGAGGCCGCGGAACCCGGCACCAAGTTCGAGATCGACTGCCGCGGCACCCGCGTCCCCGCGGAAGTCGTCAAGCGCCCGTTCTACACCACCGGCTCGGCGCACAAAAAATAGGCGGTGGGTCGGACGGGCGGATGGTCGGACAGATGGTCCTCTGCTCCACCGTTCGTCCATCCGCCGATCCGTCCACCCGCCCATCCGTCCATGACTTCCATCCGCATCGCGATCCTCACCGTTTCCGACGCCGGCAGCCGCGGCGAGCGCGTCGACACCTCGGGTGACGCGATCGCTGCCTGGGCCACGACGCGCGGGTATGCACTCGCGGTCCGGGCGCTGGTGGCCGATGACGTCACCGCCATCTCTGCGCAGCTCGCGGAGTGGGCCGACGCCGATCGTGCCGACCTCCTCCTGACGACCGGTGGCACCGGCCTGGCGCCGCGCGATGTGACGCCCGAGGCCACCGAGCAGGTCCTCGAACGGCGGGCGCCAGGGATCGCCGAGCATCTGCGGTCGGCGTCCGCCTCGCGGGAACCGCGGGCGGTGCTTTCCCGCGGGGTCGCCGGGGCCCGGGGCAGGGCGCTGATCGTGAACCTCCCCGGGTCCGCCGGCGGCGTGCGCGATGGACTCGCCGCGCTCGAGCCGATCATCGAACATGCGGTGGACCTGGTCTCCGGCCGCCGGACGGCGCACTGATGGCAAAGATCCTCCTCACGATGGACGACCTCGAGACCGCCGTGCGCTCCAACGCGGCGCTGGAGGCGGCCGGCCACCAGACCGCCATGGTCGCCGCCGTGGACGACGTGCGCGCCGCGGTCCGCCGCGAACATCCGGACCTCGTCATCCTGACCGGGGGCGTGCGCGAGCCCCGGGCGGTCCACCTGGCCCAGCTGGCGCGCGAGTCCGAGATCAGCACCCTCGCACTCCTGGAGCCTACCGACACCGAGCACAACGAGCGCGCCGCCCGGCTCGAGGCCACCGAAGTGCTGGTCAAGCCGGTCACCGCCGATGACGTCGTCGCCACCGCGGCACGGCTCCTGGAACGTCGAGAGCTGCAGCGCCGCACCGGGATCTTCGGCGAGAGCGCCCCGATCCAGGAAGTACTGGTCCGCATCGAGCAGCTCGCGCCGGTCTCGAGCACGGTGCTGATCCAGGGAGAATCGGGGACCGGCAAGGAACTCGTCGCCAAGGCGATCCACGATCTCTCCCCCCGCCGCGGCAAGCCATTCATCGCGGTCAACTGCTCGGCACTTCCCGACACCCTCCTCGAATCGGAGCTCTTCGGCCACGAGAAGGGGTCGTTCACCGGTGCCGCCGAGCGGAGGCTCGGACGTTTCGAACTGGCGGACCAGGGAACGATCTTCCTCGACGAGATCGGCGAGATCCCCGAGAGCACCCAGGTCAAGCTCCTGCGCGTGCTGGAGAGCCGGAGCTTCTTCCGCGTGGGCGGCACTCAGGCGATCAAGGTCAACGTCAGGGTGGTGGCCGCCAGCAACCGCTCGCTCCGCGACGAGGTGTCGCTCGGCGCCTTCCGGGACGACCTTTACTACCGGCTCAACGTCCTCAACATCTATCTCCCACCGCTGCGCGAGCGGCGGGAGGATGTGCCGCTCCTGGTGCGCCGGTTCATCCGCGAATTCGCCACGGCGCACGATCGCACCTTCCACGGGATCACCGCCGAGGCGCTGCAGAAGCTCGTGGATGCGCCGTGGCCCGGGAACGTGCGCCAGCTCAGGAACCTGATCGAGTCGATGGTGGTGCTGGCGCCCGGCACCGAGATCCGGGCCAATGACATCCCGTTCGACATCCTGGAGGGGGCAGGTCGGCTGCTGCCGGTCAGGGTCGGCGCCGGGGGGCGGGAGGTGGCGTCGCAGGAGCTCGAGTTCATCCTGCGCAGCCTGATGGACCTTCGGCTCCAGATGGAGGAGCTGCGCCGGCGGCTGGATGACGGGCCCCAACGGGTCCAGGTCATCGAAGTGGGCGATGGGCACCCGATGGCCGATCTGGTGGAACACGCGACTGACGCCGCCCCCGAGGAGGTGCTCTACCGTCCCGGAATGTCCATGGCCGAGGTCGAACGGGCCGCCATCGAGGCGGCGTTACGGGAGCATCGGGGCAACCGCCGGAAGGCCGCCGAGATCCTGGGCATCGGCGAACGGACGCTTTACCGCAAGATCAAGGCATACGGGCTGGGCTAAGTCGTTGTTTTTGCAGGGCTTGGGCCACCTCCCACCTTGACGGGACGGCCCCAAGTCCCGATATTGTTACGTCCCCCTTCGGGCCCTTCCCTGGGCCGGTCCCCATAGATGTTCGCAATTGAGCCAGAGGCGTGTGTCGCCTGCCTCGCGTGTTTGCGCGTGTGCCCGGCGGACGCGATCGCAGTCGAAGAAGCGGTGGTCCGGATCGTCGATGAATCGTGCGTGCGTTGCGGGCTTTGCCTGCCGGCGTGTCCGCATGATGCCATCAGCGCTCGGGGCGAACTGGGGCGGGCGGTAGCGGCGGCGGTCCGGGGTGACGGCGTCCTGATCCTGAGCCCCGAGGCGGTGACCCACTTCTTCCCGGCCACGCCGGAGCAGCTGGTGAATGCAGCGTACGCGGCAGGATTCCGCTGGGTGACGCGCGGTGTCATCGGCGATGAATTGGTGGCGGAGAAATACATCGAGCTGTGGGACGACCCTTCCTGGGGCACGCTCATCCGCTCGACCGACGTGGTGGTGGTGCAGGCCGTGGAGCGTGAGTATCCGGAACTGGTGCCATACCTCGCGCCGGTGACGACGCCGGCCGAAGCGGAGGCGCGGTACCTGCGGGCGCAGCACGGGCCCGATGTCCCGCTGGTGTATGCCGGAGTGGTGCCACCTTCGGGCAAGGAAGTGCTGGACGCGGCGATCACCTTTGCCGACCTGGGCGAACTCTTCCAGCGGCGCAGTGTCGATCCGATGGTGCAGCCCGACACCTTCATCCGGTTACCGGAGGAGCGGCGGCGCTACCTGAGCCTGGCGGGAGGGATGCCGCTGGCATTGCTGGCCGAAGTGGGCAAGCCAGGCATGCGGCGGGTTCGGACGATCCGTGGATTGGACGCGTTGCCCGCCATCGCGCGGGCCGTGCAGGCGGGGCAGGACCTGGGGTTCGTCGACCTGCTGAGTCACGAAGGGACGCTCGATCATCCGATCGCGGGGCCGAAGGCGGATCTCTTCTGGCGCCGGTCGGTGGTGGAGGCGAGCGAACCGCCGCGGAGCCGTTTTCCGGTGCTCGATGCGGGCGTAGTGGCGAGTGTCGGCGCGACGTTCGAGATCCACCCGCGGCGCCCGCCGGTCAACGAAGCGTTCGTGGCCACGGTCCTCGCGGCGATCGGCACCGGCCCCAACGGCAGGGCGTGGGACTGCAGGGCCTGCGGGTTCCCGACCTGCCGCCGGTTTGCGGAGGCGGCGTCGGAGGGGCGGGCAACGCTCCTGCAGTGCACGCCCTACCAGGTGCGGCGGGCGGATGAGGCCCAGCGGCAGGCGGCGGTAGACAGCCTGACGGGATTGGCCACCTATCGGGTCCTCCGGGATCGGCTGGCAGCGGAGATCGAGCGCAGCAAGCGCAGCGGGGAGCGGGTGGCGGTGGTGTTCCTCGACCTGGACCGGTTCAAGGGCCTGAACGACCGGTGGGGCCACGAGACAGGGAATCGAGTGCTGGAGCAGGTGGGGCGGGAGCTGCAGGGAGGGGTGCGCGGCTCCGACCTGGCGGCGCGATACGGCGGCGATGAATTCGTGGTGCTGTTGCCGCGTACCGATCTGGGGGGAGGGCAGCGGGTGGCGGAGACCATTCGCCGTCGGCTCGAAGGGATCGGGCCGATGTTGGGGCTCCCGGAGGGGAGCGTCACCGCAAGCCTCGGAGTGGCGGAGCACGATCCGTCCCTGCCGGCGGCGGCGGACCTCATCGAGGCCGCGGACAGGGCGCTCTATGCCGCCAAGACCGCCGGACGGAACGTGGTGGCGCCGGCCGAGGCTGGCGACAACGACCAATCGACCTGAGGGGTCAGTGACCGGACCTGCATCAGTACGTGAGCCAGGAGATGAGAAGGAACCACGGACGTCGTCCCCTGACGTGTGGGGGGTCCGTCGGGCGGAGAACCTCCTCACCAGCCTTTCCGGTGTCCTCTCGGCCCGGGTGGTGACCAACCCGCTGGGCGAGGTGAGCGAGGTCCACATCCTGGCGCAGGCCGGGGTGGCGGCCAAGCAGATCGTCCGGAACGTGGAGTCGGCGCTGCTGGCGCAACTGGGCCTCAAGGTCGATCATCGCAAGATCAGCGTGGCGCAGACCGCGGAAGTGCAGCCGATCCTGGCCGTGGAACAGGAAGCGGTGCGGCAGAAGGCCAACCAGCGGGCGCTGCTCTTTGCGGACTTGAAGGTGGCCCCGGGGCGGAAGAACCGGGTCACCATCGAGGTGACGTTGAGTTTCGAGGGGCGGACCGCGACCGTGATGGAAGAGGCCACTGACACGCCGAAGGCGCGGATGGAAGTGGCGGGGCGGGCGGCGGCGGCGGTGATCGACGAATTACTGGGAGACAATTCCATTGCGCTCGACGGGGTCAAGCTGGTGGGCGCATTCGAGCAGGAACTGGTGCTGGCGGGGGTGCACGGGTTGGGCGGTCGGGCGCCGGTGTTGTTGATCGGGACGGCGGTGGTGCGAGAGAGCGCCGAGATGGCGTCGGTGCTGGCGGTGCTCGATGCCACCAATCGATGGGCCGACGTGCGGCGGTAGCTGAGGCACGACGGGCGGGGCAGGGCCCACCTTTGGGCAGAGCGGATCATTGGACGAAGGAGGATGGAGGAGGCCCCGGTCTTCGCGGAAACATCAGCGGAGACGAGCGGACAAGGGATGAGCGGAGCGTCTGGTGGGCCATAGCGAGGCCTGCCGCTTTCGGAACGTCAGAGGTACCCGAAAGGAGGTGACGCTCAATGCTGCATATCACTTGGCTCGCGGCTGCGATTCATTTCGTTGCCAAGCTTTTTATGTCGGAAGGTCAGACCTGGGTCTGATTTCCGCGGCCGGGGCCGGCCCTCCAAACTGTGCCGAATGGATAAGCAGACGGCGACCCGTAGTTTTGTTGCATTAGTCGCGCTCGGCGCGATTGCAGGCGCGGCTACAAGCTGGGCGACCCATTTGCCGTTTCCCGGCTGGGCCGCCCTTGTGTGTTTTGCGCTCGTTGGTGTGTTGCTCGATTCCAGCACGAACAGGTTGACCGTCGGTGCCACTGGATCAACGTCATTCATCATTCATATGGCAGCCGGGCTCTTGTTCGGTGCGACGTGGGCAGGTGCTATGGTCGCCGTGTCGACGTCGACCACCGAGCTCCTCGCCAGGCGTGCGCCACTTAAAGCCGTGTTTAATGTCTCGCAGCGTGTATTGGCGATCATACTCGCAATCGACGTCTACCAATTACTTGGGGGGCATGTCCCCCCCGTTTACCTCGCGTCAATCGACGTTGGCGCATCTGCCGTACGGTTCGACTTTATTCTGTTCCCTATGTTTGCGGCAACGTATTTCGCGCTGAATACCGCTGCTGTCGCGAAGGTTGTGTCCCTCAATACGGGGCGTCTCTTTCGGGAAGTGTGGCTGCTCAATACACGTGGATCAATCGGCTATGATATCGCTGCTAGTGCAATCGCGATTTTGGTAGCATATCTGTTTCACCGATCCGAGCTAACGCTTGGCTTCGGCCCAGTCGGGCTAATCGGTATCGTGATTCCGGTGATCGTAGTTCGCCATGTTTATGGGCTCTACCACAAATTGCAAGACTCGGGTCGTGAGCTACTGCAACTGATGGTCAAGGCCATCGAAGCTCGCGATCCGTATACGTCGGGACACTCAGTTCGGGTGGCCGCATTGTCCAAGGCAATTGCGCACGATCTTAGGTTACCGTTCGACATGGTTGAACGCATTTACACCGCGGCTTTGCTGCATGACGTCGGCAAGATTCGCGAGGAGTTTGCTCCGCTTTTACGGAAGGCCGCGAAGCTTACGGATGAGGAAGCGGCTGTCCTGCAGACGCACCCCGTTAGGAGCGCTGAGCTTGTGGGTGTGATAACCGCTTTCAGGGGAATCGTTCTGGATTCTGTGCGGAGCCACCACGAACGCTGGGATGGAGGTGGTTATCCCGATCGACTGAGCGGTACACTAATTCCACTCGGAGCTCGAATCATCGCGGTCGCGGACACGGCGGATGCTATGACTACCGATCGCCCGTACCGGCCGGCGGCGTCCGGCGAGATGGCTCTGCAAGAGATTGGGCTGTGTCGGGGAACCCAATTTGACCCCCGTCTAGTTGACGCAGCACTTGCATCGGTTGTATTTCGAGCGTTGGTGTCGGCGCCGCACGAGTCAATAACTACTTCCACCCTCCAGGATTTACCCGCGCCTCTTCCTTCCCGCCGAACATCGGGGTGGCGAACTGCGATTGGTTGAAGTCTTGCACGTGAACTAGAAGCCCAAGCCTTTGGATTTGGATCCAAGTTGCGGCCGGGAGATGTGTCGGGATGGCAGCACGCGCGGACCTGATCTCTTTCGGCGTTAGAATGGATTTGACGGAGTTGGTAGTAGCCGCGAGTCCGATCTCTGCTTGATCCGTGGCGTCCCGAATCGCGATACTTCGCACCTGTTCGATGAAGAGGCTGTCAAGCTCATGAGTTGAGCCGATGGTGCTCCTGATGATGATATACCATCGAGCGCTTGGCCCTGCTAGGCCGAGATTCATGAGACGCCCGCCTGCCACTTCTAACCCCCGCCGTGCGCGCTTCAGTGCTTGGCGTTCATCGCCAAGCAACTGAAGGACGTCGGCGCTCCACATGAGCCAGGCTTGTCCGACCCATGTGCCATCGAACGGCGCGCATATATTGTCCGATTGCCCCAACGACTCTAGGGCTTCACCTGAACGATTCAACATCGCGAGCGCGAACGCCTCGTAGAATCGACATGCGAAATAGTATGTGGGATTGTGGGTGGATTTGCCGAGCCGAGCCGTTCGGCGAGTGTGCTCAAGCATTGCTTCATAGTGACCCAGCCGTTGATTGCACATAGCCAAGGCTGCCAAGCAGTTCCCAGCAGTGGTGTCATTGCCGATTTGTTGGGCAATTCGAAGTGCACACTCGAGACGAGGTACGGCTGATGAATAGCGCCCAGTCGCCGCGAGTGTCACGCCATGGCCCAGCGCGATTCGGGCCGCTAATGGACTATGAGGTGCCGCGTCGTGAACCAGTGCGTGCGCTTGGTCGAGGTACTCTTGTGATTGATCATATTGGCGGCTAGGCCACACCAATTGTGCTTTTGCAAGCAACAATCCAGCGTGGTCGGCCGTCCTCGAGGTGTCAATCGGACGTAACTCTAATGCGCGGAGAGTAGGGGCAGCTGCGTGGAGATCAAGCGTGTTGACAGCATAACTCGCGATTGCCGCGGCTGCCCTTACGCGGATTGGCTCCGAGCCGTGAGCGCTAACCACATTAAGTACTGCACTTAGCGCTTCCGGGTCGGGAGCGCCCGACATGGAGCGCCGCATGATGGCGGCAATTGCCTGAAGTGCGAGCTGATCGCCGAGTGCTTCTGGGGCCATCTGCGCCGCATCAATGGTCGCAAGGAGGGCGCCCGATTCTTCCCATCGACCTTGGTCCTGAAGAACTAATGCTAACCGGAACTGTGCCTGCTCTTTGACACCCGATTCCAGGTTCGGGATCGCTGTGAGTAACGCCCGTTCTGCGCCCACATGTGCACCCTGCTCGATCGCCTCGTCCGAGCCCGAGATTAAGTATCGCGCAAATTCCTCCTTGCGCTTCGCACGAATGCAATGCCATGCGATTTCAAGACCTAGCATCGGCTCTCCAGCATCGGCTCGCTCGATGAGCCTGTCGGCCACCTTGCTGTGGAGTACCCGTCGGACTGGTGACGGCACTGCGACATACGCTTCGGCCCGCATCAGCTCATTGATGAATTCGAGTTCCTCGCCTGCGTCTCGCAGAATGCGCACCGTGGCGAGCTGCGACAATCCGGACATGGCCTGGGCAAGCGTCAAGTCGGCGAGGCCGTACAGCGAAAAGTCGTTCAATCGCGTGCCGAGGATAGCCGCGAGATTGAGCACGTTCTGACTGGTCGGGTCGAGGTCATGGGTGAGCCGTTCCAGTATCCTGCGGTACACTTCGCCCGGGCTTGCGGTCACGGCCTGCTCGGTCATGCCACTGAGCGTCAACGCCAAGCACTGTGCGCCGTGGATGTGCCAGTCATCCGTTAGCAGCTCCAAGACCATCGGATAGCCCGCCGCCGCATGAATGATCGCCCGTCGGGCAGCCGGGGCGGGGCTGTCGGTGCGTCTGGTTGCCACCAAGGAGTCGAGTAACTCACTCGCCTCTTCAGGTGTCAGGGGTGGGACCACGACACACCCCAAGCCGACCTGATCAGCGCGCTCCAGAAGTCGTTGTGCATTCCCGCCGGTGATGATCTCCCCGGGACGGGCGGTGAGGATCACGAACACCCGCTGGTGTCCGAGTCGACGAAGCAACAGGTGTACCACAGAAATGCTGGCATCGTCCGCGAGATGCAGGTCGTCCAAGATCAGAATGACCGGCTGTTCTTCCGCCACCGCGTTCACGAGCTCGATGAATGCATCGGCGATCCGGATCCGCGCTGTCTCGCCGTCGGCGTCAAGTGGTGGTGGCGCGTGGGGGAACCGCCGCCGCACCTCGCTTACTGCGCGGCCCAGTTCTCCCAGCCACTCGGGGGCGATGGTACCGGCGCCCGGCTTGTCCAATAGCCCGAGTACGAGCGCACCGAGCGCGGTGTAGGGAACATCTCGGGCGACCTCGTGGCACTGTTCACGCGCGCTCACGGCACCTTGTAGTCCGGCCGCCGTGGCTACCCGGGCGGCCAGCGTACTCTTGCCGACTCCGGAGTCACCGGTGATCACCACGTGTTTCGGCGCTCCCAATTGGGTCGATTCCCACCCTTCATACAGCATGCGGTACTGCGGTCCACGCCCGATGAACGGCCGGTCCTTCCACTGGTCGGTGTGCACCGGCGCGATGTGTTCCTTGTTGGTCCGCTCCCACCCACGGCGCCGTAGCCGCACGGCCATTCCCTCGATCAGATCGCCGGGTTGGGCGCCAACATCATCCGCGAGCCGACCCTTCCATTCTTCGAAGATCCGGAGTGCGCTCAGCCGGTCACCGGCAAAGGCCCGTGCTTCCATCTTCGAGCGGACCCCCTCCTCGCTCAGCGAGTCGATCGCCAGCAACGAATCTGCCAGGCGCTCCATGGTGCGGGTGTCGCCGTGGCGCCGTGAACGATCGATGAGGGTCAGGAGTGCGTCACGGATCCGAGGTCGCCAGTTGGCGGACTGGGCGTCCTTCCACTGATTCCATCCAGGCGCGTCGGGTACGTCAAAGTCCTCGAGCAATGGTGCCACGGCCAGGACCGGCACGATCTCGCTCCCCAGTACATCTCCCGCCGCCAACCGATCGAGGTCCAGTTCGACGGTCCCCGGCACCAGCCGCACGGTGTCGCGTCCCGCGTCGATGCCAGCGTGGCCGAGCCGAGCGCGGAGGACCGAGAGCCCGGTGGCGAGGGAGTGGCGGCCCTCGCGCTCGTTGGCGCCGGGCCAGAGCAGCTCCGCCAGCCGATCACGCCGATGGGTCCGGGGCTCCATGGCCAGGAAGGCGAGGAGGGCTAGGTGCTTCTTGACCCGGAAGCGGATGGCGGAGCCGTCCGGCGCGTAGAGCGTCGGGTGCCCGAGGCAGCGGAGCTGATGGGAGAGTGGCATGTCGGTCATATTAAGATGTTACAAAGACTCACCCAGCGCTATCCACGAACTGTCAAATCCTTGCAGCCTCCCGATCTGCGTTTTCTCCTGTCTCCTGTCCCCCATCCCCGGGATGAGTGCAACCTAGTCCTGGTCAGCGCTGCACTCATATCTCTAACTCTTTGTTTCACAACCTGTTATGCGACTGTGACCTGGGCCACTGGCGGTCCCGGGAGTTTGGGCCATATTAGCGGTGCCTTAGTGTTCCCCGATCCCGTTGGCCGCCCGCGATGCTCCGATCGCCTCACTGGCGAAGGCCTGTCGTCGGCCCCCTGTTTCCCCCTGCGCTGAGGAGTCGCTCCATGTTCAAGCGGTCTCATATCGGTACGGTCCTGGTCCTTTCCGCGGCACTTGGTCTGGCGGCCTGCGGCAGCAAGGACACCGGCCCGAGCTTTGCCGGCACCATCAGCAACAGCAGTGCCGCCGATGCCGGTGCGTCGGCCGACGGCTTTGCTGGCGACCTGGCGAGCACCTTCAACTTCGGCACCGGGCCCAACATCTCCTTGTCCGCCAAGGCCTCACCCAAGGCGGTAGCACTCCTCAACCGGGCATGGATGGCGGCCGGCGGCCGAGCACCCCGCTACACCATCAAGGGGATAGCCAAGGCGCCGCTCGACATGAGCTCCACTTCCGGGTGTTCCGCGCTGACCGGCAGCTCGGGCGACACGACGGACACCGATGGCGACGGCATCCCGAACAACGACGTCATCACCATCAGCTGCGATACCACGTTGGCAGATGGCACTCACGAGTCCGTCCACGGGTCGGCGAGCATCGCCGATGTCACCGGCCTCTACGGCTACCACTTCGACGTCAATCTGACGGAGGTCTTGAGCCGGCCGGATACGTCGCTCACCGTGGTCATCTCGGGGCACGATTACGCGCTGTTCACGGCACCGTCGGCGTCGGACGACCTGGACCTGACCATCAGCGAGGTGGACAAGATCGGCTCGGTCTCGGCCGGCGGTGCCATCCACGAGAACTGGGATGCGACATTCACTGCATTCGGGGGATCGATCGTGCTCGGGGATCCGCTTCCCGACGGGACGATCGCATTCACCGGCGGGTTCTACATCACCAACGTTGCCGACGGGACCCAGAACTTCAACTTCAACATCCTGACCGTCACGCCGTTGAGCTTCGTGGCGTCGTGCTACGCGGCGGATGACCAGCCGCCATTCGATTCCGGCGAGATCAAGGGAGAGTTCAACGGAAGCGCCTCGGTGGGCTTTACCGTCACCTACTCGGCGTGCAGCTCCGCGCCAGACGTTGTCGGGACCGGCAACGCGAGCTGATCACGGTCACACCGTGCTGCTCGATCGAGAAGGCCCGGACCGCGGTCCGGGCCTTTTCGTTTCCTTGGTGTGACCATCGTCACGTGGCCCATCGCCGGAACTCGTTGCAGAACAACGTGTTGACTTGTTGATTGCGGGAAGAGGCAAGGCCTTAGTTTGGCGCGCGTTCCTCCGGTCCCCTCTGACCGGTGCACCCACCCAAGCGAAGGAGCAGGCGCATGCGGTACTTCTCAATGCGGACCTTGGCACTCACGGCCCTGGCAGGGCTCGGTGCCGCGGCCTGCGGCAGCAGTGGCAGCAGCGGTCCTTCCGGCACCACGTTCTCCGCCGCCGAAGCGCAGGGTGGCGCGGAGATCGCACAGTCGCTGGGCTCGGATGCGCTGTCGACGTTCGCCGACGGGTCGTACGATGCGTCCAACCTCCCGTCATTTGCGGCGGCTGCGCCTCATTCCAAGGGCGCCTTGGCCGGTGCGCTCTACGCGATGGGCGTGCGCGGACGGGCGCTCGGCACCGTTCCTGGGGCGCCGATCCTCTATCGCTCCGGCGGTGACTGCGCGCCGACCTTGAGCGGCGATATCAACGTGGACACCCCGATCGATACCGATGGCGATGGCGTGCCCGACAGCGTCGTGGCCACCTTCACTGCCGGCAACTGCACCGTGGTCGACTCGGCGGACGATATCACCTTCAGCTACCAGGGCACCATCAAGATCGTGGACATCGGCGACCTCTTCGGCTTCCGCCTGGTGGTGGACTTCACCTACACGTTCACCACGGCCAGCAGCACCGAGACGGTCCACGAGGTGGGGACCGATACCTACACCGAGGCCGCGCAACTCGCCGACCTCAACGTCAACCTCGCCGACACCACGCGCACCACAGGCGCCGGGGCGTCGACCATTCTGCTCGATGAGGCGATGGAGTTCCAGTTCATCCCCAGCAGCGGATCGCTGGTGTTCGGTGATGCGCTCCCCGACGGCCACATCACCATCGTCGGCGGCATCGGGATCAGCATCCCCGGTCAACCCAACAGCTTCTCGTTCGACATTGCCACCCCGACGCCGCTGGCGTATTCCGCGGCCTGCGACGGGAACGGCGACGACCCGCCGTTCACCGCCGGTCATGTCACCGGTGGCTTCCACGGCGTCATTACGTCGGGCTTCGACGTGACATTCACCGCCTGCAATGTCGCACCGACGGTGACGACCTTCGGCACCACCTGAACCAACGGCTGTCCCACCGACCACCAGGAAGGCCCGGGCAGTGCCCGGGCCTTCTTGGTGCTGTCTTGAAACACGACACCTGGACGGGCCGGCCTCCGCTTGACATGCCCGGCCAAGATGCCGATATGGACATATGCGACTCAGCCTGCCGATCGTGATCCTCCTCGCCGCCGCCTGCCACGAGTCGTCGACGGCGCCCACCGCGCTCCCGCCGCTCACCGATTCCTCGGCCGCGGCGCTCGGCAAGGAGACGCCCTCCTTTGCCTATGCGATGCTCACGGTCTTCCAGCAGCACGGCGTGGCCCCCCAGATCTTCGTCCACTCCCTGGAGGCGAGCGCCCCGAAGTTCTCCGACTCGTCCCTCGGTGTGGGATGTCATCCGGTGCTTTCGGGCGCACTCGACTCCACCGGATCACCCCTCGATTCCGACCATGACGGTATCCCCGATTCGCTGACCTCGACCTATAGCCGCAGCAACTGCACGCTGGTCGACAGCGTGCACGCGCAGACGGAGTGGTTCGTCGGCACCATCACCTTCCACGACGATCCCGGTCCCTACGCCTTCCACTGGCAGAGCGACTTCACCGATCACATCGACCGGGGCGCGGCGGGATTCACCGAACGGCACACCACGGGCACCGAATCCGCCACGCTTGCCTCCGACCATATCGCGACCTCGGCCGCGCTCCACGTCACCACCAGCTTCAGTCACGACGGCCTCACGGGGGCCGCCGATTATATCGAGAGCTGGGATGGCACCTACCTGCCCGATGGCGGCGGTCCCCTGGTGCCGGGGGCCGACATTCCTTCCGGCACGATCACGTTCAGCGGGACCTTTGATGCCAGTGAGCCGGCGCACGCGCGGGGAGGGTCGTTCACCGTCTGGACGGCAGAGCCGATCTACTACGACGTCGGGTGCGGGACCCGCTACCCGGCGTTCACCAGCGGGGTCATCGCCGGCCGACTGGCAGGAGGCGCTACCACCAGCTTTACCGCCACGTTCACCGCCTGTCACGAGAACCCGATCATCGAGGGGCACGGCTCGACGCCGTAGCGGATCAGCCGGTCGTTGCTTCAGGGTTTGAGCCACGCTCCGGCTTCGACCAGCTCCTCGACCACGTCGGTGCTCGATCGATCAGCGGCCTCGGCGGCAAAGTTGGTCACCACCCGGTGCCGCAGGACCGCGAGCGCCGAGTCGGATACGTCGTCGAGATCGGCGAGGGGACGGCCCGCCATCGCGGCGCGCGCCTTGGCCGCCAGCACCAGGTACTGCGAGGCCCGGGGTCCAGCCCCCCACTCCACGTATTCGCGTACCAGCGCTGGCGCGTCGGCATCGTCGGGGCGGGTCATCCGTGCCAGCTTGACCGCCGAGGCGATGAGCGCCTTGGAGACCGGGATCCGGCGCACCAAGGACTGCATCTCGACGATCGCGGCGGCATCGAGCACCGGCGTGATCGGCATGTCGACGGCACCGGTGGTCCGCTCGACGATCGCTTCCTCTTCCTGCCGAGTGGGGTAGCCGATCCGGAGCTCGAGCATGAAGCGATCGAGCTGGGCCTCGGGGAGCGGGTAGGTGCCTTCCTGCTCGATCGGGTTCTGGGTCGCCAGGACGAAGAAGGGGGCGGGGAGGTCGTAGGTGGTGCCACCGGCGGTGATCCGGTGCTCCTGCATGGCCTGCAGGAGGGCGGCCTGGGTCTTGGGGGGAGTGCGGTTGATCTCGTCGGCCAGGACCACGTTGGCAAAGACCGGCCCACGCAGGAACCGGAAGACCCGCCGCCCGCTGGTGGGGTCTTCTTCCAGCACGTCGGTGCCGGTGATATCGCCCGGCATCAGGTCGGGGGTGAACTGCACCCGACTGAACGAGAGCTGCAGCGCTTCCGCCAGGGTCGCCACCATCAGCGTCTTGGCGAGACCCGGCACGCCCACCAGGAGCGCGTGCCCGCCGCTCAGTACGGCGGTGAGCATACCGTCCACGGCATCTCGTTGGCCCACCACCCGCGCGGCTATCTGGGCGCGCAATGACTCTACCGCCCGGGCCAGGCGGGCGAGGGCGGCGACGTCGTCAGTGGCGGGGGCGGGCGGAGTGGGGGGCATTGGAGACCGGGAAGGGGTGAACGGTGAAGGGTGAACGGTAAACGGGGGAGGGATGAGCGGTAAGAGGGCGGGGTGCGCGAGGCGAGATGCGGGTGATATCGCCTTGGGCCTGTCGGTGCTCAATGGATCGCATAGCTTAGGAGCGGCGGCCATGGCCTTAGACCGCACCATTATGAAATGAGCAATCGCCAATGAGAGACCTTCAAGACATCGAACGTGGCCGTCTAGCCGAGCTGACGTCGGCTGGATTTCGCTTCAGCCTACTTCAGCCAACTGGGAACGCGCTGGAGAAGAGCATCATCGATGCTATCCAGCCATTTCGTGAGTTCTTGGCCGCTCGAGGAGTGCATGATTTCTCGGTGCAGCAGCAAGGGGCGAAGCATAAGGTCGTTATGCCCGCGTCTGTGCTGGTCGGCGAAAAATGGGAACCGGCTAACGCCACACTGTACCGTCCGACCACGAAACAAGGCGATCCACGCATCTGGTTTTCGCGGTTGCCACGGTATGTGGGGGCGAACAACATCTTGGCCGTGATCGAAAGAGACGCACGACTATTTGTCGTGAACCTAAGTCGGACGGATGTAGCAGCAGCCCTTAAGTCGGGGCCGCTCTCCGCGATGGTCGATGATGGTTTGTCTGTTCTGGCGAGGGAGCTTCTCGATCGATTGCGAACGCTTGCTGGTATGGGGCCATTGAGGGCGTTGGGCGCGGGCGACACTGCGGTTGGCATGACGCTCGAGGCTGCTCTCGGGTTACCGCCGAACTCCCGCCCGACTCCCGACTTCAAAGGCATCGAGCTCAAGGCGGCGCGCGGAGCGCACAAGACCCGCTCCAACCTTTTTGCACAAGTTGCGGACTGGGATCTCTCCGGTTGCAGGAGTAGTGCAGAGATTCTGGACCTGTTCGGATATTTTCGTGGAGATGTGGAGAAACTTTATTGTACTGTGTCGGCCCGTCGGTTCAACGCTCAGGGTCTGAGGCTTGAGGTGTTGGATGGTGAAGATCGCCTTCAGGAAACCAGCCAGGTGCGTTCAAATGTGGCTGTGTGGCGGCTAGCCAAGCTTAGGGCGAGGCTGCTCGAGAAGCATCCGGAGACGTTTTGGGTGTCGGTAAAAGCTGAGCATCAGGATGGGGTCGAGTTCTACACGCTCCTGCAGGCGGGATACACGCGCGATCCGAACCCAAGCCAACTCGGGCCGTTGATCGCGTCCGGCGTAATCACGATGGATCACCTGATCAAGCGGAAGACCAGCGGTGGTGTCGTCGAAAAGGGTCCGCTATTCAAGATGAACAAGAAGGACTTTGGTTCGTTGTTTCCGCCAATCAAGGAATTCACGCTCTAGGCACTTCGCCTCATTGAGGAGCGGTGGAGTATTGCCTTGAAGTGTTCTCCGACAGCCCGGGCGAGCCGGACAGGGACTGCGTTCCCGATCTGCGTGTACTTCGGGACTTCCCGGTCCCAATTCCCTTCGGATGGATTGCCGGCACGGCGGCTGCCTCCGGTGGTACGGGGCCCACGGAACTGGTACCAATCGGGAAATGTCTGGAGGCGTGCCCACTCACGCACCGTCAGGCTGCGCGGCTGTTCGTAGTGCACGTAGTCGTCGGCAAGGGATGTGGCGGTGATGTTCGGGCCACCGGGGCCCCAAATCCGAGGCAGCACCCGCTGGGCAAACTTCTTGGTTTGCATCTCTTCAGGAATCTCACCCCCGTGCTTGAGCATGTGAATGAACTTTCGGCGAATTCGCGCAGAGTGCTGACTGTATTCGTGCTCCGAGAGTTCGTCGCCCTTCCTCAACACCGTTCCTGGGCGGGTGGTCCTCATTTCCCGTTGAAATCGTGATCGAGGTGGATGGGGATACTGATCAGTCCGCTCCTTGCGCAAGTAGTCATCGTCGACCAGGTCGCCCCACACATCAACTGGGTTTGGGGCGATTGGGCCCGGTTCTGGCAGGAGACCGCTAGCGGTAAGTGCAGGGTTTGGCGACCAAGCTACGTCGCTACGGATCCCGACCATCAACACGCGCGGGCGATTCTGCGGGACACCATAGTCCTTTGCGTGCACGAGCTTCCACCGCACGGTGTATCCTCTGATCTCCTCAAAGCTACGCAGTACATCATCCCAGATCTCGCCCTTTTCGCCTTCTGGAGTCCAGCGCCCAGACAAGAGTCCTCGGACATTTTCGAATAGGAAAACCTTTGGCCGGACCTTTCTGATCACCCGGATCATTTCCTTGTAGAGGTGATTTGACGGCACTTCCTCGCGGGTGACCTTATGCGTTCGGCGATGTCCGATGCCTGAATACCCTTGGCACGGTGGCCCTCCGCAGACGAGGTCAACATCTTCGATCCCCTGATCGCTCCACTCTCGGAGGTGTCCCGAAAGGGCCGAATCCCTGAGTGCGTAAATGTCGCGATAGTCGGCAATGCCGTGACTCGTCCTGTTAGCCAGGTATGTTTCGGCGGCCGATGAATTGAGCTCCGAGAAGAGCAGCGGGCGGAAACCCGCCTGTTCAAGGCCCAGGGAGAGCCCGCCGCATCCAGCAAACAGGTCGATGCAAGTCAGTATCTTCTTTGCCACGTTGGGATTCCTCACGCGGGCGGTTAGGGCACGCGAATGAAGCTCAAGGCACCTACACCGGCTCGGTCGCGCATCATGAGAGCGATTCTCGGTCGCGGAAACAAGACGACCGAGGAGAGTTTCGCGCGGGTCCTGCGAGCAGAGCGAGTTTCAGGGTGGCGACGTCATCTGAGTCTTCCCGGACGACCAGACTTTTCGTGGCCTAGCCTTCAAGTCGCGGTCTTCATCGACGGCTGCTTCTGGCATGGCTGCCCGCGATGTTATAAGGCACCCAAAACCAACTCGATGTTTTGGAGCCGGAAGTTGAACGACAATATGAGCCGCGATCGAAGGGTCACGCGTGAATTGAGGCGAGCCGGTTGGAAGGTGGTCCGTATCTGGGAATGTCAGGTTAGATCACCACGATCGCTGCGCCGGCTCCAAGATGCCGTTGTGTCCAGGCTGTGCGGCAAACCGAAGACAGTCCGAACTCCTGGTTAGTTTAGTGTTCGACACATCGCCCCGCAAGTGGCCTGACAAACGCGATCGAACTCGGCAGTCGGGAACCTGCTCCGTTCGGAAATCACCAGCAACACGATCATTCCGCCTCTCACCGAGTGCGCGTACCCGCATTTTCCTTGCGAAATATTTCACAAGCCGCTAAATTCGCGCCCCGTGACTAGCACTCCGCCGGACAGGGAACGGACGCCGGATGCGCTCCGATACACCGGCCTGGGTGTCCAGTTGGCGGTCACGATCGGTGCCCTGGCATGGGTCGGCCAATGGCTCGATCGGCGCTTCGGGACCGGTGGCATCCTCACAGTAGCACTGGTGTTGCTCGGCTTTGCCGGGATGATGGCAAGCCTCCTCAAAGAGCTGCGCGAGCGCTCCGGACGGAAGCCAAAATGACGCCTAACGCCCGCCGCTACCTGGTCGGGGTGACTGCAATAGCAGTGGCGGCACTGGCCGCGGCGCAGACCCTCCCAATCGATGCAAAACAAGGTGCGTGGCTGGGGCTCGGCCTTGCCCTGGTGTTCCAAGCCCCACTCGGGTGGTGGCTGGTCCGGTCCCTCGGTACCGAGCGGTTCCTGGCGGCGTGGATCGTAGGGATGCTGGCCCGGATCGCCTTGTTGACGCTCGCAGGGCTCGTGATCCTCCCGGCCCTCCACTGGCCGATCGGACCGGGACTGGTAGGACTGGCGATAGTGCTGCTGGCGCTCCTGGGAGTCGAGGTGTTTGTGGCGATGACGGCACGACGTTCCACGACCGAGGCACGATGAACCGGGTGATGCGCGGGATGGCGATGCTGGTGGCAGTGGCGCTCCTTGCCGGGGCGCCGCCGCTCGTGGCGCAAGCGCCGCCGGTGACCGCGGCCATCGCGCCGAGTCGCGAGATCGACATCATGCACCACATCGGGAATGCTCACGCGATCGAGTATCCCTGCTTCGAGTCCGGCCTCACTTGCGAGGCGGAACTGCCGCAGTGGACGCCGGTGCAGGTCGGGCCCATCGCGATCGACTTCTCGCCCACGAAGCACCTGGTCTGGATGCTCCTGGCCGCCACGCTGGCGCTGGTGATGCTGCTGATGGTGTCCCGCTCGGTGGCGTTGGCCGATGCGGCGGGGAAGCCCACCAAGGGCTTTGCCGGGGCGATGGAAGCAACGGCGCTCTGGGTCCGGCAAGAGGTGATCGTGCCCAACGTCGGTCATCACGGCGAAGGGTACGTCCCATACCTCCTCTCGCTCTTCTTCTTCCTGCTCTTCTGCAACCTGATGGGGCTCCTGCCATACGGCGCGCCCGCGACCGGCAATATCGCGGTGACCGGCGCCCTGGCACTCCTGGCCCTCGTGGTCATCGAGATCGCCGGGATGCGCTCGCTCGGCGCCAAGGGATATCTCGGCACGATCTTCTTCATTCCGCCGGGTCTGCCGGGTGGGATCGCCGGCGGCATCATGAAGGTCGTCCTGCTCATCATCATGACGCCGATCGAGATCATCGGGAAGCTGGCCAAGCCGTTCGCACTGGCGGTCCGGCTCTTTGCCAACATGACCGCCGGGCACGTGGTCATCCTGGCGCTCCTGGGGCTCACCTTCGTCTTCCACAGCTACACCGTGGGCCTGGGTGCGAGCGTCCTGGCCACCGGCATCATGCTGCTGGAGCTGTTCGTGGCGTTCCTGCACGCGTTCGTGTTCACGCTCCTGACGGCGGTCTTCATCGGGTTGATCCGCACGTCGCACTAGCTCCACCGCGGCCGCCGGGCGCCCCGGCGGTCGCTGCAATACCGTAGTCCGCCGAACGGCGGACGAGGCCCGCTGTCCTTCGGGACATCGGCGGGCACCCAGGGGACGCCGGTCCCGGAAGAATCGGCGGCACCACGGCGGGCGCAGACACCAACGTTCTTCCGTCAACGAAATCGGAGTGGACCATGCTGCACATGCTTCCCCTGCTTCAGGCCACCGCGGACGCTTCGCTCGGCAAGGGCTACGGCCTGATCGGCGCCGGCCTGGCCGCGGGTCTCGCAGTGCTCGGCGCCGGCGTCGGCATCGGCCGGATCGGCGGACAGGCGGTCGAAGGAATGGCGCGCCAGCCCGAGAACTCGGCCCAGATCCAGACGGCGATGATCATCGCCGCAGCACTCGTCGAAGGCGTGGCGCTCTTCGCCGCCGTCGTCGCGTTCGTGATGCAGGGCAAGATCAGCTTCTAAGGACGGTGGGGCGGGGAACGGAAGCGTTCCCCGCCACTCCATTTCACCCCACGAGGTCGGTATGCGGTCGCTCTGGCTGGCCGGGATCGCGATGACGCTGGTGTCCACTCCATTGCTGGCCGATGGGGGCGGGCTCTTGACCGTCGACGGCGGCCTGATGGTCTGGACGCTGTTCGTCTTCGGCGTGTTCTTCCTGATCCTCAAGCGCTTTGCCTGGCCGGTGGTGCTCGGCGCGGTCCAGGCGCGGGAAAAGCGGCTGGAGGAGCAGATCGCTCAGGCGGAGAAGGATCGCACGGCCGCCGCTGGCCTCCTGGCGCAGCAGCAGCAGCTCCTGGCAGACGCGCGGGGCCAGGCGGTGACGATCCTGAACGACGCGAAGGCCGTCGCCGAGCGGGAACGTCAGCTGGGCCTCGATCGAGCCCGAGCGGAAGCCGATGAGCTCATCGGCCGTGCCCGGCGCGACATTGAGTCGGAGAAGGATCGCGCGGTGGCGGAGCTTCGGCGTGAGGCCGTGGACCTGGCGCTGTCGGCGGCGGGCAAGCTGATCGGCCAGCGGCTCGAAGCGGCGCAGGATCGGAAGATCGTGCAGGACTATCTGGCATCGCTGGGGCCGTCGAAGTGAGCACGATCGGCGTGGCACGGAATTATGCCGAGGCGCTCCTCGAACTGGCGGAGCGGGATGGCAAGGCCGAGGCGTACGCCGAGTTGATCGATGCCGTCGCGGGTGCGGTGGAGATGGCACCATCGGTCGAGGCGGTGCTGATGTCGCCGCGGGTCACCAAGGCGGAGAAGGGGCGGATCCTGACCGCCGCGCTTCCGAAGGCGCCGAAGCCGTTCCGTGCGTTCCTGGTGGCGGTGGTCAAGCGGGGTCGCCAGGGATTATTCCGCGAGATCGCGGCGCAGTATCTCGTGGCACTCGACTTGAAGCTCGACCGGGCCCGCGCCCGCGTGGTGCTGGCGCGCGAGGCCGCGCCGGCTTTGCAGAAGGAGATCGCCGCCGCGCTCACCAAGGCGCTCGGCAAGACCGTGATCCCGACGTTCGAGTCCGATCCTGCCATCCTGGGTGGTGCGGTGGTGCAGGTGGGCGACAGGCGGTATGACGGGTCGGTGCGCCGGAAGATGGCAACGCTGCGCCGGGTGCTGTTGCAGGGGTAGGCCATGCGCAAGCGCGACCCTTGGGTCGCGCTTGTGCGCGTTGGCGGCAGGCTATGTCAGGGCGACCCTTGGGTCGCCCTATTTTTGCGTTTGCGGGATGCTGGAGGCGCACAACAGATGACGGTGACCTGCCGCGTGTGCGCCACCGTTCGGAATGCCACGCCCATTTCCCCGGCGACCCACTCGCCTTTCGGGCCATGACTATCGCGCGCCGGGAGCGTATTTCGTGACGACGGTGGCAACTCGGCACCGCGACCTGTTCGGGTGCATGACCCCGGAGGGCGTAGCGCTCAACGAACTGGGTCGCATCGTGCGCGCCACGTGGGACGAGATCCCCGCCCACCGTCCGTACGTGCGGCTGGACGCATATGTGGTGATGCCAGATCATTTCCACGCGCTCTTCTGGATCAAGGAGGCGTGGTCGGGCTCCGCCGCGTCGGCGACCTTGGCCGCCGGTTCCGTTGGCGCCATCTTGGGAGGGTTCAAGGCGGCCGCGGCCAAGCGGATCAACCTCTGGCGCGGGACTCCTGGCGGGATGGTGTGGGCACGCGGCTATCACGACTGGATCCTCCGAGTGGATCTGTCGGTGCACCGGGTCCGGCGGTATATCGACTTGAATCCGATACGGCGGTGGGTCCGTCAGGGGCGTTGATCGAGGGGCGACGCAAGCGTCGCCCTCCCATATTCCGGCTGGCGTCGCCCGCGCAACGCCTGGC
This sequence comes from Gemmatimonadales bacterium, assembly GCA_049680185.1. GTDB lineage: Bacteria > Gemmatimonadota > Gemmatimonadetes > Gemmatimonadales > GWC2-71-9 > CAMLHU01. Next base: position 44,457 of record JBAUHI010000071.1, on the reverse strand, counting down.
AAGCTTCGCCCTTGCAGGCATCGTCCTAACCTTTCTCCGGGCACCCATCCATGCTCTTCCTCGTCCTAGCCCTCGCCGCCCAGGCGCCTGACACCGCCGCGCCGCTCCCATGGCAGCAGCACGTCGCCTACGACATCGCGGCGCGCCTCGATGAACCGCGCGGAGTACTGGGGGGCACCGAGACGGTGGTGTACGACAACCGCTCGCCCGACACGCTGACCACGATCTCGTTCCATCTCTACCTCAACGCCTTCCGGCCCGGCTCCCGCTGGTCGGACGCAGACTCGACCGAGGGGCGTCGCCGCTTCAACGACCTGAAGGACCCGGACTTCGGCTTCAATCACGTCTCCAACGTGACGGTCGATGGCCAGTCGGTGGCGCCGATCTATCCCTTTGCCCCCGACAGCACCATCGTGCGGTTCGTCCTGCCGCGGCCGCTGCCGCCGGGTGGCCACCTCACCGTGGCGATGCAGTGGGACGCGCGTCCGTCGACCACGCCGAGGCGCCAGGGACGGGAGGGGAGGCGGTTCGACTTTGCCGAGTGGTACCCGCGGGTGGTGACGTATGACCGCTACGGGTGGGAGGAGCACGCCCTCTACCCGGCGGGCGAGTTCTACGGCGAGTTTGGAAGCTTCATCGTTCGGCTCGATGTGCCGGAGGACCAGGTGGTCGGATCCACCGGTGTGCCGGTCTGCGGCGATCCGGGCTGGGAAAAGGCCAACCGCGGTCCGACGCCGATCGAATATCAGCGCGACTACTACGGCAACGCGGCGCAGTTCGCCAGCGCGTGCGAGGGCGCCGACCCGGGGCGGAAGCGGATCGTCTGGTATGCCGACAAGGTCCACCATTTTGCGATGTCCTTGAATCCCCAGTACCGCTACGAGGGTGGGCGCTTCGGTGCGGTGGCCATCCACGTGCTCTATCAGCCCGGCGATTCGACCAGCTGGGGCGGCGGCGTCGCGGTGCAGCGGACCGCGACGGCACTCGCCTGGCTGGACCAGACCTTTGGCAAGTTCGGATGGCCGCAGATCACCAACGTGCACCGGATCGAAGGGGGCGGCACCGAGTTCCCGATGATGATCCACGACGGCTCCGCGAGCCAGGGGCTCATCGTGCACGAGCTGGGACACAACTATGTGATGGGGATGCTGGCCAACAACGAGTGGAAGGAAGGGTGGCTCGACGAGGGATTCACCAGCTTCCAGACCTCCTGGTTCTGGGAGACGGTCTCCCACGCCGATGCCTACCCCGGCACGGAACGCTTCATCCTCGGCCTCGACCTCGACGGTCAATCGGAGCCGCCCGACCTGCCGGGAGAGGACTACCGCGACTTCAGCTCGTACAACCTTGCGATCTACGTCCGCGGCGAGCTCTTCTTCCATCAGCTCCGTTACATCGTCGGCGATTCGACGATGCGCGCCATCCTCCACGCCTTCTTTGCCCGCTACGAGTACCACCACGTCGACGAGGATGCCTTCAAGCGGGTGGCCGAGGAGGTGTCGCACAGGGACCTGAACGCCTTCTTTGCCCAGTGGCTCCACACCACCGACCTCTATGACTACGCGCTGGGGCGGGTCCGGCATCAGCGCCTCCCCGATGGCTCCTGGCGCACCAAGGCCGAGGTCGTCCGCAAGGCGCCGGGAATGATCCCGGTGGAAGTGGCGTTCATCTCCGGGAAGGACACCACGGTGGTGCGGACCGATGGGTACGCCACGAGCGCCTGGGTCGAGGCGGTGACCCCGGGTCGGCCGAAAGTGGTGGTGGATCCCCGGGAGCGGACCCACGACTGGGATCTGCTCAATAACACCGTGCGTCCGCGGAAGGCGCCCTACCTCGACACCTATTTCAGCGAGCAGTCTCCTCGGGATGCGCTGGGGCTTGGGATCGCGCCGGTAGCATGGTTCAACGATGCCGGCGGACTCACGGTCGGCATCCGCACCCGCCAGAACTACCTCGAGCGCTACGAGCTGAACGTCGGGATGCTGTCGTACGGCACCGGGGCGGGGCGGCCTGCAGGCACAACCGCCGCCCGCCGCCGCCTGGACTACCAGCTGCGATGGCAGAACCCGACGGGGCTGCGGAGTCCGGGTCTGAGCGAAACAGTCGAACTCTTTTCCACGGAAGGGCGCACGGGTGCATCTGCCGAAGTGAGCAAGGTGTCCAAGGCGCACCTCGCCTACGGTCCGACTGTGAGCGACGCATTCGGCGTGTCATGGGTCAACGCGTGGGACGTCGGGTACCTGGATCCTTCCCGATGGCAAGAGGGCGGCACGATCGAAGCCGCATATCGTCACTTGGTCTCGGGCATGAGCGGGCCTTGGAACCTTGCCGGCGGTGCGGCGCTCGTGTCGGGGATCGATTACTTCCACCGGGGACCGTCCGTCCCCGGAGGCACCAACTTCGTGTGGGGTGGCTACTTCAAGGTGAGCTTGGAAGGGACTGCACGGCGGACGATCGGCAAGTTCGGACTGTCGCTTCGCGGCTTCATCGGGGCAACAGCGACGAAGGATTCGGTCGTGCGGCAGTCGCTGTTCTATCTCGACGGCGCGGGGCCGGCGGCGGAGCTGTGGAATCCGTTCCTGCGTTCCAACGGCGCCCTGCTGGTGCGGCCCGACGTCTATTACCAGAACCCCGGCGACGGGAACATCCGCGGGCTCTCCCGAGCGGTCGCGGCGAACCACCTCGCGACGTTCGGCGTCGAGCTGGCGCGGACGGTCTCCTCGCGGCCCAAGCGGCATCTCTTCAACTCGATCTCGGTGGCGGCGTTCGGCGATGCGGGCCTGGCCGATGGCGATCTGGCGGTGGGCTCGGGCTCCGAGTTCAAGGGCGTGGTGGATGCGGGGGTGGGACTTCGTGCCACGCATCGGATCGGGCAGACGCAGTTCGTCACCCGCTTCGACTTCCCGCTCTTCGTGAGCGTGCCGGCGGCAGCGGCCGACACGCATCCGGGACTCGACCGCGCCGGGTTCCGGTGGTTGTTCAGCTTCGAGCCGGGGATCTGAGCGCGTAAGACGCATAAGACGCATAAGGCGCATGGGCGCATGGACGCATAAGGCGGATGGATGGATGGACAGTCCGCGTATCTTCCCATCAAGGAACGTCATCCCGAGGGAGCAGAGCGACCGAGGGATCTTTTCCGCGGTTCTCGAGGATCGGTCGCCGGCGTCGATGATCGCGGAGCAGGTCCCGCGTGCAAGGGCGACCCAAGGGTAGCCCTTGCGTTGCCTGCCGCCCACGCGCCCCATGCGTCTTATGCGTCTATGCGCCGGCGCATGCGCCTCATGCGCCCATCCGCCTATCTTCTCTCCATGTTCAACCCTCCCGGTGGCGAGCGCCGCGAGTTCCTGCGCGGGGTCGTGGGCAAATACCTGAATGCCCTCGCCAAGCGCACCGAGGATCGGGTGGTCCGGCAGCGTTTCTCCCGGCCGCCGGGGGCGCTCCCGGAAATAGGATTCTTGGCGGCCTGCACCCGGTGCGGCGCGTGTACCGACGCCTGCCCGCCGCACGCGATCCGCAAAGCACCGACCGAAGCCGGCTTGGCGGCGGGCACGCCGTTCATCGACCCGATGCTGCAGCCGTGCACCGTCTGCGCCGATATGCCGTGCGTCACCTCGTGCCCCACCGGCGCCCTCGTGCTGCCAGCGGATGGATGGACCGGGTACCGGCTCAACGTGGTGGAGCTGGTCCCGGAACGTTGCATCACTTTTCACGGCTCGACCTGCGGTGTCTGTGCCCAGGCGTGCCCGGTGGGGCCCACAGCACTCCAGATGGACACTGACGGGCACCCGGTGCTCAAGGCCGAAGGGTGTGTGGGGTGTGGCGTGTGCGTGCGGGCGTGCGTGACGGCGCCCTCCTCGTTCACCATTCGCTCGCTGGAGGCGTGATGGACGTGCCGTACAAGGTGGACAAGCCGTGGGGCTACGAGCTCATCTGGGCGCGGACCGATCGCTATGTGGGGAAGATCCTCCACGTCCGGGCCGGCCAGGCGCTGAGCGTGCAGTACCACCACAAGAAGGACGAGACGATGCACCTGCTCTCGGGTGAGATGATCTTTCGCTCCGGCAGTGAAGGGCACCTCACCGAGCGTCGCATTGCCGCAGGTACCTCGCTGCACATCCCGCCCCCGCTGGTCCACCAGGTGGAAGCGGTCACCGACTGCGATATCCTCGAGGCTTCCACTCCCGAGCTCGACGACCTGGTGCGGATCACCGATCGGTACGGGCGCCCGTGAGCTTCCCGCCCCGTGCGGATCGCTGCTGATGTCCGGGCTCGGCGGACTCTGCCGTTCCTACCTCGATGTCCGCTGGATATTCGATCCGGCACAGGGGACGCGGGCGGGTAATGCCGCCTCCGATCCCCTCCTGCCGATGCTTGACGCCGAGTCGGTCCGGATCCAGCTCGCCACGCTCCGGTCGCTGGCCGGCGCGGTGGAGGACCTCCCGCTCGATGACGATGCAGAGGAGCTCGACCGGACCGCCCTCCTCGACGACCTTCGCACCACGATCTTCCGGTTCGAGGCCGAGGTGCCGCACCGCAGGAATCCCGCGGCGTGGCTTGCGTCGGTGGCGCAGGCGTGGCAGTCGCTGTTGGCGCATCCGGGGGGTGCGCCGGAAGCTCGGGCACAGGCGGCACTGGCGCGGCTGCGCGGAGCGGCCGCCGTGCTCTTTGCGGCGGCCAGCACGCTCAAGGCACCTTCGGTGCTCTTCGTGGATGAGGCGGTGGCACTTGCCCCGGCGGTGGCGCGCTTGCCTGAGCGCCTCGCGCGAGAGGCAGCCAGGTGGCTTCCGGGGATCGCCGATCAGCTCGCGTCGGCGGCATCGCTTGCCGAGGGTGCGGTCCGGGAGTTTGCCGTCACCCTTGCCGCCGAGACCGATCCTTCTGCCGATGCTGCCGCCTTCGCGGTGGGCGAGGACGAATTCGACCATCGGCTGCATTTCGAGCACGCCCTCCACGCCAGCGCGCCCGAGCTTTGGCGGTGGGGGCAGCGGGCGTTGGATGAACAGGTGGAGGTGGTGCAGCGTGCGGCCGACCGGGTCGAACCGGGTGCCGATCCGCGGGAACTCGCCGCTCGGCTGCGGCAGGAACGGCCCGTCGGCACCGACCTCCAGCTCGCATTCCTGAAGGCGGTGGCACGGGCGCGGCGGTTCGTTGACGACCGCGGCCTGCTGGTGGCGCCGGCCGGCGACGTTCGACTCCTCGACACGCCAGAGTTCTTGCGTTGGCTGATGCCGATCGCCGGCTATGAAGCCCCGACGGTGGTGTACCTGACGCCTGGAGTGGAGATCGCGCGGGAAGAGCTGGTGCATGTGGCGCTGCGGGAGGTGTGTCCGGGCCGGCACCTGCATCAGGCCCACGCCGCGGGGCTGTACTCCGATGTCCGCCGCCTGGTATCGACGCCGGTGTCAGTGGATGGGTGGGCGCTCTATGCCACCGACCTGATGTATCAGGCGGGATTTGCCGAGTCGGTGGAGGAGGAGTTCTTCCATCAGGTCGCGATGCTCCACGCCACCGCGCTCGTGATGGTCGACGTGGGGCTCCACACCCGGGGGATGACGCCGGTCGAGGCGATCACGTTCCTGATGGATCACCTGCCGCTCGACCGGGCGATGGCGCTGGCCGATGTGCGCCGAGTGGCGGCGTGGCCGACGTACGGCCTGGCCGCGGCGGTGGGGCGGCGCGAGATCATCCAGCTCCATGATGCGTGGCGGGCCCGCGCCGACGCCGAGTCACCGATCCGGCCCTTCCATCAGGCGCTGCTCGAGTTCGGCGGGCTCCCCATCTCGCTGGCGCGGTGGGGGATGGACCTGGGCCTCGACGAGTGAGCCGCGCGCCGGTGACCTATCGGCAGAGCGATCGCGACAGCATCGAATCCACCGCCGGCCGCGACCGGCCATTCCCCAGCGCCATCCCGATCCCGTAGGCAAGACGCCCGACCCGGGCGACCTTGTTCGCGTCCACCATCGCCACGCTGTCATCGGCGCGACGGAACTCGGCGTACGGGCCGCCGGAGAAGGTGATCGACGGGATCCCCGAGACCGCAAAGCCGGCCGCCGGTGTGCGACAGTATCGGCGTTGCGGATCGTCGAGGTGCTCGAAGCGCCCCACCAAGGTGAAGGGACGTGGCTCCGCCCTGGCCACGGAATCGACCACCCGCAGGAGGTCCGGGGCATACTCGCGGATGCCGCTCTCCTCCAGAGAGTCCCGGGCGCCGCGGCCGACCGGGCCCAGCCCGATGTTGGCCACGATGCTGTCGATCGGCACCGGCGGATGGGCCAGCAGCCAGCGGAGGCCCAATGACCCGGGCTCCTCCGCCCCCAGCCACGCAAACAGCATCGACCGGTGCGGAGGGGGTGCGGCCGCCGCACGTTCGGCCAGCAGCAGCTCGGCCACCGCGCCCGATGCCGCTCCGGCACCATTGCACACCGAGTCAGCGCCAACGGCCCTGCAGGACCCGGCGGGGTCGTTCGCGCGTCCTACATGGTCGTACTGCGAGGTGACCATCACGTACTCGCCCTTGCGTTGTGGGTCATCGCCGGCGCGTGTGGCCAGCACGTTCCAGCCGTCGACCGGGGTCACGGAGTCGAGGAGCTGCGGCGTGACACGGAAGGGGGCAGGCGTACCGGCGGGGCCCTGTGTCATCGATCCGAACAGCGCGGCGATGCTGTCGCGATCCGCGATGAGGACGAGTGGTGGGCTTACCCCATCAACGCTGCCAGCAATGCGTACCGCTGGAGGGCGCGTCAGCCGGAGGGCACGGGCATGGAAGCGCGGCGAGGCAAAGAGCGCGATGATCCCCGCCGGGCGGCCGGTGGCGGGGAACCCCTGCACAATGAGGCCGGCCCGGTCGGGGACGATGATCACGAGGAACTTGCCGGCGGCGGCCTTGAAGGTGCTGTCGATCCCATCCTTGGTGTAGAGGTCTCCCCAGACCGCGTCGTAGGTGGTCGCGGGCGCCGGGCGTCCCCACTCCTCGCCGAAGGTGCGGCCCCAGCGGAGGGTGGCCGTGTGGTCGCCTGATGTGAGCAGCAAGGTGCTCGAGTCGGAGATACCGCGGCGCTCCAGCGGGATGCGCTGGAGGTAGCCACCACTGTCGCCGGCGGGAGCAAGTCCAAGGGCCCGGAGCCGGCCCGCGACGTATTCGGCCGCCGAGCGGGCACCGGGGGTACCGACCAGGCGGCCACCCATCGGATCGGCCGCCAGCGCGTCGAGCGCATTGCCGACCGCGGGTGCGGTGAAGGGGTCCTGGGCGGCGAGTGGTGCCGCCAGGACCGCAGCGAGCAGGATGGACGGGATCGTTCGGATCAACATGGCTCCGGTGCGATGGCGTTGGACGTCGGGATGACGATGTAGCATAGGAAGGTGGGGAGGCAAGGAAAAGGCTTCGCTCTTGCGGAGGCGTCCCCGGCCCGTAGCTTCGCTCCAATGCGAGACGTCCCTCCCCAATTCGGCGAGCCCGGTGGCTGGCAGACCTCCGCCCGGTCGTCCGGCGCTGCGCTGGCCCAACCCGAGCCCGCCGCGATCACCCCCGGCGTCCGGGGAAAGGTCGCCGTGGTGACCGGTGGCGCCACCGGACTCGGCCGGGCCATCTGCCACGAGTTCGCGCGGCTCGGGTGCCACGTGGCCTTCTGTTATGTGGAACTGCCGGGACGCGACGTGACCGAGATGGCGCTCCTCACCGAGACCAGCCTTCGGGGGATGGGAGTCCAGGTCCACGCCGCGCGCTGTGACGTGCGCGACCCTGGCTCGGTACAGCGATTCTTCGATGAGAGCGCCACGCGGCTCGGCGGATTCCATTTCCTGGTCAACAACGCGGGCATCGCCGCGGACGGGGCGCTGTGGCGCCTGAGTGATGCGGCGTGGAACGAGGTGATGGCCACCAATGTGACCGGCGCATTCAACTGCATCAGGGCCGCCACGCCACGCTTTCGCAGCCAACGCTACGGCAAGGTCGTCTCGGTGAGCGCCCATCAGGCCGCCCGACCGGGATTCGGTGTCGCCAACTACGCGGCGAGCAAAGCGGCGCTCGAAGGGCTCACCCGCGCCGCCGCGGTGGAGCTTGGTCCTGCCAACGTCAACGTGAACGCCGTCGCCCCCGGGTTCATCCGCACCGAGCGGATGATGATGCTTCCCAAGGAGGTCGTCGAGCGGGCGCGGATGCACGCGGTGCTTGGCCGGGTCGCAGAACCGGAGGACGTCGCCCACGTCGTGTCGTTCCTCTGCTCCGACGAAGCGCGCCACATCACCGGGCAGACGATCGTGGTGGATGGCGGGTTGTCGCTCGAGTAGTGGCGAGTGGCCGGTGGCGGGTGTGGCCGGGAGTTGAGCACGGCCCCGGCGTCATCCTGAGGAGCAGAAGGTGACGAAGGATCTTCGGCCAGTCTTGCCGCGATGCCTCGTCAAGAATGGAACGCAGATCTCTATCGAACGAGCCGGAGATCCTTTCGGTCCAGCCGCGATCCCCCGTCAAGAATGGAGCGCAGATCTCGATCGAACGAGCCGGAGATCCTTCCCTTCGCTGCGCTCAGGGCAGGCTCTGCGCTGAAGCGCCCTCAGGATGACTCGGGTGGCGCTCGCGACCCCGTGCCCGCACCTTCGCCACCCGCCACCCGCTCCGCGAAGGTCCCCGTCACTCTAGGCGCTAGACGCTAGGTATCAGGTGTGACCGGGACCTTAGCCTGCATCGGGATCTGGCGTAGCTTCCCGTCACACCTAGCACCTAGCACCTAGCACCTAGCACCTAACACCTAACACCTAACACCTAACACCTAACACCTAATACCTAGTACCTACTCCCACCCGGTTCGCTTACCTTTCCCTCCGACGGCTCCCACCCTGGCCTCAACGCGGTAGGTCGCGATTGCCTAAGTCCTTATCATTCATCGGCTTGGCAGTGCTCCTCTCGGCGTGCGGACATCGGACCGAACCGGCTCCGAAGCCCGAACAGATCGTCAACCTCCCCCTCTCCACCAATGCGCTCGCGGGACAGACCCTCACGGTGGTGCCATTGGCGCTGCTCGCCGCCGACAGCGCCACCGAGGCCGATCCGGTCTTTGCCGACCACCAACGGGCCCTCGTCTGGGTCGATTCGCTCATCGGAAAGGCGCTGACAGAGCGGGCACCGGAAGTGACCTGGAAGCTGCCACCCGAGCTTCGGAAGATCGCTCGGCGGGCGCCCGGGTTCGCGCCAGATCCCGACCGGATGGGACAGGGGATGATGCGGGATCAAGGCCTCAAGGTCGTGCCCGATCCGTTCCGCGCGGCACTGCGGAACCTGACCGCACTCGCCGGGGGGCGGTATGCGATGATCCCGGCGGCCGCGGTCTTCTTCCATGATCCGGTCGAGGGCGAAACGGCGGAGCTGATGCTGGTGCTCGCAGACTCGCGGGAAGCGACGGTGGTCTGGCGCACGCGGGCGGTGGGGCACGGGGCCACCCCGCGCGCCGCGATCGACAACGCACTCGATCACGTCCTCCCGACGATGGTGCGCTGATGGCGTTCGACGTCACGCTGATCCCCGGAGACGGGATCGGGCCGGAGATCACCGCCGAGACCGTGAAGGTGCTGGCGCGAACGGGGCTCAAGTTCCGGTGGGACGAGCAGGTGGCCGGGATGGCCGGGGTCGACGCGACCGGCACGCCGCTGCCCGATGCGACGCTCAACTCCATCCGGAAGACGGGGCTGGCGCTCAAGGGCCCGCTCACAACGCCGGTGGGGACGGGTTACCGATCGGTCAACGTGGGGTTGCGGAAGGAATTCGCGCTCTTCGCCAATGTGCGTCCGGCGGTGACGCTGCTCCCGGGCCAGCGTTACAGCGGCATCGACATCACGCTCATCCGGGAGAACCTCGAGGGGCTCTACGTCGGAGTGGAGCACTTCGTGCAGGTGGGAGACGACCCCCGCGCGGTGGCGCAGTCGGCGGCGATCGTGACGCGGGTCGAGTGCGAACGGATCGCGCGGTACGCGTTCGAATACGCGGTCATCCATCGGCGCAAGAAGGTCACCATCGTCCACAAGGCTAACATCCTCAAGATGACGAGCGGACTCTTCCTGGAGACGGCGCGGAACGTGGCCAAGGAATACGCCGGGCGGGTGGAGTCGAACGACCTGATCATCGACAACACGGCGATGCAGCTTGTGCTCAAGCCGGAGCAGTTCGACGTCATCGTGACGACCAACATGTTCGGCGACATCCTGAGCGACGAGATCTCGGGGCTTGTGGGCGGGCTGGGACTAGCCCCCGGCGCCAATATCGGGACCCACGCGGCGATCTTCGAGGCGGTGCACGGCAGCGCGCCGGACATTGCCGGGAAGGGGATCGCCAATCCCTCGGCGCAGATGCTCGCGGCGGCGATGCTCCTCGATCATATCGGCGAGGTGGCGCGGGGCGACCGACTGCGCTCCGCGGTCAAGCAGGCCATCGTCGACGACACGGTCCGCACCCGGGACCTGGGCGGTACGGCGTCCACTACGGAGTTCGGCGATGCCGTCGCCCGTCGGATGGCCTGAGCTTCCCTGCGTCCACTGCGGCAGGCGCACGCCGGGGATCGAATTCGGGGCGATGTGCCCCGACTGCACTGCCGCACTCAAGGCCCGGGCGGGGAAGTTGGGGCGACGGGCGGCGCTGGTGGCGACCGTGGCTGTGGCACTCTGGGGCATCTTCGGCATCTCCCGGGCGCCTCTGGCCCGGAGCTACGCCGCCGCGGCCGTGATCGCCACCTATTTGATCGTGCGACGCGTGGTCGAACGCATCGCCCTGGAGATGCTCAAATGAACGTTCGCGGAAGGTTCGTCCTCGGATCACTGCTCTGCCTGGCGGCCGTGAGCACGGAACTCAGCGCCCAGGTCAGCGCCACCATCTACAACGACGGCCGTGTCCTCGTTCGCCGGACCATCGCCGCGGCGGTGCCGCGCGGCGCGTCGGTACAGCACCTGCCACTGGGAGAGCTCGACCCGGGATCGATCTTCTCGCTCGACGACGGGGTGAGCGTCAGCGGCGTCCGCTATGATGGCGCCACTGACGACGGCTCGCTCCTCAGGCGCGCCATCGGCCGCACCCTGGTGTTCCGCTCCGGGGCGTGGCTGCGTGATACGGCGTCGGCCACGGTCGTGAGCGTCTCGCCCTTCCGACTCCGGCTGGCCGATGGATCGATCGTGACCACTCCGATCGGCACGCCCAGCTATCCCGCTGAGGCCGGGTTCCTGCAACCATCACTGGACATTTCGGTCCAGAGCGATGTTGCGCGGCGTGACCTCCGACTCGGCTACTTCGCGACCGGTGGCGGCGGCTGGCAGGCGAGCTACCAGGCCGTCTTCAGCGGCGGGCAGGCGCGACTCTCGGGTGCGGCGGTCATCAACGGCGGACAGGTGGCGCTCGACAGTGCGGAGATCCAGCTTCTCGCCGGACAGGTCAGCGTGGCCAACCCTGCAAGGGGCGGCTATGCCAAAGCGTCGAACGCCCCGTCGGCATTCATGGCGCGGGACGAAGTGACTGCGGTGGAGCAGAAGGTGGGAGAGTTCCACCTGTACACTCTCCCCGGGCGGGTGACCGTCTCCCCTGGTGTTACCACGACCTCCGCTCTCTTTGCCCCTGCCAACGCCTCCTATCAGAAGACGTACATCGTGGCCGGTGCGCTCCCATGGTGGGGCGGCCTCGGACAGGACCCGAACGCTGCCGACGTTCCGGTCCAGACGACGTACGTGGTCAAGCGGCCCCGGAAGACCGACCTCGGCGATCGGCCGCTGCCCGGGGGCATTGTGCGGATGTTCGAGCCCGACAGCAGCGGGCGACTGCAGTTGATCGGCGAGACGAATATCGACCACACCCCGGCGGGCGAGGATCTGGAACTCGATGCCGGCACTGCGTTCGACCTTACCGCCAAGCGGGTGCAGCTCACCTGGCAGACCGGGCGTGATTCGTCGATCAGTCGACGGTTCATTCGCACCTACGCCATTGCCACATACGCCGACACACTGCGCAACGCAGGCACGAGCGACGTCGACATCGATGTGTACGAAATGCGCCTCGGGGAATGGAGCGTGCTCTCGAGTTCGGTGGAGCCTGAGCGGCTCTCCTCCACCAAGGTCCGGTTCCGGGTCAAGGTGCCGGCGGCGGGCCAGGCGGTGCTCACCTATCGGATCCGGGCGGTGTGGTGACCGATCTGACCATCGTCCAGCTCTCCGATGTCCACTTCGGGCGCGACGCCGACCTGGACCAGATCCAGGCGCTCGAAGCGCTCATTCCGACCATGGGTGCCGACGCGGTCGTGCTGGCCGGCGACCTGACCCAGCGCGCTCGACACGGCGAGTTCCAGCGTGCGCTGGCGTTCGTGCAGCACCTCCAGCGCTCGACGCCCACGCTCGTCATCCCCGGCAACCACGATGTCCAGTGGTGGCGGTCGATCCTGCCGCTCGGTGGGGGCAGGGTCCGGTGGCGCAAGTACCGCCGCTATTTCGGTGACGCACTGGCCCCGGTGCTCGATGTGCCCGGCGCGATCATCTCGGGGGCGCTCTCGAGCTACGGGATAGCCTTCAGCTCCCTCACCTGGAACCTCCGGGATCTTGCGGTCAAGGGACACCTGCCGCGGCGGGAAACGAAGCGCCTGAAGAAGCTCTTTGCCGATGCGCCGCCCGAGGCGGTCCGGGTGGCGGTGCTGCACCATAACGTGCTCCGCGGCGTCATCTCACGGCGCATGGGGCTCTCCCACTGGCGTTCGGCCCAGAAACGACTGCTGGCCACCGGGGCCGACCTGGTCCTCTGCGGGCACGACCACCAGGAGGGTGCGGGACAGATCGACGGCGGGCTGGCGGTCAGCACGTCGAGCACCCACACGGGCCGCACGCGCGGCGGACGGCCGTCGGCCTTCAACCTGGTACACGTCGATGACCAGGCGGTGCATATCCAGCATTGGCGGTGGGAGTCGGGCCGGCGGGAATTCGTGCCGTCGGACGTCAACGTATTTGCCCGGAGGCGTCGTGCCGCCGATACGGTTCCGGTCAGCGCCTGATCCCGAGGCGCCGAGCCTCACCCTCCCGCCCGGCGAGTTGCTGGCGCGGCGCTTGGAGCTGCTCGGCATCCTCGCGGTGCCGGGGTTGAAGGGGTTGGCGCTCCACAGCAACCGGTCAGTGATGTTGAGCTACGGCGCCAACGGCGTGTTGCGGATCCACGAGGGGTACGCCGAGGCGCCAGATTACGTGCTGGAAGCGGTGGTGCGGTTCCTGTTGCCGGGGATCCCGCGTCCGATGCGGAAGGTGGCGGAGACGACGTTCCTCGCCTTTCCGGTGGAACACCGCACCGAGCCCAAGCGGCGACCGGAGCGTCCCCAGCCCGGTGATCTCGAGGCACTGCATCGTCTGGGCGAACTGCATTCACGCTTGAACGCCGAGTATTTTGCGGGCGGGTTGCGGCCGATCGCGTTCCGGTTGAGCGGCAGGATGCGGAGCCGCCTGGGCGAGCTGGCCGTCGACGTGAAGAGCGGGCGGCCGAGCGAGATCGCGTTGAGCCGCCGGCACGTGCGGCGCCATGGATGGGCGGAGGTCTCGCACACCGTGTTGCACGAGATGGTACACCAATGGCAGGCGGAGAATGGCCATCCGGTGGACCATGGTGCAGGGTTCAGGAAGAAGGCGCGCGAGGTCGGGATCGTACCGAGCGCCAAGCGGCATCTGGGGCGGGCGGAGAAGAAGGCGGGATGATTGCGGTGAACAGTGAACAGTGAATGGTAAACGGGAACTTCCCGGCAGACCCGTTCACCGTTGACCGTTCACCGTTTACCGATCACCACAGGACATTGCGATGGCATCGAACTACGTTGGCGTCGATTTCTACGACCTTGACTCCCTCCTGAGCGAGGAGGAGCGCGCGGTCCGCGACACCGTGCGCGCGTGGGTCGACGAGCACCTGATGCCGATCATCGGGGATGCGTACATCGAGGGAAAGTTCCCGAAGCAGATCATCCCGGGACTGGCGGAGATGGGCGTCTTCGGTGCCAACCTCCCCGAGGAGTATGGCTGCGCCGGCCTCAACAACGTGGCGTACGGGCTCATCATGCAGGAGCTGGAACGAGGGGACAGCGGGATTCGGAGTTTCGCGTCGGTGCAAGGCGCCCTGGTCATGTACCCGATCTACGCCTTCGGGTCCGAGGAGCAGAAGAAGAAGTGGCTGCCGCGGCTCGCCAAGGGGGAGGAGATCGGCTGCTTCGGGCTCACCGAACCGGACTACGGCTCTAATCCCGGCGGGATGATCACCACCGCCAAGGAGACGAAGGACGGCTGGGTGTTGAACGGCGTCAAGATGTGGATCACCAACGGCTCGCAGGCCACCGTGGCGATCGTTTGGGCCAAGACCGGTGGTGTGGACGATACCAAGTCCATCCGCGGCTTCATCGTCCCGACCAACACGAAGGGCTTCACCGCCAAGGACCAGAAGGGGAAGCTCTCCCTTCGCGCCTCCGACACGAGCGAGCTGCACCTTGCCGACGTTCATCTCCCGAAGGATGCGATCCTCCCCAAGTCAGGTGGCATCAAGAGCCCGCTGATGTGCCTGACCCAGGCGCGCTACGGGATCGCCTGGGGCGCCCTCGGTGCGGCGATGGCATGCTACGCCGAGGCGCTCGACTACTCGAAACAGCGGATCATGTTCGGGAAGCCGATCGGGCAGACCCAGATCCAGCAGGTGCGGCTGGCAGAGATGCTCACCGAGATCACCAAGGCGCAGTTGCTCGTGCTGCAGTTGGGGCGGCTCAAGGACAAGGGAACGATGACGCCTTCGCAGGTTTCGCTGGCCAAGCGGAACAACGTGAACATCGCCACCGAGTGTGCCCGGGAGGCGCGGCGGCTCCTCGGCGCCAACGGGATCCTCGCCGAGTACCACTCGATGCGGCATATGGCGAACCTGGAGTCGGTCTACACCTACGAGGGCACCCACGACATGCACTCGCTCATCCTGGGTCAGGAAGTGACGGGGTTGAGCGCGTTCTAGGGGGTGGCGCGTGGTGGGTACGGGGTGGTCGTCGGGGCGACGGCCACCCTCGGCACATCCGACTCAGAGTGAGCCGATGATCCCGCCGATCACGGCTCCGATGGTGGCACCGATGAGGAGGACGCCGAACGTGCTCCTGGTCCGCTCCGGGAAAGAGCAGTTATCCTCGCACGCTGCGGCGCCGACCAATGCGCCGAGCGCGCCTCCGATCCCGGCGCCGAGGAGTGCTCCGTTGAGCGCGCCGTTCGACGAGGTCGAATCCCGGACCGGCGCACGAGAGGCAGGCGCCGTGTACACCACCCGCAGCGGGGCGGACGTGGGGAGAAAGAGCTGGGAGGCCGCCGGCCTGAGCGACCGCGCCTGCGCTGCGGCGGGTGTGGCGGCAAGGACGGCGAGCAGTGCTAGTGCGGTGAATGCTCGGTTGAGGCCGGCTGTGGTCATCAGTTCCTCAGAATGAATCAAGCAGGGCGCCGAGGCTCGCGCCGATCGCGGCACCCACGGCACCGACGATGAGGGCCGAGGCCGCTCTGTTGCAGTTGTTGTCCGCGCCGCACCAAGCGAACCCGAGAGCGACTCCGATCAAACCGCCGAAAACGGCACCCGTTTCGGCCTTCGACATTCCACCGCCGCTCGCATGCGTCGAGTCGGCGGGAGCCCGCATCGGGGTGACCCATACCCGCGACGGTGCGGGGTGAGGTACCCCTTGCCCGCGCGCGGCCGTCGATCCGACCAGGAGAAGCGCTCCGGCGAGTCTCAGCGCGCGTGGCACTATCGTGTCTCCGTGAAGAAGTCTTGGGTGGTATCGATGTGACGTCCCACCGTTCCGCCTCTACACAGCGCCCGGCAGGTGGGCTATTTTGGGGCTCTGCCGAACCTCGCTCAGCAGTACCCATCGGAGGCCGGTTTGAAGATCGCTGTCTGCATCAAGCGCGTCCCCGACATGGACGTCCGGTTCTCGATCGCTCCCGACGGGAAGTCGCTCAACGCCGGTGAGCTCAAGTACGACATCAGCGATTTCGACGGCTATGCCGTCGAGGCCGCCTTGCTGTTCAATGAAAAGCAGGGACCCGGCGAGGTCGTGGTCATCTCCCTCGGCCCCGACGCCGCCCAGGAGACGATCCGCAAGGCGCTCGGCATCGGTGCCGATCGCGGCGTGCTGCTCAAGTGCGATGAAGTGCCGTTCGACGGTGCCGTCACCGCCGGTGCGCTGGCGGCCGAGTTGAAGGACGGCGGGTATGACCTGATCCTGTTCGGTCGCGCCGCGAATGACACCGGGAATCAGTCTGTCGGCCCGATGACCGCACACCTGCTCGGCATGCCATGCGTCACTGCGGTCTCGAAGCTCCAGGTCGCCGCGGGGAAGGGGACTGCCGAACGCCAGCTCGAAGGCGCCGTCGAGGAGCTTGAGTTCCCGCTCCCGGCGGTCGTGACGATCGATGAAGGTGTGGCGCGACCGCGCTTGGCCTCGCTCAAGGGGATCATGGCGGCCAAGAAGAAGCCGCTCGAGGTGAAGCCGGCCCAACTCGCTGCGGCGCGCCTCGTGGTCGAGAAGATCGAGCTGCCACCGGAGCGTCCTGCCGGGCGGATCATCGGTGAGGGCGCCGCCGCGGTGCCGGAGTTGATCCGGCTCCTGCAAGAAGAAGCGAAGGTGCTCTGATGGCCAACATCTTTGCATTTGCGGAATCGCGGGGTGGGGAGCTCCGGAAGGTGGCACTCGAGATCGTGGCCGCTGCCCGGCAGGCCGCCGATGCGACCGGTGGCGGCGAGGTCCACGCATTGCTCGTTGGCGCCCCCGGCATCGGTGCCAAGGCGCCGCAGCTCGCCGCGGCGGGCGCGGATCTCGTGATCGTGGTGGAGCATCCCGCGCTCCGCAACGGGAGCGCCGAGGTTGCCGCTGCCAGTGCGGCGGCGCGGATCAAGGCGGGCGGGTACCGGGCGGCGTTCTTTGCGGCATCGGCACAGGGGAAGGATCTGGCAGCGCGGGTGGCGGCGGCGCTGGGAGTGAGCCTGGCATCCGACCTCACCAGCTTTGTCCTCACCGCCGATGCGCTGACCGGTGCCCATCCGACCCACACCGGCAAGATCGTCACCACCATCAAGCTCTCAGGCACGCCCGCCATCGCGACACTGCGACCTGGCGCGGTGCGGGTGACTCAACAGCCGCGCGCCGGGAAGGTCGAAGCGGTGGCACCCGCCATCGACCCTGCCAGCGCCAAGGTCGTCGTGAAGGCGCTGGGGAGCCGAGGCGAAGCGAAGCTCGATCTGGGTGAGGCGCCAGTCATCGTGAGTGGCGGCCGAGGGCTCAAGGAAGCGGCCAACTTCAAGTTGGTCGAGGATCTCGCGGCCGCGTTCGGCAATGCTGCGGTCGGTGCCACTCGCGCTGTCACCGACGATGGCTGGCGTGATCCTTCCATCCAGATCGGTCAGACGGGGCGGCTGGTGAGCCCCGACCTCTATGTGGCCGTCGGGATATCCGGCGCGGTACAACACCTGGCCGGGATGCGGACCTCGCGCGTCATCGTCGCGATCAACCGCGACAAGGATGCCCCGATCTTCAAGCTCGCCGACTATGGGCTCGTGGGAGACCTCTTCGAGATCGTGCCTGCGCTCACCGAGGCGGTGAAGATGGCGCGAGCGGCGGGGTGAGTGGTCGTGGGGCAGGTCGTGCGGCTATGAGCTAACGGCTATCGGCTATCAGGCGTTCGCACTTTCATTGTTGTCTCTTCATCCTTGGCCCTTCCGTGACCGCGATCCTCCCTCTCGCCCATCAACCTGACCTTCCGGTCGATCGCCTCATCCTTCGCGAGGCGCCGAGCGCGGAGGCCATCGAGATGGATGTGTTGTTCGTAGGGGCGGGGCCTGCCGGGCTGGCAGGCGCCATCGAGCTGGCGCGGTTGGCCAAGCAGGCGGGCCGCGATGATCTCCAGATCGGTGTACTCGAAAAGGCGGCGGGGCTCGGCGAGCACAATCTCTCCGGGGCGGTGGTCAACCCGCGCGCCTTCCGGGAGCTCTTCCCCGACCTGACCGACGCCGACTTTCCGTTCAGGCAGCGGGTCGAGAAGGAATCGGTCTATCTCCTCCGCGCCGGTGGTGCGCTCCGGATCCCCACGCCTCCCACGATGCACAACGCCGGCAACTTTTCCGCCTCGATCAGTGAGATGACCCGCTGGCTCGGCGCCAAGGCAGAGGACTCGGGAGTGAACGTATTCACCGGCTTTCCGGTGGACTCGTTGCTGGTCGAAGGGAACGCCGTGCGCGGGGTGCGGACCACGCCGTCCGGGCTCGATCGCGACGGTTCGCAGCGCGGCGATTACCAGGGCCCGACCGATGTGACCGCCAAGATCACCATCCTCACCGACGGGACGCGGAGTCCGTTGGGTCAGGCGTGGCGGGCATGGCAGCAGGTGCAGTCGCCCAACCCGCAGATCTTTGCCCTCGGCGTCAAGGAAGTGTGGCAGGTCCCGCGGTCGCTCGATCGGGTCATCCACACGCTGGGGTGGCCGCTGCCGATGGATGCGTTCGGCGGAAGCTGGTGCTATCCGCAGGGACCCGACCAGGTGTCGCTCGGTCTCGTGGTGGGGCTCGACTATCGGGAGGCCGCGCTCGACGTGCAACAGCTGATGCAGCGGATGAAGACCCATCCACTCTTCAAGGAGATCCTGGCAGGGGGGCAGCTGCTCGAGTGGGGCGCCAAGACCATCCCGGAAGGGGGGTTCTACGCCCTGCCGGAGCGTCTCTCGGGCGATGGCCTCCTGATGGCGGGCGACTGTGTCGGCTTTGTGGATGTTCCTTCGCTGAAGGGTATCCACTACGCGATGCAGACCGGGATGTATGCAGCGCGTGCCGCATTCGCGGCAGTGCAGGCCGGGACGCCCACTGCGGCGGCACTCTCGTCCTACGATGCGGCGGTGCGTGCGAGCTATGTCGTGAGCGACATGAAGCGCACCCGGAACATGCGCTTGGCGTTCAAGGGCGGCTTTCTCGTCGGCGCCGCGAAGGCGGGGTTGATGACCTTGACGGGGGGGCGGTTCCCCGGCGGGCGGATCGCGATGCACGAGGATGCCGAGGCGGAAAAGCGGGTGGGGCAGGCGGAAGCGTTCGTGCCCGACAACATCCTCACGTTCAGCAAGCTCGACGCCGTGTTCAAGTCCGGGAATTCCACCCGCGACACCATCCCCCAGCACCTGGTGGTGGGGAAGGACGTGACCGGTGAGGTGGCGGAGTTCTACAGCCACGTCTGTCCGGCGGGGGTGTACGAGCGGGCGGGAGATACGCTCCGGGTGAACGCGCCCAACTGTGTCGACTGCAAGGCGACCGACGTGCTGGGGCCACGATGGCTTCCGCGCGAAGGTGGGAGCGGGCCCAAGTATCGATCGATGTGACCCCGGCCGAAGGGCCGGGGTCATCCTGAGGACGCTTCAGCGTCCGAAGGATCTCTCCGTCTTCCCACCCCCGCTGGTCATCCTGAGGATGCTTCAGCGTCCGAAGGATCTTGCTTTCTTCTTCCCCCCGGCTGGTCATCCTGGGGACGCTTCAGCGTCCGAAGGATCCCCCAATGGGCCCTCAGGGGTCGTGCTGACGGGTCCCGATGCCCTCCGGCGTGCCCCCAATGGGCCCTCCGGGTCCTCCGCCGTTGCGCCCTGCCCGGGCGTCTGGCAGATTACAACAGCATACCGGTGCGCAGGCCGCGCGCCCCCCCTTCAATAAGAATTTGCGGACAATGGCAGACACCAGCGACGCTGTTGCCGGGACGGGGCGATGGAAGTCTCCCCTTGCCGCGCTGTGGGCGCCAACGGCCGGCGATCTGCTCGATGTGAGCGCTGGCGGCGAGGTGCTCACGGCCCGGATCCGGCTGGTGCTGATCGGTCTCCTGTTCTGGATCCCGGTCCTGGAGTTGATCGCCGGGGACACCTGGTCGGATGCGATCGTGGGGTTCACGATCACCGGGGTGGCGGTGATCATCGGGCTCGCGCTCCTCTGGCTCGTGAGCCGCGAGGTGAAGCACTGGTGGATCCCGTTCGCCACCAGCGCCATCGATGTCAGCATCGTGAGCGGTGCCCTCCTCTACTTCGCGATCTCGGGAGAGCCGGCGGTCGCCGTCAACAGCAAGATCCTCTTCGAGGTGTACTTCCTCGTCATCGCAATGACCTGCCTGCGCTACGACCAGCGGGTCACGACACTGGCGGGCGGGCTCGCGATCGTCGAATACCTGCTGGTGATCTGGTGGACCGGCGCGCATTACGACCTCCATGGGCCGCTGGTGGCGGCGTCCACGTACGGGACGTTCAATTGGGACACCCAGGCCAGTCGGGTCATCCTGCTGTTCATCGCTACGCTGCTCGGCATCGCCAACGTGGGCCGGGCCCGCGGCCTGCACGAGCTCTCCACCAGTGACTCCCTGACCGGCCTCCACAACCGCGGCTACTTCGACGAGCGTTTCCGCGAGGAAGTGATCCGCGCCAAGCGCCACCACCGGGAACTCTCGGTGGCGATGCTCGACGTCGATCGGTTCAAGATCTTCAACGATACCTGGGGTCACAGCGCCGGGGACATCGCCCTCAAGGAAGTGGCGGGAGCCATCCGGAAAGCGTTGCGGCAGACCGACGTCGTGGCGCGCTATGGCGGCGAGGAGATCGTGCTGATCCTGCCGGAGACGCCGCCGGAGGCCGCGGTCCGGAAGCTGGAGCACATCCGCCGGCTGGTGGCCGACATGTCGGTGCCGCTGGTGCGTCGGACCTTGCCGCCGGGTGCGATCACGGTGAGCGCCGGCGTGGCGAGCGCCCCCGGCGACGGCGATGACGTCGACCAGCTCCTGGGCCGGGCCGACACGCGCCTCTTTGCGGCCAAGCAGATGGGTCGGGACCGCGTCATCGGCCCCGACCAGCACAGCGGCCTGCGGCCGAGCAGTGCGGAATTCCACGCCATCACGGATACCTGACCGACCCCGCGGGAACGGGTCCCGGCGCCCTCAGTCGCTGAGCGCCGCCGTTGCGTGGTGCCGACCCGCCGCGACATCCACCTTGAGCAGCAGCACCGCCCCCACCACGAAGAACAGGATCACGCTCAGGATGGCGCTCCGGCTCGACCCGGTGAGCCAGATGGCGACCGCAAAAAAGAGCGGTCCGAAGATCCCCGCCACCTTCTCGAACACGCTGAACAATCCGAAGAACTCCCCCGACCTGGCTGGCGGGATCATCGACGCGAAGAGCGAGCGCGAAAGTGCTTGCGTTCCCCCCTGTACGGTCCCGACCAGGAGTGCCAGCACCAGGAACTGGGTGCCGGTCCGCATGAAGTACCCCAGGACCGCGATCACGCCGTAGACGGCGAGGCCCAGCAGGATGGCGGGCTTGCTGCCGATGCGCCCGGCGAGCGCGCCGAAGAGGAAGGCGCACGGGATGCCGACGAACTGCACCAGCAGGATCGAGCCGATCAGGACGTTCTGCCCGATCCCGATCTCGGTGCCATAGGCGGTCGCCATCTTGATGATGGTCTGGATCCCGTCGTTGTATACGAGGAAGGCACCCAGCAGGATGCCCGCCTGCGGATAGCGCTTGAGCAGCGTCCAGGTGTGTGCCAACTGACGGAACGCCGAACGGATCGGCTCCCGGCGGGCGGACTCCGGAGTGGTGATGGGCGGCTCCGGCATGCCGCGCAGCGACACCACCGAGAACGAGAGCCACCACACCGCGACCGACACGAACGCCAGCCGGGTCGGCAGTGTCGCCTGACTCGGCGTGAGCCCCGGCCCGCTCGGCAGGCCGAAGAGCGCCGGCTTGAGGATCCAGCCGAGGTTGAGCGCCAGGAGCAGTCCTCCGCCCACGTAGCCCAGGGCGTACCCGGCCGTCGAGACCCGATCCATCTCCTCGGCGGTCGCGAGGTGCGGCAGCATCGCCTCGTAGAAGACGAAGCTCGCGGTGCCCGCCACCAATACGATCGCGAAGAGCCACGACGCGAGCGTGACATCGCCGTGTTCGATCCACCACATCCCGCCGCACGCCAACACGCCGATGGCCATGCAGCTCGCGAGGCCGCGCTTCTTGATCGGCGCCTGGTCCGCCAGGGCGCCGAGGAACGGGGAGATGGCTGCGGCGACGGCCAGGGCGGCGCTGCTCACCCACGCCAGCCGTGCGGTGGCCGCGGGGCCCGGTGTGTTGGCGGCCGCCACTTTCACGAAATAGATCGGGAAGACCGCCGTGGTGATGGTCGTGATCATCGCGGCGAACGCCCAATCGTAGAGCGCCCACGCGCGGAGTTCGCGCCGGTGGAGTCCGAGCGCTTCGAGCCACCGTCGCGAGCGGGTGGCGCTCACTCGCGGGCCGGGGCCGGGCGCCGGAGCGAGAGCGCCACCGCCCCGGCGAGCACGCCGACGATGACGCCGAGCGACACGCCGATCGGGATGTGCAGGAAGGGGGTCGCCGCCATCTTGAGGCCGACGAAGAGCAGCACGATGGCGACGCCGGACTTGAGGTAGCGGAATTTGTCGAGCAGGCCCGCCACCAGGAAGAAGAGCGCCCTGAGCCCCAGGATGGCAAAGACGTTCGAGCTATAGACGATGAACGGATCACGGGTCACGGCAAAGACGGCGGGGATGCTGTCGATCGCGAAGACCAGGTCGGTCCACTCGATGGTGAGGAGCACCAGCAGCAGCGGGGTCAGCCGCCAGCCGCGGATCCCGCGGACCAGGAACCGGTCTCCCTCGTAGGCGTCGTCCACCGGCAGGAAGCGCCGGACCAACAGGACGACGGGATTTCGTCCCGGCTCGACGTGCTGGTCCCGGCGGGTGAGCATGGTCCAGCCGGTGAACACCAGGATGCCGCCGAACACCCACGTGATCCAGCTGAATCGCTGCAGCAGGAGTGCACCGCCCAGGATCATGAGGGCGCGCAGGATCAGTGCACCCAGGATGCCCCATTTGAGCACCTTCGGCTGCAACGCGACCGGGACCGCGAAGTACTGGAACACCAGGATGAAGACGAAGAGGTTGTCGATGCTCAAGCTCAGCTCGACCACGTACCCGGTGTAGTACTCGAGCATCGCCTTCGGCCCCTCCCGCCCCAGGAGGACGAGGCCGAAGAGGAGCGCGATCCCGACCAGCACCCCGAACCAGCGGCCCGCCGCAGCGAGGGAGAACGGCCGATCACGCCGACCGACCACGAACAGGTCGAGGACGAGCAGCACTGCCACGACGAGCGTGAAGACGCCCCACACGATGGGCGGGTGGTGGCCGAGGTCGAGGTGCATCAGAATCCTGGACCTTCCTGGTGTTCCGACTCCTCCAGCAGCATCGCCTGGAGCTCGGCCCCGCTCGGGGTCTGGTGCTGGCCCTCCGGAATGATCAGCAGCGCATTGGCCGCCGCCATCGAGCTCAGGATGCCCGAGCCCTGCGGTCCGGTGAGGCGCGCTTCACGCTGGTCTCCCCGCTCGGACACCACGGCGCGCAGGAAATGCTGGAGCCGGGGCTTGAGCGTGATGGCCTCGACGGTCCGGACCGGTCGGCAGCGGCGGAACGGCAGCGAATGGCCTGCCATCTTGCGGATCGCGGGTCGGACCAAGAGCTCGAAGGTGACCATGGCGCTCACCGGGTTGCCGGGCAGGCCGACCCACGGGATCCCGCCGACCGTTCCCGCCGCCACCGGCCCGCCGGGACGGATCCGGGCGCGCCAGAAGTCGATGGTGCCACCGGCGGCCTGGACTGCCGGGCGGACGTGGTCGTGATCGCCGACGCTGATGCCGCCGGCGGTGACGATGAGGTCCGCATCGAGGGCGCGCGCCAGATGGGCCCGGATCGCGTCCACGCTGTCCGGTGCGATGCCGAGATCGATCGGTTCGCCGCCCGCCTCGCGGATGAGGGCCAGGAGCGCGTGGGTGCTGGCGCTCCCGACCTTCTGGCCGCTCAGGATCTCTTCCGGACGGTCGATGTCCACCACTTCATCGCCGCTGCAGAGGATCGCCACCCGGGGGCGCCGTACCACCATCGGTGCCGACTCGGCGAGCGCTGCCAACAGCCCAAGGTGCCCAGGTGTGAGCCGGGTGCCGGCCGTGATCGCGAGGGCGCCGCGTCGGAGATCCTCTCCTGCCTGCCGGATGTTGGCGCCTCTGTCCCGGTCGTTCAGCACCCGGATCGCGTCACCCTCGACGGTGGTGTCCTCCTGGCGCACGACGCAATCGGCGCCGGCCGGTACCTGGCTCCCGGTGAACACACGGGCGCATTCGCCGGCGCCGACGGTACCCGCCGGGGAGGTGCCGGCAGGGATCCGGTCGACGACCCGAAGCCGGACCGGTGTGTTCGCCGAGGCGGTCTGTATGTCTGCGGCGCGGACGGCGTAGCCATCCATCGAGCTGTTGCGATGCGGTGGAAGATCGATGGGAGATACCACGTCCTCCGCCAGCACGAGCCCGAGGGCGTCATCGAGCGGCACGCGGAGGGGTGGCTGGCGGCGCGCGGCCGCGAGCACGCGGTGCGCCGCGTCACGGGCGGAGAGAGGGTCCGGGTGGGTCACGGTGGGGGAGGATACGGGGAGCAGGGGCCAAGCGGAAGCGCGGACCGGGGCCAGCGGTTAGTACCGATGGCCTCGGCGCTTCTCGAGGACCATTTCGTAGCTCAGGCTGAGCGAGAAGAGGTGTGTGGCTCGCATGGCCACTGGCGGCATCCCGTTCGGGTCGGGGGTGGGCTGGATCCCGGTCGGGTGCTCCAGGAACACGACGTTGTCGCGCGCCTCGAGCCGGAGCTGCGAACTCCGTCCTGCGGGGGCGGTGAATCCAAGGCCGAACGACAGCGTCGGCGTGATCTCGCGGGGGCTCGCGTCGCCAAAGATGTAGTAGTCGGCCTCTTCGGACGCGCTGTCGGTCCAGGTGCCGATCATCCGGATGGAACTGTTCTGGCTCACGTCGACGCCCGCGTTGACGCGGAGGTAGGGGGACACGTCGTTGGTGACCCACGGTCGGACGACGCCACCGATGGTGACGGTCACCGCGGTGCCATCGTGACCGCGTCCCTGGATGTTCTGGCAGATCTGCTGTGCCTCGCCTGCGCTGTGGCTGGTCGCCAAGCCACACGAATCATCGTAATGAAGTCCCAGGAATTGAACTTCGCCGATGACCCCCCAATGCTGGGTGGGGAAATAGGCGCCGCTGAAGCTCACGCCGAGCTGGGCCCCGACGCGCCGGCCCACGGTCGCGGTGTCGACATTGGCCGCGCCGTCGATGATCGGCTGGCCGCCCTGGGTCCAAAGCTGTCCGCCCCCGTGATACGCGATGCCGAACCCGACGGTCAGTCGGGCTCGGTCGGCGGTGGCCTGCGCAGAGAGCGGCGCGCTCGTGGCGATGAGCAGCAGCCCCGCACCGACCGCGACGCATCCTCTCACTGCCGGACCCGCAGGGAGTGCTCGACCGCCAGGCAATGATCCTGAACGACCGCGATCCCCGCCGCCTCGAGCCGGGCGGCGGTCGCATCGTCCCGGATGCCGGACTGGAGCCACACGAGCTTTGGCCGGATGGCGAGAAGATCCGGAAGGAGTGCTGCGACGAACTCGGGCCGACGGAACACGTCGACGATGTCGATGGGATCGGGTGCCACCGCCATGGTGGCTGCGCGCAGGTCGGGGAATGCAGGTTGGCCGAGGATAGTGCCTCCGCGGGGTGTCACCGGCAGGATCCGGTACCCTTGCGCCTGCAGGTAGGTACCGACGCCGTGGCTGGGTCGGGCCGCGTCCGGACTCAGACCCACGATGGCGATGATCCGGGCGTTGCGAACGATCTCGAGTGTTTCGTTGGGGACGCTCATGCGCGTCCTCCTTGCACGGGGCGTTCGCGGTCCCGGGCCGATCGGCCACGGGAAGGCCGGGCGCCTCGTCGGCTAGAACGCGTAGTGCAGGCCGATCCCGAACCAGCTGGTGGCGGTCCACTCCGATGCCGAGCCGCCGGACGGGATGATCGGTGCGCCGGTGGGTTGCTGGGTCGGCACCTGGAAGAAGCTGCTTGGATACTTGAGGTTCCAGAACAGGAGTCGCGCATCGAAGCGCACCCGGAAGCGATCGGTCACATACAACTCCGCTCCTGCGCCCGGCTCCAGGTAGAGCTTGGTGCCGAACGTGTAGAAGCTGGTCGAGTCGGCGGCGATGGCCGATCCGATGGCCGCGCCGATCTCGCCGTCGATGAACGGCGCCAATCGATGCCAGCTCTTCGCGCCGGTCAAGTTGGCCTGCATTCCCACGCCGAGGAGCGTCACCGATTGGGTGACCGGACCCATGCGGCGCTTGGCCACGCTGTCATCCGGATTGTAGGCGTCCCGCACTCCGGAAAAGTGCGAGAAGCCCAGGTGCGCCCCCAGGAGTCCGCTCAATCGGACGTCGTAGCGGAGCCCCCAGCCGTCCGCCGAGTGGGGCCCGACGCCGAGCGACCCGCCGGAACCACCCACATGTCCATACGTGAACAGGAGCCCGTTCGCGTGGGTGATGTCCCGATACGGCGACTGGTCCGGCGGATGCCCCACCTGGGCGGCCAACGATCCGGCGGTGAGCAGGGCAAGGAGGGAGAGGGCGGGGAAGCGAGTCATGGTTCTCACGTGGTTCGGAGGTCGCGGCCGGTCATCTCGGTCGGTGGATCGATGCCCATCATCGCCAGGAGCGACGGGGCCACGTCACAGAGCGCGCCACCGGCGCGCAGCGGGGTCGTGCCGACGCCGACGGTCACCAGCGGCACCGGATTGGTGGTATGGGACGTATGGCGGCCGCCCGTGACGGGGTCGACCATCACTTCGCAGTTGCCGTGATCGGCGGTGATCACGACCTGCGCGCCCGCCTTCTCGGCGCTCGTCAGGACCCGCGCCAGGCAGGCGTCGACCGTCTCCACCGCCTTGATGATCGCCGGCGCCACGCCGGTGTGCCCGACCATGTCCGCATTGGCGTAGTTGCAGAGGATGAAGTCGTGCTGCCGCGCCTCGATCGCGCCACAGAGCGTGTCGGTGATCCCGGCAGCGCTCATCTCCGGCGCCAGGTCATACGTGGCGACCTTCTGCGAAGGTACCAGGACCCGCTCCTCGCCGCGGTAGGGCGGCTCGTAGCCGCCATTGAAGAAGTAGGTCACGTGCGCGTACTTCTCCGTTTCCGCGGTGCGGAGCTGGGACCGCCCTGCGTCGGCCAGCACCTCGGCCATGATGTGCGCCATCGAGTTCGGCGGGAATGCCTGGGGCGCGGTGAGGGTCCGGTCGTATTGGGTCATCGTCGCGAGCGTCACCGCCGGCCGGCCCGACACGTCGAAGCCGGTGAACGGGTCGTCGAGGAGGGCGTGGCAGATCTGGCGCATCCGGTCCGCACGATAATTGAAGCAGAAGATCGCATCGCCCGGTCGGATGGTGGCGACGGGATGGCCCTGCCGCTGAACGATGATCGGGCGGATGAACTCGTCGGTGACGCCGGCGTCGTAGGAAGTCTGGATCGTGGCCAGCACGTCAGTGGTCGCGGTGCCGTGCCCTTTCACCATCGCGTCATAGGCCAGCTGGGTGCGGTCCCAACGCTTGTCGCGGTCCATCGCGAAGTAGCGACCGGTGAGCGTCGCGAGGGACCCGCGCTCGCCGGAAATGCGGGCCAGGTCGGCGAGGAGGCCGCGGACCACTCCAAGCCCGGCGGTCGGCGAGGAATCGCGCCCATCCAGGAATCCATGCACTGCGATCCGGGGGACGTCGGCCCGGTGGGCGAACTCGAGCGCCGCCAGCAGGTGCCGGTCGATGGCGTGGACGCCGCCCGACCCGAGGAGCCCGACGAGATGGAGGGTCCCGCCATCCGTCTTGACCTGTCGGACCAGCTGGCGGAGCGGATCGAGCTGGTAGAAGTCGCCGTTCGCGATCGACCGGTCGATGCGCACGAGATCCTGGGTCACCACGCGGCCGGCACCCAGGTTCAGGTGACCCACCTCGCTGTTGCCCATCTGGCCCGCCGGCAGGCCCACCGCGAGCCCGCTCGCATCCAGGAGCGTGCGCGGCCCCGCCCGCCACAGCCGGTGCCACACCGGTGTGTTCGCGAGTTCGATGGCGTTGTCCTCGCGTTCCGCACGGTAGCCCCATCCATCCAGCACGATGAGCACGACGGGGCCAGCCGGCCGCGCGTTGTTTGACATGGCCCTCCCGGCCTTCTACAATGCCGAATCGTGACTTACCGGTCGCAATCTAGTCCCGGGCCGCGCCGCCTACCAGCCTGTTCGGCGCTCCGCCGCGCCCTGCTTTTGGGGGTCGCGACAGCCTTCCTGCCCGGCATAGTGGCCGCGCAGGAACTCCGTACGCTCGCCCGGGAATCCCGTATTTATGCGACACCCGGCGGGGCGTCCCTCGGGCTGGTCACCAAGGGCAGCACCCTTCCGTCCCGGCGGGTGAACGGCACCACGATCGAGCTGCAGATCGACGGATGGGTCTTCGCGCGGTCGGTGGGTGGAACATCGCGAGACGGATTCGACCTCGAGGTGACCCAGCCGGGCGGGCAGAACCTGCGCGCGTCGGCTGCGGGCAATGCCCGGGTCGTGGCCCGGCTGGCGCGTGGCGCGCTGCTGCAGAAGGTCGAGGCCGATGGGCACGGCTGGGTCCATGTGCGGCGCTACGCATGGGTGCCGTCGGCGTCGCTGCGTCCGCTGCCCGCCCCGGCAACGTCCGTTCCGCCTCCGACCCAAGGCGCCCCGACGCCGTTGGTGGCGGCCCCGAGCGATGGCCCTCCACCCAGCGGCGCCTCGTCCGCAACGCCCGTTCCCGCCAAGCCCCTGCCTGCCGTCACCTTGCCACCGAGCGACCGGGCCCAGATGGCGCGGGCGTCCACCCTCACCGTGGTCCCGGATGGGGCCTCCGCCGCGTCGGTCACGCCGGGCGCCGAGGTGCAGGTGGTGACCAAGGCGGGCGACTGGACCCAGGTGTCGGTGACCGGCTGGGTGAAGACCGCGGACCTGGCGCCGATGCCCGACCAGGCCCTGGTCGGGGTCTCGGCCGCCGAGGTGCGCGCCAATCCGGCGCAGTACGTCGGCCGGATCCTCGAGTGGCGGCTCCAACTCGTGGCCATCATGGTGGCCGATGAGCTGCGTCCCGAGATCCCGGCGGGCCGCACCTACCTGCTCACCCGGGGGCCGCTTCCGGAGGCGGGCTTCGTGTATGTGGTGGTGCCGCCCGACCAGGTGGCCCGGTTCCAGAAGCTCGAGCCGCTCAAGGAACTCACCCTGCGGGTGCAGGTCCGCGCGGCCAGTACCAAGTACCTGCCCAACCCCGTCGTTGACCTGTTGCAGGTCGTCGTCGGCGGCTGACCCGCCGGGAGGGACCCGTGCACGAGCAATTGAAGGAACGGATCGTCCGCCGGATCGAGTCGCTGCCGGACGAGCGCGGCTATCAGGTGCTCGACTACATCGAGTTCCTCGAGAGCCGCTATGGCGAACGCTCCACGCCGACCAACTTCTTCGCCAAGCTCACCGAGCGGGTCGAAGACACGATGCGGGCCGGCCGCATTCCCGTGAAGGCCATCAGCGGGACGCTGAGCGCGATGGATGCTGCCGGGAAGGTGATGAAGGGCGTCGTAGCGGCCGGCAAGTCCGTGGTGGACGAGGCCGTGAGTGCCGCTGCCACGCCGCCGGCGCTCGAAAAGCCGAAGGGACCACCGAAGTAGCGTTGGCGGCGAGACCCGCGACCCGTCCGTCCACTTTATCCCGGCCCATCCATGACTTCTGAGTCGCCGTCCACGGAATTCATCCGCGGCATCGGACCCCTGCAGGCCGTGTCGCTGGTCGTCGGGTCGATGATCGGCAGCGGCATCTTCATCGTCTCCGCCGATATCGGGCGCCAGGTCAACGGCTGGGGGCCGGGCGGGCTGATGCTGGTGTGGGTCCTCACCGGGCTCATGACGGTGGCGGGCGCGCTCTGTTACGCCGAGCTCGCGGGGATGATGCCCAAGGCAGGCGGGCAGTACGTATTCCTGCGCGAAGGGCTCAACCCGCTCGCCGGGTTCCTTTACGGCTGGACCCTCTTTGCCGTCATCCAGACCGGCACCATCGCGGCCGTCGCGGTGGCGTTCGCCAAGTACGCCGGGGTCTTCTTCCCGGGACTCACCGACCACCTTTTCCTGCAGATGGGGAGCTTTGCCCTCCCGGCAGGACTCGGGGGCCAGTCGATCGCGCTTGGACTCTCGCCCCAGCGCGTCGTCGCCATCTTGAGCG
This sequence comes from Gemmatimonadales bacterium, assembly GCA_049680185.1. Classification (GTDB taxonomy): domain Bacteria; phylum Gemmatimonadota; class Gemmatimonadetes; order Gemmatimonadales; family GWC2-71-9; genus CAMLHU01. The sequence continues at coordinate 14,303 of JBAUHI010000071.1, read as the reverse complement.
TGTTGCTGCTCACCTGGATCAATGTTCGCGGGGTGGGCCTCGGTGCGGGCATCCAGACCCTCCTCACCGTCGTCAAGACCGTGGCACTCGGCGGACTCATCCTCTTGGGCATCACGATCTATCGCCACGCGGACGTCTGGATGGCCAACGCCGCGCATTTCTGGGGCACCGCGCCCTGGACCGTCGCGATGCTGCCGGTCATCGGGGCGGCGATGGTCGGATCGCTCTTCTCGAGCGACGCCTGGAACAACGTGACCTTCGCGGCCGCGGAAGTGCGCGAGCCGGCGCGGAACCTGCCACGCGCCCTGGCGCTCGGCACCGGGCTCGTGACGGTGCTGTACCTGCTGGCCAACCTGGCGTACCTCAACGTGCTCCCGTTCGCCGGGGATCCACTCGCCGCCGACGCGCTGGGCCGTGGGATCCAGCACGCCGCGGTCGATCGCATCGGCGCCGCCGCGGCCGAAGTGATGCTGGGGAGCGCCGGGGCCTTCGTGATGGCGGGGTTGATCGTCATTTCCACCTTCGGCTGCAACGCCGGACTCATCCTGTCCGGGCCTCGGCTCTACTGGGCAATGGCCCAGGACAAGCTCTTCTTCAATCGGGCGGCAGCGCTCCATCCAGTGCACCGCACGCCGGTCTTCGGGCTCTGGGCCCAGGCCGTCTGGACCTCCCTCCTGTGCCTCACGGGGACGTACAACCAGTTGCTCGATTTCGTCATCCCCGCGGTGCTGGTGTTCTACTTCCTTACCATCATCGCGCTCTTCCGGCTCCGGGTCACCCGCCCGGACCTCCCCCGTCCGGTCAAGGCGTTCGGCTATCCGGTGGTGCCGGCGCTCTATCTGGTCGCACTTGCCTTCGTGACCGGCGCGCAGGTGGTGGAGCGTCCGCTCTTCGCGGCGACCGGACTCATCATCGTGGCGATCGGGGTGCCGGTATACGTGATGTGGAGCGGTCGCGGGTCGCGGATCGCGGGTCACTGAGGAACCCGCCACCCGCCACCCTTTCCCCTTGCTCCCCCCACGGGTGGCGGCTATCCTTCCGCATGGAACCCCTGTCACTCCACGGCCTGCCGGCGCTCTCCAGCGCACTCGGCGGGCCTTCGTGCATCTAGCCCCGGTCCCGACCGCATGAGCACCCCTCGCGTCCGACCCACCCTTGCCCTCACCTTCGACGACGTCCTGCTGGCCCCGCGCCATTCACTGGTGCATCCCAAGGACGTCGCGACGACCAGCTGGTTCACCCGCAAGATCCCGCTCCAGATCCCATTCATATCCGCCGCGATGGACACCGTGACCGAGGCGGACATGGCCATCGCGATGGCACGGGCGGGTGGGATCGGCGTCATCCACAAGAACATGACCGTCGAGCGCCAGGCCGCCGAGGTGGATCGGGTCAAGCGCTCCGAGAGCGGGATGATCCTCAACCCGATCACGTTGGGCCCCGATCGGCCGCTGCGTGAGGCGGCACAATTGATGGCCCGCTTCCGGATCAGCGGTGTGCCGATCGTGGACGGACAGGGGCGGCTCATCGGCATCGTGACCAACCGCGATCTGCAGTTCGAGCGGAACCTGGAGCAGCCGATCTCCGAGGCGATGACCAAGGACAAACTGGTCACGGCTCCCGTCGGCACCGGACTCGACGCGGCGGAGCGGATCCTCGCCAAGCATCGGATCGAAAAGCTGCCGGTCGTCGACCAGGCCGGGGTGCTCAAGGGCCTCATCACGGTCAAGGACATCTTCAAGCGCAAGCAGCATCCCAATTCCAACAAGGACCAGCACGGCCGCCTGCGGGTCGCGGCGGCGGTGGGTGGGTCGCCGGCGGCGGTGGACCGTGCCCGCGCGCTCCTCGACGCCGGCGTCGATGCGATCGTGGTCGACTCCGCCCACGGCCACAGTGAGGGCGTCCTGCAGACCGTCGATGCACTGCGGCAGAAGTTCCCCGATGCGCAGCTCGTGGCCGGGAACGTGGCCACCGAGGCGGGTGCGAAGGAGCTGGTGCGGCGCGGTGTCGATGGGGTCAAGGTGGGCGTGGGACCCGGCAGCATCTGTACCACCCGGGTGGTGACCGGCGTCGGGATGCCGCAGATCACCGCCGTGCTGGACGGTGTCCGCGGGGCCGGGGACGTGCCGGTCATCGCCGATGGCGGGATCAAGTACTCGGGTGACGCGGTCAAGGCGCTGGCCGCCGGTGCCGCGTCGGTGATGATGGGGGCGATGCTCGCCGGCACCGAGGAGAGCCCGGGTGAATCGGTGCTGGCCGAAGGGCGCCGCTACAAGATGATCCGCGGGATGGGCAGCATGTCCGCGATGCAGGATGGCTCGGCCGACCGCTACTTCCAGGAAGGGGAGATGGCGCCGTCGAAGTTCGTGCCGGAAGGGATCGAGGGCCGGGTGCCGTACAAGGGCCCCGTAGGCGATGTGCTCTTCCAGATGGTCGGTGGCCTCCGCAGCGGGATGGGCTATTGCGGCGTCGGGGACATCGAGGCGTTGCGCACAGAGGTGGAGTTCGTTCAGATTACTACGGCCGGGCTCCGTGAGAGCCACCCGCACGATGTGACCATCACCAGGGAAGCTCCGAACTACAGCGCCTGATCCAGGCGACCGCCGCGCCGCGGCGGGCAGCGCACATGTGGCCGACACTCCCCCTCCAGGTCGAGGATACGAATGACCGAACCCGCACCGAAGGGCGCGCCCCTCCCCGCGCAAGGCGCCGGACTCTGGCGCCGCAAGAGCATCACGGGGCTGCAGGCCGAGGCGGAGACCGACCACAGCTTGAAGCGCGCGCTTGGCGTCGTGAACCTCACGGCACTCGGTATCGGCGCGATCATCGGCACCGGCATCTTCGTGCTGACCGGGACCGTGGCGGCGATCAACTCCGGCCCCGCGGTCGTGCTGTCGTTCATCATTGCAGGCGTCGCATCGGTCTTCGCGGCACTCTGCTATTCCGAGTTCGCCTCGCTCGTCCCGATGGCGGGCAGCGCGTATACGTACGCCTATGCGACACTCGGTGAGCTCATTGCGTGGATCATCGGCTGGGACCTGGTGCTCGAGTATGCGCTCGGAGCCGTGACCGTGGCCATCGGCTGGTCCGGGTATGTGGTGTCGTTCCTCGACGGGATCGGCATTCACATCCCCGCGGCACTCACCGCCGCGCAGGGACAGATCGTCACCCTGGCCGACGGATCGCACGTGACGGCGATCTTCAACCTGCCCGCCGTGCTGATCATTGCCGTGGTGACCACGCTGCTGGTGGTGGGGATCAAGGAATCGGCCTCGGTCAACAACGTGATCGTCATCATCAAGGTGGCGGTGGTGCTGTTGTTCATCGCACTGGCCGCCCACGCCATCAATCCAGCCAACTGGCACCCGTTCATCCCGCCCAACACCGGCGTGCGGGAGGAGTTCGGGTGGACCGGCGTGATGGCCGGCGCCGGCGTCGTGTTCTTTGCCTATATCGGATTCGATGCGGTCAGCACCGCCGCGCAGGAGGCAAAGAACCCTCAGCGCGACATGCCGATCGCCATCATCGGGTCGCTGCTGATCTGCACAGTGCTCTACATCGTCGTGTCGGGGATCGCCACCGGTGTCATGCACTACCAGCAGCTCAATGTGCCGGACCCGATCGCGGTGGTCGCCGATTATGCCGGCCTGGGCGTGTTCTTCTCGGGTCTCATCAAGCTCGGTGCCATCGCTGGCCTGTCCTCGGTCATCCTGGTGATGCTCCTGGGTCAGTCCAGGGTCTTCTGGACGATGTCCAAGGACGGACTCCTCCCGCCGTTCATCGCCAAGATCCACCCGAAGTTCCACACCCCGTGGGTCACCTCGATCGTCACCGGCGTCGGCGTCGCCATCTTCTCTGCCATCCTGACCGTGCGGGAAGCCGCGAGCCTGGTGTCGATCGGCACCTTGCTCGCGTTCGTCATCGTGTCGATCGGCATCCTGGTCCTCAGGATCCGCGAGCCCCACCTGGAGCGGCCGTTCAAGGCGCCACTCATCTGGTTCACTGCCCCGATGGGTGCCCTCTCGGCCGGTTACCTGATGATCTCCCTGGAACGGCGTACGTGGGAGCGGCTGATCATCTGGTTCATTATCGGGATGTTCGTGTATGTGTTCTACAGCCGGTCGCATTCGAAGTTGCGTAACCGCGCCTGAGGTCTCGGTCCATCATCGATCGCGCCGCCGCAAGGCGGCGCTTTCGTTCCACCCCGGATCCAGATTCTGAGAACGGTGAACGGGCGCTCGATGGCAGGTTCCCGTACACCGTTCACCCTTCTCCGTTTACATTTGGCCTATGCCTGCACCGCTCTCCAACGAGAAGACCGCCGCCGCACGCGCTTTTGCCGAACTCCTGGTCCCCGGTCGCCGGATCTGCCTCACCACCCACGTCAATCCCGATGGCGATGGGCTCGGCTCCGAACTCGGTCTCCTGCGGCTCCTCAAGGTGCGGGGCGTCGACGCCATCATCACCAACCCTTCTCCCACGCCGGAGCGCTATGCGTTCATGTTCCGCGGTGTCGAAGGCATCGATCGGAGCGGGGAGGCGGTCAAGGAACTCCGCAAGGCCGATCTCATCGTTGTGCTCGACATCGGCGATCTCGGCCGGCTGGGCTCCCTGGCCGACACCGTGCATGATCGCGGCGTACCGGTGGCCTGCATCGACCATCACCTGAGCGGCGGAACGCTCCCGGCCGGTCCCCGGTACGTGGATGTCCAGGCGGCCGCCACCGGGGAGCTGGTCCACGAGATCGCCGTTGCCAACGGTTGGACGCTCGATGTCGATGCGGCGCGGGCGCTCTACGTGGCGATCTTCACCGACACCGGCGGGTTCCGATTCAGCAACACCCGGCCGCGCACCCTCCGGACCGCGGCCGCACTCCTCGAGACAGGCTTGGACACCGAGCAGATCTACCTCGACCTCTACGCCAGCGCGCCGGAAGGACGGATCCGCCTGTTGGCGGAATCGCTCGACACGCTCGTGGTGGAGCCGGAACGCGGGCTGGCGTGGATCACGATCCCGCCCGGTGCGCTTGAGCGGCACGATGTGTCGCCGGACGACCTTGACGGCGTGGTCGAGTATCCCCGGTCCATCAAGGGGATCCGCCTGGCGCTCCTCTTCCGCGAGATCGCTGGCGGACGGGTCAAGGTCTCCTTCCGGTCGGTCGGTGATGTCGACGTCGCCGCACTCGCCAAGCCATTCGGCGGGGGCGGGCACGCCAAAGCCTCGGGGGCCTCGCTTCCCGGGTCATTGGCGGAGGTCCAGGCCACGGTCCTCGCCGCCGCGCGCGCCCGACTCGACCCACCTGGCACGCGTTGACCCGCCGGGTCCCGGTCTTAGCTTTCGTTGGCCATGCCAATCATTGAACGCATCGAGGCCGCGCTCGACACCCTGCGGCCCTACATCGCATCGCACCGCGGCAGTGTCGAGGTCGTCGATTTCGACGATGCCGACGGTCTTCTCACGGTACGGCTGGGCGGGACCTGCCACGGCTGCGCCGCCTCCACACTCACCCTGAAGCAGGGCATCGAGGTCCGCCTCCGCCAGGCGGTGCCGGAAGTGCGCACCGTACAGGCGCTCTGATGTCCGACACCCTGTCCGCACGCGTCGCCTCGGCACTCTCGCATATCCGGAATCCGCGGCTGGAGAACGATCTCCTCTCGGCGGGGATGGTCCGCGACCTGGAGGTCTCCGACGCCGGTCGCGTGGCGTTCACCTTCCTCCTCGGCCGCGATGATCCCGCCACGCTGGTGCGGGAGACCCGCGCAGCGCTCCGTGCCATCGACGGTGTCTCCGAGGTCAAGATCACCGTCTCGGATCCGGCCGGCCCCACCACCGCCACCCATCAGGCTCCGGGCGCGCCAGCGGGATCGCAACCGGTGCCCGCCGCCCCGACCATCGCAGGGATCGGCAAGGTCATCGCGGTCTCGTCGGGCAAGGGCGGGGTGGGGAAGTCCACGGTCGCAGTGAATATCGCGATCGCGATGGCGCAGGCGGGGCACCGAGTGGGCTTGATGGACGCCGATATCTACGGACCCAATATCCCGCGGATGTTCGGACTCTTCGAGAAGCCGCCGGTGAAGGGCGGGCGGATCATCCCGCTCGAGGCCTTCGGCGTCAAGCTCATCTCCCTCGGCTTCCTCATGGATCGCGACGCGCCGGTCATCTGGCGCGGTCCGATCATCATGAAGGTCATCACCCAGTTCCTCAACGACGTCGAATGGGCGGGGCTCGACTATCTCATCGTCGACCTGCCTCCGGGCACCGGCGATGCCCAGCTTTCACTGGTGCAGACGACACAGGTGGCCGGCGGCGTGATCGTCACCACCCCCCAGGAGATGGCGGTGGGAGATGCGCTCCGGGGTGCCAAGATGTTCGAGCGGGTCCAAGTCCCCGTCCTCGGCGTGATCGAGAACATGAGCGGGATGACCCTCCCCTCCGGCGAACGCCTGGAGCTCTTCGGCTCGGGCGGTGGCAAGCGGCTGGCCGAGGAGCTGGGCGTGCCGCTGCTGGCGCAGGTACCGCTCCAGCCCGGGATGGCGGAGCACGCCGACCGCGGCCGTCCGATCGTGGTGGCAGAGCCGGAGAGCGCCGCGGCGCTGGTGCTTCGCAATGTGGCCGGTAAGGTCGCCGCGCTCGTGGAGCAGCAGGCGCCCCGGACCCCCATCCTGCGTGGCTGATACGCCGGTCATCACGCTGCTCACCGATTTCGGCACCAGCGACCCATACGTCGCCGAGATCAAGGGCGTGCTCACCTCCCGCGCCGGCGGCTCTCCCCTGATCGACCTGTCCCACGGCATCCCGCCCGGTCAGGTGCAGACCGCGGCGTACCTCCTCGGTCGGGCGTGGCACCGCTTCCCCGCCGGAACGGTGCACCTGGTGGTGGTCGATCCGGGCGTCGGCACCGATCGCCGTGCGCTCGCCCTCGCGGCCCATGGACACTGGTTCGTGGCACCCGACAACGGCGTGCTCTCTCCCATCCTCGATCCTGAAGTGATCCCGTGGGTCCTGCCGGTGCCGGTGGCCGCAGCGCCGACCTTCCACGGACGCGACCTCTTTGCACCCGCCGCCGCCGCCCTCGCCATGGGAGCCTCCCTTTCGACCCTCGGCACCCCGCTCGTCGGCGCCCCGGTCATGCTTCGGGTCACCGCACCGCACTACGAGGGCAAAGCGATCATCGGCGAGGTGATCCACGTCGACCGCTTCGGCAACCTCATCACCAGCCTTACGCCGGAATTGGTGCCGCCGTACGCGGTGCTCGAGGTCGAGGGCCTGGTCGTCGGGCCGCTCCGCCAAACGTTCGGCGATGTCCCGCGCGGTGAGCTGCTGGCGTACTGCGGCTCCGGTGGCGAGATCGAGATCGCCGTCCGCGACGGGTCGGCCGCGACCCGACTCGGCATCGGGATGGGCGGACGAGTGGTAGCGCGGCTGGGCTGATCCGCGACCGGCGAGATGGAAGTGAAGAAGGAAAAAGCAAGAAGTGAAGAGTAAGAAGTGAAAAGGGGTTCCGCGTTTCGCAGGAGCCCCTTTTTACTCTTTACTCTTCACTTTGTACCTCTTGCCCCTCACTTCTCACTCCCTCCACTCCGTCACGATCCCGCCCACCGCGGTCGATACGTCGATGTGGATGATCCGCCTCGCGGTGGAAAGATTCGCGGACGTGTACGTGGTGCCCTGACGGCTGAAGCCGACGGGCCGGAACGTGGTGAGCGTTCGGTCGAGCGTGATCTCGACGCCCGCATCCTTGGGAAAGACCAGGTGCAGCTCGCCCAGCGCCATATGCGCGCGGACCCGTAGGGCATCGTGCCACTGGCCCGAGAGGTCGAGCGTTGCCTTGCCCACGCCGCCTTCGAACCGGATCTCGGCGCAACGGGCATTTCCCAGCCGGTCGGTGCTGATCTCCGATGCGCCGGCGTTCACATCCAGGGTGGTGCAGTGTCCCGGGTTCGGTGTGCTGACCGAGATGCTGGTGCGGCTGGCCGCGCTCCGGATGGTCGCGGACGCCAGCTGCAGGCCGCCGAGGTCGATGTCGCCGACGCCGGCGCCAAGGTCGATGGCAAGATCGAGGGGGATGTCGGGTGCCAGCAACACCGACGCCTGCTGCTCGAGCTGCCGATGATCGACCACGCGAAATCCGCCGCTGCCGAGTGTCGTGGTGCCCAAGGTCAGGCGCCCATCGGCGACGGTGTAGCGGGCCACCGGTGCAAAGCGCTCGGCGTCGAATCCGAGGCGCATCGAGTAGAGGTCACCGGGAGGCGCGGCCTGGAGATGCAGGGTGCCGGCGGTGAACTGCACTCGGACGGTGAGCGATCGGGCGTCGCCGCGCCGATGACTGGCCTGGAATTCCCGCATTGCCTGGCCGTGGAGCGGGGCGGCCAGGAACAGGAGGGCGACGCTTGCGGCCCAGCGTATCACGGGCGAGGGGGCGGCGTGCGGGTCGAGGTCGGCCGCTGGATCGCGGGGACGCCGAATTGCGGCGTGGCCCAGAGGTACTCGTCGGTGAGCGCTTCCGGGGGGATGATCCTTCCCGAGAAGGCATCCTTGAGCCCTGCGCGGGAGAGCAGGGCAGCGCCGAAGCCGGCGGTCGCCACCAGCCACGACACCAGGATCGCGAGCCCGGCGATGACGCTTCCCGCCACCGGCACCCATCCGAAGACGATGTCGCAGGCCCACAGCGCCAGCAGGAAACCGAGTCCGATGATCAGGTAGCTGTAGCTGTTCATCCCGAAGGCGCCGCTGCCGCTCGCGAGACGCCGGCGGGTCCACGTTTCACCCATCGCGTGGGCAGCGCCGAGGAGTCCGCCGAGGATCGCCACCACGGCCAGCAGGATATAGACCGCCACGGCAAAGGGGATCAGGAGGATCCCCACGACGGTGAGCGCGAGTCCCACCACCATCATCCCGAAGGTCGGCACCAGCAGCACCTGGCCCAGGAGCCCGACCATCAGCGCCCGTCCGAACGAGTGGGCGACGGTGTCGCCGACGACCTCGAGCTGGGGCCTCGCGAACGCGACCAGCCCGAACCCGATGATCGCGAGCGTCACGAACACGCCGAGGACGCCCGCCGTTCCGGTGGCCATCCGCTGCCACGGGCGCAGTACGGAGGGAGCCGAGTTCTGCGGCGCCGGAAAGGCGTCATTGAGCGAGAGCACGCCACCGGCGATGTCGCCCCCCGCCTCCCGCACCTGGCCACCGACCGCGAGCACACTTCCCGTCACGACGGCGCCCGGATGCACTACGATGTCGCCATCGACCGTGGCGAGGTTGCCGCGGAGGGTCCCGAAGATGTCGGCGTCTCCCCGGACCACGAGCAGGTGTCCGTCGAGGGTCTGGCCGGAGCCGAGGCTGTAGTGACCGAGCCGGGCCTGGCCGCCGGGGACCGTGATCTTGAGATCGGCGGGCGAGAGCTGGCCCACGCGATAGAGCTGCGGCCCCAGGCGACCGAGGTCGGAGAGGTCGTTGAGATCCACCGTCAGTCCGCCGGGTGCCGCGGCTGCGATCGCTTGCGGGCTGGCCACGGCGGCGGGGTTCGGCTCGAACTTCGCGAGCCGTGATTCCAGTGCACCCGCGGCTGCGGCATCGTCCCCCGCCAGTCCATCAGGATGCCACTCGCGGAATCGACCCACGGCGAGTGTGGTGGGGAGCCGGGCGGCGTCGCTCAAGAGCCCCTGCCATGCGATCTCGAGATCCCCGGCCGGCGCGTAATGTCCACTGGTGACGCCGTCGATCAGCAGGCGTCCCTGGGTCAGGGTGAACGTCCGGTCCGATCCATCGGTCAGGTGGAGGATGAGTGTGCGGCTGTCGGAAGAGACCACGACCTCGTGGTCTCGCACCGTCGGCCCGGGGCCGACATGCAGGAGCTGACGCAGGAAGGCGATCGGCGCCGCGAACGCATTGGACGGAATGCGATGGCCGCCGCTGGCCACGAGGCGACCGGCGGGGACCACCAACAGGATGGCGAGGAGGAGGCTAGGCCTGCGCACGGGACCCCCGAGCCGCGGGCGTGAGCAAGCGCCGCATCGCGACGATCCCGCTCGCATAGAGCAGGATGCCGAATACGGAGACGAGCGCCGCACGAGCCGGGGAGCCCACGAGTGACCGGGCGACCCCATACCAGGTCTGCTCGGTGACGTTCGAGGCCAGGGTCCGGACCGTGATCCAGAACCACTGGCTGGCCTCACCCGCCACCCATGCACTGGCGGCGGGGAAGGCGTTCGGGTGGGCGAGGCTCCATGCCGCGCTCACCGTTGCGCCTCCCGCCACCACCACGGATGCGGCTGCCATGATCCGCCAACGGGGTCCGAGCAGCGACGGGTGCGCGAGCACCCGCCACGGCGCCCGGACCGGCGCTGGCGGCACCCGCACCACCGCCATCACGCGATCGCCAAGTCCGGCGTGCGGCGCGATCACGGGCAATGCCGCGATCAGGGCCACCACGCGTCGCTCGGCATGCGCCAGGGCAAAGCAGTCGGGGCAGTCATCCAGGTGCACCAAACGTCCCGGCGGTAGTTCGCCGGCAAGCCAGAGATCGAGATCGTCCGGCGTCAGGTGCGTGGGGGTGGGTTCGGTCATCACTGGGCTCTCCTACGAACGGTCTGCACTAGGGGTTTCAGCGCTTCAGGTCGGACAGGTATTCCCGTAACTCATTGCGGGCACGGTGGATATAGGTCTTCACCGTACCCAGCGGCAGGTCCAGCATCTCTGCGATCTCTTCATAGGCACGCCCCTCCACGTGACGGAGCAGGATGCAGGAGCGGTACTCCGGACGGAGCCGGCCGATGGCCTGCTCGATGGCGGTGCCGATCTCCTTGGCCTCAAGTTCATCGAGGGGCGATTCCCCCTTCGACCCCACCTGGAGCGACGTGGCCTCGATGGCCTCTGCGGTCTCTGCGCTCGGCGCGCCGTCGAGCGAGAGCGTGTCGAGCTCCCGCCGTCGGAGTTGATCGATGGCGGCGTTGTTGGCGATCTTGAAGATCCAGCTGGAGAACTTGTATTCAGGGCGGTAGGAATCGAGCGCGTTGAGCGCCTTGATGAACGTTTCCTGCGTCAGGTCCTCCGCCAGCTCGCGGTCACGGACCATCCGGTAGATGAGCGAGAAGACCGGGCGCTCGTAGCGCTTGAGGAGCTCCCGGTACGCGGCTTCGCTGCCCCGCCGGGCGGCGAGGACGACGTCCTGGTCGGTGGCGCCGGCGGCAAGCGGCCGGCGCTCAGCCACGGGCCGGGATCCGGCTTGCGCCGGTGTTTTCGGGAGGGGTAGGTTTGGCGGCTATGTCGGCCACGGAACTCAAGTTACCCGTGACGGGCGGCGCCGAGAAGCGGTCCTACGTCAGGCAGATGTTCGCCGCCATCGCCCCCAGTTACGACCTCCTGAACCACCTCCTCTCGCTCAACGCCGACCGGCGTTGGCGGCGGCTCGCCGTCGATCGGCTCGACTGGGAGCGCGTCCCGGGCGGGCGCTACCTGGACCTCTGTTCCGGCACGATGGACCTGGCCGCCGAGCTGGGGAGGCGGAAGGGGTTCGCGGGCAGGGTCGTGGCTGCCGATTTCGTACCTGAGATGCTCCGGCTCGGGCGCAACAAGGCGCCGCGACTCGAGCCTCTCGCCGCCGACGCGCTGGAGCTCCCCTTTGGCGACGACACTTTCGACGGCGGCACGGTCGGGTTCGGGGTCCGGAATTTCAGCGACCTCGACGCGGGGCTTCGGGAAGCCGCACGGGTCCTCAAGCCCGGCGCACGATTGGTGGTGCTGGAATGCTCGCAGCCGCCGTTCGCCCCCTTTCGAGCGCTCTACTACTTCTACTTTCGCCACGTCCTCCCGCTCGTGGGGCGGCTGATCTCCCGACACGCAGATGCATACACCTACCTGCCGGAGTCGGTGCTGGCATTTCCGGGGGCGGATGAATTGAAAAGGCGAATGGCTTCGAATGGATTCTCGGAGGTCGCCTTCCGGCGCCTCTTCTTTGGCATCGTCGCGATCCACGTGGGAGAGCGGGTGGCGGGTGGCGAGTGGCGGGTGCGTCGGTAGCCGGGCGATCCGGAGTTATTTGGGTCGATGCGTCAGCAGAAGTGGTTACCGGCGGGCTGATCCCCAGAGGTACGATGGTGGCTTCATATCTTTGGGGTCGCCCAGATGTCGGATTTCAAGAAGCTCGACGCGTGGCAGCTCGCGCACAGCCTGAGCGTGGATGTCTACAGGATCGTCCGGCCGCTGCCGCCGGAGGAGCGTTACGGACTGCGGTCGCAGATCACCAGAGCAGCAGGCTCGATCCCGGCGAACTTGGCGGAGGGATGCGGGCGGTCCTCTTCTGCCGACCTCGCGCGATTCGTTGATATTGCGATGGGCTCCGCGACAGAGCTCGAGTGTCACCTATTGCGGGCCCGAGATCTCGGCTTCGTGGCGCATCAGGACGTGACGATCTACATGGATCGACTCGATCGCCTGCAGAAGATGCTATCGGGGTTGGTGAGAGCGCTGCGCGCACGGGCGCCAGGCACGAACCGAACGCGCCACTCGCCACCCGCCACCCACTCCACCTAGGACCTAACACCTAGTGCCTATGCGCGCATGGCCCGACCTCCAGACCTTCACTGCCGAGCTCGAACGCCTCGGTGAGCTGAAGCGCGTGTCGGTCGAGGTGGATCCGAAATTCGAGATCGCCGAGATCGTGCAGCGTGTGGTCCGGGAGAACGGGCCGGCGCTCCTCTTCGAGCGAGTCAAGGGCGCACGCTTTCCGATGGTATTGAATCTCTTCGGCTCCGAACGCCGGATCGAGCTTGCGCTCGGCCGCCATCCGCAGCAGATCGGGGAAGAGCTCCTCGGCCTCATCCAGCGCCTCAACCCGCCATCGCTCAGCGCCTTTTGGGCGGCACGCGGCCAGTTGCTCCGGGCCCGCCACATCCGTCCGCGGCCAGTGCGCTCGGGGCCGGTGCAGGAAGTGGTGGAGGATCCGGCACTCACCACGCTTCCCAACCTGTGGAGCTGGCCGCGGGACGGCGGCCCCTTCATTACTTGGGGGCCGACGCTCACGATCTCGCCGACCAACGGCCGCCGGAACTTCGGCCTGTACCGGCTCCAGGTGTTCGATGACCAGACCACCGGGATGCACTGGCAGTCGATGAAGGGTGGGCGCGGCCACCACTTCGAGGCCGAACGTCTCGGCCAGCCGCTGGAGGCCGCGGTGGTGATCGGTGGAGATCCGGTCACCATGCTCTCCGCCATCTTCCCGCTTCCTGAAGATCTCGACGAGCTCGGCTTTGCCGGCTACATCCGCGGCGCTCCCACCCGCCTGGTGCGCGGGAAGACGATCTCGCTCTCGGTGCCCGCCAACGCCGAGGTGATCCTCGAGGGCGTGGTGCCACCAGGAGAACGCCGGATGGAGGGCCCCTTCGGTGACCACTTTGGCCACTACTCCGAGGCGGAGCTCTTCCCGGTATTCCATGTCCGGAAGGTGACCCGACGTCGCGCGCCCATCGTGCCGGCAGCGGTGGTGGGGGTGCCGCCGCAGGAGGACCTCTGGATCGGGCGTGCCGTCGGCGACATCGTCGGTCCGCTCATCAAGGTCGTGAATCCCTCTGTCGTCGATCTCTTTGCCTCCGATGCCGCGGCGTTCCACAATCTGCTCATCGTGGCGTCGAAGGAACGGCATCCCAAGGAGATCCTGAAGACCGCGTTCAACCTCCTGGGCACCGGCCAGCTTTCGCTCACCAAGGTGATGCTGATGGTGCGGGGCGACGTGCCAGTGCGGGACTATGCCCGGGTGCTGCGGGAGCTCTGGCACCGTTTCGAACCGGCGGAGCGAATGCTCCTCATCCCGACGGCGCCACTCGATACGCTCGACTACACGTCGTTCACCCTCCACGTCGGCAGCAAGTTGGTGCTCGATGCGACCGGCGAAGTGGTGCAGCCGGCGGAGCCGCCCCGCGCGGTGGAAGATCCCGCCAAGTTCGATGCGCGCATCCGTGGCCATCGGCTGGTGGAAGGATTCCTGGTCGTGCAGGTCAAGGACCATCCCCGCGAGGTCCTGCAGGAGCTGATCAAGTGGCAGGGACTCGGCCCGGTGCGGTTCATCGCGGCGGTGAGCGAGGACGTGGACATTGAGGATCGGACCAACCTCATCTGGGGGATCTTCACCCGCTTCGATCCCGCCCGCGACATGATCTACGGGGAGCAGAGGTTCGTCGGTGCCAAGCCGGTGTACGGCGGCCGGATCGGCATCGACGCGACCTGGAAGCCGGGATACCCGCCGGTAGTGACGATGCCGGAGGACACGGTCCGCCTGGTCGAGAAGCGTTGGGGGGAGTATTTCGGGG
>JBAUHI010000070.1:0-3604 GCA_049680185.1 Gemmatimonadales bacterium | reverse complement strand
GGAATGGCGGCGGCGGTCCCCGTGCACCTTCTGGAGTCGCTGGGCCGTTCCCGTGACCACACCGAACGGTTGCTCCGCGCCTTCGGCTTTGCGGTGGAGGGATCGTCCGATGGCTGGATCCACTCGGTGCCCGGCGCGCGCCTGGCGCCGTTCGAGCTGCAGGTCCCCGGCGATCCCTCATCCGCCGCGTTCCTCGTCGCCGCAGCACTCCTGGCCGATGCCGGGGAGCTCGCCGTCACCGGTGTCGGCTTGAATCCGACCCGCACCGGTTTCCTCCAGGTGCTGGCGCGGATGGGCGCCTCCGTCCAGCTGGAGCCGGATCGGGAAGAATGGGGCGAGCCGGTGGGGACTCTGGTGGCGCAGGCGTCGACATTGGTGGCCACCGAAGTGACCGGGGCGGAGATCCCCGCGCTCATCGATGAGGTGCCGATCCTTGCCATACTCGCGGCGCGCGCGGCAGGGACCACGGTCTTCCGCGGTCTCGGCGAACTGCGCGTGAAGGAGAGCGACCGCCTGGCGCTCCTCGCCGAGGATCTGGCGAGTGTTGGCGTCCTGGCCGAGGCGGTCGGCGATGAGCTCTACGTCACCGGCAGCGATCGTCCGCCGCGGGGACGGGTGCGCACCCTGGGCGATCACCGGATCGCGATGGCGTTCGCGGTCCTCGGGACGGTGCCGGGCGCCGTCATCAAGATCGACGACCTGGCCTGCGCCGGGGTGAGCTTTCCGGGCTTCCCGGCGGCGCTCCGCTCGGTGGCTGCGCGCGGCGCTCGGGGAAGGGAATAGATTCACCCCATGTCCCGCCACCCGCCACCCGCCACCGGCCACCTGTCACTCGCGACCCCCGACCCGCGACCCGTGACCGAATCCCGCGTCATCGCGATCGATGGGCCGTCTGCCTCGGGCAAATCGAGCACGGCCGCAGCCGTCGCCCAGGCGCTCGGCGTGCCCCACCTCGACAGCGGGGCGTTGTATCGGGGACTGGCGTTGGTGGCCTTGGAATCGGCCGTCGCGACCCGGACCACCGCGGCGGCGGTGCCACACACGGAGATCCTGGCCGCGGCGGAGCGCCGTCGATTGGAGCTCCTGCTCGATCAGGCATCGTTCGGCGTCTGGCTCGACGGCGTGGATGCCGAGCCCCGGATCCGGACCCCCGAGGTCACCGGGGCCGTGTCGCCAGTCTCGGCCATCCCGGCGCTCCGGGACTGGGTCAACGTGCGGCTGCAAGAGGCGGCACTTGGGGCAGGGAGCGTGGTGGTGGATGGTCGGGATATCGGGACCGTGGTCTTTCCCGACGCCGGCCTTAAGGTGTTCCTGACCGCCTCGCCCCAGACCCGGGCCCGCCGTCGCTCCGCCCAGTGGGGGAGGCCGATGGACGAGGTCGCGCTTGCCCGGGAGGCTGCCGCACTCGAGGCCCGCGACCTGGCCGACTCGACCCGGGCCGTTGCCCCCCTTCGACAGGCCGCTGATGCGCTCCCCCTCGACACCACCGGCCTCGATTTCGAGCAGCAGGTGGCGTGGATCGTCGCGCGGGCCCGGGAACGAGGGTTCGCCCAGACCCCTTGAAAACGGGGGTACGGGCCGCCATCTTTGGCGGCTCCCCATCGGGCATCCGGCCCGGGACGGGAACATCACCCTTGATCCGCGGCCTCCCCGGCGCGGCGTTATGGAAGGTCCCACCGGTATGCCCGAACTTCTCGATTCCGACAAGCACAAGATGCATTTCGACCTCCCCTCCGGCATCCGCGTCCGGAATGACCTCTATGACGAGGATTATTCCGACTCGGAGTATGAAGAGATGCTCTCGATGTACGAGGGCACGATGTCGCAGATCGCCGAGGGCGAGATCGTCAAGTCGAAGGTCCTGCGTGTGACCGAGAACGCCGTCATCCTCGATGTGGGTTTCAAGTCCGAGGGGTCGGTGGCGCTCGATGAGTTCAAGGAGATCCCGAAGGAAGGCGAAGAGGTCGAGGTCTTCCTGGAGCATCTCGAGGATGCGGAGGGGGCGGTCGTCCTCTCCAAGAAGAAGGCCGACTTCATGCGCGTCTGGGAGAAGATCCGCCAGGCGCACGAGAGCGACCAGCCGGTCGAAGGCACCCTGGTCAAGAAGATCAAGGGCGGCGTGGTCGTGAACCTGATGGGTGTCGACGCATTCCTGCCGGGGAGCCAGATCGCGCTCCGCCGGGTGCCCAACATCGACGAGCTCCTGGGTCAGACCTACGAGTTCAAGATCATCAAGCTCAACAAGCGCCGCCGCAACATCGTCGTGAGCCGCCGGGTCATCCTGGAGCACGAGCGCGCCCACAAGCGCGAGCACCTGATGAAGGAGCTCGAGGTGGGCCAGGTGCGGAAGGGCGTCGTCAAGAACATCACCGACTTCGGCGCGTTCATCGATCTCGGTGGCGTCGACGGCCTGCTGCACATCACCGACATGTCCTACGGCCGGGTCTCCCATCCGACCGAAGTGGTCCAGATCGGCAAGGAGGTCGAGGTCAAGATCCTGGACATCGACTGGCAGCGGGAGCGCATCAGCCTCGGCATGAAGCAGCTGCAGGCGTACCCGTGGCAGAACGTGGCCGCCAAGTATCCGGTCGGCACGCGGGTGCAGGGCAAGGTGGTGTCGATCACGAACTACGGCGCCTTCGTGGAGCTGGAGCCCGGCATCGAAGGCCTGGTGCATATCTCCGAGATGAGCTGGACCCGGAACGTCCGGCACCCGTCGAAGATCGTCAGCATCGGCGAGACCATCGACGCCGTGGTGCTCAAGGTCGATGAGTCGGAGGAGAAGATCTCCCTCGGCATGAAGCAGACCGAGCAGGATCCGTGGGTGCAGTTGCCGCTCAAGTACCCGGTCGGCACCCGGATCACCGGCAAGGTGCGGAACTTGACCAGCTTCGGCGCCTTCGTCGAGATCGAGCCGGGCATCGACGGCTTGGTGCACATCTCCGACATGTCGTGGACCAAGCGGGTGCAGCATCCGTCGGAGGTCGTCAAGAAAGGCGATACCGTCGATGTGGTCATCCTCAACATCGATTCCGACAACAAGCGGATCTCCTTGGGGCTCAAGCAGGCGCAGGAGGATCCGTGGCTCAAGATCGGGGAGACCTACCCGATCGGTCGCGAGCTCCGCGGTCGCACCGTCCGGATGATGGACAAGGGCGTCGTGGTGGACCTGGGCGAGGACCTCGAAGGGTTCGTCCCGCTCTCGCAACTTGGCATCCCCGAGACCGACAAGCCCGAGGAGTCGGTGCAGGAGGGCCAGGTCGTCGAGCTCAAGGTGCTCGAGGTCGACCCGATCCACCATCGGATCGTGCTGGCGGTCCTGAGCTATCCCGACGAGCCGATCATCCCGCCGGTCAAGATCGACTTCAAGGCCACCGAAGGGGAGTGATCCTAGGCGGTCCCCGTTGCACCACGAAGCCCCGGTCCACTGGCCGGGGCTTTGTCGTTCTGTGCAGGCACCACGAACGCGCGATGACAGCTTCAACCATCCCTCGCTGCGCTCAGGGCAGACTCCGGCGCGGAGGTCACGGAGAACTGCACACCACGGAGGCACGGAGTACACGGAGGGTCACGGAGAACAACTGGATGTAGTGGTCGCGCAGAC
>JBAUHI010000069.1:0-4471 GCA_049680185.1 Gemmatimonadales bacterium | reverse complement strand
ATGCGGGCCACCGAGGGGATGGAGGAGCTGCGGTACAACACTTCCATTGCGGCGGTGATGGAACTGCTCAACGCCGTGCGCGAGGAAGGGTGCCACCACCGGGCACTGGTGGAGGAGCTCGTGCTGCTGGTGGCGCCGGTGGCGCCGCACTTTGCGGAGGAGTGCTGGGAACGGCTCGGCCACTCGGGGAGCGTGTTCGACGCCCGTTGGCCGGCCTTCGATGCGGCGCTGGCAGTGGACGATTCGCTGGAAGTGGCGATCCAGGTGAACGGCAAGACCCGCAGCCGGATCACCGTGGACCGGAACGCCGGCGAGCCCGAGGTCGTGGCGGCAGCGCTCGCCGATCCCGGCGTCCAGCGTCATCTGGGTGGCGGACACCCCAGGAAGACGATCTACGTGCCGGGACGGCTGGTCAATTTTGTGATGTGAGCGCGCCGACAACGATCGCATTTTGATGGAGGCGGTGCCCTGCGCCGCCCGAACCTTCTCCATCTGGCGGGGACGGTGCCCTGCGCCGCCCGAACCTTCTCCATCCGGTGGGGGCGGTGCCCTGCGCCGCCCGAACCTTCGCTACGACGATTGCATACCGGTGGGGGCGGCGCCCTGCGCCGCCCGAACCTTCTCCATCCAGCGCCGTGGGTTGTCAGCGATATATCGCTGGATCCGGCACAATTCGGCGTCGCTCCGGACCACCCGCTCGTAGTACCCGCGGGCCCACATCGGGTCACGGCCGGCAACGCCCAGTCGACGTGCCGTCTTGGTGACCTCTCCCTTGAAGCAGGACATCGCCCGCCAGAGCGCGCCCGGTGTCTCATCGATGACCCGAAGGACACCGTGGAAGTGGTCTGGCATCACGATGTGGTCCAGGGGTTCGCATGCGGGACGGTGGTGACCCAGCTGGAACCACTCTGCCGCCACGATCTGGCCGGCCGGGAGCAGCACGAGGGCGCCTCGACATGGCGCTGCAAGGATCGTTCGCCGGTGATAGGTGCAGAACGTGACGAAGTAGGTCCACGGGCCTGCATATGGGAAGCCGGGGAGGCGAAGGGATCGTCTGCTTGGATGGTCTGGCCGAACCATCGTGCAGGCTAGCCCGGGCCTCCGATCGCGGCGTCATCCGAATGATGCGGCGTGGTGCGGATCGCCGCTGTGAGCATCATTCGTCGCCGCAGGGTTTCGGGCGACGCAGGGCGTCGCCCCTGCCTACGCGACACGCGCCTCGCCGCTGCGCCAGGCGAACGGGCCGTCGCCCCTGTCACAGGATCCGGACGATCCCCTCGCCGACGAAGTACCCCACCACCGCGATCCCCAACCCGATCACGAACATGTCCATCCCCGACCGGATGATCCCCCGGCCGGTAAAGAGACTCCGTGCCGCGCCGACGCCGAAGTGCGAGAGCATCGCGATCGTGAACGCCGACCAGATGGCGGCGGGCCCGCTCCAGAAAAAGAAGGGAAGCACCGGGATGAGCGACCCCACGGCGGTGGCGCTCCCGGTGATCCACGCCTCCCGCATCGGGGTGCTGGTGGCCTCGCCGATGCCGAGCTCCTCGCGCACCTGCTCGCCGAGCGCGCGTTCAGGGTCTCGCATCACGTCGTCCGCCAGGACCTTGGCCTGCGCCGCCGGGATCCCCTTGGCCTGGTAGATGAGCTCAAGCTCGTCGCGCTCGACGTCGGGCATCAGCCGGATCTCTTCGCGTTCCATCGCGATCTCGTGCTCGAACACCTCGCGCTCGCTCTTGGCGGCCAGGTATCCCGAGGATCCCATCGACAGGGCGTTGGCGGCCGTCCCGGCGATCCCCGCCACCAGCACCGCGTGGGTGGCGGCCACCATCGACCCCTGCGCGCCGACGATCCCGGCCAGGAGCCCGAAGTTGGCGGTGAGCCCGTCGTTGAATCCGTACACCAGGTTCCGCAGGAATCCGCCGGCGCCGGTCTTGTGCCACGGTTCGCTGCTGCGCCCCGCCATGCCAGCGAGCGACTGCGCGTGTTGGGCCGATTCCTTGGCCAGGAGGAGTGCAGTGTCCTGGGCGTTGCCGGCCGGCGTGCGCTTGTAGAGGGAGAGATAGCCCTTCACCTCCCGGCCTTCTTCCTCCAGCAGCATCGGAAGCAGGAACCCGGGTCCGAATCGACGGGCCAGCCACGCCAGCGTCCGGGCCCGCGCTGACGGCCGTACCGGCGGCACGGCATGCCCTGCCTCAAGGATCAGCTTGCGCCAGATCTCGGTGTGGCGATCCTCGACGTGCGCCAACTCCTGGTAGATCCGGCGCTTCTCGGCGTCTCCTTCAGCGGCGGCAAGTTCCCGATACAGGAAGGCCGCATCGGCCTCGTCCTCGAGATGGTGCTGCCATTCGTGCGGTGTGGGGGCGGTCATTGCCGGAATCTAAGCGGGCGGTTCGAATGGGGCGTGAAAGGTGAACGGTAAAGGGTGAACGGGCCGGCCACCAGCGGCGCCGGTGTGTGCGGGCCACCTAAGATATTGTGGTGAAACGAGTTGAGGCCATAGTCCGTACGACGTGCGCTGTCTCCCCGTTCACCCTTCACTGTTGACCGTTCACCCTCCCGTACTGCCCTGCAACCAACCCCGTCCCCCCTGCATCTTTCACATGTGACGGTGGACTCCTATCCCATGGTGGAATCGGATGCGGCGCTTGCCCGGGCACGCGCGGGCGATCCGGCCGGCTTCGAATCGCTCTACCGGGCGTTCGAGGCCCCGGTGTACACCCTCGCGCGGCGGATCTGCCGGACGGCGGAGGACGCCGAGGACGTGATGCAGGAGACGTTCCTGGAGGTCCACCGGTCGTTGGCGCGGTATCGGGGTGACGGAAGCTTGTGGGGGTGGATCCGGACCATTGCGTCGAGCAAGGCACTGATGCGGTTGCGTCGCAACAAATACCGCGACGTTGAGCCGCTCGAGGACGACATCCATCCGGGACGGGGCGGGGATGATCTCCTCCGAATGGACCTGGAGACGGCGCTCGGGCGCCTGCCGGAAACGTCCCGTGCCGTGGTGTGGCTGCACGACGTCGAGGGCTACACCCACGAAGAGATCGCGACGATGATGGACCGGACGGCGAGTTTTTCGAAGTCTCAGTTGGCACGGGCGCACCAGAAGTTGCGCCGCTGGCTGGGCGAGGAGGCGGGATCATGACGCACGTGACGATGGAACAGCTGAACGCGCTCCGGGAGCCTGGCGTCGAACCGGGTTCCGCCGCGGTCCGTGAACATCTCGTGCGCTGCGCCGCCTGTCGTGCCGAGTTCGATGCCCTGCACCAGCGGGTGGCGCGGTTGCGCGCATTGCCCGCGCTCCGGCCCGATCGCGACCGGTGGCCCGCGGTGGCGGCGGCGGTGTCCCGCACGCGGCGGATCCGGCGCACCCGGTGGGTCGGTGCCGGGTCGCTGGCGCTGGCGGCATCGATCGCGCTGGTGCTGGTGGCCGGGGACATGTTCCGCCCGATGCCCGTTACGGCGCAGCAACAGATCGATGCCGCGATGCGGACGTCGTCCGCACTCGAAGGTGAGCTCCACCGCATCCATCCCGATCAGCGCGCCAGCGACCTGACCACGGCACAGGTGGCCAGCGAACTCGAAGGCCGCATTGCAGGTCTCGACCAACAGTTGCAGTTGATCCAGTTGGAACCGGCACACCGGACCAACGATGCCCGTACCCTCGAACTGTGGCGCCAACGGGTGGGGCTCCTCGACGCCCTGGTGGACGTCCACCTCACACACGCGAGCAACGTGGGCCTCTGACGCCCAAGGAGATCCGAATGCGAACACATGGTCTGGTGTTGATGATGGCAGCGATGATCGCCACCCCGGCGGCCGCACAGCAGGGCGGGACGATCACGCTCCAACGTGTGCCCACGCAAGCGGGGGCATTCAACATCACGGTAAGTGGGCGGGGGCGTATCGGGGTGATGGTCGACATGCGGCCCGGGCCCAACGATTCGATCGGCGCCACGGTCCAGAGCGTCACACCCGGCGGGCCCGCGTCCAAGGCCGGGATCCAGGGTGGCGACATCATCACCAAGCTCAAGGGGATCGCGCTGGTCGACCGCTCCGCTCGACGCTCGACCTCCGACGACGATGCGGATGCGCCGCGTTCCCAGCCGGGCCTCAAGCTCCTCGACCTTGCCAGCGGACTCTCTGCCGGTGACACGGTGGCGGTCGAGTTCCGGCGCGGGAAGGAACGGAAGACCGTGCCGCTCGTCGCCTCCGAGGCCGACGGGGTCATGACCTACTCCGTGTCCGGCGACACCGGGATGCCGTTCGCCTTCCGGGCGACCCCGGGGGGCGCATTCCGGTACGGCTTCAAGGTCCCGGAACCCGGCGACGCTCCGTTCTCCGGGAACTTCTCACCCGACCAGATGCTCCCGATGATGCGTGATCAGGTGTTCCTCCGGGTCGGGTCGCCGCTGGGGGACATGGAATTCGCGCCGGTCAATCCCGACCTCGGCCGCTATTTCGG
>JBAUHI010000068.1:0-9533 GCA_049680185.1 Gemmatimonadales bacterium | reverse complement strand
GCGGGGAAGAAGGGCGCTTAAGGCGCATGAACAGCCGCACGCATCCATCGAAAGCCCTTCAGGGCGCCATGCCGAGAGGCGGCTTTAGCCGCCGGCAGTGAGAACAAATGCGCGACCAATAGAGCGGGCCCTCCGGGCCCGCCATTGAGGGGCGCGAACATCGTCGTGGAGGCGGGCCCAGATGGCCCGCCCTATTGCGGCCCGTGATCGACACCCGTGCGACGTCCCCCTCTCCACGAACGTGGAGAGGGGGTAGGGGGTGAGGAAGAGCGCTCGACGAGGGGGACAGGGTGTGAGGCGGGTTGATGGGGTGGCCGCAGGCCACCCCCCACGCGACCGGTCTCATGCGTCTATGCGCCTTATGCGTCTATGCGCCTCATGCGTCTATGCGCCTACTCGCACCATCACCACCCCGTGGCTCGGTACCACCGCACTCCAGCCGTCCTTCTGCACTCCGCGGTCGGCGTGGGCCCAGAGGTCGCGCACGCGCAGTGAGGTCGTGTCGAGCCCGAGCTCCTTCCAGGTGAACGCGATCGTCGCGGCTGCCGCGGTGCGATTGAACAACACCACCGCACGGTCCCGTCCCTGGTCTGCGGCGAGCGGCTTGGCCCACACCTCGAGCCCCCCCTCGCTCCGGACCTTCCGCCCCTGCACCCCGCGCGGATCCTGGTCGATCGCGATCACTTCCTTGTTGAGCAGGATCGAGGCGGTGACGCTGTCCATCGCGTGCACATCCGCCCCGATGATGAGCGGTGCCGCCATCACCGACCAGAGCGAGAATTCCGCCCGGTAGGCGTCATCGGTCATGTCGCCGGTACCGATCTGGCCCTTGCCGCGAAGCCCGATGGTGAGCATGTCGGGGTCGTTCCAGTGGCCGGGTCCGGCCGAGGCGGCGTGAAGATCGTTCGAGTCGGCGATGTTGAGGAGACTGGCCCAGGTGTCCGAGATATCGTCGGTGGTGCGCCAGAGGTTGCCGATGGCGGGGCCCCACATCCACGGCTGGAAGTGGCCCCAATTGCAGAGGGAAAAGACGATCGGTCGGCCGCTCGCGGCGAGTGCGTCACGCATCTTGCCGTAGAGCACTTCCGGACGCGGATCGGCGACCCACGCTTTCCCCTGCTTGTCCTTCCCCTCCACATAACACCAATCGTACTTGAGGTAGTCGACTCCCCAGTCGGCGTAGGTCTTGGCGTCCTGCATCTCGTGGCCGTAGCCGCCGGGACGCCCCTGGCAGGTCATCACACCGGCGTCGGAGTAGATGCCGAGCTTGAGGCCGAGGGAGTGGACGTAATCGGCCAAGGGCTTGATGCCGTGGGGAAAGCGGGTGGAGTCGACGATGATCATGCCATCGGCGGCGCGCGCGATCTGCCAGCAGTCGTCGATGTTGACGTAGGAGTAGCCGGCGTCCTTGAGCCCCGAGGAGACCATCGCGTCGGCGGCGCTCCGGACCGTGGCTTCGTTCACTGCGCAGCCGAAGTTGTTCCAGCTGTTCCAGCCCATCGGCGGCGTGCGGGCGAGGCCGTTGTCGAGGGGGCGAGACGCGGGAAGCGAGACAGGAGAAGCGAGAAAAGAGACAGGAGACAACGCAGTTGGTCGACCGGTCGAGATCGGCTGCCGCAGCGTGGGGGTTCCATTACCACCTGGTGACCCGGCTGTGGACACGAGGAGGAGTGGCGCCACCGCGAGCCAGCTGATCGAATGAAGCATCTTCATCGCAGTCTCCCTTGTACGTTGATCTGCCTGACCACCCGCCCTATGCGCCTCATGAGCCCTATGCGTCCATGCGTCTCATGCGTCTATGCGCCCTACGCGTCTCATGCGCCTCCCCACTCACCACCCCATCAAATGCCCCACATCGAGTGCGCCGACCAAGAGGGCCAGGAGCACCAGTGCGATCCACTTGGTGCGGAGGTGGAGGAGGTCGAGGAGCGCTGAGCGTTCGGCCCGAAAGAAGGTAACGCCGATGCCGATGAGCGCGAGGGCGGGTCCGGCGAGCGCGGCGGTGAGGGAGAAGGGTGTGCCGAGTGAGGCGTCGTGCCAGGCGCCGGCGGTGATCCGCCATCCCAGGATGATGAGGGCCAGGCCGAAGAGGCGTTCGAGGGGGCGGAGGGGCATGGGGAAGGATAGGTGGATGGGCGACCCCTCACTGACTGGCCTCCTCTCCCTGCGGCTCTTCCTCACCCCCTACCCCCTCTCCACGTTCGTGGAGAGGGGGGAGCGCTCCGATCCAAGCCCTTTAGGGCGCATTCCAGAGAGGCGCCTTCAGGCGCCGGGGGGAACGGGCGGTCCGTCGTACAAACAAGGAGCGTCATCCCGAGGGAGCAACGCGACCGAGGGATCTTCTCAACACCGCTCGGTGGCCCTTGACGAACCTCCGAGTCACGAGGAGAAGATCCCTCCGCTTCGCTAAGCTCCGCGTCGGGGTGACAGTTCTTGGTGCGTCCACGCGCCTATTCGTCCACGCACCGCATGCGCGCCGTGCGCCCCATGCGTCCATCGAAAGCCCTTTAGGGCGCATCACAGAGAGGCGCCTTCAGGCGCCGGGGGGTGAGAGCCGATGCGCGACCTATAGGGCGGGCCCTCCGGGCCCGCCATTGAGGCAGAGCGATGGTCGTCGTTGAGGCAGGCGCAGAGCGCCCGCCCTATAGCGCCGCGCGAAAGACGCCGGTTCGGCGTCCCCCCTCTCCTCGTATGAGGAGAGGGGGACAGGGGGTGAGGCTGGCGCCCCCCCGCACCCCGGAATAGCTTGAGGACGCGTTTTTCACGCTTCCCCCTCCACCACGACCCCAATGGTAATGCGCCCTTCCCGGGTCGCCGCTCTACCATCAAGTCGCTTGCGCCACGGACGCCGCCACGGTCCCGGTCACACCTGATACCTAGTACCTAGCACCTGATACCACGGAGCCCGCGTGATCAAGACCAAGCTCAGCGCACTGATGTTCCTCCAGTACTTCATCTGGGGGGTCTGGTTCGTCACCCTGGGCACCTACCTGGGCCAGACGCTCCACTTCAGCGGACGCGAGGTGGGACTCGCGTTCGGCGCCACGGCGATCGCCGCACTCGTCTCCCCCTTCTTCATCGGGATGGTGGCGGATCGGTTCTTTGCCACTGAGAAGATCCTGGCAGTGCTCCACCTGCTGGGTGCGGTGGTGATGTGGTACACCTCGACGCTCACGACCTTCGGCACCTTCTACCCGGCACTGATCGTCTACGCCCTCTGCTTCATGCCGACGCTCTCGCTCTCCAATTCGATCGCCTTCCACCACATCGCCGATCCCGCCAAGGAATTCCCCGCCATCCGGGTACTCGGCACCATCGGCTGGATCGTGGCGGGGACCCTCGTCGGTAAATGGCTCCACGCCGATGCGCTGGTCCTCCCGATGCAGATGGCCGCCGGCGCCTCGGTGGTCCTCGGCCTCTTTTCCCTCGCCCTCCCGCATACGCCACCCAAGGCGGCGGGGGCTCCGTTCAGCGTCCGTGATGCACTGGGGCTCGACGCGCTGAGCCTCCTCAAGGACCGCTCGTTCCTGATCTTCGTGCTGGGCTCGTTCCTGCTCTGCATCCCGCTCCAGTTCTACTACACCTTCGCCAATCCGTTCCTGAACGAGATCGGCGCCCCGGAACCGGCCTTCATCCAGACCTTCGGCCAGTGGTCGGAACTGGGCTTCATGCTCCTGCTCCCCTTCTTCCTCCGGAAGTTCGGGATCAAGACCATCATGCTGGCCGGGATGGCGGCGTGGGCGGCGCGCTACTTCGCCTTCAGCCACGGCAAGTCCGGCGACCTGATGTGGCTGATCTACCTCGGCATCCTCCTCCACGGCCTCTGCTACGACTTCTTCTTTGTGGCGGGGCAGATCTACACCGATGAGAAGGCGGGAGTGAAGGTCCGCGCCGCGGCACAAGGACTCATCAACTTCGTCACCAACGGTGTCGGCTACTTCATCGGCGCCTTCGCCTCGGGGTGGGTGGTGGAGAAGTTCACCACCTGCCAGCACCAGGTCGGGGCGACGTGCACCCAGGCCACCCACGATTGGGTCCGCATCTGGGAGTGGCCTGCCTTCGGTGCATTGGCGGTGTTCATATTGTTCGCGATCCTCTTCCGGCCGAAGTCGGCGCCGGTGGCCAACTAGGAGGGGTTATGGGCAAGAGCAAGAAGTCGGAAGGACGGAGGGACGGAGGGGCGGAGGGCAAGGCCAAGGAGCTGTCGCGTCGTGACTTCGTGCAGGCGAGCGGAGCCGCCGCCGCGGCGTTCACGATCGTCCCCCGCCACGTACTGGGTGGGAAGGGCTACGTGGCGCCGAGTGACAAGCCGAACGTCGCGTGCATAGGGGCGGGCGGGAAGGGAAGGAGCGATATCGACGGTGTGCGCGATGCCGGCGGCAACATCTACGCCTTTGCCGATGTCGACGACGAGTCGGCAGCCGACGCCTATCGCAGCTATCCCAACGTCCCGCGCTTCAAGGACTACCGGGAGATGCTCGACAAGATGGGGAAGAACATCGACGCCATCACCGTGTCGATCCCCGACCACTCCCACGCTTCCGCGGCGATGCTGGGACTCCGCGCCGGCAAGCACGTCTTCTGCCAGAAGCCGCTGGCGCGGACGCTCTATGAGGTGCGGACACTGGAGCAGACCGCGGCCGCCAATCCCAAACTCTCCACCCAGATGGGGAACCAGGGGCACGCCGGCGAAGGGACCCGCGTCGTCCGCGAGTGGGTCGAAGCCGGCGTCATCGGCACGCTGCGCGAAGTGCAGTACTGGACCAACCGACCCATCTGGCCCCAGGGACTCGACCGTCCCCTCGAGGCCTACAACGTCCCACCGACACTGGATTGGAATCTCTGGCTCGGCCCCGCACCGGCGCGCCCGTATCACCCGTCGTACTGTCCCTTCAATTGGCGCGGCTGGTGGGATTTCGGCACCGGCGCGTTGGGTGACATGGCCTGCCACGGGATGGATGCCGCCTTCTGGGCGCTGGGCTTCAAGTGGCCCACACGCGTCGAGGCGGAGTGCACCGAGCTCCACCCCGAGAGCGGGCCGAAGAGCTCACGCATCACCTACTGGTTCCCGCCCAAGGGGAACTATCCCGAGATCAAGGTGACCTGGCGCGATGGCGGCCTCAATCCCGTCAGGCCCACCGGACTCGATCCCGCCAAGCCGTGGCCTATCGCCGATATCGGCGGCCAGATCTGGATCGGGGATGAAGGGACGCTGATCGCCGGGATGTACGGCGAAGATCCCTTCCTGGTGGATGCCAAGAAGGACGCGGCGGTCCGCGCCAACCCGCCGGCCAAGAAGTACGCCCGGAGCCCGGGGCATTATGTGGAGTGGATCAACGGGATGAAGGGCGGCGCCAAGCCGATGTCGTCGTTCGATGGCCACGCCGGCCCGCTCACCGAGATGGTGCTGCTGGGCGTGCTCGCGGCTCGCACCGGTGCTCGCCTCGACATCGATCAGACCACCGGGATGGCGACGAACGTCCAGTTGCCGGCGCTCTATTTGAAGCCGGAGTTCAGGAGCGGGTGGACGGTGTGACGGCCCCGCGAGCGGGTAGAGCGGGTGGCCTGCGGGCGCCTCGGTGAGGGGTAAGATGCGCGAGGGCTCCCGCTCAAGGTTCCGAACGGGAGCCCGATGGCCCTTCAACCTGACTTCCGACCTAACGCTTATCAGGCCATCGAACCCAGTCGCCTCCCCCGGCACGATGCCGCCAATCCGACACGAAGCACTCAATCTGTCGGGATAGTGCCGGGGAGATGGTGGGTCCGATCGGGCTGAATGGACAGCAGAACGGACACTGCACCACCGGCTGCAGCGAATGGTATCGCCCTCATTGAAAGACACGCGCGAGCACCTTGCTGATCTTTGAGTCAAACGTGAGCGCAAGGGACCATTCGCCCGCCTTTGAATGCGGATCAGTTACGACGTACAACTGCCCTACCTGAAATGCGTAGACTTGCTTGACCGTCCCTGCGACAAAGCCGGTTTGGGCTTGGTACGCCTTGAGAAGCTTTGCACAGGTCGTCTTGTTGGTCACCAATGACACACTTGCGGTCGTGCCCTGAGGGAGTGCCGAGTACGACCGCTGTTTCCCCGAAATAGAGTCCGTTCCCGAAACAATCGCCTGCAACGACGCAAGCAGAACTGAACTTGTATTGTCAGCTGTGTAGCAGGGTGCTGTGGTAGGCAGTGGGGCATTCGCCTGCCCCCACGCCGAGCGGGCTGACACGACGGTGCATAGCAGTGCCATCCAAGCGGGGGCAAGCGCCAGCCTGCGTCGAGGCCCGATATGGCTCCTATTGGTAACAAGCATCGCCACGGTTCCTCCAAATATTTGCGTTTTGAGCCCACTGCAATGAATCCACGTGGGGATCCAATCGCCACACCTTGTCGGAGTAGTCTGCAGTGTAGGACCTAAGGTCATATCCGATGGCGGTTGAGGCGGAGTCAACGGCACCCCAGTCCGTAGGGCTTCCGCCTCCCCACTTGTACGGATCATAAACGCCGGTGATAAGTTGGCCGCCTTGAACGCAGGTCACTTCCGCGCCTGCGGTATCTGGGTGCACATGGAAGAATCCCCAAAGCAGAAACCCATTCTGCCCGGGCTGGATAGTGAGCGCTCCAGTCTCGCAACGCCCACCGTTGGTTACGAGCGTGTCAAATTCGAATGCCTGTGTGGACGGGTTGAAATAAATTGCTCCGGCAACCTCGTGCGAGCCTCCGACCTTCGACATTGCAAGTTCATTGACAAAGCTTGAGCGAATTCCTGGGTCGTTTAGCGCGGCGTCGGTCGTCGGCGGGCAGAGGCGGCTAAAACTCGCCTGCCCATAGGCTACATAGTCCGTATCATTGGCGACAAGCAGCACCGTCTTGATACCGGTCACGCCGATGACAACGCTCTGAGACGTGAGCACGTTGGGCGTGTTGTCGCCTTGAATGTCCACCGACGCCAACGTATCTCCACTCGAGTCCA
The DNA here is from genome assembly GCA_049680185.1 of Gemmatimonadales bacterium. GTDB lineage: Bacteria > Gemmatimonadota > Gemmatimonadetes > Gemmatimonadales > GWC2-71-9 > CAMLHU01. The sequence continues at coordinate 2,562 of JBAUHI010000068.1, read as the reverse complement.
GCGCGACAACTCTATTCCCCGGCCAATCTGGGTCGTAAACCGTAATTGCAAAAGAGTCGACCGGAATGGTGAACGCAACCACAATAGTTCCTTGGTAGCCGTGGCCGGGCATTGCTTGGAACTGATCGGGCGAAAACGCTGACCCCAGCGAGTACGGTGAGATTGTGACCGAGTCGCCGCAGTACGTCCCCGGAGCGTTGAAACCGCACGCTTGGCCCGGCACTTCGATGGCCTCCAATCCAGAGGACGATGCTCTTTCCCAAGGTGCCCACATTCTGGTGATCCTCGCGCCATAGACCTCCTGTCGCAATGAGAACGCGCCGCTGGGAACCACGCCTAAGCGCCTAGCGAGTGCGTACGTAATGATCACGGTTTCGTCCCGCACGAATGTATATACCGTACGGCCGGACAGCACCGCCACAAGCGGCTCATGAAGCTCCCGGCCTTCGACCGTTATAACCACGACCGCGGAGTCCGGGATCGCAGCCGCGACTGTCGCGTCCGCCTCCCCTCGAAGACGAATCGAATCACCGACTGCACCGTGGATTGTGAATGTCCCAAGTGGGATGCCGATTTGTGCGGAATCGGCGGTCCAGCGTGCGGCTAGAAGTGGCATTGTGGTGGTCGCCAAGAGGCATTGGGAAGCGCACATGCTCGGTTCTTGGCCTCCCTGGCCAGGAAGGGGATTGACCAGCTCGCCATTGCATGCGGCAAAGATCAGCGCCCCAATGCACGCGCTGGCAATTAGCCTCATCGAGTTGTCCATACCTCTTCCTTTCGGCGCTATCGTGGTCATGCATACTCTCTACTAAAGGTGATCGTCTGACGGTTGGTCAGCCAAACAGAAACTGTAGTGACGAATGCCGGAGAAGACTTCACTAACCCAGAAGGCCTAATTGTGTCGAGTGACAGGCATGTGGTGTGAGCGTGAACTCCCGGTTCTAAGCATCTGGAAGCGTGTCGCTGAAAATCGTCGGTTACACTCCTGTACATAGTGCCTCCCGTGCGGCACCTACGGAAACCCCTAGTGCTCAGGTTAGCAATATCTAGAAATTTGACGCTCGCAGAAAATGAGGGTGTCGTGATTTGTGACACTGATTGACGTTATGGCTGGAGGTGAACGGGTGTGGCACGCCGCGCCCCTCCGGCACGTTACACGCGCCTACCCATCCGCCTCACACACCACCACCGAACAGATCGGATCGGGTGCCTGCGGCGGCAGCGAGATCTTGAGCCCCTCGTCAACCTTCCGGACCGTGAGTGCTGTGCGCGAGGGGTCGGCCAGGAGGTAGGCGCCGGTCAGTGGCTTCGGAGTGGCCGGGATGGTGATCGACTCTCCCCAGTTGGTGACGAAGAGATTGAGCTTCCCCGGCTGCGACGTCACCCGGCAGGGTGATTCCTCAAATGGCGAGGCGGTGGATCCGTGGATCGCGACGCCATTGACCGCCATCCACTTCCCGATCTCCGCCAGACGCTCGACACTCTCGTCGGGGAACGTCCCATCGGGCCTGGGCCCGATGTTGAGCAGCAGGTTCCCGCCCTTCGACGCCGTCTCGGTGAGCAGTCCGATCAACTGCGCGGTGCTCTTGAAGTCCTTGTCCTTGGCGTTGTAGCCCCAATTCCCGTTCATCGTGATGCACGATTCCCAGTCGACGCCGGGCCAGCCGGTGGCGGGGACCTCCTGCTCGGGGGTGCGGAAATCGCCGAGTGGGGTGGTCTGCTTGACCGGTGACCAGCCGTCGACACGGTTGTTGACGATGACGTTGGGCTGCAACGACCGGCAATGGTCGTAGAGTTGTTGTCCCAGCTCGTGGGTCCAGGTCCCTTCCCAGTTCCCGTCGAACCACATCACGCCGATGTCGCCGTAGTTGCGAAGGAGTTCCGCGACCTGGCCGTTCAGGTACTGGACGTAGCGTGAGAACCTGGCGTTCCCGGCGGGACGACTCTCCGCCTCCCAGTCGCGTCGCGGCAGGTACTCGGGGTGATGCCAGTCCATGATCGAGTGGTACCAGCACTGCACCAGCCCCCGCTTCCGCACCGCGGTCGAGAGCTCGTGCATGATGTCACGCTTGAACGGCGTGGAGCGGACGCAGAAGTCGGTGAGCTTCGAGTCGAAGAGGCAGAAGCCGTCGTGGTGCTTGGTGGTGATGGTGACGTACTTCATTCCGGCGTCGTGTGCCATCGTGGCCCACTTATCGGGATCGAAGAGCGTCGGATCGAAGCGGCCGACCAGCTTGTCGTACTCGCCGATCGGGATATGCGCGTTGTTCCTGATCCATTCGGCGTAGTCATCACGGCCGCCCCAGGAACCCGCCAGGACCGAGTAGAGTCCCCAGTGGATGAACATCCCGAAGCGGGCATCGCGCCACCACGCCATCCGATCGTCGGCGGGAGCGGGAAGGATCGTGGCCCAGAGTCCGCTCCGCGTTCCCCACGGAAGGGCGAATGCGCCAGCGGCGACGGCACCGGACTTCAAGAGATCTCGGCGATGCAGCGGCATGGCAAATCCTTTCTAGTCCGGGCGCTCTTCCTCACCCCCCGGCCCCCTCTCCACGTACGTGG
>JBAUHI010000067.1:0-1578 GCA_049680185.1 Gemmatimonadales bacterium | reverse complement strand
GGTTGGAAGAAGGCGATCGTCCAGCTGCGGCAGGGCGAGTCGATCGAGATCTTCGAGGGGGCTCAGGCGTAGTGCCGGTCCGCAAGTACAAACCGACCTCACCTGGCCGGCGCTTCATGTCCGTCTCGACCTTCGAGGAGATCACCAAGAGCGAGCCGGAGAAGAGCCTGCTGGAGCCCTTGAAGAAGAGCGGCGGACGCAACAAGTACGGCCGCATCACCCGGCGCCACCAGGGCGGCGGGCACAAGCGCCGCTACCGCGTGATCGACTTCAAGCGGACGAAGGACGGGATCCCGGCGAAGGTCGCCGCGATCGAGTACGACCCGAACCGCTCTGCGCGCATCGCGCTGCTGCACTACGCGGACGGCGCGAAGGCGTACATCCTCGCGCCGGCTCAGCTGCGCGTCGGGTCGACCGTCGAGTCCGGTCCGGCAGCGGACATCAAGGTCGGCAATGCGCTGCCGCTCGAGAACATCCCGACCGGCACGCTCGTGCACAACGTCGAGCTGAAGCCGGGCCAGGGCGCGAAGATGGCGCGATCCGCAGGCTCGGGCATCCAGCTCGTGGCGAAGGACGCAGGCTTCGCAGTGCTGCGCCTGCCGTCCGGCGAGATGCGCCGCGTCGGGCTCGCCTGCCGCGCGACGGTGGGCCAGGTCGGCAACGTCGACCATCAGAACATCACGGGAGGCAAGGCAGGCCGGAGCCGCTGGCAAGGCAAGCGTCCTTCGGTGCGCGGCTCGGCGATGAACCCCGTCGACCATCCGCACGGCGGCGGCGAGGGCAAGTCGAAGGGTGGCCGGCATCCGGTCACGCCGTGGGGCGTACCGACGCTCGGCAAGCGCACGCGCCGCAAGCACAAGGAATCGAACAAGCTGATCGTGCGCGCCCGGCGCCGCGGGAAGGAGGGTCGTCGCTGATGAGCAGGTCGAGCAAGAAGGGGCCATTCGTGCAGGAGCGGCTGTTGAGCCGCATCACCGCGATGAACGTCTCGGGAAGCAAGAACATGATCCGCACCTGGTCGCGCAGCTCGACCGTCTTTCCCGAGATGGTCGGTCACACGATCGCGGTCCACGACGGCCGCAAGCACGTCCCCGTGTTCATCTCCGAGCAGATGGTCGGGCACAAGCTCGGCGAGTTCGCGCCGACTCGGACCTTCCGCGGTCACGCCGGCGATCGCACGGCAAAGGTGAAGCGGTAGTCGTGGCAGTCGCCGAGCAGCAGGAGCGGGAGACGGTGCGCGCCCAGGCGCGCTACGTGCACTCGAGCGCGCGCAAGGCGCGGCTCGTCACCGACCTCATTCGCGGCCGCTCGGTGCCGGAGGCGCGCACGATCCTCGCCTTCTCGAACCGTGCCGTGGCCAAGGACGTGGAGAAGGTGCTGCGCTCGGCCGTCGCCAACGCCGAATCGCGTCCCGATCTGCACTGGGCCGGCGACGAGCTGGTCGTCGCCGCGGCCTACGCCGACGAAGGCCCGACGCTGAAGCGCTGGCGCGCACGCGCGCGCGGTCGCGCCTCGGCGATTCACAAGCGCACGTGTCACATCACGATCCATGTCGCGCAGAACGCGATGGCTGAAGCG
>JBAUHI010000066.1:0-5448 GCA_049680185.1 Gemmatimonadales bacterium | reverse complement strand
CGGATGCGATCATCGTCACCGAGGCGGGCGCAGAGCGCCCGCCCTATGGTGCCGCGCGAGCGAATCCGGCCCGACGCTCCCCCTCTCCCGCAGGGAGAGGGGGTCGGGGGGTGAGGGTCAAGTGATCTTGGAGAGGGGGCTGGGGGTGAGGCGACGCGAAGCGGGATCCGGGGGTGAGGTGGGTCGCCGCAGGCGACCCCCACAAAAAGTTGCCAGCACCCGCTCCATCCGCCTATGCGCCCATGCGTCTCATGCGCCTCTGCGCCTGTGCGCCTCTGCGCCAGTGCGCCAGTGCGCCAGTGCGTCCGTGCGCCCGTGCGTCCGTGCGTCCGTGCGTCCATCCGCCTACCCCGCATACTCATCCAGCTGGTCATACGCCACCAGCACTTCGCGCGGCTTGCTCCCGTCCGGCGGCCCCAGGATCCCGGCGTAGTGCAGCTGGTCGATGATCCGCGCCGCCCGCCCATACCCGATCCGCAGCTTCCGCTGCAGCAGCGACGTGCTCCCGCCCTGGTTCTGGACACACGCCTCCGCCGCCTCCCGGAACAACGGATCACGATCCTCGTCCCCACCCTCCGACGGCCCGCCCCCCTCGGCCTCCGCCTCCAACTTCCTGGTCTCGGCGATGATGTCGTAGTCGATGGGCCCAGCGGCGACCGCGGCGTCGAGCGCCGCCTTGCGGACCTGGTACCAGTCCATGATCCGCTCGGTCTCTTCGGTCGAGATGAACGCCCCCTGGATCCGCATCGGCTCGTTGCGGCCCGGCGGCAGGAAGAGCATGTCACCGTTCCCCAGCAGCGCCTCCGCCCCGTTCTGGTCCAGGATGGTCCGGCTGTCCACCTTCGACGCCACCCGGAACGCGATCCGGCTCGGGAAGTTGGCCTTGATGAGACCGGTGATGACGTTCACCGACGGGCGCTGGGTGGCCAGGATCAGGTGGATCCCGATGGCACGCGCCTTCTGCGCCAGCCGCGCCAGCGGCGTCTCGACCTCCCCCTGCACCGTCATCATCAGGTCGGCCAGCTCGTCGACCAGGATGACGATGAGCGGGAGCTTCCCTTCGTTGTACACCTCCGGCTCCGGCGGCTCCGGTGCGGTGCTCTCCGCTTCGGCGCTGATGGTGCTCAGGGTCGACTTGGCGCGGGGGATCGGCTTGAGCGGCTTGCCCTCTTCCACCTTGTGGTTGAAGTCGGCCAGGTTGCGCGCACCGTTGGTCTGGAGCAGCACGTAGCGCCGCTCCATCTCGTTCACCGCCCACTTGAGCACCGTCGCCGCGTCGTGGTTGTTGGTGACGACCGGGTGCCGGAGGTGCGGCAGCGCGTTGTACATCGACAGCTCGACCATCTTCGGGTCCACCATGAGGAGCCGGAGGTCTTCGCGCCGCTGCAGGTTGTAAATGAGGCTCGTGATGATGGCGTTGATCGCCACCGACTTGCCGGTGCCGGTGGCCCCTGCGATCAGCAGGTGCGGCATCTTGGCCAGGTCGGCCACCACCGCCCGCCCTTCGAGGTCGAGCCCGAGGGCGATGGGGATGGTCCACCCCTCCGCTTCCCACTCCGGGCTCTCCAGGATCTGCCGCACCACCACCATCTCGGGCTTGGGGTTCGGCACCTCGACCCCCACCACGTCCTTCCCCGGCACCCGCGCCACCCGGATCGACCGCGCCTTCATCGCCAGCGCCAGGTCGTCGGCCAGCTGGACCAGCCGGTTGAGCTTGACCCCCGCTTCCAATCGGGCGTAGAACTGCGTCACCACCGGACCCGAGGTGTAATCGACGATGGTCGACGGCACCTTGAATGTGGCGAGCGACTCCTGCAGCCGGCCCTTCAACTCGTCGAGCTGTCCCCGCTTGGCCGCCTCCCCGCTCGCGGCCGGCGCTTCGTGCAGGAGCTCGGTGGTCCACCGGTCGTTGGGATCGAGCGGTTCCCCCGGCGCCACCGGCTTGGATCGGGGCAGCGGCTTCTTGACCGGCTTCTTCCGGGCCGCGGGCCGGAGTGCCACGCTCCCCTCGTCCACCCGCTCCTCATCGCCCGCGCGCTCCACCGGCAGCGGCTTCGGCTCCGCCACGCGCTTGACCGGCTTGAACTCCGGCTCCGGCGTGGTGCGCTTTTCCAGCCGCTGGAGCGGATGCCAGCCGACGGTCAGGATGGTGAGGGCGGAGGTGAGCCCGAAGGCGATGAGTGCGGCGATGGGACGGCCGAGCAGCGCGCTCAGGCCGTGGGAAAAGAACCCCGGCACCAGACCGACGACCCGCGCCTGGAGCGCCCACTCCCGGAGCGGCGCGTCGAAGCTTGCGGGGCCGAGATCGATGAGCGTGCCGATGAAGAGCGGGATGAGGACCGCTAGGCCGCCCACCAGCATCGCCGTGCGCTTCATGTCCAGCCGTTCGAACCACCCGAACCCCGCCGCGGCGACGCCCAGCCCCAGGAGCGGGAAGCCGATGGCGCCGGCGCCGAAGGCCTTCCAGAGGATCTCGCCGATGGCGGCGGGGACGGTGCCGACGCCCGGGATGGGCAGCAGGGCGATGCCGAGGGAAAGGCCCAGTACCAACGACGCGATGGCCCCGATCCGGCGGCGGGCGTCGTCGCTCACGCGGCGCCCCGCTGGACCATCACGCCTCTGGCTTCAGGAGCTGCGACTCCCGCTCGAGGAATTTGGTGTCGACCCGGCCAGCGGCGAACTCGGGGTGCCGGATGACCCGTGCCAGGAACGGGATGGTGGTGGTGACGCCTTCGATCACGAAGCTGTCGAGCGCCTGCCGCATCCGCGCCAGCGCCTCGTCCCGGTCATTCCCGTGGGCGATGACCTTGGCCAGCAGCGAATCGTAGTACGGCGGTACGTGGTAGCCCGCGTAGATGTGGCTGTCCACCCGGATGCCGGGGCCGCCCGGTGGATGGTACGCGGTGATGGCACCGGGACTGGGCTGGAAATTCCGGTACGGATCCTCGGCGTTGATGCGGCACTCGATGGCGTGGCCCCGGAGCCGGGTGCCCTCACCCCGGAAGCTGATCGGGCTCCCGGCGGCCACCCGGATCTGCTCCTTCACCAGGTCGAAGCTCGTCACCATCTCGGTGACGGGATGCTCCACCTGGATCCGGGTGTTCATCTCCATGAAGTAGTACGAGCCGTCGGTGTCGAGCAGGAACTCGAGGGTGCCCGCACCCACATAGCCGATCGCGGCGGCGAGCCGGATGGCATCGCCTCCCATCCGGTCCCGCAGCTCGTCGGTCATCGCCGGGCTTGGTGATTCCTCGATGAGCTTTTGGTGCCGGCGCTGGACGGAGCAATCCCGTTCGCCGAGCGAGACGACGCGACCATGGGTGTCGCCCATCACCTGGATCTCGACGTGGCGCGGGCGGGCCAGGTACTTCTCGACGTACACGCTGCCGTTGCCGAACGCCGAGAGCGCCTCGTTCTGGGCCAGGGTAAAGGCCTGGGCAAAGGCGTCGGCGTCCACCGCCACCCGCATCCCCTTCCCGCCGCCCCCCGCCGTGGCCTTGATGATGACCGGATAGCCGATGCTGCCCGCCACTTCCAGGGCCTCGTCGAGGTCCTGGATGGTGCCCTTCGAGCCTGGCACCGTCGGCACGCCGGCCTCCTGCGCCAGCTTCCGCGCGGTGGCCTTGTCGCCCATGGCGCGGATCTGGTCGCCGGAGGGACCGATGAACGTGATGTTCGAGGCCTTGCAGGTGTCGGAGAACTCGGGATTCTCCGCCAGGAAACCGTAGCCGGGGTGGATCGCGTCGGCACCGGTGATCTCGGCCGCGGCAATGAGGCTCGGGATCCGGAGGTAGGACAGTCGGCTCGGTGGGGGGCCGATGCAGACGTCGTCATCGGCAAAGCGGACGTGCAGCGACTCCCGATCGGCCTCGGAATACACGGCCACCGTCTCGACGCCGAGTTCACGGCAGGCGCGAATGACGCGGAGGGCGATCTCCCCGCGATTGGCGATGAGGACCTTTTTGAACATCAGGGCGTGAAGTCCTGGGTCAGTCCGGACTTCCCGCCGCCCGAGTCGGAGAAGGTGCGGTCCGACGCCGACCCGATGCCCGAGGCCCTGAGCGCGAACTCGTTCGGGTTGCTGGCATAGAAGAGGGCACTCTCGTAGGAAACGTCGCCTTTCTGGTACCACTTCATCAACGACTGGTCGAAGGACTGCATCCCGTACGAGACGCCGCCTTCGGCGATCAGGTCAGGGATGTTGAGCGCCTTCTCGAGGTCACGGATGTTGTCCGCCACCGCCGCGGTGTTGATGAGGACCTCGCACATCGGGACCCGGCCCCCGCCGTCCTTCTTGGGCACCAGCCTGAGGCACACCACCGCCGCGAGCGCGGTGGAGAGCAGGCTCCGGACCTCCGCGTGCTCATGCGGCGGGTAGAACGAGATGATCCGGTTGATCGTCTGGGTGGCATCGGTGGTGTGGAGGGTCGAGAAGACCAGGTGGCCGGTGTCCGCCGCCTTGAGCGCGGTATCCAGCGTTTCCTTGTCCCGGATCTCGCCGATCAGGATGACGTCGGGGTCCTGCCGCAGCACCGACTTGAGCGCGCTCTGGAAGGAGAGCGTGTCGGTCCCCACCTCGCGCTGCGAGATGTTGGCCAGCTGGTCGCGGTGCAGGAACTCGATCGGGTCCTCGATCGTGATGATGTTGACCCGGTCGTTGGTGTTGATGTGGTTGATCATCGCGGCCAGCGCCGTCGATTTCCCCGAGCCGGTCACGCCGGTCACGAGCACCATCCCGCGGGGCTTGGCCGCGATCTCCTCGAGCACCTCCGGCAGGAGCAGCTCCTTCACGGTCTTCACTTCATACGGGATGGCGCGGAAGGCGAACGCGAGGGTCCCGCGCTGCTGGTACACGTTGGTCCGGAACCGGCCGACCCCCGGCACCCCGATGGCAAAGTCCGCTTCCTTCCGCTCGGCGAACTCCTTCACCTGCCGCGGTGTCATGATCTGCTCGGCCAGGGTCTTCAAGTCCTCCGGCTTGAGCGGCGGCATCTCGAGCGGCATGAGTGCGCCGTCCAACCGGATCGTCGGCGGCCGCCCCACCTTGAGCAGGAGGTCGGAGCCGTTCTTCTGCACCATCTGGGTGATGGCGCCCTTGAAGTTGAACGCCGGCCCCGCGGGCGCCGCCGCCGGCTTGGCCTCGGGCGCGTCAGCCATTCGGGTCCACCCGATAGAGCACCTGGCCGAACTCGACCGGCTGGGCGTCCTCCACGCAGACTTCCTTGATGACGCCGCCCACCTCGGCTTCGATCTCGTTCATGATCTTCATCGCTTCGATGATGCAGACCGTCTGTCCCGGGCTCACCCGGGTGCCGACCTTGGCGTATACCTCCGCCCCCGGTTCCGGCGCCTTGTAGAAGGTGCCGACCATCGGCGACTTGATCTCCTTGAGGTTGCTGACCGCCGCCGGCCGCTCCGGCGCGGCGGCCGGGGCCGCCCCCGCAGGGG
>JBAUHI010000065.1:0-7232 GCA_049680185.1 Gemmatimonadales bacterium | reverse complement strand
GCTCCACCGACACCGGCCTCGGCAGTCCGCCGATCTCGGCACTCCACGCACCCGCCGCCACCACTACGTGCTCGGCCGAGTATTTCCGCCCTGCCTGCACTCCCACGACCCGGTCGCCATCACGCAGAACGCTCGCCTGTTCCACGAGCTCCATCGTGGCGCCGAGTCGGGTGGCGTCGGCGCGAAAGGCATTCACCAGCGCCGATGGATCGAGCGCCCCATCTCGCGGTGCCCAGAGTGCGCCCTGGTTGGCACCGATCCACGGATACCGCGCCTTCAGCTCCGCAGGGTCGAACCAGTCGCAGAGGTGGCCCTGTTGGCGTTGCCACGCAGCGCGCGCCCGAAGCTCGGCCACGTCCTCTGCGGCCACCGCCACCCGGGCGATCCCCTCAAGCCAGAGCCCGATGTCGATCCCCACACTTTCGTGGAGTGCCGGCGCCAGCTCCACATAGCGTTCCCGCGCGGCGATCCCCAGCTGGAAGATCGGGTCGTCGGGGCCCGCCTCGATCTGTGGCGCCAGCATCCCGGCGGCGGCGGACCATGCCTCGCCGCCACGCGGGGTGTGATCCAGCAGGAGCACCCGGCGGCCCGCGAGGGCAAGTTCCCTCCCGCAGGACGCGCCGATCGCACCCGATCCAATGACGATAACATCAAATGAGTCTTGCACTTATATTCCTGACGAAACTTTTTGAAACGTCCCCCGTATTGGGGCGCACCCGTCTTCTTCGGAGGAACTTCGATGTTCCGTTCACTGCTCGGCTACGCGGTGCTCGCCGTGGTCGCGTACTTCGCGCTCCAGATCGTGCTCGGCCTGTTCGGCATCGTCGTCGGCCTGTTCTTCAAGCTACTGTGGCTCGCGGCGATCGGCTTCATCGTCTACCTGGTGATCCGAGTGCTCAGTCCCGGCACTGCGGACAAGATCGCCGACACGATGAAGGGGAAGAGCTGAGGGGAGAGCTTAGCGCTTGGGGCTTAGGGCTTAGAACGTATGATCGGTGTTCCACCTTCTTACGATCCTAGCTCCTAGCTCCTAGCCTCTAGCTCTCGACGCTAAGCGCTAAGCCCTAAGCTCCTCAAGCACCCCCCATACGAGCATCGGCAGCAGCAGTTCGTGGTGTCCGGTCAACTGGATGCCGATGCCGCCGGTCTTGGTGGGGCGCTGCACGACGTTGACCCGCGGTCGGTAGTGTCGTTGCATGTCAAGATCGGCGGCCAGGAAATCTTTTGGCCGCCCTCCGCCCAGGTTCCGTGCGATGGTGAGCGCTTTGAGGAAGACCTCAGGCATCACCACCGCACTGCCCCAGTTGAGCACCGCGCCGCCCCCATCCAGCTCCGGAAGTGAGCCCGCTAGCCGGCGGAAGTCGCGGTGGCTGGTGGCCCCCAGCGCGGCGCCGTCGCTCGTGGGGTGCTGGTGGATGATGTCGGCGCCGACCGTCACGTGCACGGTGATGGGCACCCCGTGTTGCCGGCATCCGAGAAAGACCGAGGCGTCCCGTCCTGGAAGGGCGGCGCGGGCGGCCAGTGCGTCGGCCAGGCCCTCGCCGAGTCCATGTCCTTGTTCTGCGGCCAAGGCGATGGCGGCATTCATCTCCGCACCGGTCTCCTCGGACATGCCGAAGGTCCCGTCACCGAGCCCCGATTCGACATCTTCGCTGGTGCCGCCGAACGCCGCGAGTTCGAAGTCGTGGATGGCGGCGGCGCCGTTCATCGCGATGTGGCTCACGATCCCTGCATCGAGCCACGCCCGGATGAGCGGGCCGATCCCCACCTTGATCACGTGGCCGCCGAGGAGGAGCACCACGCCCTTCTTGGCACGGGCAGCGCTGGCCACGTGGGAAATGACCGTCCGCAGGTCCCGGGCGGCAAGGATATCGGGCAGGCTGTCGAGGAACGCGTGGAAGGAGCGGTCGGCGCCGGGGGGGTGGGCCAGGAGCGACCCTTCGACCTTGTTACGACGACCGGCCACGGGGACGGTGCGCACCTTCGAGAGATCCGCCTCGCGGTACGCCACGGTCAGTTGGCCATCGGGGCGGTGGCCGGGATCTTCATGTCGCGCAGCTTGAGATCGATGACGCCGAACGGGAAACGGGAGCGGATCTCGACCGGGATCCGCAGGGCATCGTCGGTCAGGTATACTCGCGCCTGTGCCCGCTCGGAGAACATCCCCTTCGTCTTGACCACCGGCGCCAGGACGAGGCACTGCAGGTGCCGGCCATCAGGGAGGTCACAGCCATCGCGCTTGAGCACCTGCACGACGATCGGGTTCTTGTCCTTCATGAAATAGCGATCGAACGAGTATGTCTTCCCGATCTCGAGCGGGATGGTCCGCACGAAGTAGAAGAATGCCGCATCGTCCAGCGGGATCTCCGGGGTGGGACTCCTGGTGGAGTCTCCCAGGGTGCGGTAGTACCCCGAGTCGGCCAGGATGATCCGGTCGCGCAGCCAGAGGGACCCGTCCTCGTTGTTCTTCTGCAGGAAACGGCGGCTCTTGAAGTCCCGGATGCCGGTCCACGACGTGAGGGTGTCATCGATGGTGAAGAAGAGTGCACGGCCGTTCAGGGTGAAGCGGAACACGAAGGTCGGTGCGCCGCGCACGGTGTCGATAGTGGGAATGGACATCGACGCCTCGCCCACGGTGATGATGCCGAGGCGGGCGGTGTAGTGATACTCCTCGCCGACCTGGAAGGGATAGCTGGCGAGGGTGTGATCGGTGGAGTCGGGGATCGCGGCGGCAGCGGGCACGGTGGCCTGCATCGCGGCGAGGATGGCGAGCAGGATCACGCCGACGCCTCCTCCGCGAGTCGTGGACCTTGTCGATCCAGGGGCGGCAGATCGCGGAGCAGCGGCCGCTGGCGCCAGATGGCCCGTGCCTCGGTCCACGGGTCGAGTCTTGAGGGGCGCTGGCGTAGATCGTGGCGTTCGACCGCCGGGACGGTGTCCACCCGCCTGGAGTGGCGCGCCACCTTGGCGATCAGCTCGGCGTTGGCCGCCCACCCGTCCGATCGCAGCAGCGGATCGGGCCAGCTCCGCATGGCACTCTTGAGGGCGATCAACCGAAAGGCGACGCAGCCGGAGATCGCATCGCGCACGCCCGGCACCCGTGCGGCGCGCGGCACCAGGAACCGTCCCCAGTGACGCAGCAGCCGATATCCCCGCGACGGCTCCGCGGATGACGCCAATCGGCCTTCGGCGACCACCAGGTCGGCGCCGCTCTCGAGGCGCTTCACGATGTCGGGGAGGATGGCGGGGCCGTGGGTGAAGTCGGCGTGGAAGATGACGGCGTAATCGCGCTTGGGGCGGTCGGATCGTTCGGTGGCGATGCGGAGCAGTTCCGCGACCGTCTTCGCTTGACCTTGGCGGGACCGGTGTCGCACCACGGTCAGGGGCAGCACCTTGCCGTAGGGGCCCAGCACCTCCGCGGTCTGGTCGGTCGAGGCGTCGTCACCCACGAGCAGTTGGTACTCCCGGGGGAAGTCGCTGAAGACCTGGCGGACCTTCCAAAGCAGGAGGCCCACGGTCTCGGCTTCATTGTGGCACGGCACACACACGTAAATCATTGCGATCCCGGCTGTTGGCTGACGGAACGATACATCGTGAGCGAGCCTCGGGCCACCTGACCCGGTCAGGGCGCGTCGATGCCGATGAGCCGACGCAGTTCGGCGAGGCGGAAGGGCTTGTGCAGCACTGGCCGTCCTTGGCGTTCGAGGAAGGCCAGGGTATCACCCCGGATGGTGTCCCCGGTGCTGAAGGCGACGCGGGTCGCCAGGTCCGGTCGCACCACCGTGAGGGACTCGAAGAATTCCCGGCCGCTCATCCGTGGCATCCGGAGATCGGTGATGATGAGGTCGGGCTCAGTGGTGCGGGCCTGCTCGAGCCCGCGGGCTCCATCCGGCGCGGTGTCCACGTGGTGGCCCCAGGACTCCAGGGTCGCCCGCATATAGTGAAGGATGTGGGGTTCATCGTCGATGACCAGGATCCGTCGAGGTCCCGGAGTGGGGATCGCCGTTTCGGCAGAGTCTTCCATGGCCGGGTGGCCGTCACCGGGGAACTCGACGGTGAACGTGGCGCCTGCGCCGGGTGCCGTGGTGAGCGAGATCCGGCCGCCGTGCTCCTTCGCGATCCCTTGGCTGATGGCGAGGCCGAGTCCGGTGCCTTGGCCTTCCGGTTTGGTGCTGAAGAACGGCTCGAACGCCTGGGCAGCGACCTCGGGAGCCATCCCAGGGCCGTCGTCGCGCACGTCGACCGCGGCGCCATCGAGCCATGGCCTGAGCCGGATGGTGACGGTGCCGGGCCGGCCGGCGGCGAGGATCGCCTGGGCGGCGTTGTTGACGAGATTGAGGAACACCTGCTGGACCCGCGGGGCGTCCACATTCACGTCCGGGATGCCGGGCTCGCCGGTCACGTGGATCTCGATCCCGCTGGCGATGAATTGGGCACGCAGCAGCGCCAGTGTCCCCTCGAGGATCGGGCGCAACGACTGGCGGCGACGTTCAGGCTCGTGCCGCCGGGCGAAGCGGAGGAGATTCTTCACCAGCGTCGACGCGCGGGTGGCCTCCTGCTGGATGATCGACAGGGGCTCCCGAAGCCCGGCGGGCACGTCCTCTGCCTCGGCGAGGAAATCGGCGAACCCGACGACCGAGGTGAGCGGATTGTTGAGCTCGTGCGCCACACCCGCGATCAGCTGGCCGATGGCCGAGAGCTTTTCCGACTGGACCAGCTGGTCCTGCAACCGGCGGCGCTCGGTCTGGTCATCGAGGACGAGGACATACTCGCCGCTGGTGCCCCCGGGGAGCGGGAACGCCGTGGCGAGCAGGGTGCGTCCGGACGCCTTGAGGTCTGCCTCGCGGCGTCCATCGTTGGACTCGTCGAAGAGTTCGCGGAGCGAGATCGCCCACGCCGGTGGCACCAGGCTCAACCAAGGCCAGCCGGGAAGCTCCGCGGGGGTGCTGCGCATCAGGTGCGCGAATGACCGGTTGGCGCCTTTGACGCGCCCGCGCCGGTCCACGATGCAGAGCGCGATCGAGAGCGCATCGGCGACCCGCTCCCACGCCTCCGCGGCGGGGATCCGTCCGATGGCGGCGAGTGCAGCACCCGCCTGGGCGGCGAGGGTCTCGGCGAGCGTCAGGTCGATCGCGGTCCAGCGATCCGGTGCGCCACCGAGCAGCAGGGCGCCCAGCCGCTCGTTGGTGGTGGCGATCGGGACGATGAGCAGGTCAGGGGCCGGTGCCGATCCGGGCGGGAGTCCGAGTCGAGCCTCGGCGTCGCTCCCCGTGACGTGCTGGCTGCCTCGTCGGAGCGCGAGGGTGAGGAGCTCCCGGTAGCGTGGACCGGTCGGCGGATCAGCGTGGAGCGGGACTCCCGCCTCAAAGTCATCGCGCGTTAGTGCCACTGCGGATGCATCCGGTGTGAACGTGGCGTGCAATCGCGCCGCGAGCCGGGCCATCACCGTGGGTGCATCGGTGATGCCGGCGAGCTCGCGCGCGAACTCGGCGACCACGTGGAGCGGCTCAGTCACCGCGGGTCCCCGCGGGCGACCCACCGGCCGCACGGACGAAGGCGCGGAAGAGCTCGAGGTCGGGTGCGCGGGTCTCGGCGTGAAAGGCCTCCGGGTGCCATTGGACCCCCACCAACCAGGGGCCGCTGGCCGCCTCGAACGCTTCGATCAAGCCGTCGGGCGCGGTCCCGGTGGCAATGAGCCCGGGTGCGAGCACCCGGACCCCCTGATGGTGGAATGAATTGACCTGTGAGTGGTCCACGCTCATCGATCGCGCGATGACGCTGCCGGGTGTCAGTGCCACCGAGTGGACCCGAGCCGTTCGCACCCCTTTGGTATTGTGGGGGACGTCGCTGGCGCGTTCGGATGGCAGGTCCTGCCAGAGGGTGCCGCCGAGCGCCACGTTCACCACCTGCATGCCGCGGCAGATCGCCAGGATCGGGAGCTCGCGGGTCCGGGCGGCAGCGATGATGGCGAGATCGAACGCATCCCTGTCGGGCTCGATGTTGCCGAGCTTTGGGTGGCGCGTTGCATTGTAGCGTGCCGGGTCAATGTCGGCGCCACCGGAGAGGAGGACGCCATCGAGTCCGGTGGCGAGGGTGTCGGCCGCGGTGGGAGGGATCATCGGGGGCAGGATGATCGGCACGCCGCCCGCGCTGAGGACGGCGGCGACGTAGGCGGAATCGACCCCGGTCCGGCGCCGGGCGTCGACCTCCCGCTCGAGGCCGGTGATCCCGATGCGTGGCATCATTGGATCGTCGAGTCCGGGAAGATCGGGCAGCGGGCGTCCTCGACCCGGGACGGGAGGAGCGAGATCCCGATCAGCGGAACCGTGGAATCTGCGAGGATCACCGAACCGATGACGGGGGCGCCGCGGACGACCTCACCTTCGTACACCACCACCCCGAGGGCCTGCAGCGCGGTGTTCTCCACCAACACTCCGTACCCGGCACGGAACTTCGGTGGTGGGGCACCGATGACGCCGATGACCCATTTGGCTTGGTCCCGCCCGACCACCGACGGCAGCGCCGGACCGGCGACGAGTCGCACGGGGAGCTTGCCGGGGAGGGCCGCGGGAGGGGTGGCGAGGGTCTGGCCCGGGGTGGAGAACTCACCCAGGATGGCGAGGGGGCCGAAGACGGCGGCGAGTCCGCAGGTCACGCCGCCCCCGGCGGGGTGAGCGCATCCCGTGAGAACGACCAGCAGGAGGAGTGCGCGTCGCAAGGGACCCCCGGTGAGAGACGCTCCGTCAAAGATAACCATCCAGGGGGCCCTCGGGCCCGTCAGCGCTTGACGCGCCGCCTTCGGCGGAACGACATTTGGGCGGCTCACCACCACCCTCATTTCCCGGGCGCATCCGTGGGATTCTTCGCGCGACTCCGCGACCGGCTCGACCGGATGATCGACGGGGCCACCGTGCCAGAGACACCGCGCGAGGCAGCGACCGCACTGCGGGAGGCGCTGGTGGAGTGGAAGGTCGGTCTGGGCGACCTGCGCCGGGCCCACCAGGTCACCGAGGGTGAGCTCGCGGCCGAGCGCCAGCAGCTGGTGGATGCGGAGCGGCGTGGCGCGCTCGCGGCGGGCATCCCCGACCCGGAGACGGTGCGTGTGGCCGGGGAGTTCGCCGAACGTCATCGGGAGCGGGTGGCGGTGCTGGAACGGAAGCTCGCGGTGCAGGGAGATGAGGTCCTGCTGGCGGAACGCGAGGGCGCGGCGCTCACCGCGCGGTTCCAGGAGG
>JBAUHI010000064.1:0-18091 GCA_049680185.1 Gemmatimonadales bacterium | reverse complement strand
GGCCGATCCGGTGGTGGCACCCGCGTCGATCTTTGCCGGGCTCGAAGGGGCCGAGAACGGATTGCTGCTGGTCGATACCGCGGGTCTCCGGCTGGGTGGCGGGTTGCTCGACCCGTCGGGGGCCGATGTGGCCGATGTCGTCGCCGCCCACCTCGCCGGAGTGTCCCGCGAGGCGCAGCGGACCGTCCGGCTCCTGGCGTTGGGCACGTGGGAGGCGGTGATCGTCGAGGCGCCGAAGGGCAACGCAGCGGTGGTGCCGGCCAACTCGGAATCGCTGCTGCTCCTGATGCGGGATGGGAGCGTGCCGCTGGGCCGTCTCCACGTCCTTGCCGACCGGGCGGCCAAGTCCGCCCGCCAGTGGATGGAAGGGATCGCGTGACCGCCTGGGCTGATGCACTCGAGCTCATCACGCGGGTCTCGGGGATCCGCGGGGCGATGGTCGTCTCCGCGTCCGACGGGATGGTCGTGGCCGAATCGCTCATGGACGAGCTCAAGGGGAGCGCCGTGGCGGCGCTGGCCGCGAGCCTGACGGGCAAGATCGGACGGGCCACCGACGCGGCGGGGCGCGGGGCGCCGCGATTCCTCCAGCTGCAGGCGACCGGCGGGACCCTGCTGGTGGCACCGCACGGACCGGACCTGCTGATCGTCGCCGTGGCCGAGCGCACGGTCAACGCCGGACTGGCGCGGCTGGAGATGTTCCGCGCGGCGGAGCGAGTGAGCTGATGCGCGCCGTCGAGCCGTGGGTGGAAGCTCCGGTGACGGCGTTCCTCGGCGAGTCGGAGGCGCGGTTGGTGCTGCTGATGACGTCGTCAGGCCAGGTGGTGGCCCAACACGGGTTCGCGCGGGCGGTGGACGTGATGGGGGCTGCGGCACTCGGGGCGGCGATCGTCGCTTCCACCGGTGAGATCGCCCGCACGCTCCAGTGGACGCCCTTCCACGTCATGGTCCACCAGGGACCGGCGCAGTCGCACTTCCTCGCGGCGTTCGACACGCCGCGCGGCCGGTGGATCGCCCTGGTGGTGTTCGGGAGCGATACCTCGCTCGGGATCGTGGAGCTGTTCTTCGAACAATTGGTCAAGGATCTCGCGGCCGCGGCACCTGCGGCCCCGCCGGCGCAGCCCGTGCTGGCGGAGAACTTCGAGAGCGAGCTCAATTCGAGCTTGCGATCGCTCTTCGGACGCTGACGCCATGTCCCTCGTCAACTTCACGACCCGCGAGATCACCTGCAAGATCGTCTACTATGGTCCGGGACGATCGGGCAAGACGACGAACCTGCACTATATATATGGCCGGGTGCCGGACACCCGGCGGGGGAAGATGGTCTCCCTCGCCACCCAGACCGACCGCACCCTGTTCTTCGACTTCCTGCCCCTCGAGCTGGGGCAGATCTCCGGCTTCACCACGCGGTTCCAGCTCTACACGGTCCCGGGACAGGTGTACTACAACGCCACCCGCAAGCTGGTGCTGCAGGGCGCCGATGGCGTCGTCTTCGTAGGCGACAGCCAGGGTCGCCGCCTGGAGGACAACATCGAAAGCCTGCAGAACCTGCAGACCAACCTGCTGGAGCAGGGGATCGACGTGCGGCAGTTCCCGACGGTGTTCCAGTACAACAAGCAGGATCTCCCCCCGGAACTCATCCTGAGCGCCGCCGAGCTCGATGACGCCCTCAATTTCCGCGGGGCCAAGAGCTTCCCGGCGGATGCGGTGCACGGCAGCGGAGTCTTCGAGACGCTCAAGGGCATCTCCGAGCTCGTGCTCAAGCGCCTGGCGCAGAATTCTCCCGTGGGATGACCGACCAGCTCAACCCGCGCTTCCGCCTGGACAGTTACGTCGTCGGTGCGGCCAATCGACTGGCCGTGACCGCGGCACGGGCGGTGGCCGAGTCGCCGGCCACGGCCTATAACCCGCTCTTCATCTACGCCGGACCCGGCCTCGGCAAGACCCACCTCCTGATGGCCATCGGCCACCAGGCCCGGACCATCGATCCGCAGCTGACCGTCGAGTACGTGACCCTCGACGACTTCGTGGAGGCGTACCACGCCGCGATCGCGGCGGGCCAGGGTGACGCCTACCGCAAACGCTACGCCGAGACCGGCGTCCTGCTGATCGACGACGTCCAGTTCCTGACCCATCGGCGCGAGGTGCAGGCGGAGCTCCTTCGCCTCGTCAACACGATGACCGGCGCGGGACGCCAGATCGTGATGACGAGCGATCGCCCCCCCGCCGAGATCGAGGCGCTGGACGAGCGTCTCATCCAGCGCTTTGCCGGCGGGTTGGTCATCGACATCGGCGCGCCCGACTTCGAGACCCGGATCGCGATCCTGCGTCGGCAGTGCGACGATCGAAATGTGGAGTTCGAGCCGGCGGTCATCGAGGTGGTGGCGGAGTTCGGCGCCGGCAATGTCCGGGAGCTGATCGGCGGGCTCAACCGCCTGGTCGCCTTCCAGTCGGTGAGCGATCGGCCGATCGATGCCGAGCGGGCGCGCGAGGTCCTCGGTGGCGGGCCCAAGGCGGCCCCGTCCGGAATCGCCGCGCCGGACGATGCGGCCGTGTCGCCGCCGGCGCTGGAGACGACCGAGTTCGATGCATTCCTGAGCGAAGTGACGGTCACGCTGTCCCAGCAGGTCGAGGCGTGGCGGGCGCGCGTGGGTGAGGCGATCCTGCGCTGGGAAGGGGAGGGGTACCGCACCGCGCGCCTCTCCGAGCTCCTCGACCACGACGCACCCCCCGATCCGGAGGCGACGCTCAAGCGCTTCATCGCCGACGTCGAGCGTCTGCGGCGAGTGGAACGGGAGGCCGCCGAACTGGATCCCGAGCTCGCCGGGGTCGCGGCATTCCGCGATCCGGATGGGCTCGTGGCCGCCGAGGCGCTGCTGGCGCGGGCCCGTTCCGGCGCCACCCCGCCACCGGGGCCCTCGCCGCTGTGGCGGCTGGAGGAGTTCGCCGAAGGACCCTCCAACCAGGTCGCGGTGCGCGCCGCGGCGGCGATCCTCCGGGAACCGGCGGTCAAGTACAACCCGCTGGTGATCGTCGCCGGCAGCGGGCTCGGCAAGACCCACCTGCTGCATGCCATCGGCAACCAGCTGGCCACCACCCCGGAATCCGTGGTGGCGTGCCTGAGTGCCCAGGACTTCACCGAGAACCTCATCGAGGCCATCGATCGGGACCGGGTGACACTCTGGCGGGCGCGGTACCGCCGGGTCACGGCGTTCCTGCTCGACGACATCCAGCTCCTGGCCGGCCGCGACCGGAGCCAGGAGGAGCTCTTCTGGCTCTTCAACCAGCTGGCCGAGCAGGGCCGCCAGATGGTCTTTTCGAGCGTGGTGGCCCCCCGCGACCTCGTGGGCATCGAGCCGCGGCTGGTGAGTCGGTTGGAGGGCGGCCTGGTGGTGACGCTCGAGCCTCCCGGGCGCGATCTCCGGTTGGTGGTGGCCCGGCGCGAGCTGGTCGAGCGGACCGGTTCGGCGGATGACGAGCTGGCGCAGTACCTCGCGGCGCGGCCGGCAGATTCGCCGCGCGCCGTGCTGGGCCTGGTGCAGCGGGTGCTGCAGACCGCCGAGGCCCAGCAGGTCCCGCCGAGCGCGGGCCTGGCGCGCGAGCTGCTCGAAGGAGCGGTCGAGCGTCCCGCGCGCAAGAGCGGCGCGCGCCGCGCGAGCGGGATCGTGGTCTCGGCCAGTGGCGGGGTGAAGAGCGGCGAGAAGATGGTCTGGTCGTGGCCCGACACCGCCGACCGCCTGATCGAGGATCTCCGCTGATGGCGATCAAGGGATCCCTGAAGGAGGCGAGCCTCCCCGACGTGTTGCAGCTCCTCTCGCTGGGGCGCAAGAGCGGCTGCCTGGCGGTCGCGGATCGGCAGAACTTCGGATACATCTACTTCGACGAGGGGCGGATCTGCTTTGCCTCGATCGTCAACCGGCGCGACCGGCTGGGCGACCTCCTGGTCAAGAACGGGCGGATCACCCAGTCCCAGCTGCAGCAGGCGGTGGATCTCCAGGAGGAGCTGCGCGACCAGAAGCTGGGCGAGATCCTCGTGAACAGCGGCGCCATCAAGCGGATCGACCTGGAGGAATACATCCGGCTCCAGATCGAGGAGGCGGTGTATTTCCTGTTCACCTGGGTCTCGGGGACCTTCAACTTCGAGGCGGGGGTCCACCCCGACCGCCAGGACTTCCTCGTCAACATCAACCCGGAGTCGCTGCTGCTCGAAGGCGCGCGCCGGGTGGACGAGTGGAGCCTGATCGAGAAGAAGATCCCATCGTTCGACCTCATCTTCTCGCTGGATCAGAAGCACCTGAAGGGATCCCAGGTCAGCCTCTCCGCGGAGCAGGAGCGCCTGCTCCCGCTCCTCGATGGCCGCCACGACATCCACCAGCTGGTGGAGGACAGCGGGCTGGTGGAGTTCGAGGTCGGCAAGGCGCTCTACGGACTGATCACCGCCGGCTTTGCCCATCGGGTCGGCACCTCGACCGGGGCCGCCGAGCCCAACGTCAGCGCCGCGCGGGTGGACGAGCACCGCAACCTCGGCATCGCGTTCTACAAGACCGGGATGCTCGACGAAGCGCTGCGGGAGTTCCGCCGGGTGGCCGACCTCCGCCCGTCGGAGGCGAGCGCGCCGTTCTACGTCGGGCTGATCGCGCTCAAGCAGGCCAAGTGGTCCGAGGCCGTCGAGTCGCTCCGCCTGGCGCTCGATCGGGGCGGGCCCCGGCCGGCCGCACTCTACAACCTTGCCTTCGGTCTGGAGCGGATGGGCAAGCTGGAGGAGGCCGAGGCGACCTACGGTGAGGCCGTGACCCGGGCGCGGGACGACGCCCGGATGATGACCGGCTGGGCGATCGCAGCGCTCAAGCGGAGCGATGCGGCGGTCGCGTCGGGTCGATTGCAGCGCGCCCGTGAATTGTGGGGCCAGAAGGCGCCGCCCGCGATCTGGTTCTGGGCCACGGCGCTCTCGCACGCGCTCGAGGCCGACCTGGAGCAGGCGATCACCGTGGCCCAGGATGGAGTGACGGCGTACCCGACCCACGCCATCCTCAAGAACAATCTCGCGGTGCTCCTGGAGTTGACCGGCGATGTCGCCGGCGCGGAGGCGGCCGTTCGCGAGGCGCTGGGCGAGGATCCCTCCGTGCCGCAGTTGTCGAAGAACCTGGGCGACCTCCTCTACCGCGCCGGCAAGTACGACGAGGCGGACGAGGCGTATCAGCGGGCGGCCAAGTTGGCCCCCGACCTTGGCGACGACCTCTATTTCAAGCTCGGTAACATCGCATTCCGGCAGCGGGACACCGCCCGCGCGCGCACCCACTGGCAGCGGACCGTGGAGCTCAATCCGGATCACCAGCTGGCGCGGAGCAACCTGGATTCGATGTCCTCCGAGGCCGCCGGATGATCGAGACCGGCGATGCCGACGGCTTCGCCGCGCTCACGCGGACGATCTCGACGGCGGCGGGGCTCGCGCTCGAGGGCTACAAGGACAAGTGCCTGCGGCGGCGGATCGCGGTGCGAATGCGAGCGTGTGGGGTGCACACCTTCGCCGATTACGAGCGACTCCTCGGTCAGGACCCCGCGGAGTACGAGAAACTCACCGACGCGCTCACCATCAACGTCACCCGGTTCTACCGGAACGCCGACACCTGGGGCCGCCTGGCGCGGGACGTCCTGCCGGAGCTCTGGACCGCCCGACAGGGTGCGGTGCGGGTCTGGAGCGCGGGATGCTCGTCGGGCGAGGAGCCCTATACGCTCGCGATGCTCCTCGCCGCGGAATCGGAGCGGAGCGCCCGGCGGTCGTGGCTCGAGCGCAGCCGCATCGTGGCCACCGACATCGACAAGCTGTGCCTGGAGCGTACCCGCGCCGCCCGGTATCCGGACGCGGCCTTCTCCGAGACGCCCCCGGCGCTGACGGGCCGGTACACCGTCCCGCTGTCGTCGGGGCGGGAGATCGTGCCCGAATTGCGCGCGCTCGTCGATTGCCGCCGCGTCGACCTGCTCCTCGACCCCGTGCCGGGGCCGTCCTTCGACCTCATCACCTGTCGCAACGTGATCATCTACTTCGACCGCACCAGCCAGGAACGCCTCTTCACCCGGTTCGTCGACGCGCTGGCGCCGGGGGGCGTGCTGGTGCTGGGCAAGGTGGAGACCCTCTTCGGTCCGGCGCGGGAACGCCTCGACCTCATCGACGTGCGCGAACGGATCTTCCGGAGGCCAGCGTGACGGGCCCCGATGCCATCATCGTCAAGGTGGCCGAACTCCGTGTCGGCGGGGCGGAGGCCGAACTCGTCACCCTCGGCCTGGGAAGTTGCGTCGCGATCATCCTGCACGATGCGGAGACGAAGGTGGGCGGGATGGCGCACGTCATGCTCCCGTCGAAGTCCCTCTCGCATCGCGGCGCGGCGCAGGCGGCCAAGTTCCCCGAGACCGCGGTGCCGGCGCTGATCGAGGCGATGGCCGCCCTCGGCGCCCAACCCCGGCGGATGACCGCGCGGTTGGTCGGGGGCGCCAGCATGTTCGCCGCGTTGACGCCCCTCGGTGCCGTCCAGATGGGTGAACGCAACGTGGTGGCCAGTCGGCACGCACTCGCGAACGTCGGGATCCCGATCATCGCCGAGGCCACCGGCGGAACGGCGGGACGGTCGGTGCAACTGCGGGTGGCGGATGGATCGGTCTCGGTCCGGACACTGGCTGATGGCACCCGCACCCTCTGACCTGCCCTCGGTCCTGGTGGTCGACGACAGCGCCCTGTTCCGGCGGGTGCTGACGGAGATCATCGACGCGACCGGCGAGTTCCGGGTGGTGGCCACCGCCCGCGATGGCCTCGACGCGCTCAGGAAGCTGCACAAGTACGTCCCCGACATCGTCACGATGGACCTGGAGATGCCGGAGCTCGATGGCCTGGGCGCCATCGGCTACATCATGTCCGAGTCACCCCGGCCCATCGTGGTGGTGAGCGCCTACGCCGGGGCGGGGACCGCCGGCGCCATCCGCGCGCTGGAGCTCGGCGCCGTGGAGCTGGTGCCCAAGGAGCTCGACCCGTCCACGGAATCGATCCGGCGCCTTGCCCCACGGATCCTGGCGGCGCTGCAGGCGGCGCGGGCGGCCGACATCCACCGGATGACGCCGCTGGCGCGCCCACCGCGACCAGAGGCCCCGCGATCCGCGGATGTCTTTGCCCTGCCGGGCCGGGCCCGCTGGTGCGTCGCGATCGCGGCATCGACCGGTGGACCCCGCGCCCTGGCCGAGGTGGTCCCGGCGCTGAAGCCGGGGCAGGGCGCGGCGGCACTCATCGTGCAGCACATGCCGCCCAAATTCACGCGGTCGCTGGCGGAGCGGCTGGCCACCCAGAGCCGCCTGACCGTGGTCGAGGCCGAGGATCAGGCGCCGGTGCTGGCCGATACCGCGTACATCGCCCCGGGCGATTATCATATGCGGGTGACGGCCGGGGAGAACGGGATCCGCATCGTGCTGGGTCAGGACGCGGCTCAGCACGGGGTTCGCCCCGCCGCAGACCCGCTGTTCGAGTCGGTGGCCCAGGTCTTCGGGCGCCGCACCGTGGGCGTCGTGCTCACGGGCCTCGGCAAGGACGGCGCGGCGGGGCTCAAGCAGATCCACGATGCTGGCGGGATCGGTCTGGCGCAGGACCGGGAGAGCGCCACGATCTATGGAATGCCCAAGGCCGCGTTCGAGTTCGGCGGCGCCGACGCCGTACTGCCGTTGGACCAGATCGCCGGACGGATCGGTCAGGAGCTTGAACGGATGACGCGCGGATGACCGCGACCGCGGTGCGCTACCTCGAGTTGACCGCCGGCGGCCGACGCTACGGATTGCCGGTGACCCAGGTGGTGGAAGTGGGCGAACCGGGCCCGGTGCTCCCGGCCCCGACCCACGAACCGTCCCTCCGCGGTGTGAGCGAGGCCCGGGGCCGGCTCGTCCCGGTGTTGCACCTGGCCGCCTTCCTGGCTGGCGGGCCGTGCCCCCCCGAGCGGGGGACCGCCGTGGTGCTGGTGCGCTCGTCCGACGCCGGGGACCGCGGACTGGTGGCGCTCGAAGTGGACGACGTGTTCGCTGTCGTGCGCGGGCCAGTGCTGCCGTCCGCCACGTTGCCCTCGCTGCCGTGGGCCACCGGCCTGGCGCAGCGGGACGATGGGACCCTCCCGATCCTTGACCTCAGCACGCTTGCGGAACGCCTCCGCGGCCTCGGAGTTCCGGCATGACGACCACCGGCGATGAGATCCAGATCGTGACCTTCCGCGTCGGGACGCAGGAATTCGGCCTGAACGTCTTCCAGGTCGAGCGCATCCTGCGCTACGAGGCACCGTCCGCGCTCCCCAAGGCGCCCGACTTCCTGGAGGGCGTCGTGCAGTTCGATGGCAGCGTCGTCCCCGTCGTCGACCTGCGCAAGCGGCTCACGCTCCCCGCGGAGCGGCAGGAGGACACTCGGATGATGGTGCTCGACGTCGACGGACAGCGGGTCGGCATCATCGTCGACCAGGTGCTCGACGTGCTGCGGATCGACGCTGGCGCCATCACGGCACCGCCCCCGATCGTGCGCGGGCTCGCGGCCGAGTACATCAGCGGGCTCCTGGCGCAGGGGTCGCGCACCGTCGTCATCCTGAACGCTGGACGTTTGTTGACATCCAAGGAACGGCTGGCGCTCGCCAAGGTCGGCGCCGCCTGACCGCCCCCATCCCATGACCGATACGCTCATCGAACCACTTCGGGCCGAGTACCAGGCCATCGCCGCCCGCGTCGATGGGGTCACCGGCTTTGCCGAGCGGGAGGTGCTGAAGCGGGAGATCATCGCCTTCTTCAAGCGGGTCGACGGCGCCCTCACCGACCTGACCCAGCTGAAGGAGGACATCCGGGCGCTGGTCGACAAGTACAAGCAGGTGAGCGCCGCCTCCGACACCGCGCAGGCCCCTCAGTTCACCGGGGCGCGGCCGATCGTGCAGGTCGACCATATCGGCGCGTCGACCTTCATCGAGAAGGGGTGGAGCCTGATCTCGCTCGGCGATTACGCCGGCGCCATCCAGGCACTGCAGAAGGCGCTGGCGCTCTCGCCCAATGAGGTGCAGGCACAATCGCTCCTGGGATGGGCGCAGATGCTCCACGAGGAGTATGACGATGCGCTCGCCACCTTCTCCAAGGTGCTGATGAAGGAGCCGGCCAACTCGCTGGCCCGCATCAACGTCGGGTACATCTGCCTGAAGAAGCGGATCTTCGGCGAGGCCATCGAACACCTGTCCAAGGCCATCCGGCTGGACAACGACCGGAAGGCCACGCTCTACGCCCACTATTACCTCGGCCTGGTGTACCTGGAACGCGAGATGTTCGAGGACGCCCAGGTCTTCTTCCAGAAGACGCTCCAGCTCGGGCCGAACCTGATCGAGGCGTTCTACGAGCTGGGCCGCGCACAATGGTTCGCCGATGAGCACGATGCCGCCAAGCAGACCTGGGCCGATGGGCACAAGGCCAACAAGTTCAATCCGTGGGGCAAGCGCTGCAAAGAGATGCTCGACCTGGTCGCCTCAGGAGGAGAGCCGCCGCGCTCACCGCCGGCCTGATCCTGGCCGGCTGGTCGGCGCTCGCCGGTGCCGCCCGTCCGGATTCGCTCCGGAGCATCCGGGTCGGGCAGGTGACAGCTTATGCCACCGCAGCGCACCTCGACCTGGCCGCGGCGTTGGCCGATCTGGCCGATCGTCCTGCGGCGTGGCCAGGCCTCGGGGTCCGTGACGCGGGCCCGCTCCGCCTGATCGTGGTGGCGGATAGCGGGGCGTTCGGCGCGGTGACCCGTGGCCGGGTACCGGGCTGGGGGGCGGGCGTGGCCCTCCCCGCGGCACGGATCATCGTATTGCGCGCCGACCTTCCCGATGTGACCACCACCCTGCGGCACGAGCTGGCGCACCTGGTGCTGCACAGCGCCATCCGGACCCGGGTGCCGCTTTGGTTCGACGAAGGGTACGCGACCGTCGCGTCGGGTGGCTGGGACCTGAGCGAGCGGTTCGCGCTCCACCTGTCGGTGGCATTGGGCGGGGTGCCGGACTTCGGCGATCTCGATGGGGCATTGCGGGGAACGGAGCCCACGGCGGACCGCGCGTACGGGCTGGCCGCGGCCGCGGTCCTCGGGTTGGCCCGGCGGATCCCCGGTGGAGACCTGAGCCCGCTCCTCTCCCACCTTGCCGCCGGCCAGCCATTCGATTCCGCGGTGCATCTGGTGACCGGACGCACGCTGCCGCAGTTCGAGTATGACTGGCGCCGCGACACCAGGCGACAATTCGGCGGTGTCACCTGGGTCGCGGGGGCGGGGCTCTGGCTGCTGATGACCTTCGGGGTGGTCATGGCGTGGGCGCTCCACCGGCGGATCGAGGCACCACGGCGGGCGGCGCTGGATGTCGACTGGCCCATGCCGGAGCCAGAGCAACTTGACCATCAAGATCCGACCGGCTAGCCTCCTGTGATATGCCGACTTCCAGCTCCTCAGGCCGTGCCGCAGGATCCGTCCTCGGCCGGAAGAACTTCTTGTTGCTCGGTGCCGGTGTGCTCGTCCTGGTGGTGGGGTACGTCCTGCTCACCAGCGGGCACCCGTCATTCGCCGCCGCGGTACTGGTCGTTGGCTACTGCGTCCTCGTCCCGCTCGGCCTGGCCCTGTAAGGCCGGCAGGACCGCTCCGGGCGAATAGCTCAGCGGTTCAGAGCGCCTGCCTTACACGCAGGATGTCGGGGGTTCGAATCCCTCTTCGCCCAGTCTGCCACTGTCCCCGTCGGCGCGACCTGCGGGCCGGCCGTACCTCAATGGAGGCGTAGTGATGACCTTGCCGCAGCGTCCCACCTCGATCCGCCGACCCGGCGCCATTCTGGCCGGCTTGATGCTCGTGGGAGCTGTCGTGCCCGGGGCCGCACAGATCCCGTTGCAGCAACGGTCGGTCAACCACTCCCCCCGCCTCCTGGTGGCCAACCCATCGATCGATCGTGCGGCCGATTCTGCGGCCTCCGTCGCGATCGGCGACGGGATGCGGCAGCGGATGCCCCATGTGGCGGATGGCCGGTTCGTCGTGGTGACCCGCAAGGAGATGGGCGACGCGCTCGACCAGTTCGGCTTTCCGCGGGATGCCATCCTCACCCCGGACGTGGCGCGCAAATTGGCGACCGCGCTCACCGCCCGGACCCTGGTCACGAGCATGCTGGGACGGGACGGCGGGGCGCGGTATCGGCTGGTGGCACGATTCGCCGGCCTGAGCGATGACGCCGGACGGACGATCGTGATGGAGCAAGGCCAGGGCCAATCACTCAACGAGTTCGGGGCCGCCAGCGCCGACGCCTTCGAGGCGGCGCTGCAGGCCCACCAGGACGCGAAAGCGTGCCTCGACAAGCTGCAGGACGTGAAGCCCGATTCCGCCAAGGCCGGCGACCTGGCCCGCCACGCGTTGCGCAGCGACCCGAACAACGGCCTGGCCCATTTCTGCCTTGCCCAATCGCTCAAGTCCCAACACGCGCCCGATTCGGCCTGGGTGGCCGAGCTCAACCGTGCAGTGCAGGGTGACTCGCTGAGCCTTCCGGCCATGACGCAGCTGGCCCAGTACTACCAGGCCCACGCGGACACCGCCGGAGTGGTGCTCAAGTTCCAGCAGATGGTGCAGGCGGCCCCGACGAATGTGCCGCTGATCGAGGCGGCATCGAAGGTGTTCCGGCAATACGGCCATCCGGAAGCGGCCGAGCAGGTGGCCGATCGCGGCATCGCGCTCGATTCCACCGACGCCACGATGTGGGACCTCAAGAGCAGCGCCTGCGTGTATCAGTCGAAGTACACCTGTGCGGTCCACGCTCTGGAACAGGTCCTGGCCGCCGACAGCACCAAGGGTGACTCGACGTTCTACATCCGGTTGACGGTGACCGCGGCCGCCAACACCGACACCGCCTCCCTGGTGCAGTCCGCGCTCAAGTGGGGCCAGGCGGGGCTCCGGAAGTATCCCGGGAACCCCACGTTGCTGGGGCAGCTCCTGACGCTCTATTCGACCTCGAAAATGTGGGACAGCGTCGTGGCGTTCACCAGTCGGGTGATGGCGCTCGACTCGACCGACATGACCACTCCGCAGGCGTCGATCCAGGCGCTCACCGCCGCCAAGGTGCGTTTCGCGTTCGTCGATTCCCTGGCCCGGCGGGTCATCGCCCGGGGTGATGCCCAGGCCAAGGAGAATGTGGCGGGCATGCTGGTCAACGCTGGCCTGCCTATGCTCCAGGTCAAGCCGCCCATCGCTGATACCGCCGGGATGCTGTTCACCACCGCCATCGCCGCGATGGACTCGACCAACTCGGTGTGGGCCACGGCGCACTATCTCAACGGCATCGCGGCGTTCCTCGGCGTGACCCAGATGGACTCAGTGACCTTGGCGACCAAGGACTGCGGTCGTGTCAAGATCGAGGCGGCCAAGCTGGTGCAGGCCCGCGCCGACCTGACCGTCGGCAAGTCCTCCGCGCAGGCGCAGATCGCCCAGCAATCGTCGATGTATCTCGGGTACATCGACAAGTACGAACCGCACGTCACGTCGATGCTCAAGGCCTTCAAGTGCCAGTAAGGCCCCTACCGTCGGGCCCGGGCGGCGTGTATTATTGCGCCCGCCGTGCAGGGGCTGTAGCTCAGCTTGGTTAGAGTGCCGCACTGTCACTGCGGAGGTCGCGGGTTCGAGCCCCGTCAGCCCCGCTCACTGCACGAAGTCCCGCACCCCGGAAGCCACACGGCTCCCGGGGTGTCGGCCTTTCCGGCCTTTCCATGAATGCGCCGGCCCCCTCTCATGTGCCGGTCCTCGCCGGTCCGATCCAGGCCGCCGCGGCGGGCGCCCGCCGGATGGTGGATGGGACCCTGGGCCACGGCGGCCACGCAGCGCTCTTCGTCGCGATGGGTGCCGAGGTCCTGGGGATCGATCGCGATCCCGAGGCCCTCGCGATCGCGCGGCACCGCCTGGACGGCGCACCGGTCACCTTCCTCGCCGGATCGTTCGGCGATGCGGCGGTGCACCAGGCCATCATCGATTTCCGGCCCGACCTCATCCTGCTCGATCTCGGCGTCTCGTCCCGCCAGCTGGACGACGATCCGCGCGGGTTCACCTTTCGGCCCGGTGCGCCGCTCGACATGCGGATGGACCAGGCCGGCAGCACCGCCGCGGATCTGCTGAACGCGGCGGACGAGGTGGAACTCACCGCGATCTTCCGAGATTTCGGCGACGAGCGCCGGGCCCGCGCCCTCGCGAGGGAAGTGGTGCGCCGGCGCGTGCGCGCACCGTTCGCGGTCAGCGACGACCTGGTGAATGCCATCCGAGCCGTGCTGGGACCGCAGTCGGGCGCCGCGGATTTTGCGCGCCTCTTCCAGGCGATCCGGATCGCGGTCAATGGCGAGCTCGAGGCCCTGGAACGGTCGTTGCCGGTCTTCCGCGATGCCCTGACGCCGGGCGGGACGCTCGCCGTCATCAGTTATCATTCGGGCGAGGACCGGATCGCGAAGCGTTATTTTCACGAGTGGGCGCGCGCCTGTATCTGCCCGCCAGAACAGCCGGTGTGCACCTGCCGTGGTCGCCCGCTCGGGGCCGCCGAACCGCGACGTGCGATCACCGCTGACCCGGCCGAGGTCGAGGCCAATCCCCGTTCACGCAGCGCCAGGCTCAGGATCTTCCGGAAGGCCGCATGACATTGAAGGGCCGCCATTGGGTGATGCTCTGGCTGGTGGTGTTCCTCGCCGTGGCCGGAGTGGTGGTGGCGCGCTCGACGGCCGGGCTCTCGACCGCCCGGGCGCTCGGCGATGCGCGGGAGCAGCGCGCAGCGCTCGAAGCCCGGCGCGGTGACCTGGAACGGCGGATCCGTGAGGCGTCGAGCCGTCAAGTGCTGATCCCGCGCGTCGAAGCATCATTGGGCCTCCACCTTCCCTCCGACAGTGACTTCGTCCTCTTCCAGCCCGCTCCGGCGGCGACCGGCGGCCGCTGATGGCGCGCGCCGAGGTGCGCCTCGGGGTCGTGCAGGCCGGGCTGACGCTCGCATTGGCCGCCATCATCGGCCGCGCCGCCTACGTCCAGGTGTGGCAAGGGGCAAGTTATGCCCGCGAGGCCGCGAAGGACCGCACCGAACACCTGATCCTGCCGGCCCGGCGCGGCACCATCCGCGACCGCAACGGCGTGCCGCTCGCGGTGACGCAGGAGTATTACCACGTCGGGGTGGCGCCGAACGAGCTCGCCGATCGTGATGCAGCGGTGCGCCAGCTCTCCCGCTCGCTCGGCCTCAATGCGTCACGGGTGCGCGCCGACCTCCGGGGTCCCCGCCGCTGGCTGTATTACTACGGCCCGTTCAGTGCGGCGCAGGTCGACCCGATCCGCAGCCTGCACGGCGTCCATCTCGATCGCGAATACGCCCGGTTCTATCCGGGGCGCGGCCTGGCCCGCCCGATCATCGGCGCCCTGGCCTCCGACAGCGCCAGGGGCGCCTCGGGGCTCGAGCTGGTGCTCGATTCGGTGCTCCGCGGCGAACCGGGGTCGGCGGTGGTCATCAAGGACCGCGCCGGCCGGACCTATGACTCGCCCGCGCGCCAGGTGAGCGATCCGGTGGCCGGCGGCGACGTGGTGCTCACCATCGATGCGGAGCTGCAGGACATTGCCGAGCAGGGCCTGGCGGAGGCGCTGCAGGCGCTCCACGCCGAGGGTGGGGACGTGGTCTTCCTCGATCCCGGGACCGGCGAGGTGCTGGCGCTCGCGTCTCGGCAGAGCGCTGCGAGCGGCGACGCCGGGGTCCGTCCCTCGACCATCACCGATCC
The DNA here is from genome assembly GCA_049680185.1 of Gemmatimonadales bacterium. Classification (GTDB taxonomy): domain Bacteria; phylum Gemmatimonadota; class Gemmatimonadetes; order Gemmatimonadales; family GWC2-71-9; genus CAMLHU01. The sequence goes on along the minus strand of JBAUHI010000064.1, from coordinate 3,316 downwards.
GTTCGAGCCGGGCTCGACGGCCAAGCTCTTCACCGCGGCGGCGCTCCTGACCGATCGATTGGTGGACAGCACCGCCACCGTGAGCGGCCACGACGGGCACTGGCTCATGCCCATCAACAGTAAAGGCGAGACCCGCCGCATCGACGACGTGCACCCGTTGCACGGGCCGGTCACGCTGGCGCAGGCCATCGGCGTGTCGAGCAACATCGCGATGGCGCAGTTCTCCTCCCGTCTCACCGACGACCAGCAGTACGACATGCTCCGCGCGTTCGGGTTCGGGAGCCCGACCGGGATCGAGTTCCCGGCGGAGTCGCGTGGGCGCCTCACCCGGCCCGACCAGTGGACCTCACTCTCGCGCGCGAGCCACGCGATGGGCTACGAAATGGGTGTCACCCCGCTCCAGCTGGCGGCGGCCTACGCCGCGATCGCCAACGACGGCGTCCTCCTCACGCCGACCTTGGTCAAGGAGATCCGGGGGCCGACCGGAAATGTCCTCTACCAGCACCGCCCCGAGCCGGTGCGCAGGGCGGTGACCCCGGCGGTGGCGGCCCGGCTCAGGGCCTTCATGCGCGGCGCGGTCGCGGAGGGCGGCACCGGTGAGCGGGCCCAACTGGCCAACTATCAGCTCATCGGCAAGACCGGCACGGCCAAGCATTTCGAGAACGGCGTCTATGTCCAGGGGGAGTACGTGGCCAGCTTTGCCGCGTTGTTCCCCGCCGACGATCCGCAGCTCGTCGTCATCGTGAAGCTCGATGCGCCGCGGGGGGATTATGGCGGTGCGACGGCGGCGCCGGTCACCCGCACCATGCTCGAACAGGCGCTCGCGAGTCGCCGGGTCGCCATCGACCGATCCCGCCTGAGCGAACGCCTGGCGGCAGCCTCGCCCGTCTCCACGGCCTCGGATCCCGCCGCCGACGATCCGTCCATCGCCGTGATCCCGTGGCCACCGGCACCCGATTCGGCGACCCGGATCCCGGTCACGGTGCCTGCCGTGATCGGCTCGACGGTGCGGCAGGCGTCGCTCGCCCTCCATCGTCGCGGATTCCGGGTCGACTTGAGAGGGCTCGGCTTCGTGGAGCGGACCGACCCCGGCGCCGGCGCATCGGCGCCCCGCGGCACCACCATCACCGTCTGGACCCGCTGATGCGCGCGCTGACCGAGCTCTGTACCGTACTGGCCCGTGCCGACCTCCTCGTCCGGGCCCCCACCCGCGAGGTGTCGATCGAGGCCATTGTGACCGACAGCCGGCTGGTCCGTCCCGGCGCACTGTATGTCGCGGTCCGTGGCAGCCAGGTCGATGGGCACACGTTCATCCCCAACGCCGTGGCCCAGGGCGCGGTGGCGTTGGTGGTGGAACACCCGACCGGGTCCACGCTCCCCGAGGTGGTGGTGTCGGACGGCCGTCTCGCCGCGATCACCCTGGCCCGCCACTGGTACGGCGATCCCGCCGCCGCGCTCACGCTGATCGGCATCACCGGCACCAACGGCAAGAGCACCACTACCGGGATCCTCCGTCACCTGCTGAACGCCGAGGGCACCGCCGGCAGCATCGGGACGCTGGGCGCCTTCGACGGGGCCGGGCTCGCGGTGGCGTCGACCGCCGGCGTGCTCACGACGCCGGGGCCGGTGGATCTGCAGGCGACGTTCGCCGCATTGGCGGCCCGCGGGGTCCGGACGGTCGCGATGGAGACCTCGTCCCACAGCCTCGATCAGGGCCGGCTCGACGGCCTGCGCTTCCGCGTGGCGATCTTCACCAACCTGACCCGCGAACATCTCGACTATCACCGCACGATGGAGGCCTACCTCGCGGCCAAACTCCGGCTCACCGCCCTCCTCGAGGCCGATGGCGTCGAGATCGTCAACAGCGATGACGATGCGTGGCTCGCGATGCCGCCGGCGCCGCCCTCCCGCCGCATCACGTTCGGCGTGCATCCTGACGCGGCCGTCCGGGCCGAGGAGGTCGTGTCGGATCCGGCGGGGACCACCTTCGCACTCAGGAGTCGCTGGGGCAATGCCGACGTCCGCACGCCGTTCATCGGCGACTTCAACGTGGCCAACGCGCTCGGCGCCATCGCAGCTGCGCTCGCGATGGGGCATCCGCTCGCCGAGCTGGTGGAGCGCATCGCGACGGCGCCGCAGGTGCCGGGGCGGATGGAGGTGCTCCATCGGGGTGAGTTCACGGTCATCTGCGAGTACATGCACACCCCGGACGCCTATGAGCGGGTCCTCGGCACCCTCCGGCCGCTCACGCCCGGTCGGTTGATCGTGCTGTTCGGCTGCGGAGGGGATCGGGATCGCGGCAAGCGACCGATGATGGGGCGGATCGCGGTGGAGCGCGCAGACCTGGTCATCCTCACCACCGACAACCCGCGCACCGAAGATCCGGAGCAGATCCTCGCGGACATCCTGGCCGGCACCGCCGGGGCACCGGAGGGCAAGGTGGTGACGATCCCCGACCGCGAGGAGGCCATCCACGCGGCGGTGGCGCTGGCCGGAGCGGGGGATACCATCGTGCTGGCCGGCAAGGGACCGGACCGATACCAGATCTTCGGCACCGAGAAGGTCCCGTTCGACGAACCGGGGATCGTGGACTCCGCGGTGGGGCGGCGATGAGCCGCTGGTCCGCGGCGATGGTGTCCGAGGCGCTCGGCGTGCCGGTGCCGGGCGCCGGCTTCGAGTCGATCTCGACCGACACGCGGACCCTCGCGACAGGCGCACTCTTCGTGGCGCTCACCGGTGAGCGGTTCGACGGTCACGATCATCTCGCGGCCGCACAGCGCGCCGGCGCAGCGGCTGCGATCGTCCGACGTGGCACTGCTGCGGTCGAGGGCCTCCCGCTGGTCGAGGTGGACGACACCCTGGCCGCCTATGGCCGGCTCGCCCGTGCGCGGCGACGCGAGATCCAGGGTCCCGTCATCGCCATCACGGGGAGCAACGGAAAGACCAGCACCAAGGAATTCCTGGCCGCCGTCCTCGGCACCGCGTACCGGGTCCACGCCACTGCGCTGAACTTGAACAACCTGGTGGGTGTGCCGCAGACCATCCTGGCCGCGCCATCCGGCACCGACGCGCTGGTCATCGAGGCGGGGGCGAGCGAGCCGGGGGAGCTGGCGCGTGCCCGCACCATCATCGAGCCCTCGGTGGTGGTGATCACCAATGTCGCGCCGTCACACCTCGATGGATTCGGGTCGGTGGCGGGGATCCTGGCGGAAAAGCTCTCCCTCGCGGCGGGAGCGCCGCTGGCGGTGGTGGGCGCGGATCCGCCCGCGCTTACGGAGGGCGCGCGGACCATCGCGGCGCGGGTGCTGGTGGTGGC
>JBAUHI010000063.1:0-6613 GCA_049680185.1 Gemmatimonadales bacterium | reverse complement strand
TCGACTTCAACTGGACCTTTGATCCGCCGGTGCCCGGACTCTCGCGGGAGTGGTTCGGCGCCCGGTGGACCGGTGCCATCACCGCACCGGCGGCCGGCATCCGCCGCCTTGGCGTCACGGCCGACGATGGCTACCGGCTGTTCCTTGACGGGCGTCTGCTCCTCGACCGTTGGGTCAAGGTGTCGGGTGGCGCCCGGATGGTCGATGTCTCGCTGGCACCGGGATCGCGCCACCGAATTCGACTTGAGTATCGGGTCTCCCGTGGCGACGGGAAGATCCAGCTCCTCTGGGACACGACGAAGGCGGGGCATTGGCAGGCCGAGATCGATGGTGCCGTGCGGGTGGCACGCCGAAGCACCGCGACCGTGATCGTGGCCGGGATCGAGGAAGGAGAATTCCGTGATCGCGCGCACCTTGGTCTGCCGGGGCATCAGGAGGAGCTGATCCGGGCGGTGGCCGCGACCGGTGTGCCTGTCACCGTGGTGCTGGTGGGTGGCAGCGCCATCATCATGTCCAACTGGCTCGACCGGATCGGCGCCGTGGTCGACGCGTGGTATCCGGGTGAGGCCGGTGGGACGGCGGTGGCGAACGTGCTCTTCGGTGATGTCGATCCCGGCGGGCGGCTGCCGATCACGTTCCCCCAGGCCGAAGGGCAGTTGCCGCTGGTGTATGACCACGAACCGACCGGCCGAGGGGATGATTATGTCGACCTGAGCGGCCAGCCCCTCTTTCCGTTCGGATTCGGGTTGAGTTACACGACGTTCGCGTATGGCGACCTGCGCATCGATCCACCGGCCATCGACACTGGCGGGCAGGCGACCGCCCGCTGCACCGTCCGGAACTCAGGGTCCGTGGCCGGGGATGAGGTGGTGCAGCTCTACCTTCGGCCGGAGGTGTCGTCGGCGGCCCAGCCGGTGCTCAGGCTGGCGGGATTCCAGCGCATCCATCTCCGGCCCGGTGAGTCAGAGGAGGTGCGCTTCACCCTGGGACCGGAACAGTTGCGCGTCGTCGATGCGTACGCGGAGCGAATGCTGGAGCGGGGAAGTGTGGCGGTGTTGATCGGGGCGTCGTCGCGGGACATCCGGCTGCGCGGGGAGTTGGCCGTGACCGGCGCTCGTTGACCGCTCGTGCAAATCGACGCGGCGTGATCGTCCCTTGCTGACCGACCAACCTTCTCCGAGGATCTCTGATGGCCGCCGCCGACGTTCACTTCGATGACTCCCGTGATGGCCGCCGCATCCTGATCGCAGGCGCCACAGTGGGTGTCCTCGACGCGCTCTTCGTGATCGTCACCTACGTCTGGATCAAGGACGTGACCACCTCGCAGCGGATCTTCCAGGGGATCGCCGCGGGGCTCCTGGGGAAGGGGAGCTTCCAGGGTGGGGCGGGGACGGAGCTCCTCGGCGTCATACTGCACTTCACCATCGCCTTCACCTGGACTTTCATCTACTTCATCGTCTCGCGGCGGAGGACCGGCATCCGGCGATGGGTGCAGTCGCGACGTGGCGCCGCGATCGCGGGGCCGCTCTGGGGGATCGTGATGTGGCTCGGAATGGATCTGCTCGTCGTCCCCCTGAGTCACGCCCGCCCGACGCCGGTCGGGAGCGGCACATTCTGGTTCTTCATGCTGCAGCACGCGGTGATGCTGGGGCCGGCGATCGTGTGGATCGTCAGGTGAACGGTGAAGGGTAAACAGTGAACGGGGCTCATCCCCGCGTGTCATCCGGAGGGCCCTTCAGGGCACGAAGGGTCGGTTGGTCGGCGTGCCGATCCTTCGCTCTGCTCAGGATGACGTGCGGTGGCCCATCGTCTGCGCGCCGCCGCCACGCCTCGTCACACCCAGCACCAGATACCTAGCACCTCACCCCTCTGTCAGCCTCCCGATCTCCTCCTTTCCGACGAACTCCAGTGATTCCGAATTGACGCAGAACCGGAGCCCGGTCGGCTTGGGGCCATCCTCGAAGATGTGGCCCAGATGGCAGTCGCAGCGGGCGCAAAGGACCTCAGTGCGCCGCATCCCGAGGCTCAGGTCATCGTGGCTGATGACGTTCTCCGCCGCGACAGGTTCGAAGAAACTGGGCCACCCGGTACCGGAGTGGAACTTGCTGTGCGAGGAAAAGAGCGGCAACGCGCAACAGACGCAGGTATAGACCCCCTCCAGCTTGTTGTCGAGAAGCGTCCCGCAGAACGGTCGCTCGGTCCCCTTGCCCCGCGCGATGGCGAACGCTTCCGGCGTCAGCTGCGCCCGCCACTCGGCATCAGACTTGACCACCCTCTGCATTTCCACCGGCCCCACCAGCTGCCCGCTGGCATCGAACACCTTGAGCTTCATCGTGTGCCCGCCGTTCAGTGGCCCTTGATCACCAACTGTCACTCGCCAGTATCAACCATAATGCACCAGCGGTTGGATGAGGTTGACCGCCGCGAGCCAGACTGGGTGATACAGCTTGTCGATGAGCTGCCACGCCACCACGATCCCGATAAGTCCGAGCCCGCGGTGGGCCAGCACGAACTCCTGATACCTGTGGGCCCCCGCATCGTGCAGGAAGAGCGGCGGCACGCCGGCGCCGTCGAGGGGAGGGAAGGGGAGGAGGTTGAACAGACCGAGGAGGAGGTTGAGCGAGAAGAACACGCTCAGGAGGAATCCGGCGGCGTGCCAGAGCGAGTCCGGGTCGGCCGCCTCGACGATGTGGTCGAAGCTGACACTGTCGGGGGCGAGGAAGGTCCCGTTCGACAACCCGAAATGGAGGCAGACCCCGGCGATGAGCACCAGCAGGAAATTGGAAGCCGGGCCGGCCAGCGCCATCATCGCGGCGCGGCGCGGGTGCCGGAGCGCCCATTCGGGATCATACGGTGCGCTCGCGAATCCGATGGGCCAGCCCGAGGCGATCACGCCCAGGATCGGCAGCACGACCATCCCGATCGGCTCACGGCGGATGTGGGGGATAGGGTCGAGGGTCACCTGGCCGCCGTGGTAAGCGGTCGGGTCTCCCCCTTTGAGCGCGGCCCATGCGTGCGAGGCCTCATGCAACGTGGTGGAGAACAGGAACACCACATAGTAGATGAGGCCGGAGACCAATGCGGGCATTGTTTGCCGGGTTCGGGAGAGGGCGATGAGGCTGGTCGCGGATTGGAACTTACCCCGCGTGGCGGCACATCGAAACTCGTTGGCCTGGTGCGGTCGTAGGTGGAGGCGTCCCTTGCCAAGGTCGATCGATGCATTCCATCCGCTGGTGGTGCGCCACGTCGCGTGGTGTCTTGGGTGCTTTTGTCTCCCTGTTGCTCATCGCTCCCGCCACGATGATCGCGCAGGCGGCCCCGCATCCCTGTGAGGCACCGGAGTTCCGTCAGTTCGATTTTTGGGTGGGGGAATGGACCGTGACCGATAGCGCCGGGAAGACGCCATACGGCACCAGTTCCATCACGGGCGAGGAAAGTGGCTGCCTCATCCATGAGCACTGGGCCGGCACCAATGGAGGCACGGGGCAGAGCTTCAACTTCTACAATGCGACAGGGCACGACTGGACCCAGGTCTGGGTGGCCAGCAGTGGCGGGCAGCTGTACCTGGTCGGGAAGTTCGATGGAGGTGCGATGACGCTGGACGAGACTTCGACTGGTCCGGGCGGGACGTCGATGGTGCAACGCATCACCTGGACGCCGGAGCCGGATGGGCGGGTCCGGCAGCTCTGGCAGCAGTCGCTCGACGGGGGGAAGACGTGGACGGTCGGATTTGACGGCTGGTACCGGCGGAGAGCCTGAGCGCCGCGCTCCGGGCTCAGGCGCGGAGGTAGCGCCGCCGCGCGGGCTCGGGAAACCGCTCGATGGCGTAGCGAAGCATCGTGCGGGGCATCCGCGAGGCGTGCGTGGTGAGGAAGCGCTCGAGGGTGCGGCGATCGCGCTTGCCGACCTCGCGGAGCATCCATCCGACGGCCTTGTGGATCAGGTCCTGCTCGTCCTTGAACAGGCAGCGGGCCAGCCGGAGCGTGGGGCCGAATTCGCCGAGGCGGATGTCGTGGTAGGTGGAGACCACGGCGATCCGGCGGTCCCAGAGCCGGGGGGACCGCGCGAGGCGCTCGCGCACCCCGCGGGCCCCGCGCCGGAAGTGCGGTCCCGCGATCTGGGCGGCGGATGCGTCCACGAGGTCCCAGTTATCGACCCAGGCCCGATGCCGGAGGTAGAGGTCGAAGATCCGCTGCTGTTCCAGGTCGTTCCCTCCTTCATGTCGGTCGACCAGCAGGCACAGCGCCAGCAACCGCACCTCGTGCCACTCGGAGCGAAGGAGAGATAGGACGGTACGCTCGGGTACGTCCCGGTATTCGCGGGTGAGGCGGCGGATGACCGGGACCCGGATGCCGAGGAAGCGGTCGCCTTCGCCGTATTGGCCGGGGCCGGTCTTGAAGAAGGAGGCGACACCGCGGGCGCGGGCGGGAGAGCCCAGCCTGCGGAGGCGGCGGAGGATCTCGGCGGCGCTCAATTCGTGGTGAAGTCGATGCCCGCATCGGTGAGCCGCTTGATCACATCCGCGGCGACCCGCATGCCAAGCCGACGTCCCATCTCCGCGAAGTGGGTGGTCATCTCCGCTTGCGAGGCGGCATAGCGGACGCCAGTGGGAGAGCGATAAAAGGCAGCCAGCGCCCGGAGGTCCTCCTCGCTGAAACGGGCCGCGTAAGCAGTCGCGAGGGAGTCGAGCATTTCCGGCACTACGCGGCGGAAGCTTGCGCTCAGACTGTCGAAGAAGACCGGTGTCAGCGTGCTCTTCTGTTTGCGCTGTTCGGCCAAGCTCACCTCGATCCCCTGCAGGAAGTTGGAATCGGCGTGCATCGCGACGACCAAGTCTCGGGCGAGTGCGACCGTGGCGGCACTGACCCCGGGTGCCGAAGCGGCTGGCACGGCTTGCGCGATGAGCTGCGGGGTCGCGGCCATGGCGACGGTCACGATCGCGAGTCGGACGAATGAATGGGTCATCGGATCTCCAGGAAAAATGGTACGCGGCTCTGATAGGGCGGCTGGCCCCGTTCAGAGGTGCTCACGGTCGAACGCGGCCACGAGCCGCTTCGGTGCCTGACGTCGCCACGCTTCGATCAGGACCTCGCGGAGCACGGCGGGACGCACCTTCGCGATCCGGACGAGGACCGCAGGGTAGCCGTCGTAGTGTGGCTCGACGAAGAAGGTCACGGGATCGGCGCGCAGCCGGAAGTCGCGTTCGTCGAAACCGCACCGGAGCACCAGCACTGTTTCGTCGTCCCGGAAACGCGCGAGGAACTTCCCCTTCACCTTGTAACCGCGAGTGCCGTAAGCGCGCCCTTCTTCCACGGCGGGAAGGTCCAGGATCGCCTTCCGCACCGCGGCAGGCGTCACGGATCCTCGCCGATCGAGGCGTAGTAGTCGAGGACCATCTGCCGAGCACCGGGGCGGGTGTACACATCCGCACGGCGCGACTCGATCACGTCTGCGATCACCTCCGCCACTTCCTCAGCACTCTGGGAATTCGGGAACTGGCGGGAGTCGGAGCCGCCATGCACGGCGTTGAGCCCGAAATCGGTCCGCACCACGCCGGGAGAGACGAGCGACACAGCGATCCCCGGGTGGGTCTGCTGGAGCTCGAGCCGAACGGTGGCGGTGAGTGCGTTGACGAAGTGCTTGGCACCGATGTACGCGGAGCGGATGACCGCGAACGGGATCCGTCCCAGCATCGAGGAGATGTTGATGATGTGGCCCTCTCCCCGCGACTTGAAGTGCGGCAGCACCTCCTGCATCCCGTAGAGGACCGATGTCACGTTGATGCGCACCATGGCGTCGATGTCGTCGTCGGTGAGCTCGCTCGGCAGGCGGGAGATCCCCTGACCGGCGTTGTTGACCCATACATCGATCCGACCAAGGCGCTCGACCGTGGTGCCCACCGCCGCGCGTACCTCGGCGCGGCGGGTCACGTCGGTCGGGATGATCAACGCGCTTGGGCCGGAGCGTGCGGCGACCTGATCGAGCAGATCCCTGCGCCGCGCCAACAGGACGGGAACGTGGCCGCGCTTGGCGACGCACTCGGCGAGGGCGGCGCCGATCCCGCTGCTGGCGCCGGTGATGGCGATGATCTTGGTGGTCATCCGGGGCCCCGATTCGGAGGTATCAGCGATGATAGAGGTAGAAGCCGTACGCCCCTGCGGCCACGCCGCCGAGGATGAGCACGGTGCCTCCTCCGCCGCCGACGAGGATCCCGGCGATCACCGCCGCGGCGCCGCCGATCATCAGGGCGCCGCCGGGGGCGCGGCTGCTGAAGTGCCGCGCCGGGAGCATCGGCGCAGTGGCGTCGGGGGCGGGGGTGCGGGCCGGGGTGAGTGCCGCTCCAGCCTCGATCTCGGAGCGGACCGGAATGCCCTGCGCCGCGAGCGCGTGGGGCGTCGCGGCACAGGTCACCAACAGGGCAAGGGCGAGAGACCTCACGGCTGCCTCCGGGGAGTGGGATCGACCTCCCCGGAAGATAGGGTCACATCTTGGGCCAGAGCCAGCCGAAGACGCCGGCGGTCACCAGCCCGTATACCAGCCCATCGATGGTGCTCTTGATCATCGTGCCGACGTTCCGCTTGTACCAGATCGTGTTGGGCCAGTTCCCGATCGC
>JBAUHI010000062.1:0-18223 GCA_049680185.1 Gemmatimonadales bacterium | reverse complement strand
CTGCTGACGGTCTCGGCCCGATCGCGTTGCACCTGACCGACCTGCCAGGCGCCACCGTGGAAGCGCTCGTCATCTGGAACCAACGGGCCTCCCTCGGTCTGCTCACCGGCGACGATTGGGCCATCATCGCGGGGCCTAAGAGCAGGGTGAGCGCGCTGGCGCGTCCCTGGACCGTGCCCCCCGAATTGTCGGAGGTGGCAGTGTTGGTGGGGATGGCGCTGGCTCCCGAACCGGTGCGCGAGTGGGTCACGGCCTGCGGCCGGATCTCGCTCGACCGTCCCGTCATCATCGGGATACTCAACACCACGCCCGACAGCTTCAGTGACGGCGGCGCCCTTGTGACCGTCGACGCGGCCGTGGCGCACGCCGAGCGGCTCCTTTCCGATGGAGCCACGATGCTCGATGTTGGCGGAGAATCGACCCGCCCGGGCGCGGCACCGGTGTCGGTGGATGCCGAACGGGAACGTGTGATCCCGGTGATCGAGGCACTGGCTGCCAAGTTCCCCGGCATTCCCATTTCCGTCGACACCGTGAAGGCGCCGGTCGCCGCTGCTGCGCTTGGTGCAGGCGCCTGGGTGGTCAATGACGTGAGCGGCCTCAGGCTCGATTCGGAGATGGGCAAGGTCGTTTCCACTGCGGGTGCCGGAATAGTGCTGATGCACTCACGGGGGACATTCACCGAGTTGGCATCGCTCGATCACGTCGAGTATCCAGATGGTGTCGCCGCCGGTGTGGTCACGGAACTTGGGTCTGCCCTCGCGCGTGCTGCGACCGCCGGCATCGGTGCTGAGCGGATCGTGGTCGATCCGGGGTTCGGGTTCGGGAAGACCGGCCCCCAGAACCTTCAGCTGCTCGATCAACTCGCAGCACTTGCGGTGCTCGCTCGTCCGGTGCTGGTCGGTCCCTCGCGCAAGCGGTTCCTCGGCCACGCCACCGGCCGCGACGTCGCGGACCGCGATCGCGCCACTGCAGCGGCCTGCCTGTTGGCGTGGGAGCGGGGCGCGCGGCTCTTCCGGGTGCACGATCCCGCTGCGGTCCGGGATGCGCTCGAACTTGCCCGATCGATGGCCGAGGCCTGATGCCCGACTTCCAACTGCATTTCCTGGAGCCCACCTGGCGCGATGCAGTGGAGGTCGTGCTCGTGGCGGTGATCCTCTACCGACTGCTCCGTTTCCTGGCCGGCACGCGCGCGCTGCAGATCGTCTTCGGCGTGCTGGTGCTCTTGACCGCATACCTCGCGGCGTTCCTCTTGAAGCTCACGATGATCACGTATCTCCTGGGTGTGCTCTTCACCTACGGGGCGTTCGCAGCGATCGTCGTCTTCCAGCCGGAGCTCCGCCAGGCGCTGGCCCGGTTGGGGCAGTCGCGATTCTTCCGTGCCTTCACCCCCGGGAACACCGGCCGGGCCACCGAGCTGGTGGCCGAAGCGATCGAACGCCTGGCGGCCACCACCACCGGGGCGATCATCGTGATCGAGAAGGACGCCGCGCTCGATGAGTACATCGCGTCCGGCGCTGCGATCGATGCGGCGGTGTCGGTCGATCTGCTCATCACCATCTTCACTCCGCATTCGCCGCTGCACGACGGTGCCGTGCTCATTCGTGGTGAACGGATCTTCGGAGCAGGGTGCATCCTGCCCCTCACCCAGCTGCCAGTGACGGACCGTGCCCTCGGCACCCGGCATCGCGCGGCGCTGGGGCTCTCTGAGACGACGGACGCGCTGGTGCTGGTGGTCTCCGAGGAGAACGCGGCCGTGTCGCTGGCCTGTCACGGACGGCTGGCTCGCTCGTTGACCCCGGCGCAAGTGCGCGATGTGCTGGACGGGCCCTGGCCTCCCGACCCGCGCCTCTTCGACGACGCCACGCCCGCGGTCGTCGGGTGAGCACGCCGACGTCGGCGGCGGCCCGGTGGCGGGTCGCCGGAGCGGCGGGGATCACGGCCCTCCTCGGGTATGTGCTGACGCTGGCGCCCACCGTCACCTTCTGGGACTCCGGCGAGTTGTTGGCGGCCGCGAAAGGGCTCGGGATCCCGCATCCCCCCGGGTCGCCCTTCTTCGTCCTGCTGGCGCATGTCTGGGCGACGCTCGTTCCGCTCGGCACCTTCGCCTGGCGGGTCAACCTGCTCGCCGCCATGACCGGTGCGCTCACGGTGGCGTTCCTGGCGTTGGCGCTCTACGAGACCATCCGGCCCCATGGGCCCCAGGCCGAGTTCGCGGCGGTGCTCTCAGCGCTGGTGGCGGGGTTCACCCTCACCCACTGGCAGAACTCCAACGAGACCGAGGTCTACGCCGTCGCGACCGCGATGATCGGTGCCGTCATCTGGCTGGCGCTCCGGTGGCGAGTGGCGCGGAACGCCGTGGCGGGTGGATCCGAGGTGCGGCGTGTTCCGGCGCGGTACCTGCTGCTCATCCTCTATCTCTTCGGTCTTGCCGTCGGCGATCATCTCCTGACCCTGCTCGCCGGGCCGGCGGTGATCGCCTTCATGTACGCAGAAGAGCGCCGGTTCTCGATCGAGTTGGGGGTGTTCACGGCGGTGTGGGCGGCGCTGGTGGCCACGGGGCTCGGGTCGGGGACGCTGCTGATGATCACCGGCCTCGGGTTGCTCGCGGCGTGCATCGTGGCGGCACGGGACCGCCAGCTCGAGTTGGCACTGCTGGGCATCGCCGTCGCGGTCATCGGGGTGTCGACCTACGTCTTCCTGCTCATCCGGGCCGGTCAGCATCCGCTCATCAACGAGGTAGAGCCCGATACCTTGGCCCGGCTGGTCGATGTGGTGCGCCGGGGCCCCTATCCCGTTCGCACACCGCTCGACGATCCGACGATGCTGCACGGCGTCACCAACCCGGGCCGCAGCCTCGGGATCATCGGGCTCCAGCTCGCCAACTACGCCGAGTACTTCTCCTGGCAGTGGGGCGCGGCACTCCCGGAAGTGGCGCGCGGCATCGTGGCGGCGGCCTTCGCCTCGCTGGGATTCTTCGGGAGCCGGGCGCAGTGGCGCAGCGACCGCTCGGCCTGGTGGCTCTTCTTCGTCCTGTGGCTCGTCACCGGGCTTGGCTTGGTGGCGTACCTCAACTTCAAGCCCGGATTCAGCCAGGGGTACGGACGGTACCCCGATCCGTCGGATCACGAAGTACGGGAGCGGGACTACTTCTACGTCGTGAGCTTCCTGGTGTGGGGGTGCTGGGCGGGCCTGCAGCTGTCGCGGCTGGCGGCCCAGTGGTGGGGCAGGCGGGATCGGTGGCGCTTCGTCGGTGGGGCGATCGCGGCGTGCGCCCTGATGCCGTTGGCGCTCAACTGGCCGGTGGCCGATCGCCGCGGCCCCGACCGCACGCTGGCCCGCGACGTCGCCTTCGACCTGCTCAACTCCGTCGGCCCGTACGGTGTGCTGGTGACGTACGGCGACAACGACACCTTCCCGCTCTGGTACCTCCAGGAAGTGGAGGGGGTGCGGCGGGATGTGACGGTGGTGTGCCTGGCGCTCGCCAACACCGACTGGTATGTGCGGCAGCTGCGGGATGCGCCGGTCCGCCCCTTCGATGAGGCTGCCGCTCCGGTGGTCTGGCGGGGGCAGCACCCGACTCCGCCCGATCGGCCGCTCCTCGCAATGACCGATGCGGAGATCGCCGGGATCGCCGGACGCCTGATCCCGGTATCGAGGACCGACACGCTGGTACTCGGTCCCATCCGTCAGGTCATCCCGGGCGGGATCACCCTGGCGCCCAACCAGTTCGTGTTGCTTCGGATCCTGCAGCAGGTCCTGGGGCACCGGCCTTTCGCCTGGTCGGTGACCGCCGGACGGGAATCGCTGGGGCTCGAGGCCCACGTGGTGCTGCAGGGGATGGCGTGGCGGGTGGAACCCGGTCCCATCGACAGCACGGCACCCCGGTTCGGCGGTGGTCGGATGGCGGGAGCGCTGGTCGATGTCCCCCTCACCGACTCGCTGCTCTGGGGCACCTACCGCTATGGCGATGTCGTCTCGAGCGGGGCCGCGGATCTCGAGCCAGCGGCGCGGGGGATGGCGGCCGATCTCGGCCTGCCGTTCACTTATCTCGCCTCCATTGCCCAGCGGCGCGGCGATCTGCCCGGCGCCCTCCGCAATCTTCGCATTGCCGTCAAGCTGGCGCCTGGCCCTGAGCTCGATGGGATCCTGCGGAGCATCGAGTCCGACTCCGGCGGGCGCTGACCGGCGCGCCTTTCACCCATCCGTAACTCCAAGTAAATTCACTATCTATGGAATACCCCGGGCTTCCCGGCCGGCTGGAACGTGTGCGGGCGACGATCGCGGAGGCCCAGGCGGCTGGAGGGTGGGATCACCCAGTCACCATCGTGGCGGTCACCAAAACTCACGGTCCCGAGGCGGTCCGCGCGGCGGCCCAGGCGGGGCTCACGGATGTCGGCGAGAACCGGGTCCAGGAAGCGCTCCCCAAGCAGGACGCGACCACCGATGTGCCCGTCACCTGGCACATGGTCGGCGGGTTGCAGCGCAACAAGGCGCGGCAGGCGGTCGGGCGCTTCGGCCTCATCCACTCGGTCGATCGGCTGGACCTGGGGCAGGAGCTGGCGCGGCGAGCGGCACCGGGGCGCCAGGCGGTGCTGGTGCAGGTGAATTGTTCCGACGAGTCGCAGAAGGGCGGGGTGGCGCCGATGGACCTGCCGCGCCTCCTCGATGACCTGCTGGCGCTCGATGGCCTCGAGGTCCGTGGGCTGATGACGATGGCGGCACTGACCGACGATGTCCGCGCCCAGCGGGGCGCGTTCCACCAGCTCCGGGAATTGCGGGACGAGGCGGAGCGCCGCGGTATCCGGCTGCCGGAGCTCTCGATGGGGATGTCCGGTGATTACGCGGTGGCGGTCGAGTCCGGCGCCACGATGGTCCGGCTCGGCACAATCCTGTTCGGAGGACGTACGCCATGACCGATGATGCCTTTGAGCTCACGCCCCACGACGTCCGCTCGCAGGAGTTCTCGCGCGGGCTGGGTGGGTATGATCGCCTCCAGGTCGACGACTTTCGCATGCGCATGGCCGATGCGATCGACCGGCTCCTGCGCGATCGTGCCCAGGTCGAGGAGCGGCTGCGCGGGATGCAGGAGCAGCTGCGCACCTTCCGCGAGCGCGAACGTGCCATGAACGAGGCGCTGGTCTCGGCGCAGCAGTTGCGGGCCGACACCAAGGTCCAGGCCGATCGCGAGGCCGAGTCGGTGTTGCGGGAGGCGAAGGCGGAAGCCCTCCGGATGGTGCAGCAGGCGCAGGGACAGGAAGCGATGATCCGGGAGCGGACCGAAGCGGCCAACCGGATGTTCGCGTCCTACCTCGCCAACTTCCGCGCGCTGCTCGAGCGGCAGATCGGCGAGGTCGACGGGCTCCAGGCCAGCGCCCAGACCCGCGCGCAGGTGCAGACCGAGCTGATCCTCAAGCGACACGCATGACCCTGGCACACCCCGCCCGTCCCGTGACGTTCTGATGTCGTATCCCGCCTGGCCGGCCGGCCCCGCCGATGCATCGGAGCGCGAGCTCCTCGACCGCTGGAAGGCCGAGGGGCTCTTCGCGCAGGTGCAGGAGCAGGGGAAGGACGCGCCCGGATTCGTCTTCTTCGAGGGTCCACCGACCGCGAACGGCAAACCGGGCATCCACCACGTCTTTTCCCGGACCATCAAGGACCTGATCTGCCGCTATCAGGCGATGCTGGGGAAGCGGGTCACCCGCATCGCGGGGTGGGATACCCACGGCCTCCCGGTCGAGATCGAGGTGGAAAAGAGCCTCAAGATCTCCGGCAAGAAGGATATCGAGGCGTACGGCGTCGAGAAGTTCAACGCGCTCTGCCGCGAGAGCGTCTTCCGCTATCGCGATGAGTGGGAAAAGCTCTCCGACCGGATCGCGTACTGGCTGGACTACAAGCATCCGTACATCACCTGCTCGGCGGAGTACGTCGAGTCGGTGTGGGCGCTGTTGAAGCGCCTGCACGAGCGCGACATGCTTTATCGTGGTCACCGGGTGCTGCCGTACTGTCCGCGTTGCGGTACCGTGCTGTCGAGCCACGAGTTGGCGCTCGGATACGAGGATATCCAGGACAATTCGGTGTACGTGACCTTTCCGCTCACCGACGGCAGCGGGCGGGAGCTCGTGGTCTGGACCACGACGCCGTGGACCTTGCCGAGCAACGTGGCGGTGGCGGTCAATCCGGAGCTGATGTACGGCACCTATACCAGCACGGCGCATCCGGGCCGCACGTTCGTGATCGCCGCCGCGCTGGCGGAGAAGTTCGCGTCGATCTTCGGTGCGGCTCCGGTGCCGACCGCTGCGCCGTTCCTCGGCAGCGCCTTGGTGGGACTGTCCTACACCCGACCGCTCGACGTGGTGCCACTCCCCGACGATCGCAAGCACCAGATCGTGGTCCCGGGCGATTTCGTGACCGCGCACGACGGCTCCGGGCTGGTGCACATGGCGCCGGCGTTCGGATCGGACGACTATGCCGCTGGCCAGGAGCACGGCCTGGCGCTGGTGCGTCCGGTGGCGGCCGACGGCACCTTCCGCGGCACCACCTGGCCGGCGCTCGAAGGGAAGCTGGTGACCGAGAAGGCCACCAACGATCTCATCATTCGCCGGCTCAAGGAACTCGGTCGCTGGCTCCACACCGAGCCGCACCAGCACAGCTATCCGCACTGCTGGCGCTGCCAGAGCAAACTCATCTACTACGCCCGCGATTCGTGGTTCGTCCGCACCTCGGCGGTCAAGGAGCGGATGCTGGAGTTGAACCGGAGCGTGGCGTGGCATCCGCCCGAGGTGGGGAGCGGACGCTTCGGCGAGTGGCTCGAGAACAACGTGGACTGGGCACTCTCGCGTGATCGGTACTGGGGCACCCCGCTGCCGATCTGGAGCTGCGACCAGGATCCGACCCATCTCGAGGTGGTAGGCTCGTATGCGCAGCTCTTTGCCAGTTCCGGCAAGGCGCGTCCCGACGGGTTCGATCCCCACAAGCCGTTCATCGACGCGTATACCTGGGCATGCCGCTGTGGCGGCACCATGCGTCGCGCCTCCGAGGTGATCGACACCTGGTTCGATTCGGGCGCGATGCCGTACGCCCAGTGGCACCAGCCCTTCGAACATGACGCCGAGTTCAAGGAACATTTCCCGGCGGACTACATCTGCGAGGGTGTGGACCAGACGCGGGGATGGTTCTACTCGCTCCTGGCCATCGCGACCACTGCGTTCGACGCGCCGGCGTACCGGAATGTGATCGTCAACGAGCTGGTGCTCGATGGCGAAGGGCAGAAGATGTCCAAGAGCCGCGGCAACGCCGTGGATCCATGGGCCGTCATCGAGGAGTTCGGCGCCGACGCGGTGCGGCTCTTCCTGGTGGCAGGCAGCCAGGTCTGGCTCCCCAAGCGATTCGACAAGCGGGCCATTGCCGAAGTGTCGGGCGGCTTCTTCAACACGCTCCGGAACACCTACGGATTCTTCCAGCTCTACGCGGCTGACTGGATGCCCGGCGGTTCGGTGACGCCCACCCGTGCCGACGCCTGGATCCTGGGTCGGCTCGACCGTTTGGTCACGGCGGTCCGTGCCAGCTGGGACGGCTATGACGCCACCCAGGGCGCCCGCGCGATCATGGAGTTCGTGGTCGATGACCTGTCCAACTGGTATGTGCGCACCAACCGTGACCGTTTCTGGGCCCCCGACACGTCGGCGGACCCCGCGGCGCTCGCCACGCTCCACGAATGCCTGGTGACCGTTGCCCGGCTCCTGGCGCCGGCCGCGCCCTTTGCCGCCGACCGATTGCACCGCGCGCTCACGGCAAAATCGGCCCACCTAGCTACCTTTCCCGCCGTTCCGAACGGCCGCCTGCGTGGTGCAGCGGGGCTCGACGCCGCGATGGACGCCGTCCGACGGCTCACTTCGCTGGCCCGTGCGGCCCGCGACGAGGCGGGGATCAAGGTCCGCCAGCCGCTCGCTCGGCTCAAGGTGGCGGTGCCGGCGGACGTGCTGGGAACGGAGTTCGAGGCGCTGTTGCCGCTCCTCGCCCGCGAGGTCAACGCCAAGTCGGTGGACATCGTCGCTTCCGAGGATTCGCTGGTCCGGCTCAAGGTGAAGGGGAATTTCCGGAACCTGGGCAAGCGTTATGGGAAGCGGACCCAGCAGGCGGTCAAGGCGCTCGAGTCGTTATCGGTGGAGCAGATCCGGGCGGTGGAGGCGGGGCAGGGGGCGTCGGTCACCATCGAGGGCGAGACCTTCGACTACGGCATCGACGATGTCCTCATCGAGCGCGAGGTCGCCTCCGATTGGCTGGTCCAGAGCGCGGGTGCCTTCGTGGCGGCACTCGATCCGTTACTCACCCCGGTACTAGCGGCCGAGGGGCTGGCGCGGGAACTGGTGAGCCGGGTGCAGCGGCTCCGCCGTGAGGCAGGATTCGAGCACACCGACCGGATCGCGCTGGCGGTGTCCGGTGCGGAGCCGGTGCTCGCGGCGGTGCGGGATCACGAAGCGTTCCTCAAGGCCGAGACGCTCACCCGGCAGCTCGAGCTTGGCGGACGACTCGACGGCCCCGATGTGGAACAGGTGCTCGATCTCGATGGCCACGCAGTGACGGTCGGACTCCGGCGCCAGCGTGGCGCGGCGGCCTGATATCACCCGATCCCCTGGGATTCTATGAACAAGAAGCAACTGACCCACTTGGGCAAGCGCTTGCTCGAGGAGCGCGCCCGCGTGATGAAGGAGCTTGGCACCTATGACGAGTCCTTCAACGCGACGCTCCAGAGCGAGGACGGCGATCTCTCGTCCTACTCGTTCCACATGGCCGACCAGGGCACCGACGCGATGGAGCGGGAAAAGCAGTTCCTGATGGCGTCGAAGGAAGGGCGCTATCTGTGGCACGTGAACCAGGCGCTCCGCCGCCTGTACAGCACGCCGGAGACCTTCGGGCATTGCGAGACCTGCGGTGCCGAGATCCAGTTCGAACGGCTCGATGCGTTGCCCCACGCGCGGCTCTGCATCGCCTGCAAGGAGAAGGAAGAGGATGCCAAGCGCCGGTGAGCGCCGGCTCTTCCTCGGAGTGGCCGTTGCCGTGGCGCTCGCCGACCTTGTGGCCAAGCTGGCGGCGGAACTCTGGTTGGCGTCCTCCAGTGGCGTGCTGGTGATGGGGAACGTGGTGCAACTGCGGCTGGTGTTCAATCCGGGCGCGGCGTTCGGCATGAGTGTCGGGACGTGGAGCCGCTGGGTGTTCCTCGCGGTGGCCCTCGTCGCGATCGTGGCGCTCGCACGTCTGGCGCGCCAGAGCGCGCCCGATGACACGCTCCGCCAGCTGGCCTGCGGGCTGGTGGCGGGAGGTGCCGCGGGCAACCTGATCGACCGGATCCGCAGCACCCGTGGCGTGGTGGACTTCCTCGATGTCGGCATCGGGTCGCACCGCTGGCCGACCTTCAACGTCGCCGACATCGGGGTCACCACCGGTGCGTTGCTGCTGGCCTGGTCGCTGTGGAGCGAGGACCGCCGCTCGGCGCTGGCCGAGGTGGCCGTGACGCCGGAGACTGGCGCGCTCCCCTGACCGCTCCCCTGCCTGACATCCGGCGTTTCAGCGTCACCACCGCGGCGAGCGACCGGCTCGACCGATTCCTGGCCGACCAGCTCGACCTCTCCCGGACCCAGGCCGCACGCCTGGTGGCCCAGGGCGCCGTCACGGTCAACGGAGCTCCGTCGCGCGCGTCGCGGCTCCTGGCCCGCGGCGATGCGGTCGAGGTCACGTATCCGGAGGCCGAGCCTCCGCGCACGCTGCGCCCCGCGGCGATCCCCTTGACCGTCGTGTTCGAGGACGACGACCTGGCGGTGATCGACAAGCCCGCCGGGCTGGTGGTGCATCCGGCCCCGGGCCATTGGGACGACACGCTGGTCAATGCGCTGGTGGCGCGCGGCACCACGCTCTCCGGCGGTGCCGCCGGACGGCCGGGGATCGTGCATCGGCTCGACCGTGATACCTCCGGCCTCATGGTGGTGGCCAAGACCGACCTGGCCCATCGCAAGCTCGGCGCTGCACTCGCGGCGCGGCGGATCCGCCGCCATTACGCGGCACTCGCCTGGGGCCACCTCGATGCCAGCCCCACCGTCATCGAGGCGCCGATCGCCCGCAGCCCGAAGGATCGGACCCGGATGTCGGTCCAGACGACCGGCCGCGCGGCACGCACCGACGCGTGGGTCATCGCGCGCTTCGGCGAGGCCGATCTCCTCCGCCTGGAACTCCACAGCGGACGGACCCACCAGATCCGGGTGCACCTCGACCACATTGGCCATCCCATCGTGGGCGATCCGGTCTATTCCGGTGGCGGTAGCCGCCGCATCGGCGGGCCGGCCCACCAGCGTGCTCAGGCGGTGGAACGGGCGACGCCACGGCAGGCGTTGCACGCGGCATTCCTGTCGTTCCGGCATCCGGCCACCGGGGCGGTGGTCGAGTTCCGATCCGAGTGGCCCGAAGACCTCCAGAAGAGCCTCCGACTGGCCGCCGGCACGGTGCCGGAAGTTGCTGATCCGCTTGGTCTTGGGTATCTTGGCTTCTTCAAGGAAAATGGCTGATCTGACCTCCGTCCGGCTCCTGGTCTTCCGGGTTGGTGACCTCACCTGCGCCGTGCCGGTGGAGGCCGCCCGGGAGATCGTACCCCTCGAAGCCGCGACGCGGATCCCGGGGGCGGCTACGGCGGTGCACGGACTGGTCAACGTGCGGGGCACCCTGCTGACGGTCGTGGATGGGCAGCGGCTGCTGGGACGAACGTCGGTCGATCCTCCCCGGTCGGTGCTGGTCCTCGACAGCGGAGGGCGTGCGGTGGGACTTGCGGTCAATGAAGTGCGCGACCTCATCACGGTGCCGGCGTCGGAGTTGCAGGACCGCGAGGCGTTACCGGGGCTCGATCCGACCTTGGTCCGCGCGGTGGGCCGGAGTGATGGGAAGTTGTTCGTGGTCCTCGATACTGATGCATTGCTGGCGCCGGTGATGGGAGCGTGACCCCCGCGCGCGTCGGTCGATCTTGCAACACTCCGGGCGTCCCCTGCGGCGCCGGCGGACCTCACGGTCGGGAGGAGGGTCAGTGAGCCACACGGTACTCGTCTGCGACGACGCCATCTTCATGCGGACGATGATCAGCGACATCCTGTCCCAGGCCGGGTTCGAGGTCGTCGGCGAGGCCGAGACCGGCCGCCAGGCGGTCGACCGGTATTTCCAGCTGAAGCCGGACCTGGTCACGATGGACATCGTGATGCCGGACATGGGTGGCATCGACGCGGTGCGCGAGATCTGCAAGACCGACCCCGAGGCCAGGATCCTGATGTGCAGTGCGATGGGCCAGCAGGCGCTCGTCGTGGAGGCCATCCAGGCCGGCGCCAAGGACTTCGTGGTCAAGCCGTTCCAGCCTTCCCGCGTGCTCGAGGCCGTCCAGCGCGTCCTCGGCTGATCGATGGACGCGTCGAAGTACACCGCCCTCTTCCTCGCCGAGAGCCGCGAGCACCTCAGCAGCTGCAATCAATTGCTCCTCGAGTGGGAGCGCGATCCGTCCGCCACCGGTGCCGTGGCGGGGCTGTTCCGGTCGGTCCATACCCTCAAGGGGATGGCCGCCACGATGGGGTTCATCCGCCTCGCCGACCTGGCGCACCGGGCCGAGGATCTGCTCGATTCGGTCCGCGCGGGACGGCTGCGCGCCGACGGTGAGTTGATCGACCTGCTCTTCCGCACCGTCGACGGGCTGGAGAGCGGGCTCGATCCGGCGGCGGCGGGGCGCGATGGCCAGCTTGATTTCTCCGAGTTGTGCACGGCGCTCGATGCGGCGGCAGCGGCCACCACCGCGGCGCCCGGCAAGGGCCGCCCCAAGGCGGAGGAGCGTGAGTCGGTCCCGGTCCGGTTGTCGGTCTCCGCACCGGTGCCGGGCACCGGCCGGGTGGTGAAGGTCAGGATCGTGCCGGGCTCTTCGATGCCGGGCGTGCGGGCGATGCTGGTGCTGAAGCGCGCCGAGTCCCTCGGATCCGTCAGCGGCGTGCAGCCGCCGCTGCAGCAGTTCGAGGGGGAGTCATTCACCGGGGAGTTCAGCTTCCGGCTCGACGCCCCGTCCACCGATGCGGAGATCGAGGCCGCCCTGCGGGCCGCCGGCGAGGTCGCGTCGGTCGAGGTCACCGCGCCGGACGCCGAGACCGCGGTCGCGGAGCGGGATCAGGGACGCAGTCGGCACATCCGGGTGGATCTTCGCCGGCTGGACGCGCTGATGAACCAGGTGGGCGAGCTCGCCGTGACGCGCGGACGCCTGCAGGAGTTGGTGGCGGGGCACGGGTTGCCGGAGGTCGAGGCGCTCGCCACGCGGGTGGGGCGCCTGGTAGGCGAGATGCAGACCGAGATCATCCAGGCGCGGATGACGCCGGTCTGGCAGACCTTCGACCGGTTCCCGCGCGTAGTGCGCGATCTGGCCCGGCAACTGGGCAAGCAGGTGCGGTTCGAGGTGGAGGGCGAGGGGATCGAGCTCGACCGGGCCATCCTCGACGAGATCGGCGATCCGCTCCTGCACCTGATCCGCAACGCCGTCGACCACGGGTTGGAATCCCCGGCGGAGCGCAAGAAGGCCGGCAAGCCCCTCGAGGGACGGGTGACGCTGGCGGCGGCACAGGCGCGCAACAGTGTCACCATCCGCGTGACCGATGACGGCCACGGGATCGACCGGGACAAGTTGCTGGCCAAGGCCAAGCAGGAGGGCGTGATCGACGCGTCGGTGGATCGGCTTACTGACGAGCTGATGCTCAAGGTGGTGGCGCGGGCCGGTTTCAGCACCGCGAAGGAGATCACCGACGTGTCGGGGCGTGGCGTCGGGATCGACGTGGTGGTGTCGCGGGTGCGCCAGCTGGGCGGGGTGGTGGAGGTCCAGTCGACGCTGGGGCAGGGGACGAGCTTCACCCTGCGGCTTCCGATGACGCTGGCGGTGGTGCGGGTGTTGCTGGCCCGGGTGGGCTCGGAGCGATATGCGCTCCCCCTCACCCACGTGGCGGAGACGGTGGAGGTCACCGCGCAATCGCTGGCGGCATCGCAGACGAAGGACGCGCTCATCCTGCGGGATCGTGTGGTCCCGGTCCTCGACCTGCGGGAACTGCTATCGGTGGGCGGGACCACCCCGGTGCCGCCGCGGCGTCCGGGGATCGTGATCGAGATTGGCGAGCGGCGCGCCGCCGTGCTGGTCGATGCGCTGGTGGGACAGCAGGAGATCGTGGTCGAAACATTCGAGGCGCCGCGGGGGACGCTCCCCGTCTTCAGCGGTGCCGCGATCCTCGGAGACGGTGCGCCGGCATTGATCCTCGATGCCGCCACGCTGGTGTAAGGAGACCCATGGACGACGTCCGCGATCTGCAGGCCCTGCAACTCGACGCACTCCGCGAGGTCGCCAATATCGGCGCGGGGCACGCCGCCACGGCGTTGAGCCAGATGACCAACAGCCGCATCATGATCAGCGTCCCGCGGGTCACGGTGCTCCGCCTCGAAGAGGTCGCCGACCTCCTCGGCGCCGCCGACGAGCCGATCGCCGCGGTGATGATGCACATGCTGGGCGACCTGACCGGCCGGACGCTGGTCATCTTCCCGGTCCCGTCCGCCCAGACGATCTGCGACATCCTCCTCCGCCGGGCCCCGGGCACCACGAAGGAATTCGGCGAGATGGAGCAGTCCGGCATCAAGGAGGCGGGGAACATCCTCTCCAGTGCCTACATGACGGCGTTGAGCGATTTCATGGGGATGATGCTGCTGCCGTCGGTGCCGAGCCTGGTGGTGGACCAGGCGGGCGCGGTGCTCACGACCGCGTACCTCAACTTCGGCCACGATCGCGACTACGTCTTCTGCGTGGAGACCGAATTCAAGTTCCTGGATTCGCCGATCCAGATCAAGGGACACTTCCTCCTGCTCCCGGACCTGGCCTCGCTGCGGGCCATCTTCGACGCCATCCGCCTGACGTGAGCGCGCCATGACCGGACCCGCTCCCTCGGAACGTGACCTGGCGGTCCTCCGCTCGTTCGCGCGCCGGATCGATCCGTCGGACGCCGGGGCCCACAACAACCTCGGCGTTTTGTATTACCAGAAGGGCCTGGTGCCGGAGGCCATCGCCGCGTTCGAGCGCTCCCTGGCGCTCGATCCGAAGATGGGCGTGGCCCAGGCCAACCTGGCCATCGCCTACCAGAACACCGGCTACTACGACCGCCGCGTCGCCGAACTCCGCGAACAACTCCGCCGCCAGCCCGACGACCGCGCCCCCCGCTGGGAGCTGGGACGCATCTTCGCGGCACTCGGCCAGCACGTCGAGGCGATCGAGGAGTTCGAAGCGCTCCTTGCCCGGGCGCCGAAAGATGTGCCGGCCCTCATCCAGCTCGGCTTGGCCGAGAAGGCGCGCGGCGGCATGGACGCCGCGGCGGAGTGGTTCCGTCGCGCCGCCGAGCTCGATCCGGAGAGCTCCGTCGCCCTCTTCTACTTTGGCGAGGCGCTCTACAACCGCGGGCTCAATGAACCGGCGCTCTCGGCGCTGGCCAAGGCGGTCGCCCTCAACCCTGACAACGCCGACGCGCACTACTTGCTTGCCTTCGTCCACGGGGACATGGGCCAGCACGAGGCCGCCCGCGCCTCCACCAAGCGGGCCATCGCGCTCAATCCGACGCTCGGGCGGGCCCAGGCGAACTTGTCGCTGGAAGAGCGGAAGGCCCAGGCCAAGCGCCGGCGCAACACGCTGGAGGCGCTCCGCCCGGCGGTGACCGAGGGCGGGGTGCTGGCGCACTTCAACCTGGGCCTCGCCTTCCGCCAAAAAGGCTACTACGTCGAGGCGCTCCGGGAATACCGGATGGCGCTCGAGCACGGCGAGGACCGTCGCCTGGTGCTGCAGGCGATGGCCGAGGTCCACCTCATCCGCCGCGATCTCCCCGCGGCACTCGAGCTCTACGACCAGTTGGTGCAGGATTTTGCGGATTCGCCCAAGCTCTGGAACGAGCGCGGGGTCTGCCTCTTGCAGGCGGGGCGTGGCGACGACGCGGCGGCCTGCTTTGCCCGTGCCACCGCGATCGACGCCAGGTACGCCCTCGCCTGGAACAACCTCGGCGTCCTTCGCAGTCAGCAGGCCGACGTCGGAGCGGCCCAGGAGTCGTTCCATCAGGCGCTCCGGGCAGCACCCGGCCTCGCCGCGGCCCGGCTCAACCTGGCGCTCCTGCTCTTCCAGCTGCGCCGATTCCAGCTGGCGCTCGAAGCCTACCGCCAGGTGCTGGCCGACCATCCCCAGAACGCCGTGGCGTGGAACGGCGTGGGGCTCGTGCTGGTGGAGCTCAAGCGCTATGCCGACGGCCGCAATGCATTCGCACGCGCCGTCGAGTCGGACGAGCTGCTCGCGGCGGCCCATTACAACTTGAGTTTCACCCTCAGCCACCTCGGCGATTTCGACGGCGCCCTCCGGGAAACGAAGCGTGCGCTCGAACTCGAGCCCTACTACGTGCCCCAGAAGTTCTCCCTCACGATCGACCTGCAGTACGAGGACCCCACCATCTCGATCGCGCCGGAGATCTCCGCCGACGTGACCGCCGAAGGCGTGGGCGAAGAGTTCAACTTCGACCAGCGGCTGCTCGATCAGCTCTTCACCGAGCTGGAGCCGACCGTCCCCCGACCGACCGTACCGGTCGCACCCGCACCGACGGCACCCGCGGGGGACGACCCGTTCACCCTCGTACGCGATTACCTCGGCAAGGGGCTCCTCGACCGGGCGGCGGCCGAGGTCGATCGGGCCATCAGCCGCGGCGCCGACCGCGGGCGGGCGACCGCCCTTCTGGGCGAGGTCTTCAGTCGCCGCGGCCTCCACGGCGAGGCGCTGGAGCGCTTCCGGGAAGCACGGATATTCTCTCCGGATGATCCGGGCGCCCGCCTGGGGGAGGTCCGGGCGCTTCTGGCGATGGATCGCGGTGCCGAGGCGGTGGGGTTGGCGGAAGCGCTGGTCACCGACCGTCCCCACGACGTGGATGTGCTCGTGGTCGGCGCGCGGGCCCGGGCGGCCGCCGGGAACGCGGTCGGTGCGCTCGAGTACGTGCGCGCGGCACAGGCTCGCACGCCGGGCCGGCCCGAGCTCCACCAGTTGCAGGCGGAGGTGGCCACCCAGCTCGGCGATCTGACCGCGGCCGCGCAAGCCTACCGCTCGGCGCTCGAACTCGATGGCTCGCTCGCCCAGGTGTGGTACGGCCTGGGGCGGGTGGAGGACCGGTTGGGCGACCACCGCCAGGCACGCGCCGCGTACGAGCGCGCCCTCGACCTCCTCCCCACGTTCGTGGAATCGACCCTCGCGCTCGCCGACCTGGTCCGGCGGGTGGAGTCGGCGGCGGCCGCGGTCGAACTCCTGATCCCGGTGCTCGAGGCCGATCCGTACGAGCTCGATGGGTTGGCGCTCCTGGGGCGCGCGCTCATCGAGGACGATCGCGCCGACCGGGGGAGCGAGGCCTTCATCCGCCTGCTCAAGTTCGCGCCGGACCACGCCGATGCGCACTACTACCTCGGACAGGCCCTCGCGCAGCTGCGTCGCTACCCGGAGGCGGTGCAGTGCTGGGAGCGGGTCATGCAATTGCAGCCCGCCGGCGAGCTGGCCCAGCAGGCGCGTCGGAACGCCCGCTCGGCGCGTGACCTGCAGCACATCTTTGCGCAACGGAAGGCCTGAGCGATGGCCATCGAGGGACCGCTCAAGGAGCTCGGGATCCATGATGTCTTCCAGCTGCTCGACCTGAGCCGGAAGACCGGGGTCCTGCGGGTGTCCTCGGAACTGCGCCAGAACGCGGGCACCGTCGTCTTCGTCCAGGGCGCGGTGGTGTCGGCGGAGATCCGGTCCAATCCCCATCCGCTCGGCTCGGTGCTCCTTGCCGCCGGGAAGATCACGCAGGAGGACCTGACCCGCGCTCGCGACATGCAGAAGGGCGGCGATCCCCGCCGCCTGGGCGAGCTGCTGGTGGAGATCGGGGCCGTGAGCCGGCGGGAGCTGGCCCGGCAGGTCCGGGCCCAGGTCGAGGAGGTGATCTTCGAACTGATGAGCTGGTCCGAAGGCTACTTCTCGTTCGAGGAAGGGGTCGCGGCCGAGGGTTCCGAAGCGGATGTCCGGATCACCACCGAAGCGCTGATGATGGAGGGCGCGCGGCGGATCGATGAGTGGTCGCAGATCCAGCAGCGGATCCCCCATCTGGGGATCGTGCCGCGGCTGGCCCCGGGGACCGGTGCCGAGGCGGGGGCGATCGACCTGCTGCCGGAAGAATGGGCGGTGCTGGCGGCGATGGACGGCGAGCGGGACGTCCGCGCGGTGGCGGAATCGCTGGGCCGCTCCGAATTCGACGTGGCAAAGATCCTCTTCGGCCTCGCGAGCGCCGGCGTGATCGTCCTGGAGGCGCCGGCCGCGGTGTCGGGGGCGGCGCCGAGCCGGGAGCTGGCCATCCTGATCGCCCGGACCGAGGATCGTCTCGCGAGCGGCGATGCGCCGGCCGCACTCCTCGCGGCGCAGGAGGTCGTGGCCTCCCATCCGCACGAACCGATGGCCCACATGGTGCTGGGGCGCGGCCTCCTGGCCGTCGGCCGGACCGCCGATGCCGCCGAATCATTCCGGCGCACGTTACAATACGATGCTGGTTCGGCGACGGCGTATCGTCTCCTGGGCCTGAGCCTGCTCGCCTGCGGACGGTTCGCCGAGGGCGCTGAGCATCTCGATCGATGGGCGGCGCTGCCCGACCTGCCGCCCGAGGAACAGGACGCCGCGGGCCAGGTGGAACGGGCCCGCCACGCCGCCCGATCGCTCGATGAGGCACTTCGCGGAAAGGAGAGCTCGTGAACGACGACATTCGCGCGCTCACCGCCCAGTTGGCCGCGGACCCGGCGAGCCTGGTGTTCCTGCCGCTGGGTGAAACGCTCCGGCGCCGCGGCCAGCACGATGTGGCGCAGAAAGTGGCGCTGGCCGGATTGGGTCGATATCCCCACCTGCCCGATGCGCACGACCTGTTCGCCCGGATCCTGGTCGATCGGAAGGATTTCGAGCGGGCATTCGATGAATGGGACATGACGCTTCGGCTCGATCCGCAGCACGCCGGGGCGCTCAAGGGGCTGGGGTTCCTGTACTACAAGGCCGGCGACTTCGCGCACGCCCAGGAGATGCTGGAGGCGGCCCTGGTCGAGAGCCCCGATGATCCGAGCGTGGCCGCGGCGTTGGCGCGGGTGCGGGCCGGATCGGGAT
>JBAUHI010000061.1:0-34380 GCA_049680185.1 Gemmatimonadales bacterium | reverse complement strand
GCTCACGACCCAACGCTCCTCCTCACCCCCTACCCGGTACTCCCGCCGATCGAGTGGCTCACGACTCAACGCTCCTCCTCACCCCCTACCCCCTCTCCACGTACGTGGAGAGGGGGAACGCAGACATAGGAGTCTCTTTGGCCATGGCCACCGCACCCGTCAAAGCCGGCGCCACGCCGACCGGCATCCTCGACCTCCCCCCGGAGCGCGCCCGCGAAAAGATCACTCAATGGGCCAAGGCCCAGGGGCTTCCGGCGTACCGGATCGACCAGATCGTGCCGCGGCTCTGGCAGCGGCCGGTCGGCGCCTGGGCGGAGGCGACCGACCTCCCGGCGGCACTTCGCGAAGCACTCACGACGGCATTCCCCCTCCCCCGTCTTGCACTTGACGTGTCGCAGCATTCCCAGGATGGCACCAAGAAGTTCCTCTGGCGCCTCCCCGACGGCGAAGCGATCGAGTCGGTGCTCATCCCCTCGGGGACCCGCCGCACCCTCTGCATCTCCTCGCAATCGGGATGCGCGCTCGGCTGCGTCTTCTGCGCCACCGGGGCGATGGGATTCCGGCGGAACCTGACGGCCTTCGAGATCGCCGGTCAGGTGC
This sequence comes from Gemmatimonadales bacterium, assembly GCA_049680185.1. Lineage (GTDB taxonomy): Bacteria > Gemmatimonadota > Gemmatimonadetes > Gemmatimonadales > GWC2-71-9 > CAMLHU01. The sequence continues at coordinate 33,780 of JBAUHI010000061.1, read as the reverse complement.
GCGAGATCGTCCTTCGCGACCCGACCGACCTCCCGACCAACGTGGTGTTCATGGGCATGGGCGAGCCGCTCCTCAACTGGCCGGCGGTCAACGCCTCGCTCACCATCCTCAACCACGGCGAAGGATTCGGCATCGGGGCGCGCCACATCACGGTGAGCACCGTGGGCATCATCCCGGGGATGGAGCAGCTGGCCCAGCGACCGGAACAGTTCCGGCTCGCGATCTCGCTCCACGCACCGACCGCCGCCCGCCGGTTGGCCATCATGCCGGTGCAGAAGAAGTACGGACTGGAGGAGGTGCTCAAGGCGGCGGAGCAGTTCAAGAAGCGCATCACCTTCGAGTACGTGCTGATCGAGGGAAAGAACGACTCCAATGCCGACGCCGATGCGCTTGCCAAGCTCGCCCGACGGATGCGGGCCCACGTGAACCTGTTGCCGCTCCACCCAGGCGGCGCGCCGGGTCTCACCCCGACGCCACCCGCCCGCATCCGTGAATTTGCCGGGCGGATCACCAACCAGGGGGTCGAGGCCACGGTGCGGCGGAGTCGAGGGCTGGACATCAACGCGGCGTGCGGGCAGCTGCGGGTGGAGGTGGAGAAGCAGCGGGCCGACGGGAACCTTCCGGTGTTACAACCGTAGAGATCCTCCAATTCACGCGGTTGGAAGTTGTCGGCTGGCAGATCCTTCGCGGCCTGAAGGCCACTCAGGATGACACCGCTTTCAAGAGAAATTCCAGATGACCATCCCACAAGTCCACGGCCTCCACCACGTCACCTGCATCGCTGGCGATCCGCAGGAGAACCTGGATTTCTACACCAAGGCCCTCGGCATGCGCCTGGTCAAGAAGTCGATCAATCAGGACGCCCCCGACACCTACCACCTCTTCTACGCCGATGCCGCCGGCTCCCCCGGCACCGACCTCACGTTCTTTCCCTGGCCCGACGCCGAGCCGGGTCGCCGCGGCGTGGGAATGACGAACGAGGTGATGCTCGCGGTACCCGCCGGAACGCTCGGGTGGTGGCGGGCACGTCTGGATGAGAAGAAGGTACGACGAGGAGATGAGGTGACGCGATTCGGGGAGAAGACCCTTCCGTTCACCGATCCGCACGGGCTCGAGCTGGCGTTGGTGGAGATCAACGAAGCCCGCCCGTTCGCACACTGGGACCGGAGCCCCGTCCCCGCCGACAAACAGATCCGCGGATTCCACGCCGTGCGGCTCTGGGCTCGCGACCCGGCGCCGACGACAAAACTCCTGACGGAGGTGATGGGCTTGGTGGCGGTGGGCAGCGAGGACGGCTGGCAGCGGTTCGGCCTGGATGGCAGGTCAGGCACGCTGATCGACGTCAAGGCGTTCCCCGATGAACGGCGCGGCGTCTGGGGACTCGGCTCAGTGCACCACGTTGCCTGGCGGGTGACCGACACCGAGGAGGAGATGGCGGTGCGCAGCACCGTGGAAGGAAGCGGGCTCCATCCGACGCCGCAGATCGACCGCTTCTGGTTCAAGTCGGTCTACTTCAAGGAGCCGGGGGGCGCCCTCTTCGAACTCGCGACCGATGGTCCGGGCTTCGGCATCGACGAGGACCCCGCCCACCTGGGCGAGACGCTCGTCCTGCCACCCTGGTACGAGGCGCAGCGCAAAGAGATCGAGGCGGGTCTGCCGGTGCTCCGGAGCTAGAACTTCAACAGGCGCAACGGCCGCTAGTGCATCTCCACCCGGTAGAGAGCGACGACCCAAGCGCCATCGGTGCTCTTGTGCGCCCGCGCCACCACTCCCGGCTCGACGACCTGGTCGAACCCGCCATCGAACCGTGCCGAGGCAATGACCGTGGTCTCCACCGGGTCCGTCACCTCGATGACGCCATCCGCGCCCGACGAATCCCCCACCGAACCGATCGCTTCTGCCGGCTCCAATCCCAGCCCCGGCTCCGAGTGCGGCACCGCCGCCACCAGCCAAAACCGGTCGGTGTCCCCATGCCAGAACCCCACCACTCGTGCCGTGGGCGGCGACGGATCGAGCGCCAACCGCGCGGGGAACCAATCGCGCCGAAGCGGAATGAGCTCAATGGCCCGGCCGGCAGTGTCGAACCGGTCGAACTCCAGCTGCCCCAACATCTGCGCGGTCCAGATCGTTGCTTCAGCTCCCGCCGCGACCGCACGCACGGTGGCGAGGCTCGAATCGAGGGAGCGCAGTGATCCGACGCTCCGTCCGGCGCGGTCCACCAGCTGGACCGGTGCGCCCTTAGCGACCGATGCTGGTGCAAGCGCCAGCCAGCCGTTCCCCAATTCCGCCGCTGACCCGACGTCCCCACCCGGAATGTCGAAGCTGCGGACCGGATGCAGCTCCTGGTCGTAGAGCGCGACCTTGCCGTCAGTAACGATGATCACCGAATCGCCCCGGCCCAGGAGCACGGAGCGGATCGGGCCGCTCGCGACCAACGGCCCGCGGACAATGCCGGTCGAATCCACCACTACCGCGTTCGGGGATCCATCGGTCCACGCGATCCATCGACCGCCTGGCAGTCGAGGACTCACCTTTGGACGTCCGGAAAGACCGGCGCTGCCGCCGGGGATGTTGAGCGTCGAGACAATCGTCAGGTGGATGGACGGTCGGACCGGACGCGGGGCGCAGGCTGCCGGGAGGCAACCGAGGAGCACGAGGGCCACCACGTTGGGCCGGATCATCGGATCAAGTCTGGCACCGGCGTGCCTTCGAAGAATTCTCGGAGATTCTCGAGCGCACGCATTCCCATCGCCACGCGGGTCTCACGGGTCGCACTGCCCAAGTGCGGCAGAAGCACTACGTTCTCCATTCCGAGAAGTTCGGGGCTCACCGTCGGCTCGCGCTCGTAGACATCGAGTCCTGCGCCGGCGATCTGTCCGCCCTTGAGCGCCGCCACAAGTGCCTGCTCGTCCACTACGTCGCCGCGGGCGGTGTTCACCAGGAACGCCGTCGGCTTCATCAGCCTAAGGCGCCGTGCATCGATCAGGTGCCGGGTCTCGGGCATCGCCGGCACGTGCAGCGAGACGACATCGGCGGCCCGCATCAACTCGTCGAGCTCGACCCGACGGGTCGTGAGTCGCGAGTCATGGGTCTCGCTCATCGCTGATCGGGAGTGGTACACCACCTCCATCTTCCACATCATCCCTGCCCGGCGCGCCACTTCGCGGCCGATGCGCCCCATCCCCACGATGCCGAGCGTCTTGCCGTCGAGGTCGGTGCCGAGGAGCTGGGTCGGTCGCCAGCCGGCCCAGGCACCCGAGCGCACCAACCGTTCGCCTTCCCCAGCCCGGCGGGCCAGCAGCTGCATCAGGAGGATCGCGAGATCGGCGGTCGCGTTGGTCAGGACGTCGGGTGTGTTGGTGACAGTGATGCCGAGTGCGCGGGCCGCCGTGAGGTCGATGTGGTTGAAGCCGACACCATAATTGGCGAGGATCCGGCAGCGGAGCGGGTCGCGGCCGAGCGCTAGGGCATCGAGCCGATCGCTGACGGTGCAGATCAGCCCGTCGCTCTCCTGGAGCGCACGCTGCAGCTCCTCCGGTGTGAGCGGCAGGTCGAGCGCATTGAGCCGCGCATCGAATGCACCCGACGCTTCCCGTTCGACCTCGACGGGGAGTTTCCGGGTGATCGTCACTACCGGGCGGGACGGCACCAAGCGCAACCCTGTAGGGGGCGGTCTGCGGCCACCCCCGCGGCATGTGATGGGGTGGCCGCAGGCCACCCCCTACGGCTTTGGTAATTCATCAGCGGCTAGCCGTCGGTTCTGAGCACCTTCGAAGGATCCACCCGCGCCGCGCGACGGGCCACGGGGATCGTCGCGATGGCGGCGCTCAGAACGAAGGTAACGATGGCGATCCCGTACGCCATCGGGTCGAAGCTCGGGATCCCGTGGAGATACGGCACCAGCGTCTGCGCCAGCCAGGTGGCCAGGAACAGTCCCGCCGCAAGGCCGAAGGCGGCGCCGATCGCCGTCTCCCGGAGCATCAGGGCCGTGATCGAGCCGGCCGGCGCGCCGAGCGCGGAGCGGATCCCCGCTTCCCGCATCCGGCGCGCCACCGTACGGGAGACCACGCCGAACATCCCGAACGCCGCGAGCACCGTGCCGACGATCCCGAAGAGGGTGCCAAGAAGGGTCCGGTAGCTTTCCTCGGCGTACGACCGCCGCACCAGCGTCGGAACCGGGGCGACCGATTCGACGTAGATGGCAGGGTTGATGGCCAGGAGCCGGTCGCGGATGACGGGGATCAGTCTGAGCGACGCCGACCCGGGAGTCCCGCGCACCAGGTACGACATCCAGTCGGCCCACCACTGCGCCGTCGGCACATAGATGGTCGGCTGGAACTCGGCGTCGAGCTTGTTGTAGTGTAGGTCGGCGACGACGCCGACGACCGCCAGTTCCTTTCCTTGCCACTTCACGAGCTTCCCGACCGGCGAGGTCCCCGGGAAGTCCCGCCGCGCTTCCGACGCCGAGATGATCGCGACCTTGGGCCCACTCGCGTTGTCGCTCTCGGAAAAATCCCGCCCCTCAACGACGGGAACCCGCAGCGTCGCAAAATATCCGGGGAGCAACTCGTGTTGCGCCACCATCCGGGGCGCAGTGTTCGGGTCCTCGCCCACCACGGTCAGGGGGGAGCTGCTGGAGTTCCCGTTGAAGAGCCCCGAGTTCGATCCGCTCACGGCGGTCACCCCCGGAATGGCGCTCAGTTCCCGGACCGCGGCGGCATTGAACGCGATGGCGGCGGCGGAGTCGCTCCACTGGTGGACCGGTGGCCAGTAGTCCACGGTGATGAGGCCGTCGGACGCGAACCCGGGATCGATGGAGGTGAGTTTCATCAGCGCCCGGCCCAGCAGGGAGCACCCGACCAGCATCACCAGTGAAATGGCGACCTCCGCCCCGACGAGGGCGCGCTGGACCCGCACCTCTCCCCGCGGCGTCTGCCCGAACCCGGCGCCTCCGGCCCCATACCGGCGCCAGCGCAGGATCGCGACGACCGGCAGCACTCCCGCGAAGACCCCGGCCAGTACGGCGGAGATGGCGACGAATCCGAAGACGGGGAGGTCGAACCTGACCTGACCCAGCCCCGCGATGTCGGCGGGTGCCAGCGCGATGAGGACCTTGAGCATCGCCCAGCCCACGCCGATGCCGAGCACCGCGCCGCTCGCGGCGATCGCGAGGGTCTCCGCGAGCAGTTGGCGCGACAACCGGCCCGGAGCGGCGCCGAGGGCGTTCCGCGCCACGAGCTCGCCCTGACGGCGGGTGATGTCGCCCAGCATCAGCATCGCGAGGTTGACGCAGGCGATGAGCACCAGGAGACCCGTCGCGCCGGCCAGGAGGAGCAGCGTCGGGCGCGTCGAGAGGGTCTGGTCATCCTGATAGCTGACCACCTTCCCCCCGGTCCCGCCCGCCGAGCCGTGCCATTCCGCCTTGACGTCCGCGAAGATCCGGTGCACTTCGGCGTTCGCCTGCGCGACGGTGGATCCGGCGCGCAACCGGCCCAGGCCGCGGTAGCTGCGGTTGTGCTGCGAAGGGATGTCACTCCTCCCCTGGAATGCAGGGGCCCAGACGGCGACGATCCCCATGGCCCGGTCGAGGATGATGCCGGGAGGCATCACGCCGACGACAGTGAGCCGCTTGCCGCCGTAGTCGATGCTCCGCCCGATGATCGAGGGATCGCTCGCGAAGCTGCGCTGCCACGTTTCGTAGCCCAGCAGGGCGATGGCGGGGCCGTTGAGGACATCTTCGCCGGGGCGGAAGGTGCGGCCCAGATACGCGTGGAGGCCGAGAAGGTCGAAGATCGACGAAGTGACGAGCGCTTCGTTGGCCAGCGCGTAGCTCCCGGCGGCATCGTCGAGCATCCCGTTGCTCTGGCTCCAGGCGGCGACCTTCGAAAGGGTACGGGACCGTTCCTCGAGCGCTTCGAAATCTCCGTGGCCGATCACGATGCGGTCCCAGTGGAAGCTCATCGTCGGGTCGTTCTGCCACCCTTGCTCCGTAGCCCAGATGGCCACGAGGCGGTCGGGCTCGGCGAAGGCGGGGGGACGGAGGAGGAGACCGTCGAGGATGCTGTACATCGCCGTCGCGGCGCCAAGTCCGAGGGCCAGCGGGAGGATCGCCGCAACGGCGAAACCGTGGCGGTGCCGGAGGAGGCGGAAGCCGTGACGGAGGTCCATCGCAGCGTCGGAGAAGAGTGACATCGGGTATCCGGGTGGGGAGTCGAGAGTCAGACCCGCGTGAGAGCGAAAAGGTTGCACTCGGCCGTGCTGGCCCAGGTGCGCCTACACTGTCATCCCCCCCGCCCTCCAATATCCCTCCGCCGCCGCGACACCAGAACCCGGCGTGAGCTTCACGCCGCAATCGAGGAGCGCCATCTCGACCCCGGCCAGCGCGCCCAGCAGCATCAGCGGATTGAGGTCGCCCAGATGGCCGATGCGGAACGCCTTGCCGGCGAGGGGGCCCAAGCCGCCGCCGAGCGAGAGGTCGTAGCGATCGAAGGCGCGTGCGATGACCTTGCGGGCATCGATCCCCTCCGGTGTCACCACCGTCGATACCGTATCGGAATGCCATCGTGGCTCGCGGACACAGAGTGTGAGCCCCCAAGCCGCTACCGCGCGTCGGACCCCCTCAGCCAGCCGGTGATGGCGCGCGATGACAGTTGGCATTCCTTCTTCATCCAGCAGCATGATGAGTGACTCGCGGAGCGCCCGGAGCATCGGCGCCGACGGCGTGTAGGGGAAGTATCCCTGATCATTGGCCGCCGCGAGTGCGCCGAAGTCGAAGTACGATCGCCGCGAGGTGGCGTGTTTCGCGGCCTCCATCGCGCGGGGCGAAGCACAGAGGACGGCCAGGCCCGCCGGGAGCATCAGTCCCTTTTGGGAGCCGGTCACGGCCACATCGATGCCCCACTCGTCCATCCGGAAATCGAGCGAGCCGATGCCGCTGACCGAGTCGACGAGTAGGAGCGACGGGTGGCCGGTGGCAAGCTGCACGCGCCGCACGGCGGCGACGTCGCTGGTGACGCCGGTGGCGGTCTCGTTGTGAACGATCAAGAGCGCCTTGATGGAGTGATCACGATCGGCACGCAACGCCTTCTCGATCTGTTCGATCGGTGCTGCGGTGCCCCACTCACCATCGAGCACGTCGACCTCGAATCCCAATTGCTCGGCGAGCGCCACCCAGAGATGGCTGAACTGGCCGAAGCGCGGTGCCAGGACCCGGTCTCCAGGGGACAGCACGTTGGTGAGCGCCGCCTCCCATCCGCCGGTGCCGGTGCCGGGGAAGACCAGGGGCCTCCCCTCGACTGTGCCGAAGAGCCGCCGCAGCCGAGGGGCGAGGTCGTGCCAGAGCGCCGGGAACGCCGAGGACCGGTGATCCTCCATCGGCACGTGCAACGCATTCAGGATCCGGTCAGGGACGTTGGTCGGACCGGGAACGAAGAGGAAATGACGGCCGGGCAAGGGCAAGGTCGCGCCAGAGGAGAGGAAGTCGTAACTTGAACGGTGAGAGGTGAAAAGTGAATGGTGGCAGGTACAGGTACTAGGTGCTAGGTGCTAGGTGCTAGGTGTTAGGCGTTCCGTGGCAGGTCGTTGCCATGGAACACGACACCGGCATTGCAGCGATGCACCATGCACAACACTGCGATGCGCGACGCCCCATTTCCCAGACCGCACTGACATGACCACTCCGACGGGCACACCCAGGGACAATATGCGCGCGATCGCCGATGCGGCGCTCGCGGCGGTGGCCCCGGGGCCGACATTGCGCACAGCGCTCGAAGGCCTTCCGGCGCGTCCCACCAATCCAATCCACATCTTGGCGCTGGGCAAGGCAGCGCATCCGATGGCGACGACCGCGGTCGCGGTCCTCGACGACTGGGGAATGGCGCCGGCAGGCGGCGTCATCGTCGCACCGGAGCTCCAGCCGAGCCCGCACACTGCCCTGCAGGTGGCCGTCGGCGATCACCCGACGCCGGGGGTCCGCTCGCGCGCGGCCTCGCTGGCGCTGGGCCAGGCGGTGCGCTCGGTCCAGCGCGGGAATGACGTCTGGGTCCTGCTCTCGGGCGGAGCCACGAGCCTCGCCGCCGCTCCGATCGACGGCATCGGCGTCGAGGACTTCGAGTGGCTCTTCTCCAACATCGTCAAGAGCGGTCTCGACATCCGGGCGATCAACCGGATCCGCAAGCGCTTTGCCCGCTGGGGCGCCGGCCGGCTGGCAGCGGCCCTCGATGGCGCGTCGATCCGACTCTTCGTGGTCTCGGACGTAGTGGGCGACGACCTCCTCTCCATCGGCTCCGGCCCCTGCGTCCCCGATCCCTCCACCGCGGCCGAGATCCGCGCTGAACTCGAAGCCACTCCGCTCTGGGCCGACCTGCCAGCCGCGCTCCGCGACCACCTAGCGCAGGTCGAGGCCGGCAAACTGCCCGAGACCCCCAAGCCGGAAGCACCGGTCTTCGATGCAGTCACCGGAATGATCGTCTCCGGCAATCGCACCGCGGTCCTTGGCGCCGCACGTCAGGCCGAGGCACTCGGCTTCGAGACGGTCGTCAACAACAATCCGCTGGTCGGGAATGCGGCGGACGCGGGTCGCAAGGTGGCGGAATGGGTGCTCACCCGTCCTGCCATCTCCAAGCGCCCTGATGAGCGACCCTGGTGCATGATCTGGGGTGGCGAGACCACCGTGGTGCTGACGGGACCGCATGGCCGCGGTGGACGGTGCCAGGAGCTGGCGCTCGCGGCAGCCGAACGACTCTCGGCCCACGGCTCCCGCCCGGGGCTTCGGGTCCTGGCCCTCGGCACCGATGGGCGGGATGGTCCGACCGATGCAGCCGGCGGCGTGGTCGACGCGGAGACGTGGGGCAAGATCAAAGCCGCAGGGATCGATCCGGCCGCGGCGCTTGCCGGCCACGATGCCTATCCTGCGCTGGACGCGGCGGGTGCCCTGGTCAAGCTCGGCCTGACGGGAACGAACGTGATGGACCTGGTGATCGCGGTGGAGGTGGGGGGCGGGTGAGGGGGAAAGAGGCGAAGAAGTGAAGGAGGTGAGGGAGGTGAACGCGCCGCCGGGGCGGGTTGGAAGCGCTATGTACTGACGGAACCTTCCCGAGCAGAGCGAGGGACCTACCCTGTCAGGGCCGGACACCAGCGCACTACCCGGATCATCGCATCAGTCCCCAGCCAGCACCGCCTCGGCAAAGCGCTCCGGTGCACCATCGGAATATTCCAGGAAGAGATCCGGCTCCAGCACCTCGAGTTCCATCAGCTGCAACTGCCCGCCCAGATCGAGCCCATCCACCCGCGCGTAGAGCAGTTCGGTCCCCACTGAATCCACGACCTTCTTGGCCTGGGCGCGCAGCCTATCGGGTGGAACGGCTGAGCGGGCGCTTCCGCCGTGCTCGACCTGCACCCGGAAGTCTCCAGCCGTAGGGCGCTTGATGACCGCGTGACTGAAACGGCCCCCAAGAAAAAGGAATGACCACTCTCCCGCGGCGCGGATCTCCGGCATGAAGCGCTGGATCATCAAGCCGCAGCGTGCGACGATCGGTGTCACCCGCGCCTGATCCGCGCCTGCGGTGGCCGGTGTCGTGATCCACGTATCGGTGGCGCCGCCGGAGACGGTCGGCTTGACCACCGCACTGTCCCACCCTCGCGCCGCGATGACCCGCCCCAGGTCGACGGCCGCGCCTTGTTCGATCCACTCCGTTGGCACCTGCGGGACATCGAGTTCTCGCAAGTAGCTCTTGTCGAGGTTCCAGCGAAGGATCGACGTGGGATTCCGGACCGTGACACCAGCGTGATCGAGCACATCGAACCACTGGAGAAAGCGATCGCGATGGTGGAAGTAGTCCCACGGTGAGCGGATGACGACCAGGTCGAAGGCGCTCCAGTCGACCGCCGGATCGGTCCACACCGCCGGCACCACATCCGCCCCGCGGGCCCGGAGCGCCGCTGCCGCGAGTCGGTCGCTGGTGGTGAGGTCGTGCAGGGCCTGCGAGGTGACGAACGCGATGCGGAGCATCAGACGCTGCCGCCCAGGAGCCCGTAGAGCAGGAGCACGAGGACCATGGATGTGATGATCACATAGGTCCGATCCCGCTCCCGCGCGAACGCGAAGAGCGAGAGCCCCACCCGGACGATCGGCGTGGCAATGAGGAGGGCGATGCCCAGTTGCATGATGGCGCGGGCATGGCCCTGCAACACGCCAACGACGATGGCCGGAAGACCCGTTGCGGCATCACCGGTGAAATGGCGGAAGTCCGGGATGACGGCGGCGCGGACGATGAGCTCGCCCACGACCCCGAGCGCACCGACGATGGCGGCGACGACCACGCCCCAGCGAAGGATCTTGCCGATGACCAGCTCCATCGGGTCGTGGCCTTCAAGCTGCTTGCCGGTCACAGGGCCCCCGTCAGCGACTTGTAGAGCATCTGCACGGCGAACACGACCAGCACGACGGTGAAGAGCGTCCGCAAGTGCTTCACGTTGGCCAGGGTCAGGAGGCGGGCGCCGAGGAGGGCGCCGGTCAGGACGCCGAGCATCACCGGGACCGCCAGCACCGGTTCGATGTAGCCGCGGTGGAGGTAGACCCCGGCGCTCGCGGCGGCGGTGACCCCGATCATGAAATTGCTGGTGGTGGTGGAGACCTTGAACGGCAGTTTCATCGTCTGGTCCATCGCCAGCACCTTGATGATGCCGGACCCGATCCCGAGGAGGCCGGAGAGGATCCCGGCGACCACCATCAGTGCCAGACCCCCGGGGACGCCCTGCACGGTGTAATGGCGGGGGCCCTCAGGGGTCGGATAGGTCGAACTGAGCCGCAGTTTGGCGGCCCACGGATGCGGCGGGGCGTCGCTGCCGTGCACCGGGTGCGGGCGCAGCGAATTGACCGCCGACCAGAGCAGGATGAGCCCGAAGACGGTCCCGATGACGTGGGTCGAGACCACCCCCGCGAGCCAGGCACCGACCAGCGCACCGGTCACCGTGCCCAGCTCCAGCAGCATCCCCACCCTGATGTTGGTGTACCCTTCCTTCACGTACGCCGCCGCGGCACCGGACGACGTGGCGATGACCGACACCAGCGATGCGCCCACGGCGTAGCGGATGTCGACGCCGAACCCGAGCGTCAGGAGCGGCACGATGATGATGCCGCCGCCCAGGCCGGTGAGCGCACCGAGGAGGCCCGCCAGGATGGAGCCGAGGGCCAGGAGGATGGTGAGGAGGAGGATCGTCACGTACGGCGCTTCCGCGGTGAAGGCGCGGAGAAGTTAGCCGGGCTCGCGTCCGACCGCAGCACGCTCAGGCAAGGTCCGTGACGCGGAAGCCGTTGGCAGCCAATTGGGCCAGCAGCTCGGCCTTGTGCTCCTGCCCCCGGGTCTCGACGTACAGGACGATCTCGACATCGCGCACCGAGATGTCGGCAAAGGCCCGCTGGTGGGCCACGTCGAGCACGTTGGCGCCGGCGCTCGCGACGAGCTGGGTCAGGCGTGCCAGGTGACCGGGCCGGTCGGGGACGGTCACCGTCAGGCGCGCCAGCCGCCCATCGGCCACGAGCCCGCGGTCGACGATCCGCTCCAGCAGGTTCACATCGATGTTCCCGCCGGAGAGGACCATTGCCACGATATCGCCCGCTCCACACGGCAACACACCCGCCACGAGCGCCGCCAGCGGCACCGCCCCGGCGCCCTCGGCCAGCACCTTCTGGCGCTCCAGCAGAAGGTGGACGGCGCCGGCGATCTGGACCTCATCGACCGACACGATGTCGTCGACGTAGCGCTCGATCAGCGGGAAGGTGTGCTCCCCGGGGCGCTTGACCGCGATGCCGTCGGCGATGGTCTCCGACGATTCGATGGTGACGGGCTTTCCGGCCCGGCGGGAGGCGAGTGCCGAAGCGGCGGCCGCGGCCTCGACTCCGTAGATCCGGACCTTCGGCCGCTGCTCCTTGATGGCGATCGCGATGCCGCTGATCAGGCCACCCCCGCCGATCGGCACGACCACTGCCGTGAGGTCGGGGAGTTGCTCGAGCAGCTCGAGCCCCGCCGTCCCCTGCCCGGCGATGACCCGCTCATCGTCGTAGGCGTGCACCAGTACGCGCTGTTCCTCCCGCTCGATCCGCCGGGCCTCGATCATCGATTCCGAGAGCGTCTCTCCATAAAAGCGGACGCCCGCCCCGAATCGTTCGGTGTTGGCGACCTTGATGAGAGGAGTGTGCACTGGCATCACCACTTCCACCGGGATCCCCAGGCGCTTGCCGTGATAGGCCACCGCCTGGGCGTGGTTCCCGGCGCTCGCCGTCACGACACCGCGGCGGCGCTCCTCCGGCGAGAGGTCGAGCATCCGGTTGAGCGAGCCGCGATCCTTGAAGGACCCGGTGCGTTGGGCGTTCTCGAGCTTGATGTGCAGCTGACAGGGCACCCGGTCCTCAAGCGCCCGCGCCGGGATGGTCGGGGTACGGACGATGGACGGCCAGATCCGCTCCCCGGCGGCATGGACATCGGCAAGAGTGGGCACCCTGGGTCTTCCTCCGAACAGGTGGGCGACTGGGACAGCGCCACCGACGACTGCTTCCGTGGCACCCACAACATAGCCGTGTCAACGCCGATGTTGACGGGGCGGATGCCACCGGGCCATGATTGAAGATCACTCGCCACGGATCGCGACGTTGTCGCCGTCCATCGATCGTACCCCGCCCGCTCACTGGACGTCCCATGCTCTTCGTCGATAGCGGTGGCAGGACCGACGCCCACGTCAATCTCGCGCTGGAAGAACACGTCCTGCGGGAGCGGATGGGCGCGGACGACCTGCTGCTCTTTTACGTCAATGCTCCGGCGATCATCATCGGACGCAACCAGAACACCGTCGAGGAGATCGCCGAGGACGCCGTGGCGGCCCACGGGATCAAGGTGGTGCGCCGGATCTCCGGTGGCGGGGCCGTCTATCACGATCTCGGCAACCTGAACTTCAGCTTCATGACCCGGGACGTGAGCGGACGCTTCAACCGCTATGACACCTTCAATCGGCCGGTCGTGGAAGCGCTGAAGGCCCTCGGTGTCCCGGCCGAGATGGGCGGGCGGAACGACATCCTGGTGGAGGGGCGCAAGATCTCGGGGAATGCCCAGTTCGCCAGCGGCGACCGGATGCTGAGCCACGGGACCCTCCTGCTCAGTTCCGACCTCGACGCCGTATCCGTCGCACTGCGTCCGCGGCCGGGCAAGGTGGAGTCGAAGGGGGTCAAGTCGGTGCGGAGCCGAGTGGCCAACATCAGCGAGTTCCTGGCGGCGCCCATTACCGTGACCGAGCTGCAGGACCGGATCCTGGAGCGGATCTTCGGCACCAGCGACCGGGCGAAGATCCCCACCCTGCCGCTCGGGCCCAACGATCGAGCAGCGGCCGAGGAGCTCAAGGAACGGAAGTACGGGACGTGGGAGTGGAACTACGGCCAGAACCCCACCAGCAACGTGCAACGCGCCCAGCGCTTTGCCGCGGGCGAGATCGACGCTCGGCTCGACATCCATGACGGACACATCGCAGGGGTCCGCATCTTCGGCGACTACCTTGGACGGGTGGATGTGGCGGAATTGGAAGCACGGCTGCGGGGACTGCCGTACACCAGGGAGGCGGTGGCGGCGGCACTCGACGTGGCGGAGGCCGGCGACTATTTCGGGGGGATCGCGCGCAAGGACGTGCTGGACGTCCTCGGTCCGTAGCCCCTCCGGGAACGCGCTGGCGCTCCCCTGCCGGTCGCGGTATTAGTAGAAGCGCCCCCCACTTCTACCCCACCGCCCAATGACCCGACACCCCGCACCCGCGCGCCACGTCAGCACCGCCTTCAAGGTGGTGGCAACGCTGGCATCGATCGGTGCCGCCCTCGTGTCGATCCTCACCTTCGCCAAGTCGGAGGGGATCTACCGGGGGAGCATCCTGCCGGCGACCGACGCGGGGTGGGTCCGGCTGGAACCCTCCGCCGACACCGCCACCGCCCTGGGGGACACCCTCCGCTTCGCCGCCGCGGTGACTGACACTCGCGGCCTCCTGCTCCAGGGTGCCGACATCGTCTGGAGCACACCGGACAGCGGCATCGTGCGGGTGCGCTCGGACGGGACAGCGCTGGCCGTGGGGCCGGGGGAGACGTCGATCATCGCGACCGTGGGTCACGCCGTCGGAAAGGCACGCGTGGTGGTGCGTCAGGCCGTCGCCGCGGTCCAGTTGCCGTCGGTGGACGGGCTGTCGCTGGCCCAGGGATCAAGCCTCCCGCTCATCGCGCGGACACTGGACGGACGCGGTCACGCCATCGCGGACCGCCGGCCGATCTGGCGCGTGGCCGACACCACGGTCCTGTCGGTGGACAGCACCGGCCGGGCGAACGGCATCTCTCCCGGCACGAGCCGGATCACGGCCACGGTGGATGGGCTCGCCGCGGCAGCCAGCGTGACGGTGACGCCGGTCCTCGGCGCCCTGGCGCTCTTCGCCCCCTCCGCCGAGCGGGCCCTGCCCGGCACCACCCTGCCGGATCCCGTCTCCATTCGCACTCTTACCCGTCAGAGACGGCCGATGGGCGGGATCCTCGTCAAGTTCCACGCCGTCGACGCCACCGGACTCGCCGCCGGCTCCATTGCGCCCGACACCGCGCGCAGCGACGCGGACGGGGTGGTCCGGGTGTATTGGACCGTGGGTGACCGTCCCGGCCAACAACTCCTGGTGGCCGAGGCGGAGCCGCTCGACACGGCACTGCGGGTACCGATCGAGGTCGAGCCGGTCGCGGCCAACACCCGCCTCGCCGCGACGGACGACCGCCCCACCGGGACGATCGGGCTCCCCCTCTCGCGCCCGCTCGGCATCCGGGTGACCGATTCCGCCGGACGACCCCTCCCCGGGGTGCCGGTACGCTGGACCGCCCTGCAGGGAGCCGCGGTCGCGCGAAGCGCCAGGACCGACAGCGCCGGCGAAGCGCGGGTCGACTGGACCCTCGGCGCCAAGGCGGGGCTTCAACGGCTGCGCGCCACCGTCGGGAGCGGCCGATTGGTACCGCCGATCGACCTCACGGGCGTCGCGACCGCGGGGCCACCGGCCCGGCTCATCGCGGTGGGGGGAGGGGGCCAACGCGGCACCGTCGGAAGCACGCTTCCCAGCACTCTGGCCGTCCGGGTGACCGATGCCGCGGGGAATCCGGTGCCGGAGGTCAGCGTGAGGGCAGTCATCGCCATTGGCACCGCATCGGACTCGGTGGTGACGACCGATAGCAGCGGGATCGCCCGGGTCAGGTGGACGCTGGGAGAGCGCCCCGCCGTCGAAGAGCTGCGGCTCGCCACGGCATCTCTCAGCGCCCTCTTCCACGCCACGGCGCTTCCCGGCGCGCCCGCCACGATCGCCTTCGAGAACGCGCCCCGATCGCCGAGCGTGAGCTCGCCGGTCAAGGCCACGGCGCGAGTGCGCGATCGGTTCGGCAACGCTCTCCCCCGTGTTGCCGTCCACGCGACAGTGACGCTCGGGCATCTCGCGTCGAAAGTGATGACGAGCGACACGGCGGGACGCGTCACCGTGACCTGGTCACTCGGCGCGGGATCGGGCGATCAGGTATTGACGCTGCGGGGCGGCGGGGTAACGGGGACGCTGACGCTCAAGCGGATGGTGACGGCGAAGAAACGGAAGAAGTAGGACGCTCAGACGCTCAGACGCTCAGACGCTCAGACGCTCAGCGACGTTATCGCCTGAGCCTCTGAGCGTCAGTGACCTGTTCTCTGTCATAGCAGGGGTGGGACTCGAACCCACGACCCCGGCATTATGAGTGCCGTGCTCTAACCACCTGAGCTACCCTGCCGAGCCGTGCCGTGAACGGTAAATGGTGGACAGTGAACGGGAGGGTCACCTTCCCCCTGAACACCCTCTGCGACGCGGAAATCCTAGTCCCCCGGTGCAGACCGGGCAAGTGACCCGTTCACCGTTGACCGTTCACCGTACCGCGCGTTCCCGGCAAGTCGCCCATTCACCGTTGACCGTTCGCTGCTCACTGTTGACCGTTCGCGGTATCGGGCGGCACCAATCGATACAGGAACTCCCCCTTCTTGAGCATCCCGAACTGCTCCCGCGCGATCCGTTCCTGGGTCCTGGGGTCGGTCTCGATCGCCTTGGCCAAGGTCTGCAACGAATCGACCTCGACGGTGAGGTCGGTGATGGCCTGACGCTCCCGGGCCAGGTCGCTCCGCAATTGCAGCAGGTCCCAGGTGCTGTACTCGCCGCCCTCGACGGCAAAGACGAGGGCGGCGACGAGCCCCGCTACGATCGCCCACTTGCCCCGCGTCATCGGGGGTATTGGTCCCGTCCCGGATAATGCGCCACCTCGCCCAACTCCTCCTCGATCCGGAGCAGTTGGTTGTACTTGGCCACCCGGTCGCTCCGACTCGCGCTCCCGGTCTTGATCTGCCCCGTTCCCGTGGCCACCGCAAGGTCGGCGATGAAGGTATCCTCGGTCTCCCCCGAGCGGTGCGAGATGACGGCACCGTACCCGCTGGTCTTGGCGAGCTCGATGCACTGCAGCGTCTCGGTGAGGGTGCCGATCTGGTTCACCTTGATCAGAATGGCATTGCCGATCCCCTGCTCGATCCCCTTCCCGAAGATGTCCACGTTGGTACAGAAGATGTCGTCACCGACGATCTGCACTTTTTCGCCGAGCGTCTCGGTCAGGTGCGCCCACCCTTCCCAGTCGTGCTCACCGAGTCCGTCCTCGATGGAGACGATCGGATAGGCATCGACCCACTTTTCGTAGAGCTTCACCAACTGGGCACTGGTGTGCCGGCTGCCGTCGGCCTTCTTGAATACGTAGGCGCCATCCTGCCAGAGCTCGGAGGCCGCCACGTCGATCGCGATGCAGACGTCATCGCCTGGCTTGTACCCCGCCTGCTGAATGGCATCCATCACGGCGTCGAGCGCCGCTTCATTGGACGGCAGCATCGGCGCGAAGCCGCCCTCATCGCCGACGGCGGTCGAGAGCTTCTTGCTCGACAGCACCTGCTTGAGCGCGTGGAACACCTCCGCACCCATTCGCAGTCCATCCGCGAACGTCTCCGCACCCACCGGCACGACCATGAACTCCTGGGCGTCCACGTTGTTCGAGGCGTGGGCCCCGCCGTTGAGGATGTTCATCATCGGCACCGGCAGGATGTGGGCCATCGGGCCGCCGAGGTATCGATACAACGGCAGGTCGGTGTCGACGGCCGCCGCGCGGGCCACGGCCAACGACACGGCCAGCATCGCATTGGCGCCCAGGTTCGACTTGTTCTCGGTCCCGTCGATATCGAGGAGCTCCGCATCGACCGCGATCTGATCCTCTGCCGCCATCCCCTCCAGCCGTGGGCCGATGGCGTCATTCACGTTGCGGACAGCGTCCCGCACACCCTTGCCACCGTACCGGGTCGGATCGCCATCGCGCAGCTCGACCGCTTCCTTTTCGCCGGTCGACGCGCCGCTCGGCACCGCCGCCCGTCCGAAGGCCCCGCTCGCCAACGTGACCTCCGCCTCGACGGTCGGATTCCCTCGACTGTCGAGGATCTCGCGGGCATGGACGGCAATGATGGTGCTCATGCGGGACTCGGAGTTAGGGCTTAGGGGTAAAGCTTAAAGCTTAGAGTTAGAGCGTCGAGCTTCAAGTAAAGATAACAAATGAGCGTCTGAGCGTCCGTGCGCCTGTGCGCCTGGTGCGCCTGTGCGTCCGTGCGTCTATCCGTCTATCCGTCTATCCGTCCGCTCATCGCCACCACCGCGTCGTGTGCCTGGCGGCTCAAATGGTCGCGATCGTCGTAGGTCATCCCGGTCGTGGAGATCGGGGTGCCGATGCGTATCACGACCGGTCGGCGCCGGAACACCAGCGCTCCGGGCGGGAACGCCTCATACGTCCCGCCGACCCAGATCGGCACGACCGGCACACCGGCCGCGATGGCGAGGACGAACGGCCCCTTCTTGAACGCCTGCAGCTGGCCGTTCCTGCTCCGCGTCCCCTCGGCGAACACGACTGCCGATACTCCGTCCCGGACGGCCTGGGCGGCCTCTTCGTAGGCCGAGAACGCCTTGACCAGATTCTTCCGGTCGATGGAGATGTGGCGCGCCTTCCGCATCGCGAACCCGAGGAGCGGGACCTTGAAGAGCTCCTGCTTGGAGATGAACCGCAGGGAATCGGGCAGGGTCGAAAAGAGCACCCAGATATCGGCAAAGGAGAAGTGATTCGAGATGTACACGCAGGGTCCGCCGGTCGGGATGTGCTCGTAGCCCGACACCTCGACGTGCACACCGTTCAGTTGCAGCACCCGGGTCGACCAGAGACGGCCGGCCCGATCGTACACCCCGCCCTTCCGATAGGGCACGCCGAGGAGCCCGGCCACGATCGCGGTGAGCGAGTAGTAGGCCGCCAGGACGACGGTGGTGAGCCAGAACCAGAGGGCGCGGAGCGCGATCATCGGAAGTGCTGGTATCCGGTCAGGGTGACGGGCTTTCCCTCGAGGGTGCATTCCACGCCGGCCCCGCCGAGCACCTCCCCGATCGGCGTGAGCGCCACGCCGGTGGCGCGAAAGCACTCCTCCTGCCCGGCGAAGCCCGCGGGCAATGCCGCCAGCAATTCATAATCCTCGCCACCTGTTGCCGCCGCGCACGGATCGGTGACTCCCGCGGCCAGTGGCAGCGCGTCGAGGGCGACCCGAAGCCTCACGCCACTCGCGGCCGCGAGGTGCTGCGCATCCGCGGCGATGCCATCGCTCAGGTCGAGCATCGCAGTGGCGCCGTGCGCCGCGAGCCAGCGGCCGGCCGCGATCCTCGGTTCCGGATGGGCGAACCTGGGTCGAAGCGCCACGCTCGGCTCTCTTCCCCCCTGCCACGCCGCCAGCGCGGCGCCGGCACCACCCACCTGTCCGGTGACCCAGAGCCGATCTCCAGGTCTGGCGCCGATCCTGGTCACTGGTCGTTCCGCCATCCCGAAGACGGTGACGGCCACACTCCACGTCGGGCCCGACGACAGATCACCACCCCGAACTGTGGCGCGGACCGAGCGAGCCGCCGCGCCAGCTCCACGCATCACGTCCGCCGCGTCGACGTCGGATGCACCCGGTGGCAGGGTGAGTGCCACCAGCACACCATCGGCCCCGGCACCCTCCGCCGCAAGGTCGGAGAGTGCGGCCGCGGTGGCCCGCCATCCGATCTCCTCGAGCGAGAGCCACTCTCGACGGAAATGCACGCCTTCGACGCTGACGTCAGTGCTCAACGCCAATGTCCCATCCGACACGGGCACGAGGGCGCAGTCATCTCCCAGCTCACCGGCATCGGCACCGAGCGCCGCGGCAATGGCGCGGATGCGATCGAACTCGGGGCCGGGGCCGAGGGTCGAGTGGGTCATGGTCGGATGTAGTCGAGGGCGAAACGCACCAGTCCCCGATCAGTGGCGACCCAGAGATAGGAATCGTCGATCGCCACGTCGTTGGCGGCGCCAGGGAGTGCATCGCCCAGGAGGAGAGGTCGCTCGATCGGCCCGCCGAGCCGGGCATATCCGACGCCGCGAGCGCCAGCCACCCAGAGACCGTTGCGATCATCGACCGCCGCGCGGATCGGTCCGACGATCCCTGAAAGCACCGGCCCTTCGGTCCAGCCGCGGCCCGCCGGATCGCGCCAGAGCATCTCGTCCTCGGTGAAGGCGACCAGCGTGTCACCCCGCCACACGAGTGCCGTCACCGGCTTCCGATAGCGCACACTGCTCCCCCACCCCGTCGCCTGGACCAGGTCTGCGACACCCGGCACCGACCAGAACAGTCCGTTGAGCGTCCCGACCCAGAGAGTGTCCCCCAGAGCAGCCAATGCGAGCGCCCGATCAGCAAATGCCGGTGCGACACGCTGGACCCGCGCTCGACCACCGCTGTCCACCAGCTCGCCGATCCCCGCCCACGTCCCGAAGTACACTCGGCCATGCTCCGCCACTTCCGAGAAGACCCGGGGATCGGGAAGTCCATCTGCGAGTCCGAGCCTTTGCGCGCGACCGCCCGGGATCGGGAGCCCAATGGCCCCTTCGTCGGTCGCGGCCCAGAGCATCGCGTCAACGCCGATCAGGCGCCGGACGGCATTGAAGGGCTGACCGAAGACCGGATCGCCGAGGCGCCAGTCGACGGTGTCGAGCCGCTGGGCGACGAAGCTCAAGCCCGCGATCGACGTGGGTCCCCGCTCCGTGAGCACCCAGACCCCACCCGGCGCGACCGCCACGGCACCCACTCGATCACCGGGAAGTCCGAGTGCGTAGCGATCCGGATAGGCAGCGGCGAATCGCAGAAAGAGCACTCCCCCACCATCGGTGCCGAGCCACCAACCGCTGTCATCTGGCGCGTGGGCCGCGCAGGTGTAGCGGCCCTGGCTGAGGCCGGGGGTCGTCAGGATCCGGGCGCGGTCAGCATCGAGCTGCGGATTGGCGCGGATCGCATCGAGCACCGAGGCGGGGCCGATGGGTTGTCGCGGTGCCGCTGACGGGAATGTCGACAGCGCGCCTCGCGGCGCGGACTCCCAGCCACGCGCGGTACGCAGGTAGAGCGTCCCGGACGGATCGGTCCGATCGAGCGCCATCTGGAGCACCGGCCCGGATGCGAACCCCTCGCTCCAGCGTCGGAGCACCGGCTCATAGTGGATCCAGCCGCTGGCTTCGGCCAACCAGAGACTTTGGTCGAGCGGATCGACCATACCACTGGTGACCCGCGTCAACCCGCCAGGAATGTCCGCCGTGATCGGGAGTCCGAACTTCCGGGTCCCGGGGTCCCACTGGACCACGGCATCGAGCGAGGTCACGTAGACGATGTTGTACGATGCCGCGACCGCGGTGATGTGGGTAAAGGACCCGATGACAGTGCGGTCCTCCGGACGCCAGTATGCCTGGGCGGAGAGGTGGACCGGCACAGTGACGCAGACGAGCACGATGGCAAGGCTCCGCATCATTCGCTTCTCGGCCGTTCGAGCTCCACCAGCACCGGTGCCCGCGCCGCGGGGCGGGCGCTCCGGCGGATGGCCCACGCCCGCCAGAGGTCCGGCAAGCTCGCGACCACGTCCATCGGGCGCATCGCGCGCGCGGTGACGCGCCGTGCGGCGATGTCAGCGGCTCGACCGAGCGCCTGGGCACCGAGCGCCACCGCAGTGGCCGGTGCAAGTCCGCGTGCCAGGAACGCCGCGACGAGGCCGCTCAGCACATCGCCGCTGCCGCCGGTCGCGAGCCCCGGGTTGCCGGCGGCGATGGTCCACCATGCCCCCCGTCCCGGCACTCCCACGACGCTCGGCACACCCTTCAACAGCACCACCGCCCCGACGGCCTCGGCAGCCTTCGCCGCGGCAGTCCACGGATCAAGCTCGATGCCAGCGCTCAGCTCCGGGAATAGGGCGCGGAACTCACCAAGATGAGGCGTGACCACCGCTGCGCGATGGACGAGGAGTGCACGGAGCGCAGGGCAAACACCCTGGAAGGCGATCAGCGCGTCGGCATCGAGCACCACCGGCACCCCGGTAGACGCCGCCAGCGCCATCTCGACCCGCGTGCGTGCGTCGGGTGTACGGCCGAGTCCTGGCCCCACGACCAAGGCACTCGCGTGGGAAAGCAGGTCCTTCACGCGCTCCGGCGGCGCACCTTCATCCCACGGGGCGGTCTGGAGATCCGGCTCCAGGGCGCCGATGCCGGCAAATGACGCCGCGGGAGCGATCAGGTGGACCAATCCTGCGCCGGCGGCGAACGCCGAGCGACCCGCCATCCGGACCGCGCCCACCATTCCCGGGGCGCCACCGACGATCACGATGCGACCGCGGGTCCCCTTGTGCTCCTTGGCCGAGAATGCCGGGAGCCATTGCGCGGCGTGGTCATCGGTGACGAACTCGGGGAGCGATGCCTCGGGCGGAGGAAGGCCGATGTCGACGACGACGATGTCGCCCGATTCATCGCGCGCCAGGAGTTGTCCCCGGCGCAGGCCGCCGAAGGTGATCGAACAGGCGGCGACCGGCGCACCGTGGCTCACGCCGGTCTCGAGGTCGAGTCCGGTGGGTCCGTCGACGGCACAGATGGGAAGGTCGAGATCGTGCAGACGTTCGATGGCGGCGGCGACGGCCCCGCGGGGAGGGCCCGACGCTCCAGTGCCCAGCAGCGCATCGACCAGGAGCGCCACGGCAGGCCACGGTCCGTCGACGGTCACCGTGCGCACGCCGTCACTCCGGGCGAGCGCCTCGACGCTGGCCCCGACCGTGTTCCCTGACCCCTCTACCGCCGCCACCCACACCGGCACCCCCAGCCGATGGAGCGCCCGCGCGAGCACCCAGCCATCGCCGCCATTGTTCCCGGGCCCGGCCGCGATCAGTACTCCTTGGCGTGCCGCGTGCGGAAAGCGGTCGAGCAGCACTGCCGCCGCCGCACGACCCGCCGATCCCATCAATGTATCGAGAGTGATGCCGCTGGCCACGGCGCGCGCGTCCCACGCCGCAGCGTCCGCCGGCGAGAGGATCGGGATGGAGAGCATGCGCGGAAGCTACAAGGGGAGCGGGGAAAGGAGAAAGGAGACAGCGACACGAGACAAGAGACAACGCGGGTCCGGGAAGAGCGTCATCCCGAGTGAGCGACGCGAGCGAGGGATCTTGCTCGCCTGGATCGGAACGCGGATGCGTCACACGGTCGATGCGGAGAAGATCCCTCGCTCTGCTCGGGATGACAGCGCACTCACTTCTCGCTTGTCTTTACCACTTTCCCGAACGCCACTTCGCCGTTGTCGATCCGGAGCAGGAAAGCGCATTCCGGGTTGGTGCAGACCCACGCCTTGTACGTGATCGGCGCGCCGTCCCGACCGTAGTCGGACAGTGGGATCAGGACACCCTTGTCGCACTTCTGGCACTCCGGCCAATCGAGCCCTTCCGCCATGTCCGCTCCTCCCGCCCCGTGGGCGTGTTGACTGGTGATCAGCGACCGACCGTGCGCGGCCCGGGTGCCGCTCACGACCCCCGCGCCACTCCCGGCACATTCACCCCCGCCCAGACCTGGGTCGGGCTGAAGGCATCGTCGAACTCGTAGATCGCATCGAAGTCTTCAAGACGGTCGGTCGGCTGGGCGCTCAACAGCTTGACGTCGATCAAGGTGAACACGATCCGGCCGAAGTCCCGGGTGGTCACCACCCCCCAGTAGGCCAGTACCGCCGGCGCCAGGAGCCCATACTGCTGCAGGGCCAGGTCGCGACAGGCGCAGGCCAGCTCCGCCCCCGACACGTGGCGCCGCTCGGGGAGCTTCACCTGCAGGAACTCGATGGCCGCCAACATGAAGAGGTAGGCCCGCTCGTGGTAACGCTCTTCCCGCGCCCGGATGCGGGCGAGGACATCCTCGGCGAACTGGACCTCGGTCACGTGGTACGTGCCGGATAGAGCGGGAACCCGGCGGTCATTTCCGCGACCTCACCCTTGACCCTGGCCAGTGTGGCCTCGTCCTGCTTGATCAACACCTCGTCGATGAGGGTCGCGATCCGTCGCATCTCGCCTTTCCCCATCCCGCGGGTGGTGAGCGCGGGCGTGCCGAGGCGGATGCCGCTGGTGACAAAGGGGGACTGGGGATCGTCGGGGATGGTGTTCTTGTTGACGGTGATCCCGGCGCGATCGAGCAGCTGCTCGGCGACCTTGCCGGTGAGCCCCTTGGGCCGGAGGTCCACCAGCATCAGGTGGGTGTCGGTCCCACCGGATACGATGGCGAACCCGCGATCGATCATCGCCTCGGCCAGGACCTTGGCGTTCTCCACCACGTGCGCCGCATAGCGCTTGAAGTCGTCGGTGAGCGCCTCGCCGAACGCCACCGCCTTGGCCGCGATGACGTGCTCGAGCGGCCCTCCCTGCGTGCCGGGAAAGACCGACTTGTCGACGGCCTTGGCGAGTTCGGCGCCGCAGATGATCAGGCCGCCGCGGGGACCGCGCAGCGTCTTGTGGGTGGTGGAGGTGACGATGTGCGCGTGCGGCACCGGCGAGGGATGCACGCCGCCCGCCACCAGTCCGGCAAAGTGCGCCATGTCGACCAGCAGCGTGGCGCCCACTTCGTCGGCGATGGACCGGAACGTCGCGAAGTCGATGATGCGGGCGTAGGCGCTCCCGCCCGCGACGATCATCTTCGGGCGCTCGCGTCGGGCGATCTCGCGCACCTGGTCATAGTCGATCAGCCCGGTGGCGGGGTTCACCCCGTACTGTGCCGCGTGCCAGATCACCCCGCTGTGATTGACCGACGCCCCGTGGGACAGGTGCCCACCGTGCGGCAGCGACATCCCGAGGAGCTTTTCCCCCGGCTTCAACAGCACCATGAACGCCGAGAAGTTGGCCTGCGCACCGGCGTGCGGCTGAACGTTGGCGTGGTCAACGTGGAAGAGCTGCTTGGCCCGGTCGATGGCCAGCTGCTCCACCTTGTCCACCACCTCGCACCCGCCATAGTACCGCTTCCCCGGATACCCCTCGGCGTACTTGTTGGTCAGCGGCGTGCCCATCGCGTCGATGACGGCCCGGCTGGCAAAGTTCTCGCTCGCGATGAGCTCGAGGCCGTGCCGTTGGCGGGCCAGTTCCTGGTCCACTAGTCCGGCAACGATCGGATCGGCCCGGCGCAGCGAGATGCTATGGTCAACGGTCATTGGCTCCCCATTTCGATCTTCTGGACCCGCCGTTCGTGCCGGCCACCCTCGAAGGGCGTCTCCAGCCACGCCTTCAGGATGTCGACCCCTTCCCGCTCGGTCACGAATCGTGCCGGAAGGACCAGGACGTTCGCATCATTATGCGCACGGGCCAGCGTGGCTATCTCCGGGCTCCACGCCACCGCGGCGCGGACCCCCGGATGACGGTTCGCAGCGTACCCCATCCCGAGGCCGCTGCCGCAAAGCAGGACGCCCCGCTTGGCCTCGCCGTCCTCCACCTGATGCGCCACCGCATGCGCATAGTCCGCATAATCGGTCGATGCGATCGAGTGGGTGCCGACATCGATCGGCTCGTAGCCGAGCGCTGTGAGCTCCGCGACCAGCCGCTCCTTGAGCGCGAAGCCGGCGTGGTCGGCACCGATGGGGATGCGTTCGGGCATGCGGGGAATCTAGTGGGAAGGCGGGAACACGGGACAGCGGGGCCGTGATCAGTGGACGGTGGATTCGTGCGCTGCCACGATGCGCCACCCCTCGGGGCGGAGCCGCCAGACGAGCATCACCACGAAATCGCCGGTCCGGACCTCCCCCGATGGCAACGTGTGGTGTGACGCCAGGCGATCCACCGCGAGAGCGACGCCGGGTGCCAAGATCGTGATCTCGGGCGGTGCGGTCCGCTCGTACACCACGCCGGCCGTACCATTGCTCCACCACTTGCGCTGCTGCTCGAGCAGTGGCTGGTATCCACGGATGATGGTCCCGTTGAACACGAACAGGAGCGTGCTGTCCTGCGCGAACGCCGCCAGGAAACGTTCGGCGTCGTGCGCGTTGGCCGCCGGCACCTGGTCGGCCATCAGCGAGTCGATCTGCTGGCGGGTCGGCGCCTGGGCCCGGAGCGGGGCCGCAACGACCAGCCCCGCCACCACGGCCCCGACCCACCGGCAGCTCGACCGGGAGGTCACGCCATCCACAGCTTGCGCAGCGGCGCGATGGAGGCGATCCGCTCTTCCGCCAATCGGTCGGCGGCGCGGTAACTGGGCAGCTTGTCCCGCGCGGCGATCGCAAAGACGCGCAGCGTGGTCTCGTAGATGTCACCGGCCTTCCGGCGCGCCCGCTCCGGCGCCCAGCCCTGCAGCTCACCGTAGACGTTGATGAGCCCGCCGCCATTCACCACATAGTCGGGGGCGTAGATCATCCCCTGCTTTTCCAGCTGCTCGCCGTGGCGCTCCTCGGCGAGCTGGTTGTTGGCCCCGCCCGCGATGATCTCCACCTTGAGGCGCTTGAGCGTGTCGTCGTTGACGGTGGCGCCGAGCGCGTTGGGCGAGTAGATGTCCGCCTTCTGGTCGTAGATCGCATCGGGCTTGACGGCGGTGGCGCCGGTGGCCTCCACCATCCGCTTCACCTTGCTCTCGTCGATGTCGGTCACGATGAGCTTGGCGCCCTCTTCCGTCAGGTGCTTGCACAGGTGGGTGGCGACGTTGCCGCACCCCTGCACGGCGATGGTCTTGCCCGAAAGCGAATCACTGCCCCACTTGGTCTTGGCCGCGGCCTTGACCCCCATGTAAACGCCATACGCGGTCACCGGGGATGGATCGCCCGACTTGCCGTGGAGTCCGACCACGTGCTTGGTCTCGGAATGGATGTACTCCATGTCCGAGGGGCTCGTTCCCACATCCTCGGCGGTGATGTAGCGGCCGCCCAGCGATTCGATGTACCGGCCGTGGGCCCGGAAGAGCGCCTCGCGGTCGGTGCGCTTGTTGTCGCCGATGATGACCGACTTGCCGCCGCCCAGGTTGACCCCGGCCACCGCGGCCTTGTAGGTCATCCCCCGCGAGAGCCGGAGCGCATCGACCATGGCGTCGTCGGTGCTGGCGTATTGCCAGAACCGGGTGCCGCCAAGCGCCGGACCGAGGGTCGTATCGTGAATGGCGATGATCCCGAAGTACCCCGACGACGCATCGTAGGAGATCGAGACCTGCTCGTGGTGATACTGGGCCATCGACTTCTGGAGATCCATGAGTTCCGATCCTTCAATGTGGGTCAGATGACCTGGTCGATCGTAAACGGTAAACGGAAAACGGTGAACGGTGACCCGGTGTACAGTTGTGCGCGCTGGCAACGCCCGTTCACCGTTGCCCCTTCACCGTTCACTTCCCGTACTCGAAGAACCCCTTCCCTGTCTTTCGGCCCAGCTGGCCCGCTGCCACCATCCGCCGGAGCAGCGGGCAGGGGCGATACTTGTCGTCACCGAGCCCCGACTGCAGCACCTCGAGGATGGCAAGGCACACGTCGAGCCCGATCAGGTCCGCCAGTGCCAACGGGCCCATCGGGTGGGCCATCCCGAGCTTCATCACGGTGTCGATCGACTCGGGCGTGGCCACGCCTTCCATCACGCAGAAGACGGCCTCGTTGATCATCGGCATCAGCACGCGATTGGCCACGAAGCCGGGGTAGTCGTTGACCTCGACCGGCGTCTTGCCCAGCGCCTTCGACCACTCCATCACGGTCCCGGTGGTGGCGTCGCTGGTGAGCTGCCCGCGGATGACCTCGACCAGCTGCATGACCGGCACCGGGTTCATGAAATGCATCCCGATGACCTTGTCGGCGCGACGGGTCCGGGCCGCGATGGTCGTGATCGAGATCGAGCTGGTGTTGGTGGCCAGGATGGTGGCGGGGGCGCACAGCTGATCGAGCTGCTCGAAGATCCTGAACTTGACGCTGGGGTCTTCGCTGGCTGCCTCGATGACGAGATCGGCCGCCTTGGCGGCGCCAAGCTCGCTCCCGGTCGCGATGCGCGCCACGATCTCATCGGCCTGAGCGGCAGTGAGCGTCCCCTTCTTGACCACACGCGCCAGCGAGCCCTTGATCGAGCCGAGTGCGCGCTCGAGTGCCGGCTGGGACACGTCGATCAGCGTCACCGCCGACCCGTTGGCCGCGAACACCTGCGCGATGCCGTTCCCCATCGTTCCGGCGCCGATGACTGCGATCTGTTTCATACGGTGGATCCCCGGATAGAGCGCCGCGCCAGGAAGACGATCGCCGCGGCGAGCACGAGCGACGCGACGATCCCTCCCTCGGGACCGAACGCCGCACCCGCGACCCACGCGGGTCCGGTGCTCTGGTAGCGGATGAGCGGGATGGCGAACGGCAGCCCGCTCACCGGTGCGCCGAGTCCCGCGAGCGTTGCGTTCCAGCCGAGGTGGGCGCCGGTCGCGGTCCAGATGCCGCCGGGGAGGTAGAACATCGCCCCCAGGAAGACCCCGGCGAGCGTCACGTTGACCACGGCGAGTGCGGTCACGTGGTCATTGCCGAGGTGCGCGACACCGAAGACGACCGCAATGGCGACGATCGCAGGCCAACGCCCAAAGGCGCCTGCCAATGCCACCATCCCGACCCCGCGGAAGACGAACTCTTCAGCAAATGCGGCGGGCAGGAGCACAGCGGTGGTGCCGAACGTGGCCCCGGCCCAGCCGCCGAGGGACCCCGCCGTGCGCCCCCAATCGGCACCGAGCGGCAGCGCCAGGGTCATTGCCAGCGCGGCGAGCACGATACCGGCGCCGAGGCCGGTCGCGAACCCGACCCGCCCCTGGCGCCATGGCAGGTACCGGAGCGACACGAGGTCCAGCTTGAGCACCCGGACCC
Source organism: Gemmatimonadales bacterium (assembly GCA_049680185.1). Taxonomy (GTDB): domain Bacteria; phylum Gemmatimonadota; class Gemmatimonadetes; order Gemmatimonadales; family GWC2-71-9; genus CAMLHU01. The sequence goes on along the minus strand of JBAUHI010000061.1, from coordinate 5,521 downwards.
CGATGACGTACGTGGCGAGCCCGAAACCCACCAGTTCGCCGACTATCTCCGACCCCAACCCTCCGACCCCAACGCCGTGGGCAACGATCGCGACGATCGTGGTGAAGATCATGCCGAGCCCGAAGAACGCGAACGTCCAGATGATCGCGAGCGTACGGGAGAGCGGCGGCTGGATCAAATGGACCGACGGATCCGGGCGCCGAGCCGGGCGGTCAGCCCGCCGGCGATGGCAACGGCCAGGAGGTCGGTCACCAGGAACGGCATCGAGCCCCAGGTGAACGCCTGGTGCGCACTACCGGTCAGGATCGCAAGCCAGGCCCAGCCACCCAGGTGGATCACGAGCATGCCGGCCAGGGCCGCCAGCATCGACCGCACCACGGCGCCGGGGCGCGCGAGGTAGCCGACCACACCGGCCGCCACCGGGAAGGCAAAGAGGTGGCCCGCCGTCGGACCCAGCAAGCGGGCGAGTCCGAAGGTGCCGAGAGCGAACACCGGCATCCCGATGGCCCCGGCACCGAGCAAAGTGATGAGCGCCAGAGCGCCGTAGCGCCAGCCGAGGAGGCCACCCACCAGGAGCACCGTGCCCCCTTCCAGGGAGACCGGCACGGGGGTGAAGGGGAGCGGGATCGCGAACTGGGAGGCGACCGCGACGAGCGCCGCGCCGCACACCACCGCAATTATGCGGCGCAGGGTCAGTTCGGCGGGCGCCAACCGCCGCGCCGCAACGACGTCGGCCGACGCGGGCGCCGCGAGCGACGCCCTTGCATTGTCGTTCATCATCCGATCTCCACGCTGAGGGCCACGGCGTTGCCGCCGCCAAGACAGAGGGTTGCCAGTCCGGTGTTCACCTTCCGATCGGCCATCGCGTACAGCAGCGTGGTGAGGATCCGGGCGCCGCTCGCGCCGATCGGATGTCCCAGAGCCACCGCACCGCCGTTCACGTTGACCCGATCCCAATCCCAGTTGAGCCCCCGCCCATCGGCGATGGCCTGGACCGCGAAGGCCTCATTGGCCTCGATGAGGCCGTAATCGCCGATCGACTTCCCCGTCTTTTTCATCAAGTTCTGCACCGCATGGATCGGCGCGAAGAAGAGGTCCTTCGGCTCACCACCGCCGGTGGCGTACCCGGTGATCCGAGCCAGCACCTTCAGTCCGTGGGTCTTGGCGTACGCCGCTGAGGTGACGACCAGGGCGCTCGCACCGTCGTTCAAGCCGGGAGCGTTCCCCGCGGTGACCCGACCGTCCTTCCGGAAGGAGGCCTTCAGTTTGGCCAACACCTCGACGCTGGTGTCACTGCGTGGGCCCTCATCCAGCTTGATGATGGTCGGGCCCTTCTTCCCCGAGATCTCGACCGGCACGATCTCGGCGTCGAACTTGCCGGTGGCCTGCGCCGCGATGGCCTTCCGGTGGCTGGCCGCCGAGAACTCATCCATCTCTGCCCGAGTGATCCCGGCCTTGTCCGCAGTGTACTCGGCGTACTCGCCCATATGATTATTACCGAAGGAATCCCAGAGCCCGTCGCGGATCATCCCGTCAACGATGGTCTGGTCGCCCGCCTTGATCCCGCCGCGATAATTGTACAGGTAGTGGGGCGCGCCGGACATCGACTCCATCCCGCCCGCCACCACGCACTGGGCATCGCCCGCCTTGATGCTCTGCGCCGCCAGCATCACCGCCTTCAAGCCCGATCCGCACACCTTGTTGATGGTGAGCGCCGGCACCGTACCGGGGATCCCGCCGTGGATGAGCGCCTGACGGGCGGGCGCCTGCCCCGTGCCGCCTTGCAGCACGTGACCGAGGATCACCTCGTCGATGCTGTCACCATAGATACCGGCGCGCTTGACCGCCTCGCGCACCACTATGGCGCCGAGTTGCGGGGCGGTGAGCGGGCTCAAGCCGCCCAGGTACTTCCCCACCGCCGTGCGGCAGGCCGCGACGATGACAGGAGTGGTGGTGTCAGACACAGTGCATTCCCGGAAAGAGATTCAGGCCCGGAAAGTAGGGGGTTGGGGGAGTCACGAAAAGCCCGAGCAGGGCCCGCCCTCCGGTCGGGCCCCACAGCGAGATCTTCAACTCCCTCCCCTACGGACGGCAGAGCGCCCGGCCTCCGGCCGGGCCCAACAGCGAGATCTTCAACGCACTCCCCCTACGGACGGCCCGGAGGGCCGTCCCTCTTGCCCGAACGCGTATTGCTGCACCACCCCGCGCGATCTCGATGACGCCGACAATATCGGTCGGCGCTACCGTATCATATGCCCCGTGCGCTGCGTCGCCGTCGTCACGTACCTCACTTCGAGATCCCTGGCGGCACCGTCTTCCTCAATTGGCGCCTCGACCGTCGGCAACCGGTGCTCTCCCGTCTCGAGCGTGTGATCGTCCTCGACGTGATCCGCGGTACGCCGCACTGTTTCGGTGCCGTCCTCGCGGTCGTGGTGATGCCCGACCATGTACATGCGCTGGTGACGCCCGCTCCAGGTGTGACCGGTCGACGCCTTGCCGTTGCGTGGCGGGGCATCGCGGCCGGTCGACTGCTCTCGGGATCGGGCCGGACACGGCCGATATGGCAACGGGGCTACTTCGACCGCTGGAAGCGGACGCCGGGAGAGATCGTATGCTGCATCCGATACGTCGAAAGCAATCCACGGCGTCGATGGCCGGGGCTCGACCGGTATGACGGGCTCTGGATCGGCCGCGGGGGTGAACTCGAGGGCCGTCGGTCGGGATCAATCCCCCTTCCCTAGCCGTTCCCCCTCCCGGTTCTGCGCCAGCAGCCGCTCGGTGAAATCGAGCCGCTCCTGGATCTCGGCCACTTCCTGCCGCAATTGCTCGATCGCTTCCGTGTCGCCGTCCCCCGAGCCGCGCTGGGCCTTCGCCTCCTCGATCCGGAGCCGGATGGTGGTGTGGTACCCACGGATGAGCACCGCCGCGAGCGGGATCGAGAGGGCAAGTATCGGGATGAAGAGTGCGAGCGTTCCCTTGTCCATTTGAGGGGCCCGGTCGGAAGTGGATGGGAGACGAAGAGCCTAGGGCTAGGAGCTGGGAGCTAGGGGCTTAGAGCTTAGGGCTTAGAGCTTAGAGCTACGGGCTTAGGGCCGAGCTCTACGAGTCACATCGATCCCGCTGGCGGCCGCCCTCCGCTCCGCTCCCAACGCCTGACCCACTCCGGAATCTAAGCAAGATTTCATCCTCAATGATGTCGCTTCTTCACATTTAGCGCCGCGGTCATCGGTAAGTTTTCTGCTGCGTGCACCGTGCACGCCCCCTACCAATCATCACTACGGATCCTCGATGACCGAACGCTTATCGGCGAGTTGGATGCAGCCCCCCGCCATCATCCAGGGCGGTATGGGGGTCGCCGTGTCAGACTGGCGACTCGCCCGTGCGGTGGCCAGCCGCGGCCAGCTCGGCGTCGTGTCCGGCACCGGGCTCGATACGGTCTTCGTGCGCCGCCTGCAGGATGGCGATGTGGGCGGGCACCTGCGTCGCGCGATCGCAGCGTTCCCTATGCCGGCCACGGCGGCGAACGCATTGCGCCGCTATTTCCTGCCGGAGGGTCGAGCCCCAGGCGAGCCGTACGCGATGCTGCCGATGTACCGCGTGGCCGTGAGCAAGGCCCGCGAAGCACTCACGATGCTCGCGGCGTTCACCGAGGTCTACCTGGCCCGCGAAGGCCACGACGGTCCGGTGGGGATCAACCTCCTCACCAAGGTGCAGCGACCCAACCTCGCGACGCTCTACGGCGCAATGCTCGCCGGTGTCAGCGTCGTCCTGATGGGTGCCGGCATCCCGCGCGACATCCCCGGCATCCTCGCCTCGCTCGCCGATCATCGGCCCACTTCGCTCCGCATCGACGCCGTCGGCATGCCCGCCGGTGAGACCCTCGAAGCCACGCTCGACCCAAGTCAATTCTGGGACGGCCCGCCACCCACCCTCACTCGACCGAAGTTCTTTCCCATCGTCGCCAGCAACTCGCTCGCCACGCTGCTCGCGCGCAAAGGCGGCGACGGGATCAACGGGCTCGTGATCGAGGGCCCGACGGCCGGGGGCCACAACGCCCCGCCCCGCGGCGAGATGGTCCTCAACGAACGCGGCGAACCGAACTACGGCCCTCGCGATGAGGTCGACCTGGCCGCCATCCACCAGCTCGGCCTCCCCTTCTGGGTGGCGGGAGGCGCCGGCCACCCCGATCGGCTCCGCGCGGCTCAGGCGGCCGGCGCGGCCGGCATCCAGGTCGGCACGCTCTTCGCCTACGCCGATGAATCAGGGCTGGACGCCAGCCTCAAGGCGTCGGTCCTGGCCAGCGTCGTCCGCGGCGAGGTGAGCGTGTTCACCGACCCCAACGCCTCCCCGACCGGATACCCCTTCAAGGTGGTCGAATGGGGCGCCGATCCGGCGGCCGCTGTCACGCGCGAGCGGATCTGCGACCTCGGCTACCTGCGGGTGACCTACCGGGACGAGAACGGGAAGATCGGCTACCGGTGCCCTGCAGAGCCGGTCGATGCGTACGTGAAGAAAGGCGGGGCCATCGAGGACACCGTCGGCCGCCGCTGTCTCTGCAATGCGCTGATGGCCAACATCGGACTCCCCCAACTCCGCGATGAGGGCGCGGTCGAACCACCACTCCTCACGAGCGGCGATGATCTCCTGGCGATCGGCACTTTCCTCGGGGGACGGTCGCACTACTCAGCGGGAGACGTGATCGATTATTTGCTTGGGGAACGCGTAAGGGCTAGAGCTTAGGGCTTGGAGCTTGGCGCAGAACGCCTGGAGCGCCGAGACCTACGCCGAACCCTCCCCACCCTTGGAACTTCTCCGGTAGACCGGTCCCTCACCCCAAGCCCTCTCCCTGCGGCAGAGGGGAGCTGGTCCGCGCTATGGAATCACAGGTGCAGACTCCCGCCGTCCACCCGAGTTATCCCACCCGCCCCGCTACCGCCGCCCGGATCCGTTCGAGCTGATTCAAATGGGCGATGTCGTGCCCGGCATAGAGCCTCCGCATGTGCCCCACACTTTCCTCGCCCCGTTCGCTGTGGAGCCCCACTCGCACGAGATCTTCGACCGACGCGCCGCTCCAGAGCCGGAGATTCGCCCTCCGAAGCACGGTGAACAGTGCCAACGCCTCTCCGATCGGGACGTCATCGTAGCGCAGTCGATCCGCGAAGACATCCTGGTCGTATGGGGTCAACGGCGGCCGGTCGTGCGCCAGCACCAATCGGAGCCGCCACCCGCCCACGAGCTCCGAGTCGGCCAGGTGGGCCACCACATGCCGCATCGACCACTTCCCGGGCCGCTCCGGACGGGTGAGCGCCCCCTCCGGAGTGCCACGAATAAGCTCCTCGATCTGGCGGGGTGTGTCCTGCATCACAGCGATCGGATCGCGGGTCCCCAAAAGATCGAGGATGGTCCGGGTGTACCCCGCGGCGGCGTCAGCGCCGGCCGGGCCGTCGAGGGAGGAGTTGGAGAGGTGGGACATGCGTGCTCCAAGAGGGGGAGAGCTATCAGCTATCAGCTATCAGCTATC
>JBAUHI010000060.1:0-3758 GCA_049680185.1 Gemmatimonadales bacterium | reverse complement strand
ACCTGGCGCGGCAACCGGCTCAGCACCGATCAGCTGGCGCGCTCGCGCGGGAAGGCGCTTGCCTTCGGCTCCTGCTCCTTCGATGAACCGATCGACGACCTCAAGTCCGCGGGGCTCCTCTGATGCGACCGATCGACGCCACCCACGACCCCAAGCTCCGCACCTGGGTGCTCGGGGCCCAGGACCACGCCGAGTTCCCGATCCAGAACCTGCCGTTCGGGCGATTCCGTCCCAAGGGCGCCGACTTTCCTCCGCTTCCCGGCATTGCCATCGGCGATCAGATCGTGAACCTGACCGAAGCGGCCGACGCCGGGCTCCTTCCCGGTGCCGCCGCCGAGGCGCTCGACATGTGGGATGCCGAAGGAATGGCGGCCTTCCTCGAGCTCGGCCCCGAGGTCTGGGGCATCCTCCGCCAGGGAGTAAGCGAGCTCCTGCGTGAAGGGACCGAGGAGGGGAATGAGGCCAAGGAGATGGCCGACGACCTCCTCATCCCGATGACCGAGGCGGAGATAGTCCTCCCCACCGTCATCGGTGATTACACCGACTTTTACGCCTCGATCCACCACGCCACCAACGTCGGAGCACTCTTCCGGCCCGACAATCCTCTCCTCCCCAACTACAAGTACGTCCCCATCGGCTATCACGGGCGTGCGTCGAGCATCGTGCCAAGCGGCACCGCCATCCGTCGGCCGATGGGACAGACCCGCCCCAATGCCGACAAGCCACCCCAGTTCGGTTTCAGTGCCAGCCTCGACTACGAGCTCGAGGTCGGTGCCGTCGTCGGGGTCGGCAACACACTCGGCCGCTCCATCCCCATCGAGCACGCCGACGATCATCTCTTTGGACTCGTGCTATTGAACGATTGGTCGGCGCGCGATATCCAGAGTTGGGAGTACCAGCCACTCGGACCATTTCTGGCCAAGAACTTTGCCACCACCATCAGTCCCTGGATCGTGACGCTCGATGCGCTGGCCCCATTTCGCGTCCCTCCGTCCCTTCGTCCCTCCGGCGACCCCGCGCCGCTGCCGTATCTCGACGATCCTGCCGACCAGAAGCACGGCGCGTTCGACATCCGGCTCGACGTACTGATCCGGAGCGCCAAGATGCGGGAAGCGAAGATGCCGCCGCATCGGGTGAGTCGTGGCAACTTTCAGTCGATGTACTGGACCGTGGCACAGATGCTTGCCCATCACGCGTCCAACGGCTGCAACATGCAGCCGGGAGATCTCCTCGGGAGCGGCACCATCTCCGGACCGGAGAAGGAGAGTCGCGGCTGCTTGCTGGAAATGACCCAGCGCGGGAAGGATCCGATCTCGCTCCCGAGCGGCGAGTCCAGGAAGTTCCTCGAGGACGGCGACGAAGTGATCTTCCGCGGCTGGTGCGAGAAGCCGGGCCACGCGCGGATCGGATTCGGGGAGTGTGTAGGGCGCGTAGGCGCATACGACGCATACGACGCATAAGGCGCATGGGGCGCGTGGGGCGCGTGGGGCGCGTGAAACGCATCGGACGCGGGCAGATTTGATGTCGTAGCGGGTGGCCTGCGGCCACCCGACCAAAGATCCCCGGGTCGCCGAATGGCGACCTTTTTCGTTGGTTAACCCCCGATTTCGCCGACCGTTTAATTTTTGTACACCTTTTTTGGCCTATTCAACCCAATTTATGGTGTTGCGGGCTATTGCGTGAGCCTTTGAAATCGTGAAGGTTGTCAGGGTATTCTGGTGGAGCACCTGATGGCTACGCGAAAGCCCACGAAGAAAAAGGCTGCGAAGCCGCGTTCCAGTACCAAGCGGCAGGGACGGAAGTCTGCCCCCGGTGCGGTGCCGCGCGAGCATTTGCAGCGCCTGTTCGACCTCTCCTCCGACCTCTTCTGTATCGCGGACGACAAGGGCTACTTCGTCGAACTGAACCCCGCGTGGCAAGAACAGTTCGGCTGGACACCTGAAGAACTCTGCGCCCGCCCCTTCGAAGAGTTCCTCCACCCTGACGATCGGGCGCCGACCGCCGCCACCTACGCGGCACAGATGCACGGCGGGGCGGCGATCCACTTCAACAACCGCTATCGCCACAAGGACGGCTCGTACCGCTGGCTCGAGTGGAACGCGACCCCGATGACCGCCGAGGGGCTCATCTATGCGGTGGCGCGGGATGTCACGGTCACCAAAGAGATGGAGGTCGAGCTCCGCTCCCTCCACGAGGTCACCAGTGCTGACCACCGCTGGTTGGTCGAGCAGGCGCCACTCGGCATCGGTCGGACCACCCCCGAGGGCAACTTCCTCTCGGCCAACCCGGCGCTGATCAGCATGCTGGGCTACGGGTCGGTCGATGAGGTGCTGCAGGTGAGCCTGGATGAGCAGCTCTATGCGGATCCGACCGTCCGAAGCGCCTTGCTCGCCGAGCTTGCGACCGGCGTGGATGTGGTCCGGGAAGTGGAATGGCGGCGCAAGGATGGCACCACCCTCCCTGTCCTCCTCCACAAGCGGAAGGTCCAGCTGCAGGGGGGCGAGATAGCCTTCGTCGAGCTGGTGCAGGATCTGAGCGAGCAGCGCCACCTGGAGGAACAGTTCCGCCACGCCCAGCGCCTCGAGGCGGTGGGGCGGCTCGCGGGTGGTGTGGCCCACGACTTCAACAACCTGCTCACGGTGGTGCTCGGCAACGTCGACTTCATCAAGGCGGCACTTCCCGGCGGCGCTCCGGTCCGGGTCGATCTCGACGAGATTGAGGTGGCGGCCCGTCGAGCCGCGGCCGTGGTGCAGCAACTCCTCGCCTTTGCCCGGAAGCAGAGCGTGGAGCCGAAGGCGCTCGATATCAACGCGATCCTGGCCGGCACCGACAAGATGCTCCACCGCCTCCTGGGTGAAGACGTCGAGCTCGTTTCGATGATGGCGCCCGATCTGGGCATCGTCTTTGCCGATCCGGGCCAGATCGAACAGGTGCTGGTCAACTTGGCCGTGAACGCGCGGGACGCGATGCCCGGTGGCGGCAAGCTCACCATCGAGACCTCCAACGTGACCGTCGACGACGATTACGTCGCGGCGCGTCCCTCGGTGGCGCTGGGCGAGTATGTGATGATGGCGGTGAGTGACACCGGAGAGGGGATGACCCAGGAAGTGCAGGAGCATCTCTTCGAGCCCTTCTACACCACCAAGGAAGCGGGCAAGGGGACGGGGCTCGGTCTCTCCACCTGTCACGGCATCGTGCGGCAATGTGGCGGGTGGATCTGGGTGTACAGCGAGGTCGGGTCGGGTACCACCTTCCGGATTTACCTGCCGCGGGTCCGGACGCCGGTGCATCAGTCGGTCCCTGTCGCGAAGCCCCGGAGCGTCGGAGGCCACGAGACCATCCTGGTCATCGAAGATGAGGTCCAGGTCCGCCGCATCTCCGTCCGGATCCTTCGTGCGGCAGGTTATGACGTGCTGGAAGCGGGTGACGGTGTCGAGGCGCTGGCCGTGGCGCAGGGCCTCGGGAACAAACCCATCGATCTCGTGATCACCGATATGATCATGCCGCAGATGGGAGGACGCGAGGTGGCAGGGCGCCTCGAAGCCGCCAATCCTCGGCTCAAGGTGCTCTTTACTTCTGGCTACACCGCCGAGGCCGCCACGCGCCAGGGGACGCTCAACAAGGCGGAGTCGTTCCTGGCCAAGCCCTTCGAGCCAGCGATGCTGGCGGCAAAGGTGCGGGAGATATTGGATGGGCGGGTAGGCGGATAGGCGGATGTACGCATGGGAACAGGTAAATCTGACATCGTAGCGGGTGGC
>JBAUHI010000059.1:0-21424 GCA_049680185.1 Gemmatimonadales bacterium | reverse complement strand
GTGCAGATGTTCTGCTCCACCTGCATCCACAGGTACGGCAGCGCATCGGGGGAGTTGTTGTGATAGGTGATCGTCTCGGAACCCCGCATCAGGTCGGTGGCGGGATCGAGCGATGCGTCGATCGCGTAGTCGGCGCGCTGCTGCCAGTACCTGGGGCCGGGGCGACCCGCGGCCGTCCGCACATCGGATGCGGGGACCATCCCCGCTATCGCCTGCAGCGCGGGCGGCGTCGATTGGGCGGCGAGCACCGGTGCGACGAGGAGCAATGCAGCGGACCAGGTACCGATGCGATCGCAACGGAACGGCATTTCGGCCTCCACAAATGGATATCCAGGGACGCCTCTATTATACGCCGCCCCTCGCGCGCGCGCCCGGCGGCCTGTAGCTTCTCCGCTGTGCCGATACAGGTCGCTGCATCCCCCACCATCGATCGACTCTGGACCCGCCTGATGGCGGTCCGACGGGTCGTGCTTGACGTGTCGGGTACTGGGCGGTGGGACGGAGAGATGAAGGGGAGGAGCGGCACGGTGGCGACGGGGCGCGCCGAGGGAGCGGTGGAGTGGCTCAACGGCCACCCCGACGAGATCACCTGGCGGGAGCACGGTCACTGGGTCGATGGCCCCCTGGCCGGGACCCGTTTCTCCTCGGCGTACGCCTGGCAACGGCATCCGGACGGGACTCTCTCCATTGCCCACACCCGCTTCGGGATCGACCGCCCCGTGGCCTTGGTCGACCTGATCGAGACCCGACCAGGCGTCTGGCGTTCCGCTCGGCCCCATCTCTGCGCAGAGGATCGGTACGCGGCGGAGTTGGTGACCGACGCACGGGTCGCGACATTGACCTGGACCGTCACCGGACCCACGACGGACTACATCCTTTCCGCGCGGTACTCCACTGCCTGATCGCAACCTGACGATCCCGCCATTCGAGACGATCTTCGAAGTGACCCCCGCCGACATCGACGAGCGGGGCCACGTCAATAACGTCGTCTACGTCCGCTGGGTGAACGACTTGGCCATCATGCACTGGCGCTCCGGGGCCACTCCGGAGCAGCAGGCGGACCTCGCGTGGGTGCTGATGCGGCACGAGATCGACTACCACGATGCAGCCCTTCCGGGCGACCGGATCCGCGCGCGTACCTGGGTGGGACACGCCGAGGGGCTCAAGTTCGAGCGATTCGTGGAGCTGGCGCGCGTCGGTGACGGCAAGGTCCTGGCCCACTCGAAGACCATCTGGTGCCCGGTGGATGGCCGGACGGGGCGCCCCAAGCGGGTGCCGGCATCGGTGCGAGAGCGGTTTTCCGAGGGGTTGCCCTGACCGTTCAGCCAGGCCTGACGATCTCGACCGGCGAAGAACCGCTTCGCCAAGCGAGGAGCGGAGAGCACGAAGGACCTCCTACCACCCTTCGCTACGCTCAGGGCAGGCTCCGGCGCGGAGCTCCACGGGGGAATGGGTTGTAGTCGGCGGTGCGCCCCGCATCAGCGAGTGGAGTATGGCATGGGAGACCACAACATTTTGTAGTTCTCCGTGATCCTCCGTGTACTCCGTGCCTCCGTGGTGGGCAGTTCTCCGTGAGCTCCGGGCCGGAGCCGGCCCTGCGCGTAGCGAAGGGTGGTGAAGCTGTCCTCTGCTGATCGCGATCTACGCCTCGAGCGGTGCTAGGCTTCACGCTCAGGAGCATCGCGGGCCGACCACACAACTTTTGCAGTTCTCCGTGATCCTCCGTGCGCTCCGTGTCTCCGTGGTAAGAGGTTCTCCGCGCCCTCCGCAATGGTCGCCCGGATTGACAAGCCCGGCCGCGAGTCGCAATCTCCCCGTGATCGCATTCTGGGCCAGGGGGCGCGCGTTGCAACCGATCCGGCCCTTCATCCGTAGAAGGACCTGAGTCCCTCCACAGTCGATCGTTGTCACTGGATCCCATCGAGGCCGGCGCCACGCGCCTGTCCCATCGTCACCCTTCGGAGGCAAGATGCGTTTCGTTCGTGCGTCATCCCTGATCGCCGCTGCGGCGTTCCTCGCGGCACCCCTTACCGCCCAGCGACCCAACCGCGGCGACCGCCCCCAGCGCGTCGAATCCGATTCCGGCGCCACCAAGGAGACCCCGGCCACGCCTGGGGAAGATTCCTCGGCCACGGAACATTCGATCTCGATCGGCGGAAAGCCGGTGCCCTACCGGGCGCTGGCCGCGACGATGCTCCTGAAGAACGACTCGGGTCAGGCGATCGGCTCGCTCTATTACACCGCGTATACCCGCACCGACACGCGGGACGTGTCCCACCGGCCGATCACGTTCATCTATAACGGCGGCCCCGGTTCCGCCACGGTCTGGCTCCAGATGGGTGCCTTCGGTCCCCGGAAGGTGGTGACCTCCGATGCCTCCCCCACCCCGCCGGCGCCATACCAGCTGGTGGACAACGCCAACTCGCTGATCGACGTGACCGACATGGTCTTCATCGACCCGATCGGCACCGGATTCAGCAAGCTCGTCGGCAAAGGCACCGGGAAGGACTTCTGGGGGGTGGATGAGGACGCCGCGTCCATCGAGCAGTTCATCACCAACTACGTCTCCCGCAATGGCCGCTGGAATTCCCCCAAGTACCTACTGGGCGAGAGCTATGGCACCACCCGCTCGGCGGTGCTGGTCAATCGGATGCAGGACCGCGAAGGAATGGACTTCAACGGGGTGATCCTGATCTCCTCTGTGCTCGACTTCGAGACCCTCAATTTCGCCACCGGGCACGACATCTCCTACAAGCTCTACCTCCCGAGCTATGCCGCGACGGCGGTCTACCACAAGGTCATCCCCGCACCTGCCGACCTGCCGGCGTTCCTCCAGCAGGTGCGCGACTACGCCCAGGGCCCCTACGCGGCGGCGCTCGACAAGGGCCTTTCGATCAGCGACGCCGAGAAGACGGCCGTGGCCAACCAGCTCGCGGCCTACACCGGCCTCTCGGCGGAGTACATCCAGAAGGCCAACCTCCGCGTCTCCCTGGGCCAGTTCATGGAGGAGCTCCAGCGCTCCAAGGGCGTGATCGTCGGGCGGCTTGACTCCCGCTTCACTGGACCGACCTTCGACCTCCTGAGCGAAGAGGCGGAGTACGATCCGCAGTCGAATGCGATCACCGGCGCGTACACCGCGGTCTGGAACAGCTACGTGCGGGATGAGCTCAAGTACGGGAAGGACCTCCACTACTACACCGGTGGCACGGTACGCGGGTGGAACTGGGTCCGGGGCCGTGGCGGTTGGACCACCGCCACTTACGTGGGCACCGACCTGGCCCGGGCGCTGGTCTCCAACCCGAACCTCAAGGTGCAGGTCGAGAACGGCTACTACGACCTCGCGACGCCGTTCTTCGCGACCGAGTACACGATGGACCACCTGCCGATGCAGGCCGAGGCACGGAGTCGGATCGGATTCAAGTACTACGATGCGGGCCACATGATGTACGTCTACGAGCCGGCGCTGACCAAGCTCAAGGCGAACGTCGCGGCCTTCATCGAGGGCTCGCACCGCTAGGCCGGGTCCCTCCCACCAGCCGACAACAGAAAGGCCGGTCCGTCGTAAGACGGGCCGGCCTTTCCTATTCCAGTCGTCTGGGCTTACAGCTTGACGACGTTCTCGGCAGCGGGGCCCTTCTGGCCCTGCACGATGTCGAATTCGACCTTCTCACCCTCGGCGAGGGACTTGAAGCCCTGCGCCTGGATGGCCGAGTGATGGACGAAGCAGTCCTTCGAGCCGTCTTCGGGAGTGATGAACCCGAAGCCCTTCGCATCGTTGAACCACTTCACGGTGCCCTTGACGCGCATTCCCGTACTCCTTGTTGTTCGTAATCGGAGTCCGGACGCGCCGTCTCACCCGACTACAATGGTTGTTCGTGAACGAGCCTCACGAGGGGCGCTGCGTCCGGGGCAGCGTGGACCGCCGACCTGCCGGATGCAGCCGGGGCCCGGATGCACCTCGCATCCTGATCCCGCGGCACTAAGATAAGCTATTCGGCCCCCCGGCGCCGCAAGCCCCCCTAGGGGGCCCTTGGTGGGGCCCGGGGTGGGGTCAGGCCCCGAGAGATCAAAGTCGGCTGGAAACCCAGCAGTTATGCGGCTTTGGGGCCATTTTGGGGCCCCTGATCCGGGGGTCGGGGGCCCCGGCACCCCCGGGACTTGAAGCCTGGCCGCCGGGTATCGGCCCGGGAGTGCCGTGACTGGCGGCGATCCCGGTCGAGGGTGAGAATTACCTTGCGTTTCGGGACTCGAGCGAGCGTACGGTGCAGGTGTCTCTGCAGACCCCGTCAAGGAGCACACCATGGGCATGAACTTCGGTCGGATCGTGGGCGGCGGACTCGCCGCCGGAGTGGTCGCCAATATCATCGACGGATGCGGCAACGTGGCGCTCCTCGGGGCGCGCTGGCAATCGGAGACCGACGCGATCAAACCAGGCCTCTACGCCGCCTCCGGCCAGAGCTCGATGATCGGGTGGATCACCACCGACTTCCTGCTCGGCTTCCTGATCATCTGGCTCTACGCCGCGATGCGCCCCCGCTTCGGCCCCGGCCCCCGTACCGCCACCGCGGCCGCGGTCGTGGTCTGGTTCGCCACCCGCGCCTACTTCGCCTCCTACATCTTCCTCGGCTTCTTCTCCACCGGCTTGATCGGGATCGCAAGCTTCATCGCACTGGTGGCGTTGGTGGCAGGAGCGTGGGTCGGCGGGCGGGTGTACCAGGAGTGAGCGCACCCGAAATGGCAGCAGTAGGGCTGGTCACGGAATACCCAATGCCGGAGAATCAATGCGAATTTCTGCCGCGATCGTCCTGACCGCCGGGCTGGTAGCACTCGCGACGAGAAGCGTGTCGGCACAGGCGAACGACTCGATGCCGTTCCATCGGGGACAGTGGGCCGCCAACTTCACGATCGGGTCGGGATTCGCCGGGGCTGGCGTGCTCCATTTCAAGAGTGCCACGCGAGCCCTCCTCCTCGACATCGCAGGCTTTTACAGCCACGATAACAACTCGAATGGGGCGACTTCGTACATTCCGAACGCAGGAAACATCACTCTCCGGTTCGGTTCCCGTTCGTATCGAGCCCTGACGGGCCGCGTCTACCGGTGGACCTCGATCGGAGTGTTCGGAGCCTATACCAAGCAGACCACCGTCTTTCCCCTGGGGACCACGCAGATCAGCGAATCTGTGAATGGCGGCATCTTTGGAAACCTCGGGGCCACCTGGATGGTCACGCCCCACCTGGGGCTCGGCGCGCTGTGGGAGGCACGGCTGGGGTACTCCCATCAAACGACCGCGGCCACGGGCAACCCCACTGTCACGGACAACACCGTGTCGATCACCCTTGATCACGTCGCGCTGACGGGTCAAATCTTTTTCTGACAAGACGCGCAAGGGCCCGACGATGTACGGACTGATCGGCAAGATGACGGCCACGCCCGGTCAACGTGATGCGCTGGCGCGGATCCTGCTCTCGGGGACCGGCGCCATGCCGGGGTGCCTGAGCTACGTGATCGCCACCGACCCGAAGGATGACGACGCACTCTGGATCACCGAGGTCTGGGAGAGCGCTGACGCACACCGCAAGTCGCTGACTCTGCCGGCGGTGAAGGATGCGATCACGAAGGGACGGCCTCTCATCGCTGGATCCAGCGACCGGGTGGAGACGGCGCCGCTCGGTGGCTTGGGTCTGCCGGGAGCACCGACGCGGTGAGCGCGATGAGGACCGAACCACCAACGCGAGTGGAAGGACCATCGTATGTGGAATGATCCGGCTTGGGCGTTCGGGATCGCGTTCATCATCGCGGCCTTCTCGCTGCGGCGGGCGCTGCCGCGCCTGCTCAATTCGATCGCAGACAGGAACGGGGCGCACCTCCAAGTCGAGGGAAGCGTCTCTGCGGAGGAGGTCGACGAGCTGCGGCATCGGCTGGCCGAGCTTGAGGAGAGGGTCGACTTTGCCGAGCGAATGCTCACCAAGCAACAGGAGCCCGCAGCGCTGCGTCCTGCGAACAACTGATGCTCCCGCCGCGCCAGGGCATCCGGATCGCTGCACGACCTCCCCACGGAAGGCTTCACCTCCCGTTCACCCTGCCCACTGATCACACGAGGTTCCAATGACTTCCCCCAAGGCCTGGTACGGTGCCCACGAGGACAGGATCTACGCTGTGATGCGGATCGTGGTCGCGTTCCTCTATCTATGCCACGGCCTCCAGAAGCACTTCACGGTCTTCGGTGGCCCGATGGCCACCGGCAGCCCGCTCTTCATGACCGCCGGCGCGATCGAGATCCTCTGTGGCACCGCGATCCTGATCGGCTTCTACACCTCCTGGGCGGGGTTCATCGCGAGCGGGGAAATGGCGGTCGCGTACTTCCTGATGCACTTTCCTCACTCCTTCTGGCCGATCGAGAACCACGGCGAGATCGTGGTGGCGTTCTGCTTCGTGTTCCTGTACATCTCCGCCCGCGGCGCCGGCCCGTGGAGCGTGGATGGGGCCGGATCGAAGCAGTAGTGGACGGAGAACTCAGAGGACTTCCCACCACCCTTCGCCACCGTCAGGGCAGGCTCCGGCACGGAGCTCACGGGGAACTGCCCACCACGGAGGCACGGAGTACAGGGAGGATCACGGAGAACTACCAAGTGATGTGGTCGTGCGTGCCGAATCCCGACCACGGAAGCGGAGCCTCACTGGCCACCCACATCATCCACCTCCGTGGCACTCCGTGGTTGGCCTTGTCATCCTCCGCCGAAAGGCGACCTGCGTTGACCACCCCATTCCTTGACCCCAGGGCCGCCGCCCGCGATGACAGCGCCGCTCTCGGCTGACCGCGGGCGGGTCCGCAACCTCGGTCGAGCGCTCCGGCATCGCAATTACCGGCTCTTCTTCGGCGGACAGGGCACGTCGCTCGCGGGCACCTGGATCACCCGCATCGCGACGAGCTGGCTGGTGTACCGCCTCACCGGTTCGGCGCTCCTCCTCGGCGTCGTCGGCTTTGCCGGGCAGATCCCCACGCTCGTGCTGGCGCCTTTTGCCGGGGTGCTGGTCGACCGCTGGGACAAGCACCGGATCCTGGTCATCACCCAGGTGCTGTCGATGCTGCAATCGCTGGCCCTCGCCGTGCTCGCCATCCCGCATCTCATCACCGTCACCGACATCGTGGCACTCCAGCTTTTCCAGGGCGTCATCAACGCCTTCGACACGCCGGCGCGCCAGTCGTTCCTGGTCCAGATGATCGAGGACCGGACCGACCTGCCCAACGCGATCGCCCTCAACTCCACGATGGTGAACGCGAGCCGCATCATCGGCCCATCGATCGCCGGCGTGCTGATCGCGCTGGTGGGCGAAGGCTGGTGCTTCATGTTGGATGCGGTGAGCTACATCGCGGTCATCTGGTCCCTGCAGGCGATGCGGCTGGCGCGGGTCACGCGGGTGCCGACGGATACGAGCCTCCTGGAGGAGATGCGGGAGGGGTTCGCCTACGTCTCCAGGTTCCGGCCAGCGCGAGCGCTGCTCTTGCTGATCGCGTTGGTGGCCACGATGGGAATGCCGTACACCATCCTCATGCCCGCCATCGCCAAGTTGGTCCTGCACGGCGGCCCCCACACATTCGGCCTCCTGATGGCGGCCTCCGGGGTGGGCGCCCTCTGCGGTGCGCTCTACCTCGCCTCGCGCCACAGCATCATCGGGCTCTGGCGGGTCATCGCGATGGCGGCGGCGGCGTTCGGCGTCGGCCTCATCGGATTCTCACTTTCCCGGACACTGGTGCTCTCGTTCCTCATCCTGCCCGTCGTCGGCGCCGGGATGATGGTCTCGCTCGCCTCCTGCAACACGATCCTGCAGACGATGGTGGAAGAACGGCTCCGCGGTCGGGTGATGGCCTTCTACGCGATGTCATTCCTCGGCACCGCGCCGATCGGCAGCCTCATCGGCGGTGTCGTGGCCGACCGGATCGGCGCGCCCAAGACGATCCTCCTGGGCGGCATCGCCTGCGTGGTGGGTGCGAGTGTGTTCGCCCTCGCGCTGCCACGGCTCCGACCGCACATCCGGACGGTCTACGCGGAACGTGGCGTCGCGCGCTGATCAGCGCCGCCGCAAGCGGAGCGCCGTGGCGCCCGCCGTGGCCGGCCGCTATCCTCCGAGTTCGGCAGTGCGGTACCCTTCGACTTCGATCCCGGAGGCAGCTCCATGAGCGTTGACGACCGGCTGCGGCCCCATCCCCACGACCGGCTTGCCGCCGCCACCCAACTGGTGGATCTCAAGGCCGCTGCCAACGGCCTCCGCCAGGAACCCCACGCCGCCGTCGAGGGTCACCGGCAGATCACGCTCGCCCGTCAGGGTAGTGTCGCCACGGTGCTCTTCATCTTCAATGCCGGGGCGGAGCTCAAGGCGCATCGTGCCAACGGGGTCGTGACGATCCAGACCCTGGCGGGCGAGTTGCGGATCACCGCCGATGGCGCGGAGCACTCGCTCCCTGCCAGCACCATGCTCACCCTCGCGGCCGGCGTGACCCACGATGTCCACGCGGTCCGCGAAAGCGAGATGCTCCTGACCGTGACCAAGGCGTGACCTGAGGTGATGCCGCCCCGACCGTGGCTCCTCGCTGAATCGACCTGGGCCGACGTCAAGGCGACGCACTATCAGGTGGCCATCCTCCCCTGGGGCGCCACCGAAGCGCATAACCTCCACCTGCCTTACGCCACCGACACGATCGAATCAGGTGCGGTGGCAGCCGAAGCGGCGCGTTTGGCCTGGTCTCGCGGCGCCCGAGCCATCGTTCTGCCCACGGTCCCCTTCGGCGTCCACACCGGCCAGCTCGACATCCCCCTCTGTCTCAACACCCGCCCAAGCACGCAGTTCACGCTGTTGCGTGACATCGCGGAGTCGGTGCACCGGGCAGGGATCGGCAAGCTCGTCATCATCAACGGCCACGGCGCCAATGACTTCAAGCAGATGATCCGGGAGCTGCAAGCGGAACTCCCACTCTTCATCTGCACCCTCAACTGGTTCTCCGCGGTGGATCCGACGCCGTTCTTCGCCGAACCGGGAGACCACGCCGGCGAGAGCGAGACCAGCGTAACGATGCACCTGACCCCCGACCTGGTGCGGCCCCTGTCGACCGCCGGACCCGGGAAGGCGCGCCGGTTCAAGGTGACCGGCCTCCGGGATTGGTGGGTCTGGGCGCCGCGCCGATGGACGCAGGTGACGGACGACACGGGGGTCGGCGATCCGCGCGCTGCAACGGCCACGAAAGGCGCCGCCTACTTTGCCGCGGTGACCACCCGCATCAGCGAGTTCCTCACCGAGCTGGCGGCCGCCGACCTCGACGCCTTCTACGAATGATCCGCCGCACCCTCCTCGGGAGCGTCGCTACCCTCATACTCGTCACGATCGTGGCCTGGTTCGGCGGGCGCGCCTGGCTGGCGCGCTCCGTCGCCCAGCAGTCCGGCACCGCGCTCGTCCCCGGGCTCGATGCGCCGGTCGAGGTCACCTTCGACGCCAAAGGGATCCCGCAGGTCTGGGCCTCCACCAGCAACGCCGCGATCGAAACACTCGGCTGGCTCCACGCCTCCGAACGCCTCTTCCAGATGGAACTCATCCGCCGGGTCGCCGAAGGTCGGTTGGCGGAGCTCTTCGGAGCGAAGGCGCTGCCGCTCGACAGCCTTGCCCGCCAGATGGGATTTGCCCGTCGAGGGCGGAGGGACGTCCAGGACCTCGACCCTGCCACTCGAGCGATGCTCGAGCACTACGTGGCGGGGATCAACGCGTGGATCGCGCGCGCACCGGTGTTGCCGCCGGAGTTCGTGATGCTGCGAACGCAGCCGGCGCCGTGGACCCTGGACGATGTCGCTGCGGTGGCGATCTACCAGACCTGGTTCGCGAGCGCCTTGATGGACAAGAACACCGAGTATCGGGACTTGCTCACTCGACTGGGGCCGAGTGCTCGGAAGCTGGTCGGTGCGTATGACGAGTGGTCGCCGGCGACGGTGCCGGATCGGAAGGTCGCCGCGGGTGCCGATCGGTACGGGATGGCGCTGGCATCGAACTCGTGGGTCATCGCACCGGGGCGCTCCGCCAGCGGTGCGGCGTTGCATGAATCCGATCCGCACCTGCAGACCGACCAGGCGCCGGGGCTTTGGTACATCGCGGGGCTCCACGCGCGGGATGGGCTCGATGTCGTGGGTGTAACTGCGCCGGGGCTCCCGTTCGTGGCGATGGGCCACAATGCGACGATCGCCTGGGCCTTCACCGTGGCGCCGGTCGACCTCCTGGATGAGTATCGGGAGCACTTTGCCCCGGGCGACACACTACGCGCTCGGACATCGACGGGATGGGCGCCGGTGCGGGTCATTCCGGAATCGATCTTCGTCAAAGGAGAGCCGACAGCCCGGGTGCTGCAGGTACTGGAGACGCCGCGTGGGGTGGTGACCGAACGTCAGGGAGACTCCGGCGTCTCGGTGCATTGGGCGGGGTTCGACTTTTCCGCTGCATCGCTCCTGGCCCACGGCGATTCGCTGATGCGGGCCACCGACTTCGGCGCATTCCGCCGAGCGGTGACTGGCTTTGCCGCGCTCAGCGTCAACTGGACCTACAGCGATGTCCACGGACACATCGGCTACCAGCTCGGCACACCGATCCCCATCCGCGACACCACCGATCCGTTCGTGCTGCACAATGCTGCCGACCCGAACGCCGAGTGGCGCGGATATAGGGCACTCGAGGATACGCCCCACGCCTATGACCCGGTGGCGGGGTGGCTCGCCACCTGCAACAACCAGGCGGTGCCGGCTGATTGGCCGTACAGATTGCCGGGATTCTACGATGATTACCGGATCGTACGCGCGGCGGAGCTGTTGTCAGGCAAGGACCGATGGTCCGCTGATGATGTGCAGCAGATGCAGGGAGACGTGGTATCGGTCGGTGCGCTGCGCTTTCGCGCCTTGATGGCGAGCGGCGCAGAGAAGGGCGGGCATCCCGAACTGGCAGCGAGGATCCGCGGCTGGACTGGCGAGTCGACGGCGGGTGACATCTTGGCGGCGCTCTACGCCTACTGGCGGAGGGATCTCACCCGCGAACTCTTCGAGGACGAGCTTGGAGCACGATGGCAGGAAGGGGAGCCGCTGGTCGATGGCGTCATATCGGGGAACGTGAAGGAGATCATCGACGATCACCGGACGTCGGAGGTCGAGGACGCCGCCGACATCTCGGCGCGGGCCTTCACGAGCGCTATCGATGAAGCGCGCGGCCGCACCTTGGGCCAGGTGCAGACACTGACCGTGCGGCACCCGCTGGCGGTGGTGTCACTTCTTGACCGCTGGCTGCACCTGACGAGGGGGCCGTATCCGATGGGTGGCGACCCCACCACGCTCGACGCCAGCTACCGGACCTATGACGCAGGCACGGGAACGTTCCGCGTCATCGTCGGTCCCAGCATGCGGTTCGTGCTCGACTGGGCCCACCCCGACGACTTCTCGATGACGATCCCGTTGGGAGAATCGGGCAATCCCCTGAGCCCGCACTTCGACGACTTCCTCGGTATCCATAGTGCTGGCGGGCGGTGGATCGTCCCGTTCAGTCGGGATAGCGTTGCGTCGAGTGCAGTAAGTACGCTGCGGCTCGAGCCGGGGCGGTGACCCAATAGGTCCGCAGATGACGCAGATGGCACAGAAAGTCCCCCAAGCATTTGTGTTATCCGTGCGATCTACGGACCCGCACTTTAGTCCGCAGATTACGCAGATGGCACAGATACAACCCCAAGCATTTTGTGTTATCCGTGCGATCTACGGACCCGCATTTTCCCGCTCCCGCGCGCCCCAGAATGATGGCAGACCGGCCACGCAGCGTGGCGAAATTCGGGGACCATGTCCATCGACGTCCACCGGGACCCCCGGACCTACGCCATCACCGGCGCCGCCATGGAGGTGCACCAGCAGCTGGGACACGGTTTTCTGGAGGTCGTCTACTGTGAGGCACTCCACTGCGAGCTCCTCGCAAGGGGGGTCCCATTTGCTGCCGAGGTGGCTTTGCCGGTGCTGTTCAAGGGGCGCCGCCTGATCACAAGCTATCGGGCCGATCTCGTCTGCTACGGAGCGGTCGTCGTCGAATTGAAGGCTCGACGGGAGGTGGGCGGACCAGGGGACGCGCAGGTGCTCAACTACCTCAAGGCCAGCGGGCTTCCCAGCGGACTGCTCCTCAATTTTGGGACGCCTCGCCTCGAGTATCGTCGGTACATCTGGAGTCAGCAGATGACCCGGATCCACAAATGATCCAGATGCTCGAGTAGTTATCTGCGACATCTGCGTCATCTGCCGACTGCTCCTCAATCTTGGGACGCCTCGCCTCGAGTATCGTCGGTACATTTGGAGTCCGCAGATGACCCGGACCCACAAGTGAACCAGATGCTCGTGTGGTCATCTGCGACATCTGCGTCATCTGCGGACTGTCTGTGCCCCGACTTAACGCCGGCCGTCCCGGCACGTACGTTGGGAGACCAAGGAGCGTTCCGGATGCGAATGTCCAAGATCCCGCTCGTCACGGTCCCTCTGCTGCTCGCGGCTGCCTGTGCCCACGTAGCACCGGAGACCGGCCCCGAACCGGCGGTCTGGTCCGCAGCGCTCGGTGCGGAGACCGGGGGTGATCCGGTGTCGCGGCCGATCGGGGTGTCGCGGGTCATCACGGGGCGTGCCGTGGCCGCAGACTCTGCTCCCGACCGGGTCACCCTGCTGCTGGTCCGTCCGTACGTCTCCCGGTCGCTCATCGACGCATGGCTCAACGCCAGTAGCGAGCGGTCCACCCTGGCCCATCCACCGGTGCTGGCGGGACGGCTGGTCTTCCTCGCTACGGATTCCGACCTGCAGGTCGCGACCCGCGAGCGGCCAGTGTTCACGCTGTCACGCCCCGTCTTTTCCGACGATGGTGATACAGCACTCGTGTCGGTCCGGCGGAATTGCGGGACGGGATGCGGCACTCTGCAGTTCGTGCGGGCCGTGCGCGGGGACGGGGGCAAGTGGGACGCCGTTGCGATCGCCGACCGACCGGGGCATTCCCAGATGGAGGCCGCCGGTACCGGCACCTCTGCCTCTCCACCCCGCGATGATGTGCTGCAGGACTTGACCGATGCGATCTTCGCCAAGTTCGGGCGGCATCCGACCCAGGTGAGTCGCGGCGAATGGAATGGTGCGCCGATCCTGGTGGTCCGGATGAACAATCCGGCGATCGCCGTGCTCGATTCGACTGCGCAGCTGCCGGAATCCGGGCGGCTGGCGCGGTACGCACGGAGCGTGACGCGGGGACGCTTGGAGGTGGCCTACGTGATGGTCGGCTGGGCGGCCGACGGGATCCAGCCGGCGATGATGCACACCTTTGATGTCGCGGAGCTCGACCAGTAAGGGTCGCTTTTCGAGTCGTCGCTCTGACGAGGGGCCTAGGTCGCTCTTCGAGTCGTCGCTGAAGCGACGGCTCGGCCATGTCACTGAAGTGACGCCAGACGCCACCGTCGCTTAAGCGACTTAGCCGAGCCGCGGCTTCTAGCCGCGAACTCGCTGGCCTATGTAATGACGTTTCATATCGGAACTATCTGGTCATCTGGACGCGGCGGGTCATGCTGGCTCGCGAGACCTGCAGGGCCGCCGATCAGGGGCCGGAAGGCCCTCCGGAGGGGCCGCAGGGTTATCTTTAGGCCTCGCGGGCACTTGCCCGCGTCCGGTGGCCGTCCGCGCGTCCCCACCGCCCTGACCTGCGCTCAGCCTGCGAGACCCGATGCCCGCGAACAAGAATGAACAGCGCCGGATCCTCCTGCAGGGTCGCCAGTTCCATTTCGTGTCGTACGAGGCGATCCCCGCCAATGAAAAGCGGGGCGAGAGCGCAGTGCCGCCTATGTGGTACCTGATGAACGAAGGTCACCGCCGACAGGTGATGCCGCACGTTCCCGGGCAGGATCCCGTGACGCTCGAGCGCGCGCTCGGCCGCTGGGTGCAGGAGCACATTTTTTCGCAGGCAGTCGCCGGCGCCTGAGCGCCGTCCTTTCTCCTTCAGTCCGATAGGAAGTCTCTTGCCGTTCAGCGCCTTCAAGCTCCACCCCGACCTGCTCCGTGGTGTCAAGGAACTCGGTTTTACCCGCCCCACTCCGATCCAGTCCGATGCGATCCCGCCGGCCCTCGAAGGTCGGGACCTGCTCGCCTGCGCGATGACCGGCAGCGGCAAGACCGCCGCCTTCCTCCTGCCCATCCTCGACCGCCTGATGCCCAAGCCGCGCCGGGTGACCCGCGCGCTGGTGCTGGCACCGACCCGGGAACTGGCGGCCCAGATCGTCGAGGAACTGAACGCCCTCGCGGTCCACACGCCCCTCACCGCCGCCGCGGTCTTCGGCGGTGTGGGGATGGGCCCGCAGGAACACGCCTTCCGGACCGGCGTGGACGTGATCGTCGCGACACCGGGACGGCTCCTCGATCACTTCCGGATGCCGTATGCCAAGCTCCCGGGCCTGGAGTATCTCGTGCTCGATGAAGCCGACCGGATGCTCGACATGGGATTCCTTCCCGACATCCGGAAGGTCCTGCGCCACCTGCCGGTCAAACGGCAGACCCTCTTCTTCAGCGCCACGCTCCCGCCCGAGATCCAGACCCTCTCGCGCGAGATGCTCAAGAACCCGGCCACGATCAACATCGAGCGCCCCTCCGGACCCGCCACGGGGATCACCCAGGCGGTGTACCCGGTCGGCCGCGAGCTCAAGTCGGTGCTCCTGCTCGAGCTGCTCAAGCGGAACGAAGTGGGAGACGCGCTCGTCTTTACCCGCACCAAGCACCGGGCCAACCGCCTGACGGAGCAGCTGGTGAAGGCCGGGATCAAGGCGGAGCGGATCCATGGGAACCGGTCCCAGAGCCAGCGCACCGAGGCGTTGGCAGGGTTCAAGGCTGGCAAGTACCGGGTACTGGTGGCCACGGACATCGCGGCACGCGGCATCGATATCGAGGCCCTGCAACACGTGATCAATTTCGACGTGCCGGCGGTGCCGGAGGACTACATCCACCGCTCGGGCCGCACAGCCCGCGCGGAGCGGACCGGTTTCGCCTTCACGCTGGTGGCGCCGGATGAAGAGGCCGACCTCAAGCGGATCGAGCGGGCCATCGACAAGCGGCTGCCCCGGGTGACGATCCCGGACTTCGACTATGCCGCGCGCCCCACCGGGCAGCTGGAGGTGCCGCTGGCCCAGCGGATCGCCGCGATCAGGGCGCGGAAGTCCGAGGACCGGGCGCGCGCGAAGGCAAAGGCGGAGCGACGGGGGCCGAACGGGCAAGGCGGATCGAGCGGCCAGGGCGGGCAGGCTGGACGAGGTGGGCAGGGTGGGTATGGCACCCGACCGGCAGGATCATCGCACGGCGGCGCGGGACGCGGGCCGCGACGGGGACCAAGCCGAGGGCCCTCCCGCTGACAGTTGGCAACCCAGGCCCCAACGCAATAGTTTGACCTGACCCAGGGGACAGTGGACCGGCAACGCAGACGACGGAGGCGCCACGATGGGCAAGAAGGAAGACCAGTGGATCGAGAAGCTGGCCAAGAAGAACGCCGGGGTGGTCAAGCCCAGCGCGCAGGAACGCGCGGCGCAGTACGATTCGACGCTCCGCAAGCAGCCCGAGGAACAATCCTCGGAGACGAAGCGGCTGTTCAAAGAGATGAAGAAGCGGGAGTTCTAGCTGGTGGCGAGTGGCGGGTGGCGGGCTTAGACGCACGAGCTTCCCAGTTGGGGCGGCGTTAGTCCTCTCGCCTCCGATCGCGCGCCTCCCGGCACCAGCAGTTGGTGACTCAAGACCCGCCACCCGCCACGCGCCACCTGTTGTTGGCCCTCCATTCCACTGAACAACGGAGCCCTCCATGGACTACCTCTTCCCGATCGGGCGAGTGCTGTTCGCCGCATTCTTCCTCAACAGCGCCTATGGTCACTTCAAGAATGTCGAGATGATGGCGGGGTACAGCGCCAGCAAGGGCATCCCCGCCCCCAAACTCGCGGTGCTCGGCACCGGAACGCTCCTCCTCCTGGGCGGCCTCGGCATCATCCTGGGCATTGCGGTCCAGTGGGCCCTCCTCTGCCTCGTGGTGTTCCTGGTCCCGGTGAGCTTCATGATGCACGCGTACTGGAAGGTCACCGACCCGGCGGCCCGCATGAGCGAACGGATGAACTTCCTCCGGAACGTGGCACTCCTCGGTGCCGTACTGATGATGTACTTCCTGCCGACGCCCTGGCCCATGAGCATCGGGCACTGAGCTGATGCGCGTATTGCCACAACTGTTCGAGAAGAACCGGGAGTGGGCCGCCCACCAGGTGGCCCGCGACCCCCGCTATTTCGAGCGGCTCCTCGAGATCCAGCGCCCGCCGTACCTCTGGATCGGCTGTGCGGATAGTCGGGTACCGGCCAACGAGATCGTGGGGCTCGCTCCGGGCGAGATCTTCGTCCACCGCAATGTCGCCAACATCGTCCGCCACGATGATCCGAACGCACTCTCCGTCATCCAGTATGCGGTGGACGTGCTGGCGGTCCGGCACATCATCGTGACCGGGCATCACGGCTGCGGTGGCATCATCGCCGCACTCGGCCCCCCGGCGCCCGAGCCGCTGGAAACGTGGCTCACTCCGATCCGCACCCTGCGCGATCAGCACTCCAACGAACTGGCCCAGCTCGACGCGATCGCACGCCCCGACCGGCTCTGCGAGCTCAACGTGGCGGCCCAGGTGAGCGCCGTCGCCAGTACCACCACGGTCCGGCAGGCGTGGGCCGCCGGCAAGCAGTTGTCCGTCCACGGCTGGTTCTACGACCTCAAGGACGGGCTGCTGCATGACCTCGACGTGACCGTTGATCGACCGGAGGCGCAGTGAACCCCACCGTTTTTCCGATGATCCCGGCGGCCGCCAACAGCTGGGCGGGTTGGATCTTCGTCCCCATAGTGATCCTCGCCGCGAGCACCATCTTGCTCCTTGGGCGCACGCTCTATGGTGCGCGTCACGCCACGTTCGAGCTCAGTGAGCAGGGACTCGTCTTCCACGGAGACATCTGGGGCAGACGGATCGCGCTGGCGGATCTCCGCGGGGGCGCCGCCCGGATCGTGGATATCTCCCAGGAGCCGGGTCTCAAGCCAGCACGACGCACGATGGGAACGGCGCTCCCATCCTATCAGTCGGGGTGGTTCCGCCTGGCCGACGGCGAAAAGGCGCTGCTCTACCTGACGGCGCGGGATCACGCGCTGTATATCCCGACCACCAAGGGTTATGCGGTGCTGTTGAGCCCGAAAGATCCGGCCGGGATGTTGGCCGAGATACAGCGATTGGCGCCAGGCAGGTAGCGTGGTGACGCAGGTCACACACCGTTCCTTCCTTATATAAGGGATCCACAAAGCCTCCCTTAACACCTCCGACCGGCCACCGTCCTCCCCGGACCAGCAGTCATTCCCTCGTTGGCCGGAGGAGCAGATGCACCACCGTATCCGATCCTATGCCCTTGCCGGGTTGGCGGCGTTCGCCGCCGCTGCCTGCAGTTCCGGGAGTTCGAGCCCCAGTACCCCCGCCCTCAGCGCCGACCTGGCCGACAGCTTGGGCGAGGCCATCGTCAGCGACATCGGCATCAGCACCGCGGGCGCCACCACCACCGGCGGCAGCGCCACCTTTTCCGCGAGCGCCGGTGCGGAGTTGGCGGGCCCGGCACTGAGCCCGTCCATCTGCACGGTGACGCGGAGTCCCTCCAGCCCTGCCAATTCCGACAGCGACCCGGTGCCCGACTCTGTCCGGGTCTCGTTCAGCGGTTGCGTGATCGATTTCCCCGGCGAATCCGACACCCTCACCGGCACCATCGACTACATCGACCCGACCCCGACAGTGACCGACCGGGCCATCAAGAAGGTGTTCACCGACTACGGGTGGATCATGGTCCGCACCGTGAGCGGCCGGGTGCGGTCGATCCTGATGAGCGGTACCCGGATGGCGGTGCGTGACTCGAGCACCATCACGCAGACCGACAGCAACATGACCACGACCTTCACCTACGCGAACGGCAACACCGCGACCCACGATCGCACCTGGTCGTTCCTGTTCACCGCCGATACTGCGAACAGCATCAAGCCCGATTCAGCGTTGCCGCCCGGCACCTGGAACGTGAGCGGGAACTCGACCTGGACCCACAAGTCGCTGACCTTTGCGCTCGCGCTCAGCACACCCGTGCCGGTGCACTTCAACCCGGCGTGCGCCGAGCAGCCACGGTTCGACGCCGGCACCACCCAGATCGTCGTGAGCCGCGGTGGCAACACCTCGACCGTGACGATCCAGTACACCGCCTGCGGCCAGTACACCGTGACCAGGACCTGACCCGATCGCTGGGCCCGGAAGCCCGATTCGCCCTCGCGGCGGGTCGGGCTTCTGTCTTTGTGGTTCATTAGCGCGCGCTCATGATCCTGACGGCGTGCTGGTGGCGCTCGCTGTCATACCCTTGCAGTATTGAACGCCCCGGAATGACACACCACGCCAACAAAGGCGGCTGCTGCGGCACCAACGCCGTGCGCGGTCGAATGGGCCCATGACCGACCGAGCGGGTGGATACTCGCGCCGAGGATTCGTGGCGACCGCAGGCGCGGCGGCGGGGTGGGCCGCGCTAGGGCGCCCCGTGGGAGCGCTGGGACACGCCATTGCCGCGAACGGCCCGCGCCCAGGCCGGACCGTGCTCTTCCAGGGCGATTCGATCACCGACTGCGGGCGCGACCGTGACATCGCCGCTCCGAACAGTTCCGCCGCGCTCGGCACCGGTTACCCGCTCCTCATCTCGGCATCCCTTCTCGCCGCCCACCCCGACCGCAAGCTCAGCTTCTTCAACCGGGGCGTGAGCGGGAACACCGTCCCTGACCTCGACGCGCGCTGGCAGGCGGACACGCTCGACCTGGCTCCGGACGTGCTCAGCATCCTGATCGGGGTCAACGACTACTGGCACACGCTCGGCGGTGACTACCACGGCACCGTCGACGACTACGCCTCCGGATTCGCGGCACTCCTCGCGCGCACCCGGAAGGCGCTCCCCGACACCCGGTTCGTGGTGCTGGAGCCGTTCGTGCTCCGGACCGGAGTGGTCAAGGAGAATTGGTTCCCCGAGTTCGACCGCCGGCGCGAGGCGGCCGAACGTGTCGCCGACGATGCCGATGCTCTCTTCCTGCCGCTGCAGCAGATGTTCGATGCCTTGAGCCGGAAGGCGCCGCCGGTGTATTGGTCGCTTGATGGTGTGCATCCGACCGCCGCCGGCCACGCCGCCATCGCCGATCTCTGGACGCGAAAGGTGAAGATCTGATGCGCACCCTCCCCTGCATCCTGGCCGTGCTCGCGGCCGCGCCGGCGCTGGCCGCCCAGGACGGCGCCCCCGTCCGGGTCGTCCCGGTAGTGGCCCCGATCGCGTCCTCGGTGGACACACTGATCCGTCAGCTCAAGGCCCTGGCACCCGTCCCCGGCACGTCGGGGGACGTCCACGAACTCACCCTTCGACGTGGGACCGGGGTCATCGAGCTCCAAGCCGGGAAGCTCTACCCGCTGACCCCGATCGGCGGCCGCACGGTGGCGGCGCTCTACATCGGCAGCGGGCGATACACCGCCACGGCGCCCGACCCGGTCGAACGGGGGATGCTGGCGCAGGCGCTTGACCATGGCGACAGCACCATCGACGCCACCTTCCACTCGGCGGCGTTCGTCTTTGCCGACTCCACCTGGGAGGAGATCTCCGCCCACGTGACGTTCGGCGCGGACCCGGTCAAACCCAGCCACAGTACCGTCGACCACCTGCTGGACGTGATCGGCGGGATCGACCACACCTACTTCCCGACCGGCGTGCTGGGCGCCCTCCTGAACGGCGAGCGGAGCGGGTATTTCTACGCGTTCGTGGAGCCGGACGCCGGTCGGTCCCTCGGCCTGCAGGTCGATCCCGATGCCGTCGAATCGGAGTCCATCCTCCGCAAGACCTCGCAGATCAGCCTCCTCCGCTGGATGGACGACCTCGCCGACTTCCCGGCGCCGGGCACATCGACCGCCTATCCGAAGGAGACCACGCGCACCGACGCGATCTCCGATTACACGATGGACCTGGACCTTCCGGAGTCGGGGGGCTCGCTCGCCTTCAATGCCCGCGCCGAACTCACCGTCGTCCCCGATGGTCCCATCGGGCCCTGGATACCACTCGAGCTCGATGGCCAGCTCATCGGCGACTCCGCGAGCGTCAGTGGGCGGTCGACATCGGTGTGGAAGCTCAAGGACCATGGGGAGTTGTGGGTCCGGCTCGATCGGCGCCTTGCTGCGGGCGACACCGACCGGGTGCGACTCTGGTACCATGGGAAGCTGATCGACCGATTCGGGGACTGGTTCCTGGTGGACCCGACCTCGTCCTGGTACCCCGTGCCGACCGACTACCGCAACTACGCCACGTTCGACGTCACCTTCCATACTCCGGACCAGTATCCCATCCTGAGCGTTGGTGAGCGGACCGACTCGACCGCTGAAGCTGGCCACATGCTGCGGACCCGCTGGGCCATCCATACACCGATCCGGAACGCCGCCTTCAACATCGGAGTCTTCGCCGAGTCCCAGCTCACGGCCCCGGGTGTTCCACCGGTCACGTTCCTCTATTCCGACCACGCCATCAAGTACGTGCTGGCAGACGGCGCGAGCGTCACGGTCACTCCGGATCGGAAAGAGCGGGAGAACGTCGGGCGCGACATCCAGAACGCCCTCAAGTTCTTCACCCAGGAGTACGGCGGTCCTCCGGTGGACCGGTTCTACGCCGGGCCGATCCCGTATCCCGAGGGGGTCGCGTTCCCCGGGATGATCGACCTGTCGATGAGCACCTTCGCAGGCGGCAACGGGAGCAAGAAGGGGTTCGACCAGTTCTTCCGTGCCCACGAGGTGAGTCACCAGTGGTGGGGTATCGGGGTCGACTACAAGAGCTACCGGGACCAGTGGCTCAGCGAAGGGCTGGCCACGTTCTCGGGCCTCTGGTTCATGCAGGTCGGCTTCCACGACCCCAAGCTGTACTTCGACTATCTGGACCAGTATCGCGATGACATCGTCTCGGTGGCCGATGCGGGGCCGGTCGCGATCGGCGGCCGGACCAGCACCGACAAGCATCCCAGTGGCTACCAGACCCTCATCTACGAGAAGGGCGCCTGGATGGCGCACATGATCCGGATCCTGATGCTCGACCTCCGGACGATGAACGAGGACGGCTTCACCAAGACGATGCAGGACTACTACCAGACCTACCACGGCAGCCGAGCCTCGACCGCGGATTTCCAGCATGTCGTGGAGCGACACATCGGCATCCCGATGGGCTGGTTCTTCAAGGAGTACTACGAGGGCACCGCCCTGCCGGCGTACCAGACCGCCTGGAAGGCGGAACGCCAGCCGGACGGCAGCTACACCGTGCA
>JBAUHI010000058.1:0-14523 GCA_049680185.1 Gemmatimonadales bacterium | reverse complement strand
CCACCCACTTCATCCGCAGTCCTCCGCGCCTCTGCGGTTGTTCTCCGCACCTCCGTGTCCCGCTGTTCAGTCCTATCCTGGCCGCGATGTACGATCCCGGAATAGGGGTTCGATCGGTCACCCACATCACCTGCAGTGCTCCGCGTCTCCGCAGTTGTTCACCGTGCCTCCGTGTCCCGCGGTGCGTTACTTCCCCGGCGGCGATGCCCGCGATCGAGCGATCCTCCTGTCACTGGGCGCCCCCCGCCCCGACGACCAGCGCCTGCACCGCATCGACGATCACGATCCTGAGCATCCCGTACGGCTTGGCGGCATCACGCACCGTCGAGAGCGCCGAATCTCGCACGGCGACCGGCATCGGCACACCTCGCTCCAGGTAGCCATCCGCCTTGGCGCCGACGGCGGCGAGTGCCGCCACCATGTCGGCAGCAGGGATCCCGTCCGCGGCCAGCGGCGCCTT
Source organism: Gemmatimonadales bacterium (assembly GCA_049680185.1). Taxonomy (GTDB): domain Bacteria; phylum Gemmatimonadota; class Gemmatimonadetes; order Gemmatimonadales; family GWC2-71-9; genus CAMLHU01. Next base: position 14,063 of record JBAUHI010000058.1, on the reverse strand, counting down.
GGCAGCAGCGGCACGCACTGCCGCTGGCAGTTCGCCGAGCTCGGCAAGGCGTCGATCCAGCTCGCTGCGTGCCGCGGTATCGCCAGCGAGCGCGCGCGTCGCCAGTGACTGGTACACTCGGCGCGACGCGGGATCGGGCACGGCGGCATCCACCAGGCGGACCAACGGCGTCTGCTGGGTCCAGCTCATCGCGTCGGCGCGCTGCCCGAAATTTCCTGGCTCCGTCACCGCCAGCAGTCGCTCGAGCGCCGCACCACCGGGCGCACCGTTCATCATCCGCGCCACGAATGCGTGGGAGTGGCCCGCGACATCGATCCCGACAAACCCAAGCTGCGCCGCCACCACGTCAAGCCGGCGATACAAGTCCGCCACGTCGGTCACCGAGCCGGGGCTCCAGAACCGCTCTGCCACCGCCAGCATCCGGGGCCAGATGCGGCTTTCCACCGTTTCGGGGCCGACATACTCCGCCCACATGCATGCCTCGCCACCAAGCACACGGGCCGCTTCCTCGTCCGAGAGCCCGGCAGCGGCGGGGAGCGGATCGGCCTGATACAGCTGTGCCGCAGGGTCGATGTGGTCGAGGTAGTAGGGAGCGGAGAGGATGCCGCGGTATCCCTGCCTGGCGGCATCGGCCAGGTAGTTGGTGCCGCGCCACGACTGGATCATCGCGGTCTTGGGGAGCGCCGGGTTGAGGATCTCGTCCCAGCCGACCACCTGCCGATGGTGGCGGGCGAGGATCCCGATCAGCCGCCGGTTGAAGTACGCCTGGAGTCCCGCGTTGTCGGCGATCCGATGCGCCTTCATCCACTCCTGGATCCGTGGATTTGCTTTCCACTCCGTCCCCGGCACTTCATCGCCGCCGATGTGCCAGTAGGCGTCGGGAAAGAGCGTCGTCATCTCACCGATGAAGCCGTTCAGGAACTGGTAGACCGATTCCCGTGTCGGGTCGAACGCCGGATCGAAGACCCCCCAGGTCCGCTCGATGGCGTACGGTCCCTTGCCACTCGCCAGGTCGCGATATCCTACGAACCAGGCCGTCGAATGCCCCGGCATGTCGAATTCCGGCACCACTCGGATCCCCCGATCGGCGGCATACGTCACCACATCCTTGATCTGCTCCTGGGTGTAGAACAGACCATCCGACCCGAACTCCGTCAGCCGAGGATAGCGCTTGCTCTCTACCCGAAAGCCCTGATCGTCCGACAGGTGCCAATGCAGCACGTTCAACTTGGCCAGCGCCATCCCGTCCAGCGTTCGCTTGACGACCTCGACCGGCTCGAAATGCCGCCCCACATCCAGCAACAGCCCCCTCCACCCGAACCTCGGCGCATCGTGGATCGCCACGGCGGGAAGGAAGTAGCCGGCGGAGTCGGCAGAGACGAGCTGCAACAAGGTCTCGAGACCACGAATGACACCCACTGACGTTGCGGCATCGAGCTTGACGCCCGCCGCCGTCACGTCGAGCGCATACGACTCGTCCTGCGACAGGTCAGGGGCTTTGGGCCCCGCCGACTTGGCCGTCACCACCAGCGAGCCCGTAGTGCCGTGGCCGATCGCGCGCGAGAAGGTGATCCCGGTGCGGCGGCCCAGTCGTTCGATGGCACGACCGAGGGCCCGCTCGAGCCGAGGGTCGGTGCGACCGGAGACCGCCACCGTGAAGCTCGAGTCGAGCCGGAGCGCGCCGCTGTTCCAGGTGACCGACTGCGGCCACGGCATCAGGGCGGGATGGGCGGCACTATCGGCGGGCGGCAGTGCCGCCGCGAGGACCAGCAGCAGGAGAGTATGCATACGGTGAGAATCTCGGCGTCAACACGTCGGGTGGCAACACCTCGCCGTGGGGGTCGCCTGCAAAGACCCGAGATCTGATCCCGGTCGTAGGGGGTGGCCTGCGGCCACCCCAAGAGGTCAGACGGTGAGGCCGATCGACCCCAACATCCCCCGCACCGCATTCAGCTCATCGTCATTCACCGTGTGTCCCATCCCCGGATAGATCCGCTCATCCACCTGGGCCCCCATCCGGCGAAAGGCCTCCGCCGATTCTCGCACCCGCTCGACGGGGATATGGAAGTCGACATCGCTGCATCCGAGGAACACCGGCGTGCCACTGAACGATCCGGTGTAGCCGCGTGGTGTCCCAGGCGGCCCGATCAATCCGCCGGACAGCCCGATCAGGGCGCCGAACCGCTTGGCGTGCCGCGCCGCATATTCGAGCGTCAGGCACGCGCCCTGGGAAAAGCCGAGCAGGGCGATCCGTTCCGGCGGGAATCCGGCAACACTCAACGTCTCGATGAGTCCGTGTACGGCGGCGAATGCCGAGGAAAGTGCCGGCTCGTTCTGTTCCATCGGCACGAGGAAGCTTTCTGGATACCAGGTGTTGCGCGCGGCACTCGGCGCCCACCACGCCAGATCCGGCGGCGACACCTCCTGTGCCAGGTCGAACATCGATTCGGCGGTGGCGCCTCGGCCATGCAGCAGGATCAACGCCCCGCGGGCCGATCCCATGGGCGCGCCGCCCTGACGCACCGGGCGCCCGCCGTGTGGGGCCGGCGCCACGAGTTGGAGACCTGACATCACGTCAGCGGGAGGCGTAGGTCCGGGTGGCGCCATCTTTCTGGAAAAGCACCACATCGTAGTGCTCTGGCGTTCCCCCTTCCATTCCCGGCGAGCCGGTGACCATTCCCGGCACCGCCAGTCCCAACGCCGCCGGATGCTCGCGGAGGAGGCGTCGCACCAGGTCGGCGGGCACATGGCCCTCGACCAGGTATTTGCCGGCGACGGCGGTGTGGCAGGACCGTACTCCGTCGGGCACGCCGAGCTGGGCCTTCTTGGCCTCAAGCGCATCGTCAGCGAGATCGACGGCCTTGGCCGCGAAGCCATTGGCGTCCATGTAGGTCACCCAGCTCTTGCAGCAGCCGCAGCTGGCCGACTTGTACACCGTGATCGGGGTCGGTGCCGCGGTGATGCTCGATCCTTCGAGCAGACGAGGCAAGACGGTGAGCCCCACCGCTCCAAGTCCGACCCGGGAAATCCATTCTCTGCGATTCAGCACAGCGGAGTCCTCCATTGTAGACAGGTGTTAGGTACTAGGTGTTAGGTACTAGGAGTTAGGTTCTACGTGTGACCGGTTAGGTGGCGCGCGTTCGATGCAGATTCACGTTCTGATGATGGCCCTCGCGCCTCGTCACACCTAGCACCTAGTACCTAGTGCCTAAAAATCAGCGAGCATCGGGGTGCGGCATAGGTCCCCGCCACACCTAAAACCTAGCACCTAGTACCTAGTGCCTGGACATCAACAAGCATCGGAGTGCAGCACAGGTTCCCGTCACACCTAAGACCTAGCACCTAGTGCCTATTGCCTAACACCTCTCCCGCGACAAACCGCACTCCGATCCCTCCGTTCTCCGTCACGAACTTCTCTTCCATCGGGATCCCGATCCGGGCATCAAGCTTGGGATCGGCGGAGAGGACGCCGATATGACCATTTGGCACCATCTGATGCGCTGCCGTGCCGAGCGAGGCGTAGAGCTCGGCCAAATGCCGGTCATCTCCCACTCGGATGCCGTAGGGCGGGTTGGTCACCAGCCATCCGCCGGGGTGCTTCACCGCGGTCGACGACGCAGCCAGGTCACGTTGAGTAAAGGAGACGTCGGCCGACACGCCGGCTCGTTCTGCATTGGCGACCGATGCCGCGATCGCACCCGCATCCCGGTCGGAACCGACGATCTCCCCGTTGACCGTTGATCGTTCACCATTCACGCTCTCGCGCTTCACCTCGCGCCATACCTCGGCATCGAACTCCGGCCACTGCTCGAAGGCGAACGTGCGTCCCTTCCCCGGCGCGATCTTCCGAGCCAGCAGTGCCGCTTCGATCGGGATGGTGCCTGCGCCACAGAGCGGATCGATGAGCGGGGCGACGCCGTCCCAGCCGCTGGCGAGGAGCATCGCCGCGGCAAGGGTCTCCCGTACTGGTGCCTTCGCCGTGGCCAGCCGGTACCCGCGCCGATGCAGGAGTTCGCCGGAGCTGTCAGCGCTCACCGTCACCTTGTCGCGGTGGAGCCGGACGAGGAAGAGCTGGGAGTGAAGAGTGAAAGGTGAAGAGTGAAGAGTGAAAGGTGAAGAGTGAAAAGGGGATTCCCCGTTCCTCGGCGCTCCGACGTCTCCAGCCTCCTCTTCACTCTTCACTTTTCCCTTTTCACTATCGCAGGCATACCCCGCCTCTCCCATCCACCGCAGCAGCCGCTCCTCGATCGCGCCGTGGTGGTAGAGCTTCGACTTCCGGCTGCTCACCCGGAATGACACTGCCCCGCCCGGAGCCACGAACCGCTGCCACGGGATCTTCTTCGCGTGGCGCTCGAGTTCGAAGAAGGTCCGCGCGCTGAACTCTGCCACCCGCACCACGAACCGGCTGGCGGTGCGGGAGTGCAGGTTCGCCGCGTAGAGCTGTGCCGGCGGGGCTGTGAACGCGATGCCGCCGGGCTCGCTAGCAAGGATCGTCACACCGAGCGCTGTCAGCTCCTGCGCGGTGATCGATTCAATGCCTGGTGCCGTGATGGCCCAGACGGAGTAAGGTGAGGACACGGCGTGACGGGGACCGATGTGAGGGGTGAGAAGTAAGAAGTGAAAGGTGAAAGGTGAAGAGGAGAGAGTGAAAAGGGGAGAGTGAAAAGGGGAGAGTGAAAAATGAAGAGTGGATCGTGGAATGGCATCGGGATGGTCCCTGACATCCCCTCTTCACTGTTTACTCTTCACTTTTCACTCTTTACTCGCATCCTGATCCAGCACCGTCCGCACCTTTCGGAGCAGGTCGGCCGGGGTGAATGGCTTCTCGAGGAAGGCGTTGGTGAGTGGATAGATGCCCTGCCGGATGATCGCGTCCTCGGTGTAGCCGGACAGGAAGAGGATCTTGGTGCCTGGATGGGTCGCGCGGACCTGGTCGGCCAGCTCCCGCCCCCCCATTCCCGGCATGACCACGTCGGTGGCGAGGAGGTCGAGGGGTGTCTTCAACTGGGCCAGTCGCGTCACCGCATCGAGCGCATCGGTCGCGGCGATCACCGTGTAGCCATTGGCCGCGAGGGTCCGTTCGAGCAGCCGGCGGATCCCCGGTTCGTCCTCGACCACGAGGATGGTCTCCCGGCCGCGGAGGTTGGCGGGGACCGGCGTTTTGCGCTGGGCCCTCGGCGCATCGCCGCCCGTCCAGCGAGGGAGGTAGACCTTGAAGGTCGTACCCTTCCCGAACTCACTGTAGGCCCAGATGTAGCCGCCGCTCTGCTTCACGATCCCGTACGCGGTGGAGAGGCCGAGCCCGGTCCCGGCCCCTGGGGCCTTGGTGGAATAGAAGGGGTCGAAGATGTGCGGCAGCACGTCTGGTGGGATGCCGCTACCTGAATCGGTCACGCTCACGACGATGTAGTCGCCCGCGATGGCGCTCGGGTGGGTCGCGGCGTACGCCTCATCGATCGCGGCCGCCGCCGTGGCGATGGTCAGCATCCCTCCCTCGGGCATCGCATCGCGGGAGTTCACCACCAGGTTCATGATCACCTGACCCAACTGCCCGGGATCGGCCCGCACTTTGCCTAGGTCGGGACGGAGGCGGGTCTCGAAATGGATGTCCTCGCCGAGGACCCGGCCCAGCATCCGGGTCAGGTCGGCCACCACCGCGTTGATGTCGAGGACATCCGGGGCCAGCATCTGCTGGCGGCTGAAGGCTAGGAGTTGGTGGGTCAGTTCAGCGGCGCGCCGGGACGCCTTCTCGATCTCGGTCACCTCCTCCAGTTCCGGCGAACCAACCGGGAGTGTCTCCCGAAGCAACTCTGCCGATCCCAGGATGGCGGTGAGCAGATTGTTGAAGTCGTGGGCGATCCCCCCGGAGAGCCGGCCCACCGATTCCATCCGCTGCGCCTGCAGGAGCTGCGATTCGAGCAACTTCCGGTCGGTGATGTCCCGGACCATCGACGCCAGACCGGTAAAGACGCCCGAGGCGTCCCGGAGTGGCGCCGACGACAGCTGGATCGTGATCGGGGTGCCGTCCTTCCGATGCCGCACCAGCTCGACCCCGGCGATCGGCTCGCCCCGCGCCGCCCGGGCCATCAGGTCTCGCGCGACGGCCAGATCGGACGGGCCGAGGCTCGGCAACACCCGGCCGACGACCTCCGCCTCTGACCATCCGAAGGTCTGCTCCGCGGCGGGGTTCCAGTTCACGACGCGCAGGTCGGGGTCGAGGACATACATCGCGAACGGCGATGAAGTGAAGATCGCCGCCAGTCGCTCGGCCGTGGCCAGGTGGGACGTCGCCTCCACCAACGATTCGGTCACGTCCCGGTTGACACCCACGAACCCCAGCGACTCGCCATCGGGACCGGACAACCGGACCACGATCGTGTCCGTCGTGCGTACCGATCCATCGGGTCGCGAGAACATGAGCTGGCCGTGCCATCGGCCGGTCTCCGCGGCAACGGCTCGGATGGCATCACTCGACGGCGTGCCTGGGGCATGCCAGTCGCCGATCGGACTCCCGACCAGATCCTCCCGCTTCCGCCCCAGCAGGATCTCCGCCGATCGATTGACATCCAGCAGCGATCCGGATGGGCCGCTGATGAAGACCGCCTCGCTCACCGCCTCGAACACGGTCGCCCATCGCCGGAGCACCGTCTCCGTACTGCGCTGCTCCGAGATGTCGCGCGCGAACGCGATGTACGCGCGTCGACCCCGGAACCGGACCCGGGCCCAGGACACGTCCGCGTGGAAGAGCTCGCCGTCACTGGTACGGTGGCGCCAGACACCGGCAGAAACGAACGCATCACGGCCGGGATACTGCTCCGTGATGAACAGATCGAATCGCGCCTGCTCCTCCAAGGGACGAAGATCACGGGCGGTAAGCTTGAGGAACTGGGCGCGAGTGTAGCCGTACCGCTCGATGGCGGCACGGTTCACATCGAGGATGCGCGCGGTCTCGGCGTCCGCGATGTACGCGGGGATCGGCGCCTCCCGGAAGACGAGGCGGTAATCAGGATCGGGCCCAGCGGGACGGCGCTTGGCCCGGCGCTTCGGTCGGTCAGGCATCTCGGATCCGCTTCGTGCCGGGATGTTTGGGGAACCCTTCATAAACTACCGTTCGAAGCCCGATACGCCAGCATACAGGGTGGCGGGTGGCGGGTGGCGGGCCCGAAGGTGCGCGCGCGGGGCTCCGGGCGCCACCGGTGTCATCCCGAGCAACCCACTGTCATCCCGAGCGCAGCGAGGGACCTACTCAACCAGCATCGGGAGCCGGCAGGGTAGGTCCCTCGGTCGCTGCGCTCCCTCGCGATGATAGCCCCAGGGAGTTGGGAATGCGGGTTCGGCCCGACCCTACTTCTTTGCCGTCGAGTCCTTCGCCGCCGGCGGCGGTGCGTTCAGGTCCTTGCTGAACACATAGAAGTTCTCATCCACGTGGAGGCCGGTGGGGCCGAGATGCACCGGCACCGTCTGCCACGCCTCGGTCGGGTGCACCCACGAATACGTCGAATCCGCGAGCGTCACCCGGACCGGCATCGCAAATCCTTTGACCACATCGGCCCAGTGATAGGACAGGGTGTCTCCGGTCACCTTGTACTCGAAGACCGGCACCATCGTGGTGTTGAGGTACTCCTCGAACACCGGACCCAGGTCGATCCCCGCCTTCTCGCTCATGTACTGCCGCACCTGCGCACCCGTCACCACCTGGTGCCAGAAGGCGTGCTGCAGACCACGCAGGATGTCACGCCACTTGTCGTCGTCGTTGATGACCTGGCGGATGGTGTGCAGCATGTTCCCACCCTTGTAATACACATCTCCCGAGCCTTCGTGGTTGACGCCGTAGATCCCGATGATCGGCTCGTCGTTCCGGATGTTCTTCCGGGTACCGATGACGTACTCCGATCCCTTCGCTTTCCCTGCCAGGCACTCCTCATACAAATTCTCGGCATAATTCGCAAAGCTCTCGTGGATCCACATGTCTGCCACGTCCTGGTCGGTCAGGCTGTTGCCCCACCATTCGTGCGCGCTCTCGTGCACGATGATGAAATCCCAGCCGAGCCCCACGCCGGTATGCGAAAGGTCACGCCCCAGGTAGCCGTTCTTGTAATGATTGCCGTAGGCGATGGCACTCTGGTGCTCCATCCCGAGGTGTCCCGTCTCCACCAGCTTGTAGCCATCGGTGTACCAGGGGTACGGCCCGAACCAGTGCTCGAAGCAGGCGAGCATCGTCTTGGCCTGCTGGAACTGGACCTTGGCGGTGTCGAGGTGGTAGGCCAACGGCCAGAAGTCGAGCGTCAAGGGGCCGGCTTCTCCCTGGATCGTGTCGGTCCAGTGGGCGTAGGTGCCGGCGTTCACCGCCACGTCATAGTTGTTGATCGGATCCGCCACGAACCACTCATAGGTGGTGGTGTGGTCGGGATGATGCACGGTGCTCCGGAGCCGGCCGTTGGAGACGTCCACGATCGGGTCGGGCACGGTGATGGCGATGCGCTGGCTGTCGGGCTCGTCGGCCTGGGTGTCCTTGTTGGGCCACCAGATGCTGGCGCCCACTCCTTCGGACGTGGTGTTGATCCAGGCGTTCCCCAGACTGTCGGTGAGCCAGCTGAAGCCGCCGTCCCACGGCGGACGCTTGGCCACCTTCGGCTTTCCGTGGTAATACGCCGTCACCGTCTTGACCGCTCCCATCGGCTGCTTGGCCTTGAGGGAAATGAACCAGGCGTTCCCATCCTGGCGCACCTTGAGCCGGCGGCGCTCCTGCACCACGCTGTCGAGGGTGAGCGGCGGCTGGAGGTCGATCTGCATCTCGTTCTCGGGCCCCGTCACCCGATAACTGATCCCGTTCCATCCGCTGATGCTGCTGTCCTTCGGCTCGACCTTCACGTGCAGGTCGTAGAAGGTCACGTCCCACCAGGCACGCCCCGGCCCGATCGATCCGCGCAGGGTGTCGGCGTGGGTAAAGACCGGCGCCTCTTGTGCCGCGAGCGGGGCCGCGAAGAACGTGAGAACGGCAAGGACGAAGAAACGGCGCATAGGTGACGGCTCGAGGCAAAGAGAGAAGATGAGGCGAGGAGGTGAAAGGGTTCAGGGAAAGTATCACGGTCGGGGGCGGGTGATAGGTGGCGGGTGGCGGGTGGCGGGTGGCGGTCAGCTGATAGCTGATAGCCGATAGCTGACAGCTGACAGCTGAATTGATAGCCGCTACCTGACGACATACTTTCGGTATATCTTCGGTATCCTGAAATGACCACTGCCGCCCTCACCAGCTCCCGCGCCGCCTGCGTGTGGATCCCCCAATTCGCCCTCCGGTGCGAAGAGGCGGAGCGCCCCGAGCTTGCCGGTCGACCGGTGGCCATCCTTTCCCCCGATGGCGGCCGAAAACTCCTCGAGGTCTCCCACGCCGCCCGTCGAGCCGGCGTCCGCGCCGGAATGACGGTGGGCCAAGGTATCGGACTCTGCCCCGGGCTCCGACTCTCCGAGGCCGATCCCCTCCGCTACGACCAGTACTTCGGCCTCCTCGCCACGGCACTCACCGAGATCGCCCCGGTGGTCCAGCCGGCAGAACTCGGCCAGCTCTTCATCGGCCTCGATGGCCTCGCCGGACTCTACGGCGATACCGCGGCACAGGCCGCCGCCATCCGCCGCGCCGCCGAGGTGGCGTTACCTCCCGCATTCCAGAGCGGCATCCGCGTCGGCGTGGGGCTCGGTCGCTTCACCGCCTGGGTCGCCGCCATCCGTGCCCGCCCCGGTGAGCCGCGCATCGTTCCCGACTCCGACCGCATCCGCTTCCTTGCTGCCCAGCCGGTCGCGGCGCTGGGTACCGATCCCGCTACCCGTCTCCGGCTTTCCCAGCTCGGTCTCTCGACCCTGGGAGCACTCGCGGCGTTGCCGGAAGACGCGATGGCCTCGCAGTTCGGGCGCGAAGGGCGGCGTCTCTGGCGGCTCGCCACCGGACGGTCGGTCGATCCCGTCGTGGGCCGCTCGCCGATCGACCCGATCGAGGCCTCGCTCGATCTCGCCGCCCCCACCGACGACCGCGAACTCCTGCTGCGCGTGCTGGGCCGCCTCACCACCCGTGCGCTCCGCAGTCCCCGCCGCCGCGGCTGGCAGGTGCAAAGTCTCGAAGTGCGCGCCACGCTCGAACGCGGTCCCTCCTGGCGCATCGTGCTCACGCTCCGCGAACCCTCCGCCCTGGTCGAGCGGATCGTGGCGCCGGTCGCGGCCCGGCTCGCGGCTCTCCCGCCGCCGGCGCCCGTCACCCGGCTCACCATCCTCTTCCAATCACTCCTGCCCGGCACGGTGGCACTCCAGCTCTTTGCCCGCGATGCGAGTGCCGCCGCCCGCGCGGGCCGGAGCCGGGCGCTCCGTTCCGCGGCCGAAGAGCTCCGGCTCCGCTTCGGCCATTCCCTGCTCGCCCGCATCGTCGAGGTCCAGGCGTGGTCCCGCCTCCCCGAACGCCGCTACGCGCTGATCGACTTCGATCCCTGAACGCCGCCCGCGCAGTGCGGGTCGAGGCCGATGCCGCCGGCACGCCCCTCAGCGTGGACGACGGCGCGCCGCGCGCGGTCGAGCTCATCCGCGAATCGTGGCGGGTGGACGATGAATGGTGGCGCGCACCGATCGCGCGGCACTACTTCGACCTCGTCCTCGAAGGCGGCAAGCGCGTCCTCCTCTTCCACGACCTCCTGACCGGCGACTGGTCGCTGCAACTCCCGTGACCACCTACGCCGAACTCCACTGCCACTCGGCATTCTCCTTCCTCGACGGCGCCTCGCCGCCGGAGGAATTGGCGCACACCGCCGCCCAGCTCGGCTACGACGCACTCGCCCTCACCGACCACAACGGACTCTACGGGTCGATGGCGTTCGCGCAATCGGCGACACGGCTCGGCATCCACCCGATCACCGGTGCCGAGATCACGCTCACCGATGGCGCGCACCTGACGCTCCTGGCCGAGACGCCAGAGGGATATGCCCACCTGTGCCGGTTGTTGACCACTGCGCATCGCGATGTCGTCGATCGGCGTGATCCGCGACTCCCCTGGGAGGCCCTCCTCAATCGGCAGGAGGGGCTCATCATCCTCTCTGGTTGCCGCGACCAGGGGTTGCTCACTCGCATCCTTCGCGATCAGGGACTCACCGCCGCACGGCGGAAGGCCGATGAGTGCCGAGCACTTTTGGGGCCGGAGCGGTTCTTCGTCGAGGTGCAGCGCAACGAGGTCCGGGGCGATGCCGCCCTCACCAGTGCCCTCTTCGACGTGGCCGACAGCACCGGGCTCCGCGCCGTGGCCACCGGCGACGTGCACTACGACCGACGGGAGCGGCATCGACTGCAGGATGTGCTCGTGGCCATCCGCACCGGCGCCACCCTGGATGGTGCCCACGCCGCACGACGTCCCAACAGCGGGTTCCACCTGACCGCACCCGCGGAGGCAGCGGCGCGCTTCCGCGACCGACCCGATGCGATCCGCCACACGCTCCTCATCGCGGAACGGTGTCGAGCCTTCGACCTGACCCGGGATCTGGGGTATCGCTTTCCCGATTTCCGCGGGGCCCAGGCGCCAGCGGCGCTGGCCGAGCTCTGCCGGACGCGGCTGGAGGAGCGCTACCCCGAAGGGTCAGTGTACCGCGCGGCGGCGCTCTCCCGGCTGGAAGAGGAGCTCCGGCTCACGGCGCATCACGGGCTGGCGGGGTTCTTCCTTCTCTATCACGATCTCTTCGAGCTGGCGCGCGAGGTGGCGTACGACGTGCGGCGCGGAAGCCGGCGTGCGGCGGGATCGCTCCTGCCGGGACGGGGACGCGGCTCGTCGGTCTCCTCGGTCATCTGCTACTTCCTCGGCCTCTCCCACGTCGACCCGCTCGCCTCGGGGCTCCGGTTGGGGAGGTTCCTCAACGAATCGCTCGCATCGATCCCCGACATCGACCTCGACTTCCCCCGCGAGATCCGCGAGGAACTGATCAAGCGGGTGTATCGGCGCTACGGCCACGATCACGTCGGCCTCGTCTGCACCTTCCCCACCTACCGGCTCCGCTCCTCCGTACGCGAAGTGGGCAAGGCGCTCGGCCTGCCGCTCGGCGAGCTCGAGAAAGTGGCCAAACTGGTGGACCTCCGTGGGGGCGACACGCTGGGCCAGGAGGTGGAAAAGTTGCCCGGCTTTGCCGGCCGGAGCACCGCCCCGCTCTGGCGCGAGCTGCTCGACATCTGCGAGCAGATCCACGGCCTCCCGCGCCACGTCTCCCAGCATGTGGGTGGGATGATCATCTCCAGCCGGCCCCTGATCGAGATGGTGCCGCTCGAGCGCGCCGCGATGCCCGATCGCGTGGTGTGCCAGTGGGACAAGGACTCGTGCGACGACGCGCGCTTCCTCAAGGTCGATTTCCTGGCCCTCGGGATGCTCTCACTGGTGGAGGAGTGTGTCGAGCGGATAGCAGTGCGCACCGGGACCCCGCCCGATCTTTCACGCATCGACTTCGACGACGCCGTGGTGTACGACCGTATCTGCGCCGGCGACACCGTGGGGCTCTTCCAGATCGAGAGCCGGGCGCAGATCCAGGTCATCCGGCGCACCCGCCCGCGGAACATCGCCGACCTGGCGGTGGAGGTGGCCATCGTGCGCCCGGGGCCGGTGGTGGGCGGTGCGGTCAATCGTTATGTCCAGCGGCGCGAGGCGCAGCGGGTGGCCGAGGCGGCGGGGCGTCCTTATCAGGCGCCGATGGAGCATCCGCTACTTCGCGAATCGTTGGACGAGACCCTCGGCATCATCCTCTACCAGGACCAGGTGCTCGAGGTCTGCCAGGCGATGGCGGGATTCACCGCCGGGCAGGCCGAGGCGCTCCGACGCGCGATGAGCCGGCGGCGGAGCAAGGAGATGATGGAGCAGTTCCGGGTCGAGTTCCTGGCCGGCGCCCGCGCCAAGGGAGTGAGTGACGCGATCGCCGAGACGGTCTTTGGGCACGTCACCGCGTTCTCGGAGTTCGGCTTTCCCAAGGCGCACGCCGCGGCGTTCGCGCTCCTGGCGTACCAGTCGGCATGGCTCCGGCAGTACCACCCGGTGGAGTACTACACCGCGCTCTTCAACAACCAGCCGATGGGGTTCTACTCCCTCGACTCCCTGACCCGCGATGCGCGGCGCGCCGGGGTGGAGATCCTCCTCCCCGACCTGGCGCGGAGCGATGTCTGGTGCGTCCGCGAAGGAGCGTGTGTGCGCACGGGGCTCGGCTTCGTGCGGGGGTGGAATGAGGAGACCGCGACCGGTGTGGTGCTCGAGCGGGAGCGAGGCGGGGCGTACCGGAGCGTGGGCGAGTTCATCCGTCGTGCGCCGGCGGAGCTCAAGCGCGCCGCCATCGAGCACCTGGTGTGGGTGGGCGGGTGCGATCACTTCGGGTTGACGCGGCGCGACCTGATCTGGCAGGTGGGGCTCTGGCTCTCGCCCACCGAGCCGGGGACCGACGGCCCGTCGCGGCGGCGGCAGCTGGAACTGGCGCTCGACCATCCGCATTCGCACATCCGCTTCGGCGAACTCGATGCTGGCGAGCGCCTGGTGGCGGAGTACGCCACACTCGGCTTTGCGCCGACCACCCATCCCTTTGCGCTCTTCCGCGGAGCGTTGCCGCCGTACGTGGTGTCGAGCGATAAGCTGAAGGAGCTCAAGCACGGGTCCAGGGTCGAGGTGGCAGGGCTGGTGGTGGCGCGGCAGCGGCCGGGGACCGCCAAGGGGTTCGTCTTCGTGCTGCTGGAGGATGAGGCGGGGATGATGAACGCGATCCTGACACCCGATGTCTACGAGCGCGACCGGACCACCGTGCGGGGGGAGCCGTTCCTGTGGATCTCGGGGAAGCTTTCCCGGGAGGGACCAGGGATCAACATCCTGGCGGAGGGGGTGCGGCCGCTGGCACTTAAAGGAAGGGGACCAGAGGACGCGCTGCTCAAACAGGCGCCCACGGAACTACTGCAGGCGCTGCGACAGGGAGGATCGGATTCGCATGATTGGGGGTGAGGGGTGCGCGGATGGTCGAATAGTCGGATGGTCGGATAGACGGATGGAGCGTGGGGGTCGCCTGCGGCGACCCTTCTGT
>JBAUHI010000057.1:0-3711 GCA_049680185.1 Gemmatimonadales bacterium | reverse complement strand
GTCACACCCCTCCCGCATGTTGGGGCCGCCCACCCAGCGGCTCCCTCTCTCCACGAACGTGGAGAGGGGGTCGGGGGGTGAGGAAGAGCGCGGGCCGAGGGGTGAAGTGCATCGCTGCCTTGCGCTCCCCGCCTAGACTCGAAGATTGGAGGTCGTACCCGGATGTGGCTCCTGACCACTGAGGGTTTCTACAGCGTCGTCCAGAAACCGGAAGACCGTGAGACCAGCTCCCTCACCGTCCGCGCCCGTGCCGCCGGCGACCTCGACCGGCTCCGGGTGATGCTCCCCTCCCTCGGTCCCACGATCGAGAGCCTCGATACCGATTACCGCTGGCGGGCCCAGGTGCCGGCGCTCGAGTTGGGCGTGCTGATGGCGGAGCTCATTACCCACATCAATTACGACAACTTCAAGCGCGCGGTGGGGCGGCGGCTGGGACCCGGACGCGCAGTGCTCTACCACGAGGTGTGGGACGTGCTCAAGGACCTGCAGAAGGAGACGCCGTGAGCAAGCCGGTCACACTCAGCAAGACACGGTATACCGCAGGTCTCCAGTGCCACAAGCAGCTCTGGTGGAAGGTGCACGAACCGAACGCCCCCGAACTCACCCCCGACGCCAACCAGCAGGCGATCTTCGACACTGGGACCCGGGTCGGCGAGGTCGCGCGCACCTATGTGCCGGGAGGTGTGTTGATCGAGGGGACGCGCTTCGAAAAGGTCCAGAAGCTCGCCAAGACCAAGGAGGCGCTCGCGGCCGGCGCCACGATCATCTACGAAGCAGCCTTTGAATCAGGACAGGTGTTCAGTGCGGTGGATATCCTGGAGCGGACACCCGCAGGCTTCCGCCTCACCGAGGTCAAGTCCACCACCGAGGTGAAAGAACACCACATCCCCGATGTGGCGGTCCAGCGCTGGGTGCTTGAAGGCGCGGGATTCCCGGTCGCCACCACCCGCGTGATGTACCTCGACCGCGAATGTCGAGCACCCGACCTGTCCAACCTCTTTGCGACCGACACCGTCGATGACGAGGTCGCTGCGGTGCTCCCCACGATCGAGCCCGAGGTCCAGGCGCAGCTCCGGATGCTCGGCGGCCCCCTCCCCACCGTCGAGATCGGCGATCACTGCAAGAAACCCTACGAGTGCCCCTTCATGGCACGCTGCTGGCCCGTCCTCCCGCCCCACCACATCGGCACGCTCTCCCACATCTCGCCCAAGAAGCGCAGTGCGCTTGCCGCACTCGGCGTCAAGACGATCGATCGGATCCCTGACAATTTTGTGCTCACCGAGAACCAGGCTCGGCAGCGTCGCGTGGTGATCGCTGGAGAAGCAGAGATCTCGGGAGAGTTGGAGGCGGAACTCCGACCCTTTGACGTCAAGCGGATCGCCTTCCTCGATTTCGAAACAGTGGCACCTGCCATTCCCATCTGGGACGGTTGCCGGCCGTACGACACCGTGCCAGCGCAGTTCAGCTGTGATGTGCAGCACGGGACCGCGCCACTCCGGCATTTCGAGTGGATGGCGACGGGACCCGGGGACCCCCGCCCCGAAATGGCCCGTCGCGTGGTCGAGGCGTGTCGAGACACTGACATTGTCGTGGCATTCAATGCCGGGTTCGAGAAGCGCTGCCTCCAACTCCTGGCCGACGCGGCGCCCGCATTGGCCACCGAGCTCACTGGGATCATCGCTCGCCTCAAGGACCTTGCCGATCCGGTGCGGAAAGGGATGTATCACCCTGAGTTCTTTGGCGGCTACGGGCTCAAGGTGGTGGTGGCGGCGCTGGTCCCCGAATTGGCCTACGCAGACCTGGAAGTGGCGGAGGGCGCGACAGCCAGCAACCTGCTGATGCGGCTGATGTTCAATGAGCCGCAGGTGAATGTGGAGGAGCGCAAGGCGATCACCGCACAGCTCAACGAGTACTGCGGACGAGACACGCTGGTGATGGTGAAGTTGCTGGACATTCTGCGGTCTCTGGCGTAGTGGCGAGCAGCCCTGCGCGCCGTCCCCGCCCTCCCGCTTCCAGCCCCAAGCTCCGGCGATGGATCGACCTCATCGCCGCTCTCCTCGGCCACCGCGGCACCCTGTCGCTGGAAGAGCTGCGCGATGAAGTGCCCGACTACGGCCGCCAGCGCACCAAGGCCACCCTCCGCCGGATGTTCGAACGCGACAAGGACGAACTCCGCGCCCTCGGCATCCCCCTCGAGACCGTCACCCGCGACGACTTCACCGGCTACCGGCTCAAGGGCGCCGATTTCTACCTCCCCTACCTCGCCACGGTGGTCGATGGCCGCAAACGCGACCCCAAACACGTCGACCGCGACGGCTACCGCGCCCTCACCACCCTCACCTTCGAACCGGATGAGGTCGAAGCCCTCCACCGCGCAGTGCAACGGGTCCGCGCACTCGGCCTCCCCGATCTCTCCGCCGATGCCGATCGCGCGGTGCGGAAACTCGCCCTCGACCTTCCATCACTGGAACCAGCGGCCACCGCACTGCCGGCCAAAGGGAGCAGTGAGGCGGATGCCTTCACCCCGCTGATGGAAGCACTGGTCCACCGCCGACGCGTCACCTTCACCTACTACGCCATCGGTCACGACCAGAGCTCCGCCCGCACGGCCCGTCCCTACGGGCTCTTCTTCCTGAACGCGCATTGGTACCTGGCCGCTGTCGACGACGTCGAACCCAACGGCCCGGTCAAGAACTTCCGCCTCTCCCGCATTTCCGACGTCCACCCGCTCGGCACCTCGCGCGACCATTCGCAATACGAGATCCCGGCGTCGTTCGATATCGCCATCCACTCCCGCGACAAGAAACCGTGGGAACTGGCCGATACCGCCGCCACCAAGGTCGAAGTGGACTTTTCCACCGATGACGGGGCCGCGGCCGCCGGCGCTCGACTCGGTAATGAAGTGCCTGGCCATCCCGGCCGGCGGAGCTTCGAGGTGCGTCGGGTCGATGCATTCGTGCGCTGGCTGCTGTCGTTCGCGGGAGCGGCACGTCCGGTCTCCCCGCCACCGGTGGTGGACGCGTTCCGGGCAGAGGCGCGTGCGGTAGCACAGCTCTACGCCGGAGGGCACGATGCCTGATCAGGCGCTCGAGCAGTTCCAGCGGCTCCTCCGGCTCCTGCCCCTCCTCGCCGATGGGGAGTCGCACAGTTACGAAGAGATCTCCCGCCGAAGTGGCGTCGCCATCGAGACCGCCATCGCCGATCTCCGCACCGTGGCCCATCGCGACGACGGCCCTGGAGGGTTCGTCGAGTCGTTGCAGATAACGCTGGGCCAGGACACCGCATCGCTCACCACCACTCCGTTCCGCCGTCCGATGCGCTTGACCGGGTGCGAGCTCGCGGCGCTGGAGCTGGGCCTGGCGCTGGTGCGCTCGGAGACGCCGCCGGAGGAACGCCCCATCCTCGAGCGCGCCCGCGCTCGGCTGCGTCAGGCCATCCTCAAGCTCCCCGCTGGCGATGGACTGCATCCCACCGCCGCGGAGCCCGGCCCCGAGGTCGATCTCAAGCGGCTGGCCGAGTTGCGGCGCGCGGTGCGGGAGCAGTGGACCACGCGGATCACCTATCAGGGGAGTGGGCGGAAGGCGGCGGAGGAGCGGACCGTGTGGCCGTACGCCGTGCTCTGGAACGCGGGGATGTGGTATCTGGTGGCGCACTGCAAGGAGGTGGGAGCGCTTCGCATCTTCCGGCTCGATCGGATCACCGCGCATCGGA
>JBAUHI010000056.1:0-47464 GCA_049680185.1 Gemmatimonadales bacterium | reverse complement strand
GCAGTACCACGCCGATCCGGGTGCTCGATCCCTGACGGACGCGCGACGTTCTTCGCTGGCCGCCGCCTGGCAACAGCGGTACACCCTTCGCTACGCTCAGGGCAGGCTCCGGCTCGGAGGAATGGGTAAGGCACGGAGAACAGCCATCGTCGTGGGTGGTCGACGGGACACCGCTACTGTGAGCGGGGTACGGCGTGGAAGCCCACTACCACCGGTCGTTCTCCGTGATCCTCCGTGTGCTCCGTGCCTCCGTGGTGTTGGGTATTCCGAACGAGATGTCGGCTGCGCCGGCGGGCTTTTCCAGCCTCCCTGCGCTTCAGCCTACGAGACCCGCCGGGTCTTCCGCTTGAGGAAGTCCATCAGGATGAACTGACCCAGCGACAGCGTGTTGGTGAAGTACGCCTTTCCCCGCGCGATCTCCGATACCCGCTTCACGAACTCCACCAGGCTTCTGTCCCGCGCCAGCATGAAGGTGTTGATCACGATCCCGCTCCGCCGACAGAGCGCCACTTCGTGCAGCGTCTGCTTCAAGATGGCCGGGTCGAGCCCCGCCGAATTCAGGTAGATCCGCCCGTCGGGGAGCGTGAGCGCGGAGGGCTTGCCGTCGGTGATCATCACGATCTGCCGCATGTCTTTCTTCTGTGCCAGCAACAACCGGCGGGCGAGCTTGAGCCCCTCCGCCGTATTGGTGTGATACGGGCCCACCTGCGCCGCTGCCAACGCAGACAGCGGGATCTCCTCGGCGGAATCGTGGAAGAGCACCACCTTCAAGGTGTCGCCGGGGAACTGGGTGCGGATCAGGTGGGTCAGCGCCAGCGCCACCTTCTTGGCGGGCGTGAAGCGATCCTCGCCGTAGAGGATCATCGAGTGGCTGCAGTCGAGCATCAGCACCGTCGCGGCCGAAGAGCGGTACTCCGCCTGACTGACCATCAGGTCGTCGTACTCGAGCGGGAGCGGGAAGGTGAGCCCTTCCCGCGCGATGGCGCGCGCCAGCGTGGCGGGGACGTCGAGGTTGAGCGTGTCGCCGTACTCGTAGGGGCGGCTCGCCGCCTCGGCCTCGATCCCGGTGGAGAGGTACGGCGTCTCGTGAGTGCCGGCGCTGGAGCGACCGATGGATCCGAGTATCCCCTTGAGCGACTTGTACGCGAGGAAGTCGACCGACTTGTCGGTGAGGGAGAACTGCACGTCCTGTGCGGCGGCTGCCGCTTGATCCCGGAGGCCGCCCATCGACTCAGCGGACCCAAGCTCCCGGGGGGCCTGATCGATGCGGAGGTACCCCTCGTCGATGAGCCGCTGGACGATGTGATCGATGAGCTGCGCCAGGTCCTGCTGCACCTGCTGGTCGCGCTCGGGATCGCCGGTGGTGCCGTCGCGGAGGAGCTTGAGCATCTCGGGGGTCAACTGGCCCGACTTCATCAGGGCGTCGAGGATGGCCTCCCGGAGCCCATCCATCGAGTGCGGCTGGTCGGGGGGGAGATCACCCCAATACGGGTCCTGGCCTCCGGCAAAACCCGATTGCAGAAGGAAATCCCCCAGCTGGTCCAGGAGCGCCTGGAGATTGAGGGTGTCGGCGAGGCCGGGGACGAACTTGCCGTACTTGGTGATGCGCATGGTACCAACAACGGTAAACGGTGAACGGGGAACGGGAAGGGCCGGCTCAAGCACCCCCGTTGACCGTTCACAGTCCACTGTTCACTTCTTTTGTGCGGCCCTTTAGCTTCTCGGCATGCAGATGTTCGGCGCGCTCCGCCACCGCAACTTCCGGCTGTTCATCATCGGCCAGTTCATCTCCCTCTGCGGCACGTGGATGAACATCGTGGCGCTGGGCTGGCTGGTGCTCGGCCTCACCAACTCGCCGTTCCAGGTGGGGCTCGTCACGACGCTCACGGCGGTGCCGGTCCTGGCGCTCACCCTCTACGGCGGCGTCGTTGCTGACCGGGTGGATCGGCACCGCCTGGTGACGCGGCTGCAGTCGCTGATGTTCGTTACCGCGCTGGTGCTCGCGACCCTCACCGCCACCCATCACATCACCATCGGGTGGGTGATGGTGCTGGCGCTGGTGTCCGGCACCCTCAGCGCGTTCGAGATCCCCGCCCGCCAGTCGTTCTTCGTCGATATGGTGGGGAAGGAGGATCTGTTCACCGCCATCGCGATGAATTCCTCCGTGTTCAATGTCTCCCGGATCCTGGGGCCGGTGTTCGCCGGCCTGGTCCTTGCGGCTGCCGGCGCCGCGCTCTGCTTCTTTGCCGACGCGGCCTCGTACCTGGCGGTGATCCTGAGTCTCCTGATGATGCGCTTTCCGCACGGCCCACCCCGCTTGGCGGAGTCCACCCGTCCGGTCGCGCGGGAGTTGCTGGAGGGAGTGCGCTACATGCGGGACACGCCGCTCCCCCGGATGCTCGCGACGCTGTCGATGACGTTCAGCATATTCGGCTTCTCCTTCGTGGCGATGCTCCCGGTCTTTGCCCGCGACACCCTGCACACGGGATCGGCAGGTTATGGTGCGCTGATGTCGGCGGTGGGGGTCGGGGCGGGGTCGGGTGCCATCGCAGCCGCGGCGTTCGGCCATCGGCTCGACCGCACCCGGCTCGTCGTTCCGACCGGCGTGGTGTTCGCGCTCGCGCTCGGGCTCACGGCCCTGGCGCCATCGCTGCCGTGGGCGCTCATCGGCCTGGTATTCACCGGCTGTGCGTGGGTGTTGAACGCGATCTTCACCAATACGCTCCTGCAGACCTACGCGCCGGACCACCTTCGCGGCCGAGTGATGGGCTTCTATTCCTTCATTGCGGTCGGGCTGGCACCGCTGGGTGCCCTGGAGATGGGATGGGTGGCAGAGCACTGGGGTTCGCGCTGGGCCTACGGGACGGCAGGGATCGTGTGCTTGATCGCGGGACTCATTGCGCTTCGGGGCGCACGGATCCAGGATCGGGCCGCCCAGGGCTCGCCGGCCATCGCGGCCGGTTGATCGACGGAACGAACGGAGGAGCTCGATGCTCATCACCATTTCGCGACAATATGGCGCCGGCGGCTCCGCCGTGGCGGCACTCGTGGCAGAGCGTCTCGGCTGGACGGTGGTCGACAATGAGCTCGTCGACCGGGTGGCGGTGCGCGCAGGCCTTTCCCGCCAGGAAGTGGCGGATCGACAGGAGCGCTCCCCCGGTTTCGTCGAGCGGATCGGATTGGCGCTCGCCGCGTCGTCGGCGGAGATCCTGACGCCGGAGGCCGCCGCTGCAGTCAAACCAGCGGACGAACCGCGGCTGGTCGAGATCACCGAGCGGGTGGTGCGGGAGATCGCCGCCAAGGGGCAGGTGGTGCTGGTGGGACGGGCCGCAGTGGCCGTTCTGGCACGGAACCCGGAGGCGCTGCACGTGCTGCTGGTGGCGCCCAAGCCGGAGCGGATCCGGGAGGCAGCGGAGCGCCTCGGCGTCGATGCGAAGGAAGCGGAACGGGTCGTCGATACGACCGACGCGAGCCGGACCCGCTTCCACCGCGAGCACTACGACCGCGATTGGACGGATCCAGCCGGCTATCACCTGGTGCTCAACACCTCAGCGCTGGGCTATAGCGGTGCTGCAGACGTCATCGTCGCGCGGGCGCGGGCGCTCGGCTGGGGGTGAGCCGGACGGCGAGAGCGAGGCTGAACGGAGACAAGAGAAAAGAGAAAACGCGGTCCCGCTGGCAACCGGAACCGCGTTTTCTCCTGTTCGTCACCCCTCACCCACCTTCACGCACCGGATCGTTGCTCCGACGACGGAGCGGCGTTGTCTCTTTCCTCGCTCACCCTTCCGCCCCTCCCGCCTTCCTCCCCGTCCGCACCCGCGTGAATCCCATCTCCTCGGTCCGGGTGATGCGCTGGTGGGCCGCGAGCCCCTCGAGCGCCAGCTCGCATCCGGCGACGAGCGCCCCGGGTGCCGTCTTGCGGTGGCCCAGTCCGGCGGCCTCGACCGCCTCGACCAGCCCGGGGATCACCGAGAAACCCTTGATACAGAGGGCGGTGCGTTCATCCACGTTGACCTTGAGGGCACCGCCCTGATCGAACCAGGCCACCGCGGGGCGAAAGTCCATCTCGCCGAGAGCCTCGTCGAAGGCCTTGCCGGCGGCGCGACGGATCAAGTCACGGGCGACGACATCGGCGCCCTGCAGTTCTCCTTCGTACTCGAGCTCGAGCTTGCCGGTGATCGACGGCAGCGCCGCGTACACGTCGCTCAAGCGCGGCGCGACCGTGGCCTCCTGGTGCGCGATCGCTCGGCGCTCCGCATTCGACACCACGTTCTCGAGCGTCGAGATCGGCAGCCGCTGACTGACGCCCGAGCGCCGGTCGACCCGCCGGTCCTCCCGTGCCTCGAACGCCACGCGCTCCACCACTTCCGCCACGAACGGTGGCACGTCGACGGGGATCCCTCCCCGCTCGAGCCACGCCTCGTGCCGGGTGATGGTCTGGCCGAGCTCGACGGTGCGCGGATAGTGGGTGGTGATCTCCGAGCCGATCCGATCCTTGAGCGGGGTGATGATCTTGCCGCGGGCGGTGTAGTCCTCGGGGTTGGCGGTGAAGACGAGCAACACGTCGAGTGCCAGCCTGACCGGATAGCCCTTGAGCTGGACGTCCCCTTCCTGCAGGACGTTGAACAGCCCGACCTGGATCTTGCCGCTGAGGTCGGGCAGCTCGTTGAGGGCAAAGATGCCACGATTGGCGCGGGGCAGGAGACCGAAGTGCATCGTGAGCTCGTCCGAGAGGACGTGGCCTCCGCGGGCCGCCCGGATCGGGTCGACATCGCCGATGATGTCGGCGATGGTGACGTCCGGGGTGGCGAGTTTCTCGACGTAGCGTTGATCCCGGGTAAGCCAGGCGATCGGCGTCTTGTCACCAAGAGCGGCGATCTGTTCGCGGCCGTACTTCGAGATCGGGTGGAACGGGTCGTCGTTCACTTCGCTCCCGGCGATGGCCGGGATCTGCTCGTCGAGGAAGCGTGTCAGTTGGCGCAGGATCCTGCTCTTGGCCTGGCCCCGCAACCCGAGCAAAATGAAATGATGTCGAGCCAGGATCGCGTTGACGATCTGGGGCTCGATCGAGTCCTCGAAGCCGACGATGCCTGGGAAGAGTTCGCCACCGGCGGCGATGGCCCGGAGCAGGTTGGTCCGCAGTTCATCGCGGACCGTACGGCCGCGGAGGGGCGGGGAGGCCCACGCGGACGCCTTGAGCTCGCCGAAGGTCTGGGGGAGGGGGAGGTGGTCGGTCATTGGACATCCATATGGAGGTGCGGCCCGCGGCCTGGCCCGGGATCGGTCATCGGGACGGCCGGAGTGCCTAAACCCTTGACAGTCTAAGGGTAATCGGTATTTTCTGCCCGCAGATGCCGGCACAGTGACGGCGTGCTCCCCGAGACATCCACTGGCAACTCACACACCGTAGAGGGTCCCATGAAGAAGGTCCTGTTGCTCGTGGCGTTGGTCGGCATTGCCGCCTGCGCCGAGAAGAAGCCGGCCGCGCCGGCCGCTGATTCCGCCGCGATGGCCGCTCCGGCCGCTGCGATGCCGGCCGACACCGGCAAGAAGATGGCCGACACCGGGATGAAGATGGCCCCGGCCCCGACGACGGCTCCTGCCGCGGCGACCCCGGCCCCGAAGGCCCCGGCCAAGAAGTAAGCCCTACGCCAGTGGCAGTGTCTCACGAAGGCCCCGGACTTGAAGCCCGGGGCCTTCGTTCATACAGGCCCTGCAGCCATCTGTTCCTCGACGGCGTTGGCCAGCGCTCCGGAGTGGTCCACCCTCGGCGCCCAGCCCAGCGCCCGTCCAGCCGCGGAGCTGTCGAACGGATCCCCCCCGCGCCAGTAACCGATCCCGGTGCGTGCCGTGCCCGGCATCCGCCCCGCCGGCAGCACGTGCGATGCGATGTCGAACCCGCCCGCCAGCATGAATGCCGCTCCGATCGGCACCGAGAATGTTCGGACCCGACGACCTGATCCCGCTTCGGTCGCGGCCACGATCTCCCGCGCGGTGATCTCTCCATCGTCGGTGACGTTGTACGCCTTCCCCCACGCGCGGCTTGCCGTCAGCGCCGTCACCACCGCCTGTGCCACACTCTTGGCGTGTACCAGTGGCACGGGGCGGTCTCCCTTGCCCACGAGCGGCATCCAGCCGCGTCGAGCCGCCGCCGCCAGCCTCGGAATGAAGAGCCGGTCCCCGGAGCCATAAAGCGGGCAGGGGCGAAGCACGATGGCGTCGAGCCCGCTCTCCACCTCCCGCCACACTGCCAGCTCGGCCTCCCGTTTGGAGCATGCGTACAGGTTCTGCCGAGGCAAACTGGACCACCCATGGTCCTCGGAGACCGATCGATCGGGCAGGCGGGATACGTCGCCGTAGACCGCCACCGACGACAGGTGCACCATCGGGATCCCGAGCTCCCTTGCCCGCGTCGCCGCCAGGCTGGTCCCGCGCACATTGATCCGTTCGAACGCCGCCCACCCCTCGGTGGAGCGGAGGAGCGCGGCGGAATGCACGATCGCGCTTGCAGCGGTGATCGATCGCCAGACCGCGGGGTCGTCCACCGAGCCGGTCATCGGGGTCGCGCCGGTCGCCGCGACCGTGCGCGCGCCCGCGGAGCTCCGCACCAGTGCCGTGCATTGGATGTCGTGTGATCGGAATGCTTCGAGGATGGCGAGACCGAGGAGGCCGGTGCCTCCGGTGAGGAAGATCACCGGTCCAGAACGGACACCGGGAGCGGCAGTGCGGTGACCCTGGCCGGCGAGCCACCCGCCGAGACGATCTCGTCGTTCTGTACTTCTCGCCGGATCGGGGCCAGGCCGATCCGACGAGTCCCGACCACCACGGTCGAACGGACGGTCCCGACCTCGCGGCCCAGGTGCTGGATCGACCGGTCGCGGAGCGGCTCGCTGCCATCCCAGACGATCGCGCGGAGCTCGCGATTGGGGTGGCCCCGGAAATGGACCCGCGCCACCGTCTCCTGGCCGGTGTAGCACCCCTTGGTATAGCTGACACCGCCGATCTCGTCGAACCGGACCTCCTGCGGAAGCGTCTTGTCGTCGATCTCGTGGCCGTGGGCCGGCCAGCCGGACAGGATGCGAGCGGCGGTGGCCTGCATCGCAGTGCCCGCCGTGGCGCCGTTGGTGAGCACTGCGGTCGTAAGCGCATCGAGATCGTCGATGGGACCGGTGATGAGGTATCGGAAGGGTCCGTTCGGCCCGGCGCTTCCGATCAGGCAGTTCCCGGCCAGCAGCACGCGCCCGGCGGCAGGAGGTTCGAGCGGAGCGATCGACCCTGCGAGCGCTGCGTCCGTCGCGGCACCGAGGAGGATGACCGCTCGGTGGGTGGCGCTCAGGTCGGTGCTTCGGGCCAGGCGTGGTGGGAGGGTGCGGCGGAGGATCTCCAATACCGCTGCGTGGCCCGTGTCGGGCACCACCAACGTGAAGCCGTCGCCTGCTCGGACGGCCCAGAGGTCGGAGACGATCATCCCCTTCGGCGTAAGGAGCGCGCCGTAGACGATCGTGTCTGGCCCCGGCTTGGCCACATCATTGGTGAGGAGGCCCTGCAGACATTCGACCGCACCGGTGCCCCGCAGTTCGATCACCGCCGCGGCCATCGGCACCAGCACGGCACGGTCCTGCAGCGCCGCGAGCTGGGCGGGGTCGATGGTGGGTTCAACGTCGGTCGGTGCGGGTTCGGTCATGCCAGTGAATCTAACGATAGAATCCGGCCGCCCGGTACGATGCATCGAGGAGTTCCACCGGATGGACCGCCAGGGCGTCGATCCCCGCCACCGCGAGCCCCGCGCCGATCTGCATCAGGCAGCCGGGGTTGCCGGTCGCGACGAGCGTCGGCGCCTCACCGTCCAATTCGCCGACCTTGGCCTCCAGCACCGCGCGCGACATGTCGGGTGAGAGCAACGAGTAGATCCCGGCGCTGCCGCAGCACCGGTCCGACCCTGGCGCCACTGTGACGCTGAGCGTTGGCACGGCCGCGAGCAACGTCAGCACCTCATCGTGGACGTGCTGGGCGTGCTGCAGGTGGCACGGTGCATCGTACGCCACGCGCCCCTCGATGGCGGCCCCGGGTCGAGGCCCCGCTGCCGCGAGCACCTCGGAGATGTCCCGCACCCGTGCTGCAAAGCGTGTCGCCTCCGACGTGCCCAGGAGGTGGCCGTAATCCTTGAGGAGCGCGCCGCAGCCGGCACTGTTGACGACGATGGTCTCGGCGGAGCCCCCGAAGGCGCGGACGTTCACGTCGGCGAGGCGGCGGGCGCCGGGGAGGTCACCGGCGTGGGCGTGCAGCGCGCCGCAGCACACCTGGCCGCTCACCGGCTGGCAACGATGCCCGTTGGCCTCCAGGACGCGGCTGGTCGCGTCGTTCACATGTCCGAAGAGCGTCGACATCACGCAGCCCGTGAATATCTGGACGGAGGGGCGGTCAGGCGGATGGTCGGTTAGTGGGGGATCGGACCCTGGTGCCGGCGCCGGACCGAGGCCACGACTCGCCTCCAGCATCGCCGCGCCGAATCCGACGCGCCCAGGGCCGGAGACCAGGCGGGCCAGCCCCGAGTCGCGGACCCAGCGCGCCACGGTGAGGATCGGCCACCAGAGCCAGCGATGCCCGAAGACCGCAAGCGTGATCTGCGCCAGTGGTCGGATGCCGTTCTGCTCCGCCAGCCACGCTCGGGTGGACTCGAGTCCGCGACCATACTCGACCCCCGATGGACACGCGGGCTCGCAGCCGCGGCAGCCGAGGCAATGATCGATATGCTCGATGACGGCGGCGTCATCGGGGGCGAGTTCACCCCGCGCCAACGCCCGCATCAGGACGATCCGGCCGCGGGGACTGTCGCTCTCATCGCCGGTGGCCAGGTAGGTGGGGCAGGCGGGGAGGCAGAATCCGCAGTGAACGCACGGGTCGAGCGCGGGGGAGATGGACGGATGGTCGGATGGGCGGATGGTCGAATGGCCGGCCGTCGATCTATCGGTCGTTCCGGTCCTCCGACCCTCCGTCCACCCGTCCGACCGAGCCTCTATCTCACCCATCGCGTCCCTCCAACGCCACCACGAAGGCGCGCGACGGATCGAACGTCTCTTGCAGGCGCGCGACGATGGGCCCCACCCCTTCGCGATACGCGCCGAAGTGCCCGACCTCCCGCCGCAGCGCCCAGGGCGCCCGCTCCAGCGTCAGCGGGACCTCGCGGGTCGCCGCAACTGCACGGACCCGCCGCAGATCAGAGGTCGATGCCTCGCCGCTCCAGCGGACCTGGCCGGTCGTGGCACCTGCGGTGACGAGCCCTTCGTCGAGCATTTCACCGAGGAGATCGAGCGTCTGATCCAGGCCATCGGGGAGGGCGCCGAGCCGGAGTGTGGCGGCCCCACCGAGCGGGGCGCGAGCGGCCATGGTCCAGAACGCGTGGCCCTGCTCGACGGAGAGTTCCCTCCACTCGAGCTCGGTGGCCGCGCGCAGCGCCGTGGACTCGGCCTCCACCCCGGCTGCCGGGCCGGTGAGTCGCGCCGCGAGCTGCCACTCGGGTTCGGCGACGACGGCGGGCGCGCAGAGTTCCAGCGACTGGGCGCTGATTCCGGCCGCCAGAGCGTCCCGTCCGGCGCGGGTCAGGCGGTCACGATCGCCACGTGCCACGATCGTGATGTCGCGTTCCGGACGGGCGCGCAGCCGCAGATGGAGCGTGGTGAGCATCCCGAATCCGCCGAACCCACCGACCTGGAGTTTGGTGAGGTCGTACCCCGCCACGTTCTTCACCACCCGCCCTCCCGCCTCCACCACCTGTCCGTCGCCGGTCACGAAGGTGCAGCCGAGGATGTGGTCACGGACCGGGCCCGCCCCGGCACGGAGCGGCCCCGAGGTGGCGGTGGCCACGACCGAGCCGGCGCTCCGATCGGGGCGGCCGGGCGGATCGAGCGGCGACCACATCCCGGCGGCCAGGAGGCGCCGGTGCAATTCGTCGAACGCGACCCCGGCCTGCACCGTCGCCACGAGGTCCGCCGGACTCACGCTCACTATCTGGTCGAGCCCACGCGAGCTGAGTGCCAGGTCCGCCGGGGCGTCGGGTTGCAACCACGATCCCCGCCCTTCGAGTCGCACCTTCCATCCCTCCTCGTGGATCAGGCGGAGGACCTGGGCGACACCGTCGGTGCTGTCGGGCATCGCGCGGGGAAGTCCCGAGGGGTCGCGGCCGACCGACGCGGGGCCCAACATCGCGGTCAGGCGCTCGAGGATGGCGAGGCTCACGCGACCCCTCCCGCGCGCCACTCACGGCAGGCGTGGATCGGCACCACCTTGCCGGGGTTGGCGGCATCGAGCGGATCGAACACGCGCCGGACCGCGCACATCGCGGCCAGCGATGTCGGGGAGAATAGCAGCGGCATGTACTCCCGCTTGTCGACGCCGACGCCGTGCTCCCCGGTGATGCTCCCGCCGGCGGCGATGCAGGCGGCCACGATCTCCCCACTGGCCCGATGGACCCGTTCGGCGAGTGCGGCATCCCGTCGATCGAAGGAGATGTTGGGGTGCAGGTTACCGTCGCCGGCGTGGAACACGTTGCTGATGGAGAGACCGTACCGGTGCCCTATCTCCGCGATGACATCCAGGATCTCCGGCAAGGCGGAGCGAGGCACCACCGCGTCCTGCACCACGAGATCAGGCGCGATCCTGCCCATCGCGCCGAACGCCTTCTTCCGTCCCTGCCAGAGCCGGGCCCGTTCGGCCGGATCGGTCGCCTCGCGCACCGAGCGGGCGCCGTGCGCGGTCAGGGTCTCCCGGACCGAGGTCGCTTCCGCCGCCGCCGATTCGGGGCGCCCATCGAGTTCGACCAGCAGCACCGCGGCGGCGTCGGTCGGATACCCCGCGGCGTAGATCGACGCCTCCACCGCACGGACGCAGGCCTGGTCCATCATCTCCAGCGCCGCCGGAATGACACCGGTGGCGATGATGGCGCTCACCGCTTCGCCGGCGGCGCGAATAGTGCCGAAGTCCGCGAGCAACGTGTGGATCGCCTCGGGGATCGGAATGAGCCGGAGGGTCACGGCCGAGGCGATCCCGAACATCCCTTCACTCCCCACGAAGAGCCCCACCAGGTCGGGCCCCCATGATTCGCCCTGTGGCGATCCCATTTGCGCCAACGTCCCGTCAGGCAGGATCACCTCGAGCGCCATCACGTGGTTGGTGGTGACGCCGTACTTGAGGCAGTGCGGTCCCCCGGCGTTCTCCGCCACATTGCCACCCAGGGTGCAGGCGGTCTGGCTCGAAGGATCCGGGGCGTAGTGCAGCCCGAAGGGGCGCGCAGCATCTGACAGTCGCGCATTCACGACACCGGGCTCCACTACGGCACGGCGGGTACCAGGATCGAGCTGGAGTATCCGGTCGAGGCGGGTGAGGGTCACCAGGACCGCTTGCCCATCGGCGAGCGCACCGCCGGAGAGCCCCGTCCCCGCACCACGCGCGACGAACGGCATCCGGGCCCGATGCAGCAGCCGGATGATATCGATGAGCTCGCCCCGGGTCCCGGGGAGGACCACCAGCCGGGGCTCCGATGTGTGGGTGGGTAGTCCGTCACCATTGAACGTCGCCAGCTCGGCGCGCCGCTCACGGACCCAGCGGTGCCCCACGATGCGGGCAAGGTCGGTGGCGAGCGGGGAGGGCATGAGGGAATGTATTGGTGGTGACAGCTATCAGCTATCAGCTGTCAGCTACAAGCTTGGAGCTTAGAGTCGAGAGTCTGGAGCCTAGCGCTCGTGATCGCCGAGCCCTTAGCCTGATCTGGTTGGCTTCTAGCTCTAGGCGCTGAACTCTCCCAACGAACAAGCCTCCGACTCGATCATCGAAGGCTCGCATCTGATACCCGATAGCTGATAGCCGATAGCTGATAGCCGATTGCTGATAGCTGCTCGTCCACCTACGCCGCCACCCAGCTCCCCTTGAGGATCTGCACGTCGGGGCTCTGGCGCAGCTTGTCGAAGGCGCGCTCCCGGATCTGGCGGATCCGCTCGCGAGTGACGCCCAAGAGGGCGCCGATCTTCTCCAGCGTGAGCGCCTCGGTGCCCTGTTCCAATCCGTAGTAGAGGCAGAGGATCTTGCACTCGCGCGGGGTCAGGTATCGATCGAAGAGTCGATCGATGAATTCCCGCATCAGCCTCGCGTCGGTGGATTCCTCGATCTCGTTCGATCCCGGCCCGGCGAACCGCTCGCCGTAGGTGCTGGCGCCCTTGTCGCCCCGTTCCACCGGCGCATCGAGCGACAGTTCGGCCGAGGTCATCCGGCGACTGGTGCGGATGTTCTCCACCGAATCGTTGAGCGCCAGGGCGATCTCGCCATCGGTCGGCTCACGGCCGAGCTCCTGGGACAGGAAGCTCTCGGCGCGGGACATCTTGATCAGGGCGCTGTTCTGGTTGAGCGGGATCCGGACGCTCCGGGTCTGCTCCGCCAGCGCCTTGAGCACTGCCTGGCGCACCCACCACACGGCGTAGGAAATGAACTTGACGCCGTGGTCGGGGTCGAACTTGCGGACCGCCTTGAGCAAGCCCTCGTTGCCGATCGCCACCAGCTCCGACAAGTCCAATCCATGCCCCTGATACTTCTTGACGTACGAGATCACGAACCGGAGGTTGGCCGTCACCAGCCGCTCGGCGGCCTTCTCATCGCCATTCAACGCCAGCCGGGCCAGCCGCCGCTCCTCGGCCTGGTCGGTGATCATTGGCAGTTTCTGGATGTCCAGCAAGTACTGATCGAACGCCCCCGTGGCAGCGGGACGAGAAAAGGGACGCGCCTTTACCACTCGGGCACGGGCCATGGCTACCCCACGGGCTGGAGGAGGAGCATCGCTCCTCGGAAATTTCACGGCTGATCATTCGGGACCTGCGGCCGACCGGTTGGTCGGTGGAGGGAAGCCAACATAGGGATTTCACTAAGGCGGGTCAAGCAGCTCAAAATATCCACATCACAAAGTGTTCCCAGGGAACAAGTTCGGGGTTTTGTCCACGGAGGCCCTATCGCCAGTGTGGCGCATCCCGCCAGTGGCAGTATGGCAAATCATTATAGGGCAAGCAGTTACGGTCTGTGTTCGAAGTGGATCGGTGTGGAAGGAATGTGGTGGAGTGCGTGGAAGCGCTGGGGGATCTTAGAGGACGCTGGAGAGTGCTTCCATGATCCGATTCGGGCTGGCGGAGATGGTCCACCGTTGGCCGCTGCGGTGGGCCCGACCGATGGCTTCGAGGAGCGAGAACCGGATCTCCGAGCCACGGTTCTTCTTGTCGGTATCCATCGCGGCCACGACCGCGGTCGCGTCGAGCCCGGCGGGCGCCCGGACCGGAAGCCCCAGGGTCGTGAGGGCCGTGGTGATCGGGCCGACCAATCCCGCGGCAGTGCCGAGCCGTTCGGCGAGTGCGGCCTCCGCGATCAGGCCGAGTGCCACGGCCTGGCCATGGGGGAGCGAATAGGCGGACACGCGTTCGAGTGCGTGGGCGACCGTGTGGCCGGCGTTGAGGATCATCCGCTCGCCGGCCTCCCGTTCGTCGGCGCCGACGATCGCCGCCTTGATCTCGACGCTCCGGCGCACCAGGTGCTGGATGGCGGCGGGATCGCGCGCCTTGATCGCCCCAGCATTGGAGACGATCCAATCGAAATACCCCGCGTCGGCCACCAGGCCGTGCTTCACTGCCTCCGCGAGGCCGCCGATGAGATCGCGCTCAGGAAGCGAGCCCAGGACATCGGGGTCGGCAATGACCGCGACCGGAGGATGGAAGGCGCCGACCAGGTTCTTCCCGAGCGGCAGGTCGACCGCGACCTTGCCGCCGACGGATGCATCGACCATCGCCAGCAGGGTGGTGGGGATCTGCACGATCGGCACGCCGCGCAGGTAGGTCGCGGCCACGAAACCGGCCAGGTCACCCACCGAGCCGCCACCGATCGCCACGATCGCGCCGTCACGCCCGAGGCCACGTTCGACCAATCGGTCGGTGAGCGCCGCCCAGTGTTCACGGGTCTTCGCCGCTTCTCCAGCCGGCACGGTGAGCGGTGCTTCAGCGAGCGGACCTAGCCGCCACCCCTTGAGGAGCGGGGCGACGGTCACGTCCGTGATGGTGACGGTGTGTCGATGACCCACGGCATCACGCACGATCTCGGGGGCGCGGGCCAGGACACCGGCGCGGACATGCACCGGGTAGAAGCCCAGCGCGTGGGTGACGGTGACAGCGGTCATGCGGGGCCGCTCACCACGTGACGTCCGCGGTCCCGTGACGGTGGTTGGCCACGCGGGCGAGGGTGAACAGCAGGTCCGAGAGGCGGTTCAAGTACGCGAGGAAGAGTGCGGGGACCTCCTCGGTCTCGGCCAACGCCACGACGCTCCGCTCGGCCCGGCGGCAGATGGTGCGGGCGAGGTGGAATGCCGTGGCCTTCGGCGTCCCCGCCGGCAGGATGAACGCCCGGAGGGGGACGAGTTCGCCGTCGGCCTGGTCCATGACCTGCTCGAAGGCCGTGACGCGTTCCGTCGAGAGCTCCGCCTTTTCCAGCGCCTTCTTCACCTTCTCGGGATGGGGCGTCGCGAGGTGACCGCCCAGCGAGAAGAGGTCGCGCTGGATGGATTGCAGGAGCTCATCGTACAGGTCGAGCGGTGGCGTCGAGCGGACCACGCCGATGGCGGAGTTGAGCTCGTCGACATCGCCGTATGCGGCCACCCGATGGTGGTGCTTCGGCACCCGGCCCCCGCCGAAGAGCCCTGTCTCACCGGCATCGCCGGTCTTGGTGTAGATCTTCATGACACGAAGTATGGGAGCCGGAAGGTGACGGGTAAAGGGTGAACGGTGAACGGTGAAAAGTGAGAAGTAAGGTGTGAAGCGTGAAAAGTAAAAAGTGAATGGGACTGAGCCAGCAAGGCTTTTCCCATTCACCGTTCACCCTTCACCGTTCACCGCTCTCATGCCCGCCAGTGATCCGGGCGCCACTCCGTCACCATCCCCTTGATGGTGGCGAGGTCGTCGATCTTGCCCGCCAGGACCTTCCGCGCCAGGTCGGGGAACTCCCGGTCGGAGGCGAAGCGGAGCGCGATGAGCTGGTTACGGGTGAACTCGTCGATCCGCGCCTTCAGGTCGGCGGGGAAGAGTCGTTCCATCCGGAGGCGCTCCTCCAGGCGGATGATCCGGTCCTGGACGCTGATCGGGAATGCGCGCAGGTACCACCCGAGGAGGATCAGTGCGACCGCGAGGAGCAGGCCGACGACGGTGCCGAATCCGGGATACTTGAACAGTTCGATACCGTTCCAGGCCAGGTTCAGGAGCAGGATCGCCGCCGCCACAAAGTGGTACGCCGGGACGAAGCGGGGATGGTTCGAGAAGTTCTGTGGCACATCGCTCACGGGGCGGTACTCCGATCAGACAGAGTGGAAAGCGTCACACGTTTCCGGACGAGCCTTCGATGCGTTCCAGTAGCACGAAGCCCGACATCCGGCGGATCTCCTCGCGCTCCCGCCGGGATGTGAGCCGGCCGAGGGTGCGCCAGAACCACATCATCGACATCTCGCGATGGAGTCGGCGCGCCTCCTCAAGCGAGGACCGGAAGATCTCCTCCCGCCAGCCGGTGGCGTGGAAGAAAGCAGTCCCCTCGGCGGGCCCGAACTGGAACGGCGCGTTCCCATGTTCGAGGTGCGTGCCCCAGGAGCGGGCAAGGAGCTTGAGCAGGCGCGGGCTCGCCAGGTCGATGAGCCACCACCGGAATGATGGCCGATCGTGCAGTGCGCGAGCGAGATCCGCCACCTGCCCCGGCGTGAGATAGATGAGGAGCCCTTCGGCCACCACGAGGACCCGCGGATCGGCGGTGCCGACGCGCCCGAAGAGCTGATCGCGCGCGTGCCCATCGGTCAGGTCCGCCGCTATCGCCTCGTACCGGCACCGTGGCGTCTCCGCCTGGAGGGCCGAGGCCTTGTACTCAAGGATGCCCGGCAGGTCGACGTCGATCCAGCGGAGATCGGGTGGGAGCGGCAATCGATAGGCGCGCGTGTCGAGCCCGCAGGCGAGGTTCAGGACCAGGGTGGCGCCTCGGTGCTGGATGCGATCGAGGATGAGTTCATCGAAGACGGCGGTCCGGACGATCATCGCCCACGCCGACTGCCGTCCGTTCCGGAGCGAATCGACGATCGCCTTTCCCTCGTTTCCGGCGAGGCGGCGCGCGAACGGGTCGCGAAAGAGCGCGTCAGGGCGGTCGGTCTCCATCGCCCGGTAGTACGCGACCCATCGCGCCGTATCAGAAACGTGTTCGATCATCGGGAGGAATGTGCCGGCCGACGGGCGATGGGGTAAGTGGGAGTCTATATTGGGACGGATGGACGGATGGACGCGCCACCCGCCACCTG
This sequence comes from Gemmatimonadales bacterium, assembly GCA_049680185.1. GTDB lineage: Bacteria > Gemmatimonadota > Gemmatimonadetes > Gemmatimonadales > GWC2-71-9 > CAMLHU01. The sequence continues at coordinate 31,119 of JBAUHI010000056.1, read as the reverse complement.
TGACCTCCGACCCGTGACCCTCGACCTCGACCTCGACCCGTGACCTCGTGACCCCTCGCACCCAGCCCACGACCGACATCACCATCATCGGCGGCGGCCCGACCGGCCTCTTCGGCGCGTTCTACGCCGGAATGCGCGGCGCCTCCTGCCGTATCGTCGATGCGCTCCCCGAGCTCGGTGGCCAGTTGATGGCCCTCTATCCGGAAAAGCACATTTACGACGTGGCCGGGTTCACCAAGGTGCTCGCCAAGGACCTGGTCTCGGCGATGGTGCACCAGGGACTCCAGTTCGGCGCGACGGCACATCTGGGCCAGACGGTCACCGGCCTGCGTCGGGAGACGCAGGATGGCGAGGAACTCTTCATCCTCGACACCACCGCCGACAGCTACCCGACCCGGACCATCCTGCTCGCGGCAGGGATCGGTGCGTTCGCCCCGCGCACGTTGCCGCTCGAAGGATCTGAGGTGTGGGAAGGGAAGGGACTGCGCTACCACGTCCGGGAGCCGGCGGAGCTGGCCGGGCAGCGTGTGCTGCTCGTGGGTGGGGGCGATTCAGCCTTCGATTGGGCGCTGCACCTCCACGGGGTGGCTCGTAGCGTGACGCTCATCCATCGCCGCGACCAGTTCCGTGCCCATCAGGCGACGATCGACCAGGTCCAGCGGCTGGCCGCGGAGGGCAAGGTCGCCGTGCGCATGTTCACCGAGGTCTCTGCCATCCACGGGACCGCAAGGATCAATGGCGTCACGCTCAGGCACGCCAAGACCGGTGCGGAGGACCGGCTCGAGATCGACGCGATCATCCCCCTCCTCGGGTTCCACTCCGACCTCGGTGCCATCAACGACTGGGGCCTCGACACCGAGAAGGCCGACATCAAGGTGAGTACGGTGATGGAGACGAATGTGCCGGGGATCTACGCCGCCGGCGACGTGGTGACTTACCCCGGCAAGCTCAAGCTCATCGCCACCGGTGTCGCCGAGGCGTGCACCGCGGTCAACAACGCCGTGCATCGGATCAATCCCAAGGCCAAGGTGAATCCGGGGCACTCGTCGGACCTCAAGATCTTCGAAGAGGATCCTGCGAAGCGGTAGGGCCGGTGTGAACGGTGAACCGTGAAAGGTGAACGGGGGACAGCCTGATCCGAGCTGCCCCCCGTTTCCCGTTCACCCTTCACTGTTCACGGTGTTGTCACTTCTTCGTCCGTCCGATCTCCACCACCAGCGAGTCGATCTGCGCGATCACCGCGTTCCCCGACTGGGCATGGTGATTGGCCATCACCGAGACCGTCCACACCTTGCCGTCGGGGAACTCGATGAATCCCGAGAGCGTGTTGACCCGGCCGATGCTGCCGGTCTTGGCGCGCACCCGACCGGCGAGCGGAGTGTCCTGGAAACGACCCTTGAGCGACCCGGGTGCGCCGGCGAGCGGCAGTCCCGGCTCGAAGGTGGTCCACCCGCGGTGGCCCCTGGTGTAGCGAAGGATCCGGGCGAAGGTCAGCGGACTCACCAAGTCCGCCGCCGCGAGCCCCGACCCGTCCTCGACCGCAAATTGAGTCGAGTCGACACCCATAGAATCGATCAGGAACCGCCGCTCCACCGCGATCCCTTCGTGCCAGCTCCCTGCCGCACCGTACACCCGCCCCAGTTGCTTCAGCAGCATCTCGGCGAACCAGTTCTGGCTGGTGTTGAGGATCGGGAATATCCAGTCCTTGAGCGGGCGCCCCGCCGCCTCGGCGAGCGGTGCCGTATTTCGGGCCAGCCGGTATTCGAGGCTGTCGGTGGTGGAGCGGGTGGTACCCAGCACGCTGATGCCGTCCTCGGCCAACACCTGCCGAAAGGCGCGGGCCGCGAAGAGATTCGGGTCCGGCATCGCGAACGATTCGAGCCCGCCGCGGCTTGTCCGGTTGACGTCCCCTTCCGCCCAAAGTGCCAGCGTGCCCGGTGTGCGGAAGAAGTCGATCGTGGTCGGGGTGCTGTCAGCCCGGGTGCGGGTGCGGTTCTCCAGCGTCAGGTCGCCCACCAGCGGAGAGATGCTGAGGAGCGCGGGACCTCCCCGCACCGTGTCCGGGGCCCACCGGATGTCGACGCTGTTGTCATTGAATGCCAGGCCCGTCACCGGGGCTGCATACCACCAGTTGAGGTCGTAGCCCTCCCACCATGGATTGACCATCTCCGGTTCGAAGTAGCTCCCGTCTCCCACGAGGTCTCCTTGGACCGCCGTGATCCCGTGGGCCTTGAGCGAATCGGCCAGCTGCCGAAGTTCGACGTACGGGTCGGTGTCGCAGGCGCCCGCGACGGTCGTATCGATGCTGTAGCAGCGCTTGGAACGTCCCAGGGTCGGGTCGCCACGACCGTACAGGATGAGGTCGCCGCTGACGACGCCGTTGGCGATCGGGCCGGCGGCGTAGACGCTGGTCTTGACCGTCCAATCGGGCGGCAGCAGTGCCGAGGCGACGGAGGTGACCAGGAGCTTGGTGTTGCTCGCCGGGATGAAGAGACGGTCCTGGTCGCGGCCGTAGCGGAGCGTCCCGTGGTCGTCAATGACCGCGATGCCCCAGAGGTTCCGGTCCCACGGCGACACCGCCAGGCGACGATCGAGGCGCTTCTGAAGGGACTGGGCGGACAGGCGCACGGGCGGATGGGCGCACACCAACAGCACCGACAACGCCAGCATTCGCGCCATTGGTCCACGCGCGCCCGTGCCTGTGCGCCCATGCGCCTGTCCGCCTGTCCGCCTACTCAAACGCCACCCGCGGGTCAGCCTTGGCATAGCAGAGATCCGTCAAGAGGTTCACGAACACGAAGGTCACGCACAGGAAGAGGATGCTGCCCTGGACCGCCGGGAGGTCGCGCTTGGTGATGGCGTTGAGCACATAGCGACCGACGCCGGGCCAGGAGAAGATGGTCTCGGTCAGGATCGAGCCGGTGAGGTAGCTCCCGAAATCGAGGCCGATGACGGTGATGACCGGCAAGAGTGCGTTCCGGAGACCGTGGCGCAGCACCACCCGCCATTCGGACAGGCCCTTGGCGCGCGCGGTGCGCACGAAATCACCCTGGAGCGCCTCGGCGAGTGCGGTCCTGGTCATCCGGGCCACGATGGCCACCGAGCGCATCCCAAGCGTGAGCGCCGGCAGGACGAGATACGAGAGACCGTCGGAGCCCGACGGCGGCAGCCATCGAAGGGTCAGGGCAAAGACGAGGATGAGGAGCAGTCCCACCCAGTAGACCGGAAAGGATACGCCGAGGTAGGCGAGGATGGTCGTGGTGCCATCCCACCATCCACCGGGTCGGATGGCGCCGATGACGCCCAAGGCCATCCCGGTCACCGCCGCGAAGAGCATCGCGGCGAACGCGAGCCGGAGGGTGGCCGGGAAGCGCTCGATCAGGTCGTGCGAGATGGGGCGGCGGGTGATGAACGAGGTGCCGAGATCGCCGTGGAAGATCCCGACCACATAATCGACGAAGCGGCGGGGCAGCGGTTCGTCGAGCCGGAGCTCGACCCGGAGTCGAGCCACGGTGGCGGGATCGGCGCGGTCGCCGACGATCGCGGCGACGGGATCGCCGGGGGCCACCTGGAGGAGGAGGAATGCGATGACCAGGACACCGAGCAGTGTCGGCGCCAGTGCGATGAGTCGACGCGCCAGAAGTCCGATCACGGAGTGACCACGGCGTCGGTCCAGCGCTGACCGGTGAAGATGGCGGGAACGCGCCAGCCGTGGACGTACGGCTGCCGGGCCCACAGGTCCACCGGCGCCCAGAGGAAGATCCATGGGGCCAGGTCGAAGACCCGCGCGTCGATGTCGTGATCGAGCCGGACCCGCTCTGTGGGATCCGGGGTCTCCCGGGCGCGGACGATCATCCGATCGAGCGCACTGTCGGCCAAGAATGCGCGGTTGCCGCCGGCGCCGGCGTTCGATGAATGGAAGAGCGGATAGTTGAAGTCCTCCGCGTCCGGATAATCAGCGTACCAGTCGGTGAGGAAGAGGTCTGCATTGCCGTGCATCGACGCGGCGCGCGCGGTCGATGCATCGCGTTCGACGATCTCGATCTTGATCCCCGCCTCTGCAAGCTCCTGCTGGATGGCTTGCGCCAGGCGCCCGTACTCGTCGCGATCGGTGCGCCAGAGCTCCAGCGAGATCCCGTTGGGGTATCCGGCGGCGCTGAGCAACGCCTTCGCCTTGGCGACGTCGTGCGGGTAGGGCGCGCGGGATGCATCGTAACCGTCGAGCCCGGGCGGGAGTGCGCCGGCGGTGCGGGTGCCGCGCCCTCCCATGATCTGGCCCAGCAGGTTCGACACGTCGGTGGCGTAGTTGAGGGCCTGCCGAACCCGCACGTCGGCCAGCGGGCCGCGACGGGTGTTGATCGCGACATAGAGCGCGCGGATCGCCGGTCGTCGGTCGAGCTCGGCGGCGTGGTCATGCTCCCAGCGGACCGTCTCGCCGAAGGGGACCTCGACCACGCTCAGCCGTCCCGACTCGTACTCAGCCGCCTGGGTCAGCGCTTCGGGGATGATGCGGATGCGGAGCGTGTCGGAAGCTGCGGGGGTGCCCCAGTAGTCGGGGTTCCGTGCCACGACGATCTGATCGTCGTGGCTCCAGGATACGAATCGCCAGGGCCCACTCCCGATCGGATGCTGGCCGAAGTCGCCGGGAGGCAGCGACTCGGGGACCACTGCGGCGACCGGCATCGCCAGGAGTTTGGGGAACACGTTGAGCGGCCGCACCAGCGAGAGCACCACCGTCGAGTCGTCCGGGGTCTTGAGGCCGCTGATGTCGGACGCGGTGCCGGCCGCAAAGGCCTCAGCGCCGTCGATAGGGTAGAGCGGCCACCCGCGTCCGCCCGAAGTCGCCGGGGCCAGCGCCCGTCGGAACGATGCCGCGACGTCATGCGCCGTGAGCGGCCGCCCATCGTGGAATCGGACGCCGGCCCGGAGGTGGAACGTGTAGGTGACTCCGCGCGGGTCGATCTCCCAGGTCCGGGCGAGGTCCGGCTCCAGGCGGCCGTCGACGTCGAAGCGGGTCAGGTTGTCGAACAGCAGCGCCACGACCTCGCCGGACGGCACGTCGGTGGAGAGTGCCGGGTCGAGCGAGCGCGGATCGGCGGTGAAATAGTACTCCAGCGTGCGGCTGGGCCGATGCGATCCGCAGGCGGCCGCGACGACGAGGATGAAGGGGAGGAAACGACGGGTCATGGGCCCCGGGGGTCTACAGTCGAAAAATTAGACACCTCGATGTAACTTCAACAACCTACGGCGGTTGTGACACTCGGTCAATTCACCGGAGCCCCTGAATCCGGCCTGCGCGCACCTGGTCCCGCTCATTCCTTCATCTTGTGCCCGTGCTGGCCATCGCCGGGGTCGCGTACGCGCGCCCGGTGGCGGCGCAGGGGCTGGATGCCGGCACCCGAGTGGTGCGGAAGCTCGAGTTCGTCGGGAACCGTGCGTTCTCGGACGAAGAGTTGGCTGCGGTGATCGCCACGACCAAGTCGGCGTGGTTCGCGACCAGTCCGGTGGTGCGCTGGATGGGCCTGGGAGAAAAGCGGTACTTCGACGAGGTCGAGTTCCGCCGTGACGTGCTCCGCTTGATCGTGTTCTACCGCGAGGGTGGCTACCTCGAGGTCCAGGTGGACACCGCGGTCCGGCGTGACCCGCAGGATGTGTTCGTCACGTTCGGGATCACCGAGGGTCCGCCGACGGTGGTGGATTCGTTCAGCATCACGGGCCTCGACGCCTTGCCCAAGCGCGAGGAGCTCGAGCGCGACCTGCCACTGGAAGCCGGGCGGCCCTTTGACCGGCGTCTGATGCTCGCCTCGGCCGATACCGTCATCGCGCGGCTGCGCGACCATGGATTTCCATCGGCCGAGGTCTTCCGCAACTTCAACGTCGATCGTGCCGCCCGGCGCGCCGAGGTGGCGTTCGACGTGGACCCGGGGCCGCACGCGGAGTTCGGGGCGGTGCGAGTGCGCGGCGCGGTCGAGGTGGACACCGCCTTGATCCGGAAGCTTCTCGCGGCACGCCCAGGGCGGGAGTTCCGTCAACAGGACCTGTACGAGAGCCAGAGCACGCTGTACCGGACGGAGATGTTCCGCTTTGCCGCGGCCGGGATCGACACCACGCGTTTCGTGCCGGGTGACACGGTCGTCCCGGTCCTGGTGCAGGTCAACGAAGGGAACTTCCGTCGGGTCCGCGCCGGCCTCGGTTACGGCACCAACGACTGCGTGCGACTCGGCGCCGGTTGGACTGCCCGCAACTGGCTGGGTGGCGGGCGCCTGCTGGATCTCTCGGCGCAGATCTCGAAGGTCGGCATCGGGGCACCGCTCAACTGGGGGTTCGGCGACAACATCTGTCACCCCTTGGTGAACGATTCGATCGGCTCCTCGCTCCTCAACTACTCGACGGCCATCTCGCTCCGCACTCCGGCCTTCCTCGACCCCTACAACACCGCGACCTACTCGCTCTTTGCCGAGCGCCGGTCGGAGTTCGAGGTCTACCGGCGCGAGGAGCAGGGTGTGAGCTTCGGGATCGGACGGGTGACGCCGCGCCGTCTGCCGTTGACGGTCACCTACCGGCTGGCGTTCGGCCAGACGGTGGCAAGTGCGGGCACATTCTGTGCCTTCTTCAGGGCCTGTACGACCTCCGATGTGGCGCAGCTGCGCGAACGCCGCCGCCTTGCCTCGCTCACGGCCACGCTCGCCTGGCCGCGCAGCAACAGCCCCCTCGACCCGACCCGAGGGTGGAACGGGACTCTCGAAGTGACGGCCAGCTCCCGCTTCATCGGCTCCTCGCCGCTCGAAGAGTTCGATCGGGTCGTGGCCGAGGTCGCGTGGTATCGGCCGCTCGCGCGCAACGTCGTGTTGACCTGGCGGTTGCGCGGCGGGATCCTCTTCTCCCCCAAGGCCACCTTCGACTCGTCGTCGGTCAACTTCGTCCCGCCGGAACAGCGTTTCTACGCCGGCGGTCCGAATGACGTTCGCGGATACGACCAGAACGAGCTGGGACCGGTGGTCTATGTGGCGCCGGACAGTCTGATCGACTCCGCCGGCAACGTGCCGCCGGGCAAGGCGCAGGTCTTTCCCACCGGTGGCAACACGCTCGCGATCGCCAACGTGGAACTCCGGCTCCCCTCGCCGATCTTCAGTTCGCGGGTTCGGTGGGCGGTGTTCGTGGATGCCGGGCTCCTGTATCAACGCGACAACGTGGCGAGCGCTCCCCAGCTGGTGCGGGTGACGCCCGGCATCGGACTGAGGGTCGCGACCCCTCTCGGCCCCGCACGCCTGGACGTGGCGTACAATGGCTACGACCGACCGCCGGGCGCGCTATACGGATTGACCAACTCCGGTGACCTGATCCTGCGACGTGAAGGATTCAGTCAGCCGAGATCCCACGGCTACACGATCCACATCGCCGTCGGCCAGCCGTTCTGATGCACCGCCGATTCATTCGGGTCTCGCTCGTCTCGGTGCTCGGCATGCTGGGCACCATCATCGGCACCTTCGCGGCCGTGTTCTTCACTCCGGCAGGACGCGGGCTCGCAGGGCGCGCGCTGGCGGAGCGCATGAACGGTCTGGTGCGCGGCGAAGTCGAGGTCGGGGCCGTGGGCGGAACGGTGCTCACCGGGCTCGATTTCGATCAACTCGTCATCCGGGACAGCGCCGGCGCCTTGCTGGCGGATATCCCCCACGCCGAGGTGCGCTACCGATTGCTGGAGATCCTGGCAGGGCGCATCGTGCTTCAGCGGCTGACGCTCGAACATCCGGTCTTCCATGTGATCAAGCACCGGGATGGGCGGATGAACTACGAGGAGGTCCTGCACCTCGGAGAATCCAAAGGCGAGGGTCCGGGGACCCTGGTCCGGTTCTCCGATGTCGAGATCCGCGACGGCTCCCTCCTGCTCGACGTCCCTTGGTCGCCGCCCGATTCGATGCGGACCCGGGCGCTGGCGCGAACGGCGCTCGAGCTTGACCGCGCCCGTCCGGGCCGGATCATCGAGGCAGGGCCCGAAGGCCTCACCCGACGGATCCGGTTCGATCGCCTCACCGCCCGCATCCCGATGATGCGATTGGGCACCCCGGACCACCAACCGGTCCGGTTCACGGTCGACTCGCTCGCGACCCGCATCAGCGACCCCGCCGTATCCATTGTGGCACTCAACGGCACCATCGAGGTGGACGGGACCACGCTCAGCTTCAAGCTGAGCCGGGCCCGGCTTCCCCACAGCACCTTTGCCGGCGAAGGCAAAGTGTTCTGGCCCCACGGTCCGCCGCTGTTCGACTTTGCGCTCGACGGCAGTGCCGTCGACCTCACCGACCTGCGCTGGATCTCCGCGGGTTTTCCGGCGATGTCCGGTCATGCGAAGATCACCGCCCGCTCACGCGGCGAGGAGCGGACCGATTACCGGCTCGACCAGTTGTCTCTGGCTGGCGCCGCCGGTCGCATCGATGGCGGCGTCACCGCACTGGTGGATGACCACCGCGGGCTGGGCGTTGACCGAATGGCGCTCACGTTGACCGACCTCGACCTCGATGTGGCGCGCCCCTACCTCGACACGCTGCCGTTCCACGGGACGCTCACCGGAACCGTCGCGGGCGGCGGTTTCCTCGATTCGCTCGACATCGACCTCGACTGGACCTTTCAGGACGCCGCCGTGAGCGGCCATCCCGACAGCCACGTCAGCGCGGCGGGACACCTCGAGTTCGGGGGTGCGGAGGGGACGCGCTTCGATACGCTCACACTTCGGCAGGCGGACCTCGACCTCGCGACGGTGCGTCGGGTCGCGCCAGCGGTCCCCCTTGATGGACGCCTCACGGCGAGCGGCACCGTGTCCGGGCCATGGACCGATATCACGTTCGCGGGGACCGCGACCCATCAGGACGGCGGCCGGCCGCCGAGCACTGCGATCGGCACGATGCGGCTCGATACCCGCGCCGAGCGCACCGGCTTCGCGGTCGATGTGGCGCTGGAGCCGCTCGACTTCGACGGCATCCGGCGGAGCGTCCCGCACCTCGCCGCATCGGGTTCGGTGCGAGGACATGTGGCCCTCTCCGGTACCGCCGACCAGGTGCAGATCGATGCCGACGTGGCTGGGGCACTGGGCGCCATTCACGCTCGCGGCGGGTTCGGTCGAGGCGTCGAGGGGTGGAATGCCGAGTCGCTGGTGGTACAGCTGCACGGGCTCGACACCCGCGCCCTCACCGGGAAGGGGCCGGTCACTGACTTGAGCGGTACGGCGCACCTTGCGGGGACCTTCGATTCGCGCCGCGGCCCTGCCGGGAGCGCCCAGTTTGTCCTCAGCGCCGGCACCGTGGGCGAATTCGCCTACGACAGTGGCACGGCGCGACTGCGTGCGGCGGATGGAGCGCTCCGTTTCGACACACTCGCCGCGGCGTGGCCGGGCGGGACGTTGAACGGCGCGGGGGCCCTCGGCTGGAACACCCCTCAAGCCGACAGTCTGCTGGCGGTCGTCGACGTGAAGACCATGCGGCCGCTCGACCCGGTGTTCACGGAGCTCACCGGACTCACCCATGACACCACGCCTGATTCCCGCGCTCTTGGCGGCGCGATGCAGGGATCGCTCACGCTCGGCGGGGCGTTCGACTCGCTCGTGCTGTTCACGCGGGCTCGCTTCACCGACGTCGGCTTCGGCCGGACCGTAGTGCCGGGCGCGACGGTCGAGTTCGGCTGGTCCGGCGGGGCGCGGCCGGTCGTCAGCGCACGAGTGATGGTCGACACCGCGAGTGTCGGCGACGTGGGCCTGGTGGACGGGATCGTCCAGGCGTCGGGATCCACCGATTCGCTCGTCTGGTCGCTCGCATCGCGCGTGGGGCGGGTCGACAGCGTGTCGGCGGTCGGTGGGTGGGTGCGGGATACCGGCGTCGGCTCGCGGATCACCCTCGATTCGCTGCAGGGCGTCCTCAACTCCCATCATTGGGGACTGATGCACACCTCCCGGGTCGAGCTCGCCGACCGCGGCACCCGGATCGACAGTCTCGACCTCGCCACCGATGATGGCGCCAGCGAGCTCCATGTGGCAGGCACGGTGCCGGGCACGGTGGCCGGCGACCTCCGGTTCCACACCCGTGACGTCGACGTGCGCGACATCACCGGACTGCTCGGGGCCGACACCCTTGGCCTTACTGGCCGGGTGAGCGCCGACCTCGCGCTCGGTGGCACGGCCGCGGCACCGACAGCGCAGGGGACGGCGACGCTCGCCGACGCCGGATTCGCGACCTTTCGCGGCCCCTACGCGCGGGCGATCGTGAACTATGCGGATCGGTCCCTTGCGCTCGACATCGCACTCTGGCGCACCGGTCGGCAGGTGATGTCGGTCGATGCCCGATTGCCGATCGACCTGGCGCTCGGTGATGTCGACCGGCGGCTGATGCCCGGCCCCCTGGATATCCGGGTCCAGGCTGACCGCGCCGACGTCGGGATGGTGGAGGCATTCACCCCCAACGCACGAGACCTCTCCGGCAGCTTCAGCGCCGATGCCGGCGTCCAGGGCACCTGGGAGGATCCCAGGCTCACCGGCACCGTCCGGTTGCTCGATGCCGGCGTATCGATCCCGTCGCTCGGCGTGCGGTACGATCGGATCAACGGCGCCGCCCGACTGCAGGGCGACAGCATCACGCTCGACAGCCTCTCGTTGCGCGGGGGCGAGGGTACCCTTGCGGTGACCGGCGGCGTGCGGCTGGCCCAGCTGACCCGGCCGGTGTTCGATCTCGATCTGAGAGCGCAGGCCTTCCGTGCCATCGACGTGCGGAACTACCTGACCCTCGTCGCGACCGGCCAGCTCAAGCTCACCGGACCCTTCTTCGGGGCGGCGCTCACGGGCCGGATGACGGCGGACGAAGGAGTGCTGTATTTTGCCGACCTGGTCACCAAGCAGGTCGTGGACCTGAGCGACCCGGCCAGTGCGGCGCTGATCGACACGGCGCAGATGCGGGACGCGCATCTGGCCCCGTCGATCGAGAACCGATTCCTCGACTCGCTCTCGATCAACAGCCTGCGGCTCTCGGTCGGCGATGAGTTCTGGCTCCGGTCGACGGAGGCCAACATCCGCCTCACCGGCGACATGACCGTGAGCAAGGCGGCGCGGAACTACCGGCTTGATGGAACGCTCAAGGCCGATCGCGGTAACTATGCGCTCAAGGTCGGATTCATCACCCGCCCGTTCACAGTGCAGTCGGGGACCGTCCGGTTCCTCGGGACTCCGGACCTGAACGCCGAGCTCGACATCCAGGCGGTGCACACCGTCCGGCCAGCCGATGCGAGTGCGGACATCGGGATCGTGGCCCACATCACCGGCACCACGCTGGCGCCGAAGCTGTCGCTCGCGAGCCCCCAGAATCCGACGCTCTCGGAGACCGAACTGGTCTCCTACCTGATGTTCGGCCGGCCGTCGTTCGCGCTCGACCAGACCGGTGGCGCCACGCAGGGGGGGGAACAGGCCGCATTGCAGACCGGCATTGCCTATCTCTCGAGCGCACTCTCCACCGAGATCGAGCGGACGCTGGTCTCCGACCTCGGTGTGCCGGTCGACTTCGTGGAGATCCGCCCCGGCGGCGCCGGCGGCAGCTTCGTCAACCCGAATGCGGGACTCACCACCCTCTCGGCCGGGTGGCGGATCGGGAAACGGACGTTCTTCACCTTCAACGCCGGACTCTGCCCCAACCTTGGGCAACTGGGGTACAAGAGCTTCGGTGCCAGTGTCGAGCAACGATTCGATCCGTGGCTGCGGGCCCAGGTGAGCGTCGAGCCGGTGCAGACCTGCCAGCCCAACGCGACGGTCAGCACGCTGGGCGCCACCAACCAGTATCAGCTGGGCCTCGACCTCCTTTGGGAACGGGAATACTGACGTGACGCGTGCCCTCGTCATCACCAACCCGGCCGCCGCCCGGACCGACCGCGATGCGGTGCGCGTGGTCGAGCGCATCCTCCGGCGGGGCGGATGGCACGCCGACGTCCTGGTGACCGGCGGCGGCGGCGATGCCCGGCGTTACGCTGCCGAAGGAGTGCAGGCAGGCGTCGACGTGGTCGCTGTCTTCGGCGGTGATGGCACGACGATGCAGGCCGCCGCCGCGCTGGTGGGCACCGAGGTCGCCCTGGGTGTGCTTCCGGGCGGGACCGGCAACCTCCTCGCCGGCAACTTGCGCATCCCCACCCATCCGCAGCGCGCCGCCGAGCTCCTCCTGCAGTCCCGGCCCCGACCCTTCGATCTTGGTCGGATGGAACGCGCTGACGGCATCCACTACTTCGCGGTCGCGTGCGGCGCCGGCTTCGACGCTCGAGTGATGGCGGAGACCTCGCGGGCTGGAAAGCGACAGTGGGGAATGGGAGCGTATGTCGCCACGACGCTCCGGATCCTTCCCGAGGTCCGCAGCACCGACACGTGGATCACGGTGGATGGCACGGAGCATCGCCTCCGCTCGGCGATGGTCCTGGTCGCCAATTGCGGCGAGGTCATTCCGCCGCTGATCCGTCTTCGGAGCGGGATCTCGCCCAACGACGGCCTGCTCGATGTTGTGGCGATCCGTGCCGACAGCATCGGCGAGAGCATGCGGGCGCTCTGGGACCTGCTCCGTGAGGTCGACATCAACGACGATGGCCGATTCGTGACCCACCTGCGCGGGCATGAGGTGTCGATCCGGACCACCGAGGCCCAGCCGGTGCAACTCGACGGCGAGATGGGCGGCGTCACTCCATTCACTGTCCAGGTGGTGCCGAGTGCGATCCGGGTGCTGGTCCCCGAAGGGACCGACCTGTCGTGACCACCCTCGCGCCCGCGACCCTCCCCGCCGAGATCCTGGCGGCGATCGCCCAGGCCACGGCCGAGCTGGCGCCGCCGGAGCGGGTGTACGACACCCTCCGGGTCCAGACCGAGCGCCTGCTCGAGACCGATGCGTTCTACCTGGCACTCTGGGACGAGGCGCGTGCGATGATCCACTTCGTGGCCCACCACGATGCGGGGTTGCGCATCCCGCCCTCCGAGACGCCGTTGGGGCAAGGTCCCACCAGCTGGGTCATCCGCCACCGTCGTCCCTACCGCGCCGAGGGGACCCACGACGCCCTGCAGCAGACCGCGCGGATCTTCGGCAGTGGGCACCGGTCGGGCTCTGCGCTCCACGTCCCGCTCCTCGTGGGTGATCGCCTTGTGGGCGTCATCTCCGCCCAGGCCTATCGAGAAGGAGCGTACACCGCCGACTCCCAGCGGCTCCTCGAGGCGCTCGCCGCGCACGGTGCGATCGCGCTCGAGGTGGGTCGGATCGCGCGAAGCACCCGCGAGCTCGAGCAGGAGGTGCGTCGCCGTCTCGACCAACTGGAGGCGGTGGGACAGGTGGCCCACTTGCTGGCGTCCGCGGACGATGCGCAAAGCACGATGGAGGCGGCGGTCCGCGCAGGGATGAAGGTCTTCGGGGCCACCCGCGGCGGTGTCCTGCTCGTTGCACCCCGAGGTGGCCCGGTCGAGTGCCCGGTGTCGATCGCTCTCTCACCGCGCTACATCGCCGCGGTGACGGCACGGTTCCACCAGACCCCGGCGGCGTCCCGGATCATGGCCGGGGAGTCGATCTTCCTGGAGGACGCACCGACACTGCCGGGGTCGTTGGTGACGGAGGAGACCGAGGCCGAAGGCTTCAGGAGTCTGGCTGCACTTCCATTGATGTACTCCGGCGAGGTCATCGGCCTCCTCGCGTTCATGCACGATGCCCCGCATGTCTGGTCGACCGCGGAGCGCCGCGTCGCGGCGACCTTCGCGGACCAGGCCGCGCTCGCGATCGGCAAGAGCCGGCTCCTCGATCGGGTCACCCGCTCCAAGGCCGAGTGGCAGGCGGTATTCGATGCCGCACCCAGCGGGCTCGCTGTCCTCGATCCGGATGGCCGTATCCAGCGGGCCAACCGATGGATCGCCGACCTCGCGGGCGTTGAGCCGGCGGCGCTCCCAGGGCTCGAACTCAAGGTGGCCACTGGCGAGTGGCCGACCGGGGCGGCGGACCCGATGGTGCGGGTACGGAAGGCCGGGGTCCCCGTCACGACGCTCGTTCCCGGCCGTGGCGGCCGGCTGCTGGTGCTCACGGTCGCGCCGCAGGAGGATGGCCGCATGGTCGCGGCGCTCGATGACGTGACCGAGGTGGTGCGGACCGAGGTGCGCTACCACACCCTGTTCCGGGCGGCGCCGGTCGCCATCGTGGCTCTCGACCGGGACGGGCGCTTCCAGTCGATGAACGACGCGGCAGCGGGCTTGTTCGGTGCGGCCCTCGCCCCGCGTCGTTTGGCGGATGCGGTCGTGCCGGCGGAGCGGGACCTGGTCGCGGAGTCCCTGGATGCGAGCTTTCGCGGCGAGCGGTGCGACTTCATCTTTCACGTGGCCCAGGCCGGCGGGATGGTCCGCGAGGCGCAATGCGTCGCAGTGCCGGTGGAGGAGCGGGGCGGGGTGGCCACGGTGCTGGTGCTCGCGCGCGATGTCACCGACGAAATGCGGCTCCGCGAACGGGTGAGCCACAGCGAAAAGATGGCGGCGCTCGGCCTCTTGGTCTCGGGCGTGGCCCACGAGCTCAATAATCCGCTGGCCGGGATCGCAGCACTCTCCCAGGCACTGCTCGCCGACGGTTCGGGTGATGATGGCACCGATCGGGTGCTGCAGTCGATCCGTGGTGAGGCGGAACGGGCCGGCCGCATCGTGAAGGATCTGCTGGCCTTCTCCCGCCAACGTCCCCTCGACCGTCGCGCGGTCGAACTGAACGCGGTGGTCGGTGCGGCAATGGTGACCCCGAGCGTCCACCCCGATCGGTGGGACCTGACGCTCGCACCAGACCTCCCCTCAGTGGGCGGCGATGCCGAACAGCTGGTGCAGGTGGTCCTCAACCTGATGAGCAACGCGGAACACGCGATGGCGGACCACGGAGCAGGTCGTGGCTCCATCCGCACCTGGTCCGACGGCTCCTGGGTCGGGTGCGAGGTCCTCGATTCCGGACCGGGGATCCCACCAGACGCGGTAGGCCGGGTCTTCGAGCCGTTCTTCACGACCAAGACGTCGGGTCTCGGGACGGGGCTTGGCCTTTCCATATCTCACGGTATCATCCGGGCGCACGGGGGCGAGATCCGCGCGCAGAACCGGGCCGATGGTGGTGCGCGATTCTGGTTCGAACTCCCCCGCGGCGATGCCGCGGCACCGAGGTGATGCAATGGCCGACACGGTCCTCCTGATCGACGACGACCCCGAGATCCTCCGCGCCATCGGGAACTACTTCGAGCACGTCGGCTACGAGGTGGGACGCGAGCTGACCGGCGAAGCGGGGCTCGAGGCCTACGAACGCCTCCGGCCGGAGGTCGTGGTGCTGGACCTGCAGCTCCCGGGGATGGACGGACTCGAGGTGCTCGAGCGCCTGCGGGACAAGCACGCCGCGGTCATCCTCCTGACCGGCAACAGCGACATCCCCACCGCCGTCAAGGCGATGCAGCTCGGTGCCGAGAACTTCCTCACCAAGCCGGTCGACATGCCGCACCTCGTGGCCGCGACCGCCAAGGTGGCCGACAAGGTGCGCCTGCGCCGGGTGAACGAGCTCCTCCTCGCGAGCGTGGTGCAGGGAGAGGGCCTCGATTCGTTGGGCCAGTCCGGACCGATGCAGGACTTCGCCCGCCAGGTGGGATTGCTGGCCCAGAGCGACCGGACCACGGTCCTGCTCGTCGGAGAGAGCGGCACCGGCAAGGGCTGGGTGGCGCGGATGATCCACAACCTGAGCCCCCGGGCCAAGGCGCCGTTCGTCGAGGTCAACTGCGGCGGGCTCTCGGCCACCTTCCTCGACTCCGAGCTCTTCGGCCACGAACGCGGCGCCTTCACCGACGCGAAGGACCGTAAACAGGGGCTCTTCGAGATCGCTGACCGCGGCACGATCTTCCTCGACGAGATCGGCGAGCTCGCCATCGAACTCCAGCCCAAGCTCCTGAAGGTGCTGGAGACCAAGACCTTCCGCCGGCTCGGCGGCACCCGCGAGATCACGGTGGATGTGCGTCTCATCGCCGCCACCAATCGCGATCTCCCCGCCGACGTGGCGGCCGGTCGTTTCCGCGAAGACCTGTTCTATCGGCTCAACGTGATGCCGCTCGAGCTCCCGCCCCTGCGCGCCCGCTCCCGCGAGGATCGCCTGGCGCTCATCACCCGGCTCTTCCAGGACCTCCGCAGCCACGTTCCCGGCGCACCGAGCCTGATCGCTCCGGAGGCGCTCGAACGACTGCTGGCCCACCCCTGGCCCGGCAACGTGCGCGAGATGCGCAACGTGCTCGAACGCGCGCTCATCCTCGGTCGAGGCCAGACCGCGGTGGGCGCGGAACACCTTCCGGCCGACTTCAAAGGCCGCCCCGGTACCGCCGGCGAGCGCCGCCACGCCCCCTTGAGCCTGGACGATCTCGAGCGCCAGCACATCGAGCGCACCCTGCGCCACCACGCCGGCAACCGCACCCGCACGGCGGAAGAGCTCGGCATTTCCCGGGCGACGCTCATCAACAAGATCAAGCGGTATACGAT
This sequence comes from Gemmatimonadales bacterium, assembly GCA_049680185.1. GTDB lineage: Bacteria > Gemmatimonadota > Gemmatimonadetes > Gemmatimonadales > GWC2-71-9 > CAMLHU01. The sequence goes on along the minus strand of JBAUHI010000056.1, from coordinate 14,606 downwards.
CACCATCTGACGGCGGAGGACCTGTGCCCGAGATCAAGGAGCACGATTCGATGCACTGCCGCGCCTGCGGCAACGAAGAGCGGGCCTCCGAAGGGTATCCGTGCGTCGACTGCGGGACCTTCGTCTGCCTGATGTGCCATTTCAAGGGCGTCGAGCGCTGCACGGAGTGCCAGCAGAAGGCCCGGAACGCCACCGGTACCTGACGGTCGCGACCCCTCCATCCCATCAAGGCGTCCATGTCCGCCATCGTCGTCACCGCGCCCGTGGCTCCGCTGCTGGTCGAGCCGAACATCCGTTCCGAGCAGGCGACCCAGCTCGTCCTCGGCCGCACGGCTCACGTGCTCGAGGATCGCGGTGACTGGCATCAGCTGCAGGTGCCCCCCGATGGCTATGTGGGATGGTGCCATTCGGGGTACTGTCGCGTGATCGACGATGCGGCGAGCGTGGCGTGGGTCGGCGCCGCCGACGGCTGGAGCGAAGGCGCCGTTGTCCGCCAGGGGACGCGAATGGTCCGGGTCCCCCTCGGTGGACGGGTCCGGTTGGACCGGCACGGTGTCCAGCTTCCTGACGGCACTGTGGGGCGGGTGCACGTCGGCCGGATCGCGCCCGCCGCGACGATCGCCGCGGAGGCTCGCACCGTACCGGTGGACCAGTGGCTCGCAAGGTTCTACGCGGGCACGCCCTACCAGTGGGGCGGCACGACCCCGTGGGGCTCCGACTGCTCCGGGATGGTCCAGCGCGGTTTCATGGCGCGTGGGGTATCGTTGCCGCGCGATTCCTTCCTGCAGGCCGAGACCGGCGTCGAGGTGGATCGCGCATCAGCGCGCCGTGGCGACCTGCTCTTCTTTTCCGAGAACGGGCACTCCGTGACCCACGTTGCCGTGCTTGGGCAGGGCGATCACCTGATCCATTGCAGCCTCTCCGCCGGCGGGTTCGTCAATGAACCGTGGGCCAAGGGCACCCGCGCCGGGTACCTCCGGGATCTTCTCGTCACTGTGCGTCGTCCTCCTGCGCCCGATGGCTCCGCTCGGTGAACCGGACGCTCGTCCTCTTCGACATCGATGGTACGCTCCTCCTGACAGCTGGAGCTGGCCGCCGGGCCATCGTGCGCGCCGTCGGCGAGGTGGTCGGTCCCAGCGCGGAGCTCGACGGTGTCCGATTCGACGGCAAGACCGACCCCCAGATCGTGATGGAACTTCTTGCCGCCGGCGGGCACCCGGAGCCGACCGAACCGGTGCTCGTTGGCCAGCTCTGCGAACGGTATGTGACCTACCTTGCCGAGGAGCTCATCTCGCCGGTCGGCGCCACGACGGTGCTCCCGGGCATCAAGCCGCTTCTCGATCGGCTGGAGCAGGAACAGGGCGTGGTACTCGGCCTCCTGACCGGCAATGTCGTCCCCGGCGCCGCGCTCAAGTTGCGCAGCGGTGGGCTCCGACCTGAGCGCTTCGTGGTGGGCGCCTACGGGTCGGACTCACATCATCGACCTGACCTCCCGGCCATCGCCGCGGAGCGAGCGCGACCCTGGTTCGGGCATGCGCCATCGGGGTCGGCGGTCGTCATCATCGGAGACACCCCGGCCGATGTCACTTGCGGTCTCTCGATCGGCGCCCGGAGCCTCGCAGTGGCCACCGGCAGTTACACGCCCGATCAGCTTGCCGCGGCCGGGGCGTTCGCGGTCTTCGATGACCTGGCCGACACCGATCGCGTGGTGGAACGGATCCTGTGGCCGGCGACGAACTCGAACTGAAGGCCGTCGTGCCCGATGTCGAGCGGACGCGACGCTCGCTGGTGGCCGCGGGTGCGTCCCTCGACTGGCGCGGCCTGATGATGGACCGGCGCTACGACCGCCGCGGCGAACTCATGGCGCGAGACGAAGCGCTTCGGACCCGGATGTACGAACCCGTGGGCACACCGGGCGCCACCAAGCGGTCGGAGCTCACCTGGAAGGGGCCCACCGGCCGCTCGCCCGAGGGCTACAAGCTGCGGCCGGAGATCGAGCTGCGGCTCGCGGATGGCAGGGCGGTGGCTGAGTTCCTCACGGCACTTGGGTACGAAGTGATCCATGCGATCGACCGCCGGATCGAGCAGTATTCCCTGGGAGAGGCGATGGTCCGCCTGGAGTGGTATCCGCGCATGGACGTGCTGATCGAGGTCGAGGGAACACCTGAGGCGATCGAACGGGCTATCATCGCCACCGGCATCGCGCGAGTGGCATTCCTCCCGGACGCGTTGATCGACTTCGTGGCGCGCTACGATGCCGCCCATTCTGACCGCGCCGCGGTGTCTCTCGTCGAGCTCGGTGCGGGGCGCCCTGCCTGGGAGCTCCTGTGACGGCATCCGGAACGCTCCCCCGTCGGGTGCCGGAGCTGGGGCCCGCGCTCGGCCGCCTCATCTTGCCGAGCGGTGTGCCGGTGTCGTCGCCGCCAGTACCGCTCACGCATCTGGCGATGATCCGTCTGGATCTGGTGACCGCACTCTTCGAGCGTGGGGGTGCCGCGCGCGTCGAGCTCGAAGGGGGGAACGTCGCCGGGGCTGTGCAGCGACTGGCTCCCGAGGCGTGGCGTCAAATGTGGGACCACGCGGCGGCGCAGGCTGCGGCGGTGGTGCGGACGCGGATCGACGCCGAACTGGTGCGCGCCGCCGAGGCATCGGGCTTCCCGCTCCGACGCCTTGAGCGTCTGGCGGTGACCGATTTGGAGGCTGAGTCGATCGAACTGCGTCTGGCTGCGTGCGCGGCACCGCTCGTTGGCGCGCTGGAGGAGCTGGCGCGGGCGCGGACCGGTAGCGGGTGGCCCGAGGCGCTGGTGCGTTCGGCGCAGGCGCTCGAGATGTCGTGGCTGGAGCTCGAGTCGGTGGCGAGTGCTGAAGAGTTGGCTTGGCACCCGGAGGTGGCGCGCATCGCGGAGTGGCGCCGGGCGCGATGGCCACGGTGGGTGGCAGCGGGGCTCGTGGTTGCGGCAACGGTGTACGTCGGTCTGGTGCTCGGCGGTTACCTCCCCGTGCCACCGTTCCTGCGCCCTGCGGCGCAGTGGTGGTGGGACCGGGTAGCGCTATGAATGTCATGGGCGTGGGGATCGACCTGATGGACATCGCCCGGGTCCGCGCGATGCTGGAGCGTCGGGAGGCACAGGCGCTCACCAAGCTGCTTACCGACGACGAGCGCGCCTTCGTGATGGCCCAGCCCGATCCGGCCCGGCACCTGGCGGCGCGGATCGCCGCCAAGGAAGCGGTCTACAAGGCGCTGCAGGCGCTCCCCGGGACCCGTGGCGTCGGCTGGCACGATCTTGAAGTGCTGCGAAGCGTCGATGGCCGTCCATCCATCAGGCTCCTGGGGCTCGCTGCGGAGATCGATAAAGCACAGGGACCACTGGTGGTCGAACTGTCACTGAGTCATTCGGATGTGACGGCGGGCGCGGTGGCGGTGGTGGGGAGGGAGTGAGGGGGGAGAGGCGAATGCGGGGATGAGATGTTGTTTGTCCGCAGATGACACAAATGCCTCAGATGACCACGGGAGCATCTGTGTCATCTGCGTCATCTGCGGACACTTATGCGGGGAACAGCCTGGCCACGTCCCCCCCCCGAAGCCACTGCGCCCTGATCGGGTCAGCGCCTGCCGTGCGGCCGCATCGGCGCCGCCTGACGCGGGGCGGGTCGGATGGGACGGCTCGGTGGCTGGTAGCGGTATTGGGCCCTGGATCCGATCCGGACCCTCGGCGCGTAATACCACGATGGTGTGTAGAACCCGGGATTCCAGCCACCCATCCATCCGCCGCGCCACCCATAGGAGTAGTAGGTCGGATACGGCCGGTAGTAGTACGCCGACGTGCCCACCGAGTATGCGACGTCATCGTAGTCATAGTGCGCGCTGGTCATCTTCTCCACCAGGTCGAGCAACTGGTCCTCCGGCGCCGTCCCGGCGCTGTCGGATCCCGCAAGACCCCTCATGTCCCACCGACCCCGAGCGGCGAATGCGCTGAAATCGAAAGGCTGATCCGCCCGGGCCGCGAGCACCAAGCCTGACCCGCTCTGTGCGACCACCGTAAATGCGTCACGATCGCCTCGGCTGCGCACTTCGTACTTGTGCCCGCCCTGGACCTTCGCGTTGTCGTCGGGATCGACCGGAAAGAGGACCCGCACCCGTCCATCGGGATCCATCTGGAGTACCACGAGATATCCGTCCTGGGCGGTGCGGACGTAGACCCGGGCGTGATCGCCGGGTGCGTATGCGGTATTGGAGAGTGTGATCCGGATAGGGGGCTTAGGACCGGCGGTCGGACCTGCCAGCGCGATCACGCCCGATATCGCCAAAGCTGCGGTATACAAGTGACCTCCGCGTACACGGATGGACCCCTGAAAGAGGCAAGGACCGTGCCTCCTCGGCTGGCCGGTCTCGCCCTAGATCCGTCCCCGCACGAGGCCTGCCAGCTCGGTATCCTGTCCACTGCGGGCATCAACGGCGGGAGTTCCTCCGCGTTTCGGCCACCAGGTCCCCGGTCAGTTCCCGCGGCAGGGAACTGGACCCCGACTTCCAATTCCTAGTTCCCCACTCTACTTTATTCTGTCTCTCTCGGAATTGACTGATAATGCTTCTCAGGCGCGGGTTCGCGCTGGTCTGCTTCGCCTTCCTCTTCCCGCTCCCCGCGCTCCATGCTGAGGGGGTCGATGACGTCCCCGCGACGGTGCGGCGGGTCTCGTCGATCACCGTCCTTGCCGCACAGGAATACCGCACCGGCTTCTCCGGCGGCAAACTGGTCGCCCCGAAGGAACAGGACGAGGCCAAGCTCTTCCTCAGTGAGGCTCGGCGGACCGCGGCGCTGCTTCCCGCTCCCGGCGGGATCGCGGCAGTCAGGGCGATCGATTCACTTGTCACATTGGTCTCGAAAGCGGCCTCGCCCGATCTGGTGGCCGCACGCGTCCAGGCGCTGGGTGACCGGTTGTCCCAGGCGTTCGGTGTCTCGCTCGATGACATTCCCGCTGGTCCGCCATCGCTCGCCCGCGGCTCGCAATTGTTCGCTCAGAGCTGCAGCAGCTGCCACGGGATGGCAGGCCGCGGTGATGGCCCGGATGCGGCCAAGCTCACGCCCCCTCCCGCTGACCTGACGGCGCTCGCCGACCTGACGGACCGTTCTCCGCTCGACTTCTACCGTCGGATCTCGCTCGGCGTCCCTGGCACCGCAATGCCTGCGTTCGAATCACAGGTCTCGGAGTCGGATCGCTGGGCTCTGGCGGTGTATGCCTCGACGCTGCGCCTGCCGGCGCCGGTCGGCGCCATGCCGGCCTCGCTCAGGAGCTTTCCCTCGACGGCGGCGATGAGCGATCGTGCGCTCGCGGCGGCCCTTTCCCCGCATGCGGATCCGCTCGATCCGGCGGTGGCGGCACAGGTGGCGGTGGTCCGGCGTTTCGGGACCGACCAGCGGTCGGGGGTCGCCGCCGGTCCGATCTTCGACAAGATCCGGACGCAGCTGGCGCAGGCGGTCGAGCTCGCTGAGCAGGGGAAAGCGGCCGAGGCGGGTGGCGTGGCACTCGACGCATACATGACGTTCGAGAATGTCGAGGGCCCGGTAAAGGTCAAGGATGGCGCGCTGGGGTCCCGGCTCGAGTCTGCGTTCGCGGCGTTCCGTGCCCGCGCGGCGGGCGGCGCCGGGCCCGATGAGCTCGCGCGCCTTCACACCGGATTGCTGGCGGGCCTGGAGGAAGCGGAGCGCTCGGTGGCGGACGTGTCCTCGCCGCTCAACCTCCTCATCCAGTCGTTGGTCCTCCTCCTCAGGGAAGGCCTCGAGGCCATCCTCATCGTGGGGGCGCTGATCGCCTTCCTGCTCAAGACCGGCGCCAAGGAGCGGATCCGCGACGTGCACATCGGCGTCGCGGCAGCGATCGCAGCGAGCCTGCTCACGGCGGTCGCGCTGGAGACCATCTTCGAGGTCACCGCGGCCAGCCGCGAAGCGCTTGAGGGCGGCACGATGGTCGTGGCCACCGTCGTCCTCTTCTATGTCAGCTACTGGCTGCTCTCCAAGATGGAAGTGGCCAAGTGGAACCGCTTCGTGAAGTCCAAGGTGCAGGACGCCGTCACCGGTGGGTCGGCCCTGGCACTCGCTTCGGTGGCGTTCCTCGCGGTCTATCGCGAAGGGTGCGAGACGGTGCTCTTCTACAAGGCGCTCTTCCTGTCGGGCGGGAGTGGCAACGCCGTCCTGCCGATCGTCGCCGGGATGGTGGTGGCGGGGATCGGGCTGGCGATCATCTATGTCGCCATCAATCGCTTTGGGGTGAAGATCCCGCTCAAGCCATTCTTTGCGGTCACCAGCGCATTCCTTTACTACATGTCGTTCGTCTTTGCGGGGAAGGGGATCGCCGAGCTGCAGGGGGCGGGCGTGGTGTCACTGACGCCGTTCACCCCCGAGATCAGGTTCCCAAGTCTTGGCATCTACTCGACCTGGGAGACGATGTCGGCCCAGGCACTGCTGGTGCTGCTGCTCCTCGTGGCGTTGGTGTGGACCTTTCTGATCGAGCCGCGCCGGCTTCGGGTCACCGAAGTGATGGTGCCTGAGCCGGCAGTGCGGCCGTTGCCGGTCGCGGGGGCCGGATCGTCGCCGAGTGTGGCGCGTGCCGCGCTGGATCCGGCGGTGGGAAGGTCGCTGGGGCGGATGGAGGCCGATCTGGGTGAGCTCCGGGCCGAGCTCGATCGGTTAAAGGACCGGCTGGTGCAGGACGGGGTGGAGCGGCTGACCAAGGGAGATTGAGTCGGTCGGTGTGCAGGGGTAGGGAAAGGCCCCCGGGCGATCCTGCCGCGGGGGCTTCCTCATGTATGGGGGGAAAGCGAAACGGCCCACCGAAGTGGACCGTTTCAAAGGAGGTGACAGGTAGCCCCCTGAGCTATACGGAGACGGACAGAAGTGTCCGCTCCAACCCTTCTTCTACCTGCCACTTTTCCGGGAGGTCATACGACCATACGCAAAGCTAATGAGCAACTCTGATGCCAATCGACCGGAATTATGTAACGGCTTGCTGAACAATGATTTACGCAATGAGTGGATTGGGAACGAGAGCCTGTCTTGGTGTCAGGTATTTGACAGTCCCGTCGAATAACTCAGTAACTTGTTTTAAGGCAACGTGTTACAAAACCGACTATTTTCTTGACGGGACGGACAACTGATGTGCTTCTACGGTCGCCCAGCCACCTCGGTGGCTGGCTGAAGGTAGCCGCCGGGATCCGCGGCGGCGCCATCCCGCAACCGCTTCATCACCACGACCCCAACGATCACGAGCAGTACGCTGGTCACTTGCGCCAGGGTGAACGGCCCCACGAAGCGATCATCCTTGGCACGCACGATCTCCACCAGGAATCGCTCAGTCCCGGCAAAGACGAGGTAGGCACCGAAGAGCCAACCGGTGCCGCGCGCCAGCGTCCGCCACCGCCAGAGGATGGCAAAGACGACGAGCATCGCCGCGATCTCGTAGAGCTGGGTGGGGTGCACGGCGAGCACGGTGCTTGGATCGGTCCCGGGAGGCACCGGAATGCCGAAGAGTTGCGTCATATTCCCCGCGGTCGACGGCGGGAGCCCCTGCGGGAACTTCATGGCCCACGGGAGTGAGGTCGGGCGACCATAGTCGTCATTGACGATGAAGCAGCCGACCCGGCCCAGCGCGTACGCCGCTGCGAGCGCGGGGGCCACCAGCTGGGCAGTCCAGCGGATCGGCACCCGGAGCCGCCAGCCGTTGAGGACCACCCCCAGCGCACCACCGATGAATCCGCCGTACCAGACGAGCCCGCCACGGGAAAAGAGCGTCGCGGGATCGCCGGTGAGCGCCACATACCAGAGCTTGGCGCCGATGATCCCGCCCACCAGCGCCGCCAGCGTCACATCCGATGCGTATTCCTCTCGAAATCCTCGGCGTCTGAGCTCCAACGCGATGAGCCAGCTCCCGGCCAGGAACGCCACCATCATCATGATGCCGTAGCCGGTGACCTCGAAGCTGCCGAGATGGATGACGAACGGGAAGACGGTCATTTCGGGGGTTCCGGAGTGAGGGCTTGGGGAAGCAACCAGCAATCAGCTATCCGCTATCAGCTATCAGACAAGTAAGCTATCAGCTATCAGCCATCGGCTATCGGTTCCAGGCCCGGGAAGGTGAGATCGGCACGGGGCTCAAGGTCCCAGCCACTGCGTTCGCCGCGGGCCAGGCGCCAGGCGGCAGCGGCCCCGATCATCGCGGCATTGTCGGTGTTGAGCCGCGGAGCCGCCGCGACCACTCGCGCGGTGGTGCCGAGTTTCTGGCGCAGTGCCGCGATGAGCGCCCGATTGCACGCCACGCCTCCGCCGATCATCGCGATGGGATATCCCAGCTCGGTCACGGCGTGCGCGGTCTTTTCGGTCAGCACGTCGATCGCGGCGTCCTGGAAATCACGTGCGAGTTGGGGACGGTCTCGCGTGATGTCCGAGGACTGCTGGCTGGCCCGGAGCACTGCCGTCTTGAGCCCGCTGAAGGAGAAAGCATAGCGGTCGGGGCCCGGTCGGTCGAGTTCGCCCAGCATCGGGCGCGGCAGCTTGAAGGTACCGGGCGTGGCATCGCGGGCGATCCGCTCGATCGCGGGTCCGCCGGGATAGCCCAGGCCCAGGAGGATGGCCACCTTGTCGAATGCCTCGCCGGCGGCGTCGTCGCGGGTCTGGCCCAGCAGTCGATACCGCCCCCATTCGGGGACGTCGAGGAGCATCGTGTGCCCGCCGCTCACCAGCAGTCCGACGAAGGGCGGCTGGTACTCCGGATCCTCGAGGGTCGCGGCGAAGAGGTGTCCCTCCAGGTGATGCACGCCGAGGAACGGCTTCCGGAGCGCCCAGGCGAGGGTCTTGGCGTACATCGCACCGACCAGCAGTGCCCCGACGAGTCCCGGTCCCTGGGTCACCGCGATCGCATCCACCTCCGCCCGGGCCAGCCCTGCCTCCGCGAGTGCCTGATCCACCACCGCTGGCAGGGCGACAAGATGCGCTCGGCTCGCCAGCTCGGGGACGACTCCGCCGAACACCTTGTGGATGTCCTGCGAGAGGATCACCAGGCTCCGAAGCGTGGACCGGCCGTCGGCGTCGGCGGTGACTACCGCGGCCGATGTCTCGTCACAGGAGGTCTCGATGGCGAGGATGTGGCTCATCGCGCGGCCGGTCGTACGCGGACGGTCACCTTGGTCGGGGCCACATGGACGCCCCGGGCCGTGGCCGTGTCCAGGGCGACCGTGATCCCGCTCGAGTCCGCGACGCCGGGAAGGTCGAACGGCATCGTGGTGACCGCGTCGACCTGGCGCACCGCCGCCACCGTCCCCGAGATCCGGACGAGGCCCGGGGTGATGGTCACGATCCCGGTCGACGTGGTCGTCGCGGCGTTCGCCACGAGCGATGCCCGGACCGGCACCAGCCGTTGGTAGAGCGAGTCGAGTTCGACGGTGACCTCGCTCGGCTGGACGTCGCGCACATCCGCCTTGATGCCGCGGGGCAGGACGACGTCGGCCGGGGAAAGCGCGAGGGTAACGCGCCGTCCCGTCACACTGTCGGCGATGGCGCGGGCCAGGATCGGCGGGCGGGCGGCGAGTTCGAGGAGCTCATGCGCAGTACCGGTCACCAGTGCCTGTGCGGTGGCCGGTGGGGTGACCAATGCCCGGCCTTCGGGAGGAGTGATCTGGAGCTGGATGCGGATCAGGCGGGTGGAAGGCTCCTCGAAGGAGGCCACTGACCAGAGGGCGAGTGCCAGGAGGAGGGAGGTGAGCTTGAGCGGCCAGTTGGCCGTCAGTCGGGACCAGAGCGCCACGTCAGGAGGCCGGCTCCGACAGCAGTCGGTCGATCAGAGTGCGCTGCACCGGTGCCGTCCAGTCGTATCCGCCGATCAACCACTTGACGATGATCCCGCGCCGGTCGATGACGAAGCTTTCCGGCACCCCGGTGGTCCGGTAGAGGTCCTGGATGTCGCCGCTCGGATCGTGGAGCAGGTCGAAGGTGAGGCCATACTCCGTGCCGAACTTCGCGATGTCCGTCGGATCGCCCTTGTCGATGCTCACGGCCGCGATCTGGAATCCACGGTCCTTGAATTCCTTGTAGAGCTTTTCCATCGAGGGCATTTCGAGGCGACACGGCACACACCACGTGGCCCAGATGTTGACTATGGTCACATGCCCCTTGAACCGGGATCGCAGGGCCACGGTATCGCCGTTCGCGATGTCGATCACCCGATAGTCAGGCGCCGGCGCGCCAACGGAGACACCGTTGACGGCATCGGCGTGGGAGAGGATCCACGCACCGGTGCCGAGGCCGGCCACGATGGCCCCGACGGCGATCCACTGATAGGACGTGCGCATGGTCAGACCTTGGTGGCAGTGCGGGCGCGGAGGTCGCGGAGCGCGGCCGCTGGATCAGCGGCGCCGAAGATCGCGTGGCCGGCGACGAATGTGTCAGCGCCCGCCGCGTGGGCCTCGGCGATGGTGTCCGGACCGATCCCGCCATCGACCTCGAGCGCGGCGCCGGAGCGCCGTGCCGTGAGCAGCTGCCGCACCCGGGCGATCTTATCGGTCGAGGCGGGGATGTAGCTCTGGCCGCTGAAGCCGGGGTTGACGCTCATCACCAGCACGAGGTCCACATCGGCGACGACCTCGTCCAGGTGGGCGATCGGCGTCGCCGGATTGAGCGCGAGGCCGGCGTGCATCCCCCGCTCCCGTACCATGGCCAGGTGTCGCTGTGCGTGGACCGTGGCCTCCGCGTGAAAGGTGAACCCCTGGACGCCCAAGTCGGCATACTCGTCGATGTACCGCTCCGGTCCCTCGACCATCAGGTGGACGTCGAGCGGCATGTCGGTGATCCGGCGCAGCGCCCGGATGATCGGCGCGCCGAAGGTGAGGTTGGGCACGAAGCGGCCATCCATCACGTCGACGTGCAGCCAATCGGCGCCCGCGGCACGCACGATGTCGACCTCCTCGCGGAGACGGCCCAGGTCGGCGCTCAGGATGCTGGGGCAGATGCGGATGGGGCTCATGGGGCCTTTGCGACGATGAGGTCGATGCGGCCGTCCTTGGCCGCCATCGCGCCGGCGGCGGGGCGTTGGCCGGTGACGGTGCCTGGCACCTTTCCGGCGGCCACTTGCGCCGTCACCCGACCGACCGATAGCCCGACCTTGAACAGGGCATCGCGGGCCCGCGCGGTGCTCAGGCCGGTGACGTCGGGGATCGATGTGCTGGCAGGGCCAGCGCTGACGACCAGCACGAGGTTGCTGCCCGGAGCCACCGCGACACCGGCCGCGGGGCGCGTGGCGAGCGCCGAGCCGCGCTCGGTCGGTGCCGACACGGAGTCGACGCTTTTCACCGTGAAGCCGCCGGCGTTGAGCACCTGGGTGGCCAACGGGCCGTCCAGGCCGACGACGTCGGGGATCGCGGTCTGCGCCGGTCCGCTCGACGTGTACAGCTGGACCATCGCGCCCTCACCGAAGGCCGTGAGTGGCGGCGGATCCTGCCAGACGATGGCGCCGATGGGGAGCTTGGGATGGGGCATGGTGCCAGCGAACTTGACCCGGAATCCATCCTTGATAAGCCGGCGCTGGGCCTCACCACCGGTGAGTTCCAACACCCGCGGCACCACGAGGTCGGAAGTGAACAGCGGGGCGGGGTAGAGCCAGAGTGCCGCCACCAGGTACCCGGCCAGCGTCGACGCGAAGACGATGCCCATGTGCTTGAGCAGCCGGCGTCCGCCGGCGGTCGAGAGGAACGGTGCCGCCATGTGTCGTGGTACCCTCACGCCGCCCTCCGCCGCAGCCGTGCCGCGAATGCACCGTCGGTCCCATGCACCTGCGGCAGCAGCTCGAGATCGCCGTCGGACGAGCAGAGCTCCGACCGGAACGCGGCCGGCGGGTCCCGGGTGAAGTCAGGGTGGGTCGCCAGGAACTGCGCCATCTGGAGTCCGTTCTCCTCCGGTTCGAGCGAGCAAGTGGCGTACACCAGCAGCCCGCCGGGGCGGACCACGTGCGCCACCGCATCGAGCAACTTCGCCTGTGCCGCGGCCAGCCGAGTCAATGCCGCCGCGCTGGCCCGCCAGCGGGCGTCCGGATGGCGTGCAAAGGTGCCGGTGCCGAGGCAGGGGGCATCGAGCAGCACGGCATCGACTCCACGGCAGGGCGGGTGGGCCGCATCGGCGACGATCGGGAACTCCCGTCCGCTGCCGGCCCGGGTCAGGTTCTCGCGCAGCCGGCGGACGCGCGCAGGCCGAAGATCCGCTGCCAACACCCGCCCGGCGACCCTTCCCATCGCGATCGCCTTGCCACCGGGTGCGGCACAGGCGTCGAGGACCGTGGCCCCATCCGGGATCGCGGCGTAGCGCACCACCAGCGCCTGTGCCGCGTCCTGGACGATGAAATCTCCCTCGGCAAATCGTGGCAGGTCGGTGGGGCGGGATGCATCCACCACGATGCCCGCATCCCACGGTGCACGTTCGCTCGTCACGCCAGCGCGGGCCAGGTCAGCGGCGATCTCCGAGTTGCTTCGCCTTGCTGGCTGGAGGATGAGCGCTGGCTGGCTGTCGTTCCAGAGCAGCAGCCGGTCGGTCGCGTCGACACCGAAGCGCTGATCCCAACGGTGCAGCAGCCACGCGGGATGCGAACGTCGTGACCCGGCGGGGGCCGTCGCCGGTGCTCCGTCACGTGCCAACCGGCGCAGCACAGCGTTCACGAACCGCGCTGCAGGCTCGCCCGCCGCCCACCGGGCCAGGTCGGTGCTGGTCCCGACCGCGGCGTGCGCCGGCACCTTGTCGAGATCGAGGAGTTGGTAGGCACCGAGCCGGAGCACCGTGCGCACCTTCTGGTCGACGCTCTCCCAGCCGTGATCGGTGAGCTGGGCCAGCGCCAGATCCAGATCGCCCCGACGGCGCAGGACGCCGGCCGCGAGCTCGTGCGTCAGTCGGCCGTCGCGAGCGTCGAGTCCGCGGAGCGCCCAGGCCAGTGCCGCGTCAAAAGGTCGGCCGGCGGCCGTTTCCTCGAGGACCTGGAAGGCGGCGCGTCGCGCGCCGACGGGTTCGGCCGCGCTCAGTCGAGCATCCCGCGAGTAGGGCTCGACGGCACCGCCACCTCTCGCACCGGCATCCGTCCGGCCAGGTAGGCCGCGCGTCCCGCTTCGACCGCACGCCGCATGGCCCAGGCCATCGTGGCGGGATCCTGCGCCGCGGCGAGGGCGGTGTTCATCAGGATCCCGTCGACGCCCTGCTCCATCGTGAGGCAGGCATCCGACGCGGTGCCGACACCGGCGTCGACGATCACCGGCACGGTGAGCCGTGCCTTGATGGTGCGAATGGAATAAGGATTGAGGAGACCGAGTCCGCTGCCGATGGGGGACGCGAGCGGCATCACCGCGACGGCGCCGGCCTCTTCGAGTCGGAGTGCGGTGATGAGGTCATCGTTCGTATACGCCATCACCTTGAACCCCTCCTTGGCCAGTATCCTGGTGGCGGTGAGGAGCCCGTCGGTGTCGGGGAGCAGTGTCTGCTTGTCGCCGATGACCTCGAGCTTCACGAACTCGTTGAACCCCGCCTCGCGCCCGAGGCGGGCGTAGCGCACGGCCTCGTCCGCGGTGTAGCACCCGGCGGTGTTCGCCAGGAGGAACCAGCGCGCCGGATCGAGGTGGTGGAGGATGCCTTCCTCATTGCCGCGATCAAGATCGACCCGTCGGACGGCAACAGTGACCACCTCGGCCCCCGAGGCGGCGAGCGCGGCGGTCATTTCGGCGTTGGAGCGGTATTTCCCGGTGCCGATCAACAGCCGAGAGGTGAAGCTCCGTCCGCCGACGACGAGTGCGGGATCGATGAAGTCGACCATGACCAAATCTAGCGAGGAATGCCGGGCAACGGGAACGTTCACCCGCCTCCGACGAAGTGCACGATCTCGACGTGATCTCCCTCGGCGACGGCGGCGGCCGCCAGGTCCACCCGCCGCACGATGCGACGGTCGTGTTCGACCACCACGGTACGGGGATCGAGCTTGAGCTCCGCCAGCAACGTCTGCAGTGTGGCGGGTGCGGAGAAACGTCGCTGCTCCCCATTGACGATGACCCTCAGTTGCCCGCTCATGCGTCCTCCAGCCACGGCGCGGCGAGCGCGCGTGCGGCAGCCGCGGGATCGGCGGCGTGCCAGAGCGCCCGGATGGCGGCGATGCCCCAGGCACCGGCCTGGTGGAGTTCGGCCACGCGATCGACCGTGATCCCGCCGATCGCGATGACCGGACGGCCGAGCAGGGCGGTGCGGCGGAGCAGCTCGATGCCGACGGACGTGGTGGCGGGATGGGACGGTGTGTCGTAGACGCTGCCGAGCATCAGGTAGTCGGCGCCGTCGGTCACCGCCTGCTCGGCCTCGCGGAGCGAATGCACCGACCGACCGATCCACCCGGAGGTAAAGACCAGGCGCGCATCGGGCACGGCCAGGTCGGTGGCGCCGAGCTGGAGTCCCTGGGCGTGGACCGCGGCGGCGAGGTCGGGGCGTGCGTTGACGAACACCGCGGCCTCGGGGGGGCGGGCCAGCGCGCTGAAGCGCTCGGCGGTGGCGGCAAGTGTGGCGACCGAGGCGTCGCGGTCGCGGATATGGAGGGCGGCCGCCGGCCCG
>JBAUHI010000055.1:0-4685 GCA_049680185.1 Gemmatimonadales bacterium | reverse complement strand
GTATTTCGGGGGGCGGTGAACGGTGAACGGTGAGCGGTGAAGGGTAAACGGTGAACTGGTGGCGGGTGGTGTGTGGCGCGTGAAGAGCGAAGAGCGAAGAGTGAAAAGTGAATGGTGAACGGGTGGCGCGTAACTGATGATGGCGAACATGCGAATAGAAGCCCAGAACTGCCCGACGGAGATGACCTTGTCCGAAAGATCACCCGCCACGCACCACCCGCCACCCACCACCCGCGAAGGCCAGACCTTTGCCGGGCGGTCGCTGGCGGTGCGCTACGCCAATTTCGTCAAGCTGCCCCACACGCTCTTTGCGTTGCCATTCGCGCTGCTCGGTGTGCTGGCGGCCTCGATGCACGCACCGGTCACCTGGCGTGAACTCGGGCTCGTGGTGGTGGCCTTCTCCTCGGCCCGCTGGGTCGCGATGGGATTCAACCGCATATCCGATCGCGCCATCGATGCCCGGAACCCCCGCACCCGCATGCGCGAACTTCCCCAGGGCGCCCTCACGCTGGGCCAGGCCTGGGCGTCGGTGGCCGTGGCCGGCGCGATCTTCGTCGCGGTCGCAGCACTCTTGAACCCGATCTGCTTCGTGCTCTCGCCGCTGGCGCTCGCCTGGGTCATCGGCTACAGCCTGAGCAAGCGCTTTACCAGCCTGGCGCACCTCTGGCTCGGACTCGGCATGGCCATCGCCCCGGTAGGGGGCTACCTCGCGATCACAGGGGCGTGGAGCGTGCCCTGGTGGACCCTCGTCGCGGCGGTCATCGCTGTGATGACGTGGGGCGCCGGATTCGACATCTTCTACGCCCTCCCTGACGAAGGGTTCGACCGGGACGAGGGACTCCGGAGCCTGGTGGTCCGGTTGGGCCAGCGCCGGGCCATCCTGGCGGCCAAGGTGTTGCACGGACTTACCATCCCGGCGCTGGTGCTCTTCGGATACGCGGCAAGCTTCGGTCTTTGGTACTATTCGGGACTCGTGGTGGCCGCGCTCATCCTGACCTATGAGCACAAGCTCGTCCGGGCCGGCGACCTCTCCCGGCTCGATACCGCCTTCTTCACGATGAACGGCGTGATGAGCGTGACTGTGTTCGTGTTCGCCCTGATCGACCGGCTCGCGAGCTGAGGGACGGGCGGCCGCACAGATGTGGGGCTGAGGGGCAAGAGACAAGAGACAAGAGACAACGCAAATGCGAGACCGAATGGGATCGTTCCGGTCTCTTGAGTCAACGTTCTGAGGGAGGGTGGATCGATGGCGGATAAGTCGAAGCCGGGGAAGACCGGCGCGAAGAAGCAGGTCGAGACGAAGGGGAAGGCCGAGGCGAAGGGAAAGGCGGAGATGAGCGGGAAGACCGAGGCGAAAGCGAAGAACGCAGCCACGGTGGCGAAGGCGGTGACCAACGCTCCCAAGGCCGCGGCCCCGCCGGCGCCCGTCGCGAAGCCCGCGCCCTCCTCGACGGCATCGCCATCGCCGAGCGCCAAGCCGATGCCACAACGTCACGGGATCCCGATGCCGGCGCAGGGCTCCAAGTTCTTCGGCGCGCCCAATCAGGGGAAGCGCCCGGGGCCGAGGGTGCCGCCGTCGCATCCGGTGCACATGCCCACGGGAAATCGGAGGGGTGGTTGACCGAACGGCCACTGGTCGTCGCGGTCACCGGTGCCTCAGGTGCACCGTATGCGGTGCGCCTGATCGAGGTGCTGGCGCGGAACCGGGTACCGACGTGGCTGTTGGTCTCCTCGCACGGACAGCGATTGTTGGCGGAGGAGTGCGGGATCAGCACCATCGACGAGCTCAAGGCCGCCACCGGTGGCGACTGGAGCTTCGTGACCCATTTTCCCGATGGTGACCGTGGTTCGAAGCCGGCGTCGGGGTCGGTCAAGACGCGCGGAATGGTCATCTGCCCCTGTTCGATGGGGACCGCCGGTTCGATCGCCGCGGGGACCAGCCGGTCGCTCATCGAGCGTGCCGCGGATGTGACACTCAAGGAACGGCGTCCCCTCATCCTGGTGCCCCGGGAAACGCCGCTCTCGCTCATCCATCTCCGGAACCTGACCACGCTCACGGAGGCCGGTGCCACCGTACTCCCGGCGGCGCCCGGTTTCTATCACCGCCCCAAGGAGATCGGCGAGCTGGTGGATTTCATCGTGCAGCGGGTGCTCGATCAAGTGGGACTGGAGATCGAGGTGGCACAGCGGTGGGAGTAGAAGCTATCAGCTATCAGCTAACGGCTATCAGCCGCCAGCAGCTATCGGCTATCAGCTATCAGCCAACTGCCTGCAGCATCGGCCATGTGGTGAAGCCGAAGCGCACTGATAGCCGATAGCTGATAGCTGATAGCGTCCAGACTCATGCGACTAGGCATCATCTCCGACACGCACGGCCTCCTGCGCCCCGAGGTCTTCGAGGTCTTCCGCGAGGTCGACCTGATCCTGCACGCTGGTGACATCGGCGACCTCGATCTGCTGACTGAGCTCGAGGCGATCGTACCGGTCATTGCCGTCTGGGGGAACACCGACGGGATGGATGTCCGCGCCCGGGTGCCGGAAAAGGTCGAGCGCCGCATCGAGGGGCTCGACTTCCTCCTGATCCACGGGCATCAGGTCGGCAGCCCCACGCCGGAGAAGCTTCACGCCGCGTATCCCGACGCCGAGGTGATCATCTACGGCCACACCCACCGGCCCCTCCTCGTCAATGTGGACGTGGTGGTGACGGTGATGAACCCCGGCGGTGCTGGAGCGCCGCGGTTCGATCTCCTGCCGTCGGTGGGGATCATGGAACTTGAATCGGGGTTGCCGCCCCGGGCGCGGCTGGTGCCGCTGCTAGAGCTGGAGGGATGCTGATGCTGCGTGCCTCGCCGTTCCGATCCCCCTTCCGTCATTTCGGAAGGGTCTGGAAGATCACTGCGAGAATGATGGTGGCGATTGCCGTCTCGTCGGCGGTCGCACCGGGTGTGAACGCCCAGTTGAGCAATTCTCCGCCCGCGAGTGAATGCGTACGGCACACTGCGGACGGGCACTGCGCCCTCTGGCAGCCGGAGTTTCTGGCGCTACTGAGGCATCCGGACCTCTACCGGGGGCTACGAGTCCGGCTGGAGGGATACGTGATCCTCAAATGCCAGGATGAGACGCTGTACCGAACGGCCGATGACGCGGTGAATCGCGATCGCGAGGCCGGTCTCGCTCTAGGCGGGTACCTCCACCCATTGAACGGCCTGCCCGATTCCATTTCTCACGTCGTGCTGGAGCTCCGCCTCAACGGTCCGTTCATCCACGATGCCAGGATCTACCCGGCAAGCGCCGACAGCATATCGCTGGTGCGTGTGATCCCGCCGGGACATCCCATCGGGGACCGATAAGGCGTAGGTGGCTGTAACACCCGCCACCCGCCACCCGCCTCCCGCCACCCTTTCACCGTTTACCGTTCACCCAGTTTCCCACTCGCCACTCCTACGCCCACTCCTCCAGCTTCGTCGTCCGCCGGAACGAGTCCGGGTGCCGCCGGAACCACCCCATCACCACCAGCATCTCGTCCAACTTGGCCACCGGCAGCAGCCCCGCCGCCGGTTCCGGTCGAGCCAGCTCCTGCGCCACCACCGCGTGGAATGCCTCGATCTCGATCGGCGTCGTCGGGTAGGGGAATTGGGCCCGCACGGTGCCGCGCTTGATGACGTACGCCCGGTCGTCGCCGTGGATGCCGGGATCGCGATAGACGAAGCTCAGCAACTCCACCGCGGCGCGGGCGCGCGTGGTGGCCGCCAGGATCCACTCCAGCGCCTCGAACTTCTCCCGCCACCGCGCCGCCTCCTCGAATGACTGCCCTACCGCCGCCCGCTGCATCATCTCCACCACTCGTCCCACCGGCACCAGCGACCGCCCCTCCAGGAACGCCACGGCATCCTGCATCCGTGCGTCATACGCCTCACGGGTGGTGAGCGCCGCACAGGGGCCGAGACAGTAGCCGAACTCGTGACGGAGACAGGCAGCTTGTCGCGGTGCGGCAAAGAGGTCGGTCTGATCGGCAAAGACGATCGGCATCTTGGCGGCGCAGTCCCTCAAGCCCAGCAGGTCGTTCAGGACCCGCAACCCTTCCCGCACCCGCCCCGCCGACCCGAACGGTCCATAGCACCGCTCCTCACCTGTCGGCGCTCGGCGCCGCGCTTCGAGTCGCGGCGCCAGGTCGGTGGATACGCTGATGAACACCGGAAGGCGCGATCGGTTGCCCTGGAAGTTGTACGGCGGGCGGTGCCGCCTGATCTCCCGGATCTCCCCCAGCAGCGCCGCGAACTCGCTCGGCGCATAGTCCCACTGGATGTCGTGGGCCGAATGCAGGATCCGCGCCGCCTTGTCGTCGGGATAACTGGCGCGGAAGTAGCTCAAGAGCCGCGACCTGAGTCGACGCGCCTTGCCCACGTACAGCACCCGTCCCGCCGGATCCAGCATCCGGTAGATGGCGGGACGCGGTTCCGCCAGCGCCTTGACCCGCGCGCGCAACGCATCGAGGTCGGTCGCGGGGAGGGTCAGGGCGTTGAGCTGCTTCACGCCTGGCACCGGTGGCAGAACACAGTGATCCGCTGGTCTATGGCGTGGGTGCCCGCGAGGTGGGTGCCACAGACCCGGCACGGCTCCCCCTCCCGCCCGTAGACCATCAACTCGAGCTGGAAGTTCCCCCGTTCACCGGTGCCGGTGCGGTA
>JBAUHI010000054.1:0-25624 GCA_049680185.1 Gemmatimonadales bacterium | reverse complement strand
GGCGGCACCCGCCAGAAGCTGAGCCTGGCGCTCGCTCTGGCCTTCCGGCCCACGCTCTTGATCCTCGATGAGCCGACCGCCGGGCTCGACCCGGTGTCGAGCGGCCACCTCAAGGACCGTCTGCGCCAGGAACGCGCCGCCGGTACCACCGTGGTCCTCACCTCCCACCTGCTGGGGGAGATCGAGGACCTGGCCGACGACATCGTCTTCATGCTCGACGGGCGGGTACGGTTCCGCGGACCGCTCCGGCACCTGCTCGCGATCACCGGGGAGCAGCGGCTGGAGCGCGCGGTGGCCAAGCTGATGGTGATGGAAGGGGGACGATGATGCGGACGGCGGTCCGGATCCTGCGCTTCGAACTGGACGACGTGCGGCGCAGCCGAGCGGTGATGGTGTACGGGCTCCTGCTCCTGGTCATCACCGAGGCGGTGCTCCGCTTTGGCGGTGGCGGCCCGCGGGCTGTCGTGAGCCTCCTCAACGTGGTCCTGATCCTCGTGCCGCTCGTGAGCGTGGTCTTCGGGACCATGCATCTCTACGGTGCCCGGGAGTTCACCGAGATGCTGCTGGTCCAGCCGGTGGGTCGAGGCAGCCTGTATGCCGGACTGCTGGGCGGACTCACCCTGCCGCTCTGCCTCGCGTTCCTTGCCGGCGTCGGGCTGCCCTTTGCCTGGCACATCGCCGACGGGGCCGGAAGCGGCGGGGCACTCGTGACGCTCCTCGGTGCCGGCGTGCTCCTTACCATCATCTTTACCGGCGTCGCGTTCGTCGTGGCCACCCGGTTCGACGACCGCGCCAAGGGCCTGGGTGCCGGGCTCCTGGCCTGGCTGGCACTTGCCGTCGTCTATGATGCACTGATCCTGTTCGTGATCACCGCCTGGGGCGACTACCCGATCGAAGCCCCGCTCACGATCCTGAGCCTCTTGAACCCGGTGGACGCGGCCCGCATCGCGCTGCTCCTCCAGCTCGATGCCCCGGCGCTCCTCGGCTACACCGGTGCCACGCTGTCCCACTTTTTCGGGACGGCATGGGCGTTCGTTGCGGCCGCGCTGGCCCTCGCCGCGTGGACCGGACTCCCCGCGTTGGCCGGCTGGCGCACCTTCCGCCGCAAGGATTTCTGAGCCTGGCAGGACCAGCGTGATGGCAGGAACGACCGCGCGCTACCGGGCTCCGCGTCGTGCGAGGTACGTCTGTCGGGCCGCAAGAATGGCATCGACCAACGGCGCCGGATCGAAGCGCACGGGATCGGTGGCCACGAGACCGGTCTCGACGCTCGCCGCATTGCAGGCCGCCCGTGCGCCCAGGTCGTCCAGGTCATACGTGTTGAGGCAGATGCCGACGGTCTTGGTCGGGTGGACCATCCCGCCGATCTCCTCGTACCAGCGGACGTAGGTCGACAACGGCGGGATCCGGACCCAGGCGCCGTCCCGATAGTCCCCAATGTGCACGCGGCTCGACTGATGGCAGAGCAGCAACGCATCGGGGCACGCCCCGTGGAGCAGGCCCAGCGTCACACCGGAATAGCCGGGATGGTTGATGCTGCCCTGCCCCTCCACCAGGACGATGTCGGCGTCCTTGGCCCCTTCGAGCGTCAGGCGCTCCGCCGCACCGGCGATGAAGTCCGCCACCACCGCATCGACGCCGATCCCCCACCCTTCGAGCATGATGCCGGTCTGGCCGGTCGGCACGAACCGCGTCCGCACTCCGCGGGCGTTGAGCCGCTCGACCAACTGCAGCTGGGCGGTCATCTTGCCGACGTTGCAGTCGGTGCCGACGGTGAGGATGACGAAAGGTGCTACGTCCTTGGCGAGTCCCGAGGCCACCGGCAGGTCGGTCGGCGCCCGCCGAATGTCCCAAACGCGGACCTTCCGCATGGCCGCCGCCTGGGCCAGCACCGGGTCGTCACCCAGGAAGGTGTGCAACCCGCTCCAGACCTCCTTGCCCGCCTCGATGGCCTCGAGGATCCACCCTCGCCATGCATCGGGAAGCCGACCGCCCTGCGGCGCGATCCCGATCAGCAGCACGTCGAAACCGAGCGCCAGGCCCTCTCGCACCGACCCGACCACCGGCGTCGCCCCGCCAAAGCCCAGCACGTCCTGGACCGTGCGCCCCATCTGGGCACGGTCGACCACGCCGGCCACGCGGTCCGGGCGATAGCGGATGATCGCATTGGCGGTCTTCGACGTCATCGGCGTGAAATCGCCGTCGGCAAGGATCAAGAAGCGGGGAGGGGTCATGTGGGTGAACAGTCAACGGTGAACGGTGAACAGTGAACCGGGTGAACCGGGTGAACCGGGTGAACCGGGTGAACCGGACGGTGGAATATAGAAGGGGCGGGCCAACGTGAACGGGGCCCCTCGCGAGACCCCGTTCACCGTTCACTGTTTACTCTTCACTTTTCACTCGTCACTCTTCAGTCACTCAGGCACCGACGCCCTTCTCATCATCATCGACGACCTTGGCGTCGAGCACGACGTCCTCGCCCTTGCCGATCTGCTTGGCCGACTGGGTCCCGCCGGCCCCCAGCACACCCATCTTCTGCTTGAGCTCGAGGAGCTGCTGATCGGAGCTGCCGTGATATTCGAGCGACTTGAACTGCTCGACCAGGGTGTCGCCCTCGAATTCCTGCTGCAGCTCCGCCGAGGCGATGGCCTTCCGCTCCTGGTCCTCGATCTTCTCCTGCATCCGCTCGAAGCTCTCGAAGGCGCTCTTGTCCGACATCCCGGACATCGTCTCCTGGATGCGCTGCTGCGCCTCGGCCCGCCGGGCCCGCGCGATGAGGATGTTCTTCTTCCGCTTGGCCTCTTCGATCTTGTCGTTGAGGGCCCGCAGTGACCCCTTGAGGCTCTCGGTCTCCGCCTTGTGCTTGACCCACGTCTCGTGCAGCTGCTGGGCCCCCTGCAGGGTCTCATTGAACCGGACCAGCGCCTGCTTGGCGAGATCGTCGCGGTTCTCCTGCACCGCGAGCATCGCCCGGCGCTCCCAGTCCTCCGCCTGCTTCTTCATCGACTCGGCATCGGCCTGGAGCTTCTTCTCGTCGGCGATGGCGGCCGCGACCTGCTGCTTGGCCTTGGCCAACTGACCCCGCATGTCGGTGATCAGCTGATTGAGCATCTTCTCGGGGTTCTCGGCCCGGGAGATGAGGTCATTCACGTTCGACCGGATGAGGGCCGAGAATCGATCCCAGAATCCCATGGGGTCAGGTCTCCCGATAGGGCGCCAGCGCGCCGAAGTGCTGGGCCAGGGCCAGCGTCATCGTGTCAAAGCTCGACTCGAACTCCTGGAAATCCGTCCGGTCGAGCGAAAGCGTGTCGGTCAGCACCACGTCGTCCCCTTCGATCCCGTATGCACCGTGGGTCAGGTCCTTGGCGTTGAACTCGAGGAGCTTGCGGCAAAGGCCCGCCAGCTTCTTGGCGTCCTTGGGGAGCCGCATCACGTTGATCCGGAGCACCAGGAGGGGCGCCACCGCGTTGACCGCCACCTCGAGGCCATCCCGGGTATGCACCAGCCAGAGCCCCTCGCCAGCGGCGTTGGCCTGCAGGGTGCCACCGTCAAGCCGGTCGAGGAATCCCTCGACGTCCTCCGCCGTGATCATTGTGCCCCCTCCGCGGGACCGGGCAGGGCGGCGGCTTCGCGACCCTGGGTCAGTAGACGTTCCGAGAAATCTAACCGCTCTTCGACTTCGGCCAGCCGGACCCGAAGGTCATCCAGCTCTGCCAGCCGCGCCCGAAGGTCATCGCTCAACGCCAGGGCGGAGGGAAGGTCGTTCTCGTCCGGGGTCTCGAGCATCTTCCCGATCGACTTTCCCAGCGGGCCACGAAGCACCAGCACGGCACCGATCGCGAGCGCGGCGACGCTGAACATGATTGTAATGCTGGCGCCCGGATCCATCAGTCCGCCTTTTCCCGCGGGAGCGCCATCGGTTCTGGGCCCCGCGCCAGCATCCGCTCCGCGAAGTCGAGCCGCTCTTCGGCATCGGCCAGGCGCTGCTCCAGGTGCTCCACCCGTGCCCCCAGATGGGAGTCGCTGTCATCGCGCGGCGCACCACCTTCCAAGCGCCGTGCCCAGGCACGCACCAGCGGGAACAGGACCAGCGTGATGGCGGCGACCACGGCGAGCGCGAAGATGAGCATCCCCGGATCGTGTCCGCCCCCCTGCACGACCATCGGTGGCGCTGGCGGGACCGGCGGAAGACCTTGGATCAAGTCAGTTCTCCTCGCGCAAGGAACTCGCTGGTCCGGACTTCGATAGCATCCGCTCGGTGAAGTCGAGACGGTCCTCCACCTCGGACAACCGGTCACGCTCCCCTTCGAGGTCAGCCAGCCGCCGCCGCAGGTCATCCACCTCGGCCGCCAGTGCGTCGTGCCGCTCGGCACCCACCCGGTCCCGCCCACGCGACCAGCGCCGACCGAAGATCACCCAGATCGCGATCGCTCCGAAGATCCACTGCGGCGTGCCCCACCAGACCCAGGGCCCCATCAGATCCTCCCGCTCCGCACCGCCTCGGCGGGCGCGCCATGCTGTGCCAACAGCCGTTCGGAAAAGTCGAGCCGCTCCTCCACCTCGGCCAACCGCGCCTGGAGCGCCTCCACGTCATCGAGCCGGAATCGCATCGCGTCCACCTCGCCGGATGTGAGGCCCACTGCCGCGTCGGGCCGGCGCGCCCATTTCACGAATGCCCAGCGACTCCAGCCGAGCACTCCCGCGACCCCGATCGGCAACCCGACGGCCAATGCGATGGGAGCGCCCATTCCGGTCAGGATACCGATCCCGCCGAGGACGGCAAGCACCGCCCACATCCCCCCGGACACGTCCTCCATCAGCGCGCCGACCCTTCCGGGGGGCGCAACGCATGCGGGTCGGCTTGCTGGGCCAGCATCCGTTCCGCGAAATCAAGCCGCTCATCGACCTCGGCAAGATGGGCCCGCAACTGATCCAGCTCAACCAAGACCGCCGGATCGGCCCGGCCTTGCACCTCCAATTCCTGCCGCCGGCTCCGGGCCCGCGCGTAGAGTATCAGCCCGGCCAACCCGAACGGCAGAATCAACCCGAACATCGTGGCCATGATGATGTCATAGATGTCGGTTGGATTCATTCCCGCCGCTCCCCACCCTGGGTCATCGATTCGCCATCCTTCCGGGCCAGCAGCCGCTCCGAGAAGTCCTGGCGCTCTTCGAGCTCAGCGACGCGGGCCCGCAACTCGTCGAGTTCACCCAACAACTCGCTCGGGATCTCCGGGTGGGGCAGGCCGGCATCGGCTTCCATGCTCCGGGTGAGCGCCCTGCCCATCGGCGTAAAGAGGAAGCCGATCCCTCCACCCACCAGGAAGATGAACCCGGGGATCGCGAACGGGACGCCGACGTTCAACGCCACGACCACGTAGCCGATCACGAGGAGCGCTCCGATCGGCAATAGCGACCCGAACCTACCGCGTGGTTCATGATCGGCCATCAGTTCACCCCTCCCGCATCGGCGGCGTCACGCGGCCGGACCTGGCCCAGCAGCCGTTCGGAGAAGTCCATCCGCTCATGGAGCTCACTCAACTGGCCCCGCAGGTCGTCGAGCTCGGCCAGGACCTGGGGATCGGTGTCGACCACTGCGGCGTTACCACGGATCCGCGCCGCGATCGCAGCCCCGATCGGGCTGAACGAGATCGCGATGGCCGTACCACCGCCGAAGAGGAGGATCATGGCCACGATGTCGTCCATCACCGCTCCTCCGCCTTTCCCGCGGTCGCCCCTGGCTTCAAGCTTGCCAACGTGCGCTCCGCGAATTCCAGCCGATCCAGCACCTCGGTCAGCTGCTCTTTCAGCTCATCGACCTCGACGAGCAGTTGCGGATCGACCCCGCCGCGCGCTTCGGCTCGCATCCGTTCGATGATGGCTTTGCCGAACGCGGTTTTCCCCAATAGCCACATCCCGGGTATTCCGAAGATCGCAAAGACCACCACCAGCCCCGTGAGACTCCCGATCAGGCCGTCCATCTCAGCTCCGCTTCTCGGTGCCGCTGGCCAGCAGGCGCTCGGTGAAGTCGAGCCGCTCGTGGGTCTCCGACAGTGCCTGTCGCAGGTCCTCGACCTGGAATCGAAGCGAGTCCATCTCGGTCTCCACGGCCGGATCCGTCCCGGCACCACCACCAAGGATGCGCGTCGCGACCGCCCGACCGATAGGCCCGAACGCTACCGCCGCGACGGCCGCTGCGACCGCAAATCCAAGGAATCCCAGCGGCCCAGCTCCGCTCGGGCCACTCCTGCCGATCGTGTCGGCCAGGAATGCCAGGAGAAGGCTCAGGATCCCCGTTGTGAGCACGCCCCCGGCCACCAGCCATTTGAGGCCAGGATCCGAGCGTCGCACCGATGTCATCTGTTCAGCCATGGCGGACCTACGCGGGAACGTTCCAGTTTGTTTCACACAGAAACGCCGAACAATTAGTGCCAAGCTAACGCGTTGGCAGACAGTGTGATAGATGATCGATCGCGGACGACATGTTTTCGGTGGGACCTACTTATTTCTCTGCCCCGTCTCAGTGCGCGCTTCCTTACGTGCAAGCCCGTTGCGGTACGCTTTTCCTCACCGCCGGCGCGGCTCCTTGCCTCGCGCTTTTCCTCACCCCCTACCCACTCTCCACGTTCGTGGAGAGTGGGACGTTCCATCGTCATCCCGGAGGCGCCGAAGACCGATCGCTGCTAGATCAGCTCGACGTTCTGGATGGCTCCGAGCGACAACGCGATCTCGGTCTCGTCATCGCCGATGGGCCTCAAGTACACCTCGTGGGCAGTGATGTGGGTATCGACCGAGCTGGGGACCCCAACGACCTCGGCGCCGTCGGTGGTCACCACGTGCACCGCTATATCGTGCCCGTTGGCGTAGCTGAGGACGCCGAGGATCTCTTCGTAGGTCATTGTTCCGACAACGCCCGCTTCAGGAACTCTCCCGTGAAGCTCCCCTTGGTGGCGGCCACCTGCTCCGGGGTGCCCTGCGCCACGATCCTGCCCCCCTCTTCACCGCCCTCAGGGCCCAGGTCGATGATCCAGTCGGCGGTCTTGATGACATCCAGGTTGTGCTCGATCACCACCACACTGTTCCCCTTGTCCACCAATCGATGCAGCACCTCGAGCAGAAGTCTCACGTCCTCGAAATGCAGGCCGGTGGTCGGCTCATCAAGGATGTAGAGCGTACGGCCGGTGTCGCGCTTGGAGAGCTCGGTGGCCAACTTGACCCGCTGCGCCTCGCCACCGGAGAGCGTCGTCGCTGACTGCCCCAGATGCAGGTAGCCGAGCCCCACGTCGTTCAACAGCTCCAGCTTCTCGGCGATCCGCGGCTGGGCCTCGAAGAACTCTCGCGCATCGGCCACGGTCAGGTCGAGGACATCGGCAATGCTCCGCCCCTTGAAGCGGACCTCGAGCGTTTCGCGGTTGTAGCGCCGCCCCTTGCAGACCTCGCACGGCACGTAGACGTCGGGCAGGAAGTGCATCTCGATCTTGACCAGCCCATCGCCCTGGCACGCCTCACACCGTCCCCCCTTGACGTTGAACGAGAAGCGTCCTGGGCCGTACCCGCGGATCTTGGCCTCGGGCAGCTGTGTGAAGACCTCGCGGATCGGCGTGAACAATCCCGTATAGGTGGCCGGATTGGAGCGCGGCGTCCTTCCGATGGGGCTCTGGTCGATGTCGATGACCTTGTCGATCTTGTCGAGCCCTTCGATGCGCCGGTGCCGCCCGGGCACCACCTTGGCGTGATAGAAATGGCGTGCCAGCGCCTGGTAGAGGATGTCGGTGACGAGCGTCGACTTCCCCGATCCGGAGACGCCCGTGACCGCGACGAACTTGCCCAGCGGCACGTCGACGGTGAGGTCCTTCAGGTTGTTGCCCGAGGCGCCGACGATCCGCAGACGCTCGCCATTGCCGGGGCGCCGGGAGGGCGGCACCCGCACGCGCAGCTCGCGGCGCAGATAGCGCGCGGTGAGCGAGGTCGGATGCTTGACGATCTCCGCCACGGTCCCTTCGGCCACGACCTTGCCGCCGAGCTTGCCGGCGCCGGGACCCAGGTCGATGACGTGGTCGGCAGCACGGATGGTGTCCTCGTCGTGCTCGACGACGATGACAGTGTTGCCCAGGTCGCGCAGCTCCCGCAGGGTGCTCAGCAGGCGCTCATTGTCCCGCTGGTGCAACCCGATGCTCGGCTCGTCCAGGATGTACAGCACGCCGACCAAGCGGGAGCCGATCTGGGTCGCGAGTCGGATCCGCTGGACTTCGCCGCCCGAGAGGGAGGCGGCACCGCGACCGAGCGTGAGATAGGCAAGACCGACATCGCGCAGGAACCGGAGGCGGTCGGTCACTTCCTTGAGGATGGGCGCCGCCACCTCGCTGTCGATCCCGGGGATGGCCTGCCCCTGACGACCCTTGCGTGCGCCGGCCGCGATGAGCCCACTGAAGAATTCCAGCGCCCGTTCGACCGGCATCTCCACCACCTCGCCGATCCCCTTGCCGCCCACGGTGACCGACAAGCTCTCCGGCTTGAGGCGCCGCCCTCCGCATGCCTGGCAGGGCTGCTCGATCATGAAGTTCTCGAGCTCGGTCCGGATCGCATCGCTGGTGGTCTCGCGGTAACGCCGCTCGACGTTCCGAAGCACCCCCTCCCAGTCGCTCTCGTACTCCGACTTCTTGGCGCCCTCCGCCACGAACTTGAGCACCCGTCCCGGCTCGCCGTGGAGGATGGCGTGCTGGGCGGCGGCGCTGTGATCCCGCCACGGGGCATTGAGCTCGAACCGGAACGCCTTGCCCAAGGTCGGCAACACGACTTTCCGGAGGTAGCCGCTCGGCTCACCCCACGGCAGGATGACGCCCTCGAGGATCGAGATGCTCGAGTCGCCCAGAACGAGGTCGGCATTGACCTCCCGCCGGGTGCCGACGCCGTGGCAATCGGGACAGGCACCGAACGGCGAATTGAATGAGAACTGGCGCGGCTCGAGCTCCGGCAACGAGAGGCCGCAGACCGGACACCCGAATTTCTCGGAAAAAATGTGACTGCGGGTGGCGGGTGGCGCGTGGCGGGGCGTCGCGGTAGCACCCCGTTCACCCTTACCCGTTGCCCGTTCACCGTGGTCCACCACCTCCACAAGCCCATCGGCGGCGCGGAGGGCCGTCTCGACGGAATCGTTGAGCCGACCACGATCGGACTCCCGGACCACCAGACGGTCCACCACGACGGCGATGTCGTGGTTCTTCCGGCGCTCGAGCTTGGGGACCTCATCCAGTTCGTGGGTGGTCCCATTGACCCGCACCCGGGCAAATCCCTGCCGGCGGGCATCCTCGAATACCTCCCGGAACTCTCCCTTGCGGCCGCGCACCAGCGGGGCCAGGACCTCGATCCGCGTCCCTTCGGGCCAACCTAGGATGGTGTCGGTGATCTGCGAAGCGCTCTGTCGGGTGATGGGCGTGCCGTCGTTGGGACAGTGCGGGACACCGGTCCGGGCCCAGAGGAGCCGGAGATAGTCGTAGATCTCGGTGACCGTGCCGACCGTCGACCGCGGATTCTGCGATGCCGACTTCTGCTCGATCGAGATGGCGGGCGAGAGCCCCTCGATGGCGTCCACATCGGGCTTTTCCATCAATCCGAGGAACTGGCGGGCATATGCCGAGAGCGATTCGACGTACCGACGCTGGCCTTCGGCATAGATCGTGTCGAAGGCGAGCGACGACTTCCCGGACCCCGAGAGGCCGGTGATGACCGTCAATCGGTCACGGGGGATCGTGACCGAGATGTCCTGCAGGTTGTGTTCGCGCGCACCGCGAACGACCAGGGAGTCCTGAGCCATAGCCTTGTACGTTACCCGGGATGGCAGGGCGCATTCAAGGGGTGCCGATCTGACGTTGCCTGATAACTGATGGCTGGCAGCTAACGGCTGATAGCTGATACCTGATAGCTGATACCTGATAGCTGATACCTGATAGCTGATAGCTGATAGCCCCATTACCATACACCTCGACCATGCGCCGCTTCCGCCAGAGCCGCAGCGCCGATCGCGACCCGGCGCTCCACGACCTCTTCACGCCCGATGGCATGGAGGGCGAGCCGTACCCTTCCCGGCCGGACGTGCGGTTCCCGCTCCGACCCCTTGCCGCCGGCCTTCCCAACGATGATGTCGTGGTCACCGATCCCCGCGCCGAAGGCTCGGAGAGCGACCTCCTGTTCCGGCGGGCCGCCGAGCAGGTGGCGCGGCGTCGGCCGGCGGAGGCGGTCATCACCTACCGGTCGCTCCTCGAACTCGATGAGCACCACGTCGAGGCCCGCTCGGCATTGGCGACGATCCTCGAGGCCCAGGACGATCTCGACGGCGCAGTGGATCAGCTGACGCTGGCGCTCGCCGACCGCCCCGCCGATCCGGGATTGCTGACGCAGCGTGGCGCGGTCCTCGCGACCCTCAAACGCTACACCGATGCGGAGGCGGACCTGCGACGGGCGTTGCGGGAATCGCCGGAACACCCGGCCGCATTGTTCCACCTGGGCTTGCTGCTCCATCGGAAGGGGCTGCCGGGGGAAGCGGTGACCACGCTGCGGCACGCCATCCACGTCGATCCCGCCAACTCGGCGGCCCAGTTCTATCTGGGTGAGGCGTTGCACCATCAGGGCGACCTCGTGGGCGCGGAGATCGCCCTGCGTCGGGCGGCGGAGCTGGACCTGCGACAGGGGCGCGCACTCCATCTGCTCGGGCGGATCCTGGACCGACTGGGACGCAGCGAAGAGGCCCGCGAGATGTACCAGCGGGCGCGGGAGGCAGCGCGATGATCCTCGTCCGGGTGGACGACCTCGCGTTCGCGGAGGTCGACGCCATCATACGCCCGGCCGACGCCACGCTCGATCCGGTGACCACTGCCGCGGCGCGGCTCGACCGCCAGGCCGGTGCGCGATTCGTGGAACAACGGAAGATCCAGCAGGCGCTCGTCCCCGGAGCGGCAGTGGTGACCGGGGCCGGCGAACTTCCCGCCAAGTTCATGGTCCACGCCGTGATCCAATCGGCCGAGCAATCGGCCACATCCGACACCGTCCGCCGCGCGCTCATGTCGGCGTGGCAGCGCATCGCCCAGTGGCAGCTCGCGACGATCGCGATGCCGCTCGTCGGTGCCGGGGCCGGGCAGCTCCCGGCCGACGAGGCCGCGCGCCTCCTGCGGGATACGCTGGAGGAGTCGCGTCGGATCTCCGAATTCCCGGTGTCGGTCGTGGTGATGGTGGAGCGCGACTCGGACCGTGCCGAGGTCGAGCTGATCATCGGCCGCCCGAGGCCGGCGTGAGCCGCGGGTTCGTGGCGGCCGTCGTCCTGGTGGCGTGGGTGGCATCGCTCGGGTGGTTGGTGGAGCGGCGGTTCGTCTCACCCAACGGGCACTTCGCGGCCGCTGCACAGCACGTGCCCCCTGGGAGCGCTTACTACAAAGTGTCGTGGGGCAGCCGCCAGGTCGGCCTGGCCTCGATCACCGTTGACACGCTGGCGCCGACCGACTCGACGCCGGCGCAGGTACGACTCTCCGAACGCCTCGTCATCATCCTGGCGGGCGCACATGGACCCGAGCGCCACGAATTCTCCAGCAACACCCTCCTCACCACGCGGCTGGGGCTCCGGCGCGCCGAGGTCCAGGTCGATGGGCCCCGCGCGACCGCGACCGCGGAGATCGTCGCGATCGGCGATTCCGTGCTCACCGGTCTCGTGCATTCCGCGGGCGGGACCTGGCCGACGGCCCAGCGGATCGACGGGCCGTTGCTCCCCATCGGCGCCCTGCCGATCCAGCTCGCGTACCGGGAGCACCCCGCGCTGGGCGCGACCGTGAGCCATTCCGTGTTCGATCCCGTGACCCTCGAGTACTACGCGACGGGCGCCACCATCACCGGTGACTCGACATTCATCATCCCCGACAGCGTGGTGAAGAGCGCGACCGGCTATCAAGTGATCCTCTCCGACACGCTCCGCGCCTGGCGGGTGGCACGGATCGAACGCGGCGTACCGACCCATGCATGGTACGACCTCAACGGTTTCCCGGTCCGAAGCTGGACCGGCGGCGGCCTCACCTTCGAGCGTACCGCGTTCGAATTCGCGAACGACGGGCTCAAGGCGCTGAGTGACTCCGCCCATCCGCCGCGCGACCTTCCTGCGCTCCCACTCGTGGCCGGACCCGGCGACGCCGCGCTCGCCGCCGGAACGAAGGGGACCCTGATGGTGTTGCCAGGGGCGGAATATTCCGACCTGCAGGGTGCGGGACCGATGCAGTCGTTCTCGGGTGACACGATGACGCTGGGCCGGATGTCGTTCGCCCCGATGCGCGACCCGATGCGGCCGGTGCAGCCGATCCCGATGACCGACCTGCGCTTCATCGCGATGCTCCGGGGCGAGCCGCGCCTCTCGCCCGACGACACCTCCGTCACCGCGCTCGCCCGGACCATCGTGGGAACGGAAACCAGCGCCCGGACCGCCGCGCTCCGCCTGACCCAATGGATCCACGACCACATCGCTTTCGTCAGCGACAGTGCCGGAGGCGCCTGGCCAACGGCGGCGCAGGTATTGTCCCGGCGGCAGGGGAGCGCCGCCGGAATGGCGATCCTCTTCACCGCGCTGGCGCGACGGGTGGGGCTGCCGGCCCGCCCGGTGGCCGGGCTCCTGGTGGGGGGACACGTCCTCCGGCGCCACAGCTGGGTCGAGGCCTTCATCGGCGACTGGGTCCCGATCGACCCCGCCTTCGGGCAGTTCCCGGCGACCCCCGCCCACGCCCGACTCCTCGTCGGCGGCACCGCCGAGTGGGCCGAGTATCTGCCGCTGGTCGGCGCCCTGCAACCCACCGCGTTCCTGGATGGCGAATGATCCGCCTCACCGACCTGACCAAGCGTTACGGGAAGTTCACCGCCGTCGACGACATCTCGCTCCACGTCCCGAGAGGGGAGCTCTTCGGCTTCCTCGGGCCCAACGGCGCCGGCAAGACCACCACGCTCCGGATGATCGCGGGGATCCTGCAGCCCACCTCCGGCACCGTGACCGTCGCCGGACACGATGTGGCGGTCGACCCGGTGGCCGCCAAGCAGACCCTCGGCTTCATCCCCGACCGGCCCTACGTGTATGACAAGTTGACCGGGGCGGAGTTCCTCCGGTTCGTGGCCGGGCTCTATCGGCAGGAGGGGCCGGAGGTCGAGGCCCGGATGACCGAGCTCCTCGACCTCTTCGAGCTCACCGACTGGAAGGACCAGCTGGTGGAGAAGTACAGCCACGGGATGCGCCAGAAGTTGATCATCTCGAGCGCGCTGATCCACCGACCGGACGTGATCGTGGTGGACGAACCGATGGTGGGACTCGACCCGAAGGGTCAGGCGTTCTTGAAGGACCTGTTCCGACGCTTCGTCGACCGGGGCGGCACGGTGCTGATGAGCACGCATACGCTGGAGGTGGCGGAAGCCGTCTGCGACCGGATCGCCATCATCCACCGCGGGCGCATCGCTGGGGTGGGGACGATGCAGGACCTGCGGGACCAGACCGCCTCGCAGGGGATGTCCTTGCAGGAGGTGTTCCTCAAGCTCACCGGCACTGGCGAGGTGGGTGCGCTCGAGACGGTGTTCGGCAAGTGATCGAGGCCGGGACGGCGGTACGAAGGCGGGAACCGTGGATCCCCGACCTGCTTCGGCCCAAATGGCTGAGCGCGCTGGCGCGCCTGCGCCAGGAGCGGAAGGGCGCCGGGACCAAGGTGCTGCTCCTGCTGCTGGTGGGAGCCTTGTTCTGGGGCGGGACGTACGGACTGCTGCATCGGGTGCTCCGGTACCTCAAGGACACCCCGGAGGTCGGCCCGCTCATCGCGAGCAAGATGCTGGCGGTGGGCTTCCTGGCGTTCCTGTCGCTCCTGCTGCTCTCAAACCTCATCACCGCGCTGTCGTCCTTCTTTCTGGCGCGCGACCTCGACCTCCTGATCTCGGCACCGGTCGACTGGCTCTGGTTCTACCTCGCCAAGCTGGCGGAGAACCTGCTGCACTCGTCGTGGATGGTGGTGGTGATGGCGGTGCCGATCTTCGCCGCGTATGGGGCGGTGTTCGGCGGCGGGCCGCTCTTCCCCCTGGTGGCGGCCGCCGCGTTGTTCCCGCTCCTCGTGGTGCCTGCCGCCATCGGCGCTGTCCTCACGCTGGCGTTGGTGAACATCTTCCCTGCCCGACGGCTCCGCGACTTCCTGACCCTGCTGGCGGTGGCGGCGGCGGCAGGATTCGTGCTGTGGCTCCGACTGGCCAAGCCCGAGCAGCTGGCCCGCCCGGAGGGCTTCCGGAACCTGATCGATTTCCTGACCCTATTGCAGGCGCCGACCAATCCCTTTTTGCCGAGCCAATGGGCCGCCGACATCGTGATGGACTGGCTCGACCGGGTGGCCGATCCGCTCCCGATCTTGCTCCTGTGGACCACCGCGGGGGCGCTGGTCGTCCTGGGGGCCATCCTGCACCACCGGCTTTATGCGTCGGGGTTCTCCCGGGCGCAGGAAGGGGGCGATACCCGGGACGGTGGGCGGCGTCAGGCCCGCTGGGTCGGGTATGTGCTTCGTCCCCTGGGCCCGATGCAGCGGGAGATGTTGCTCAAGGATGTGCGGGTCTTCTTCCGCGACTCGACGCAATGGGGGCAGCTGATCCTGATCGGCGTGCTGCTGGTGGTGTACCTCTTCAACATCTCCGCGCTGCCGATCAACACCGGCGAGCGGGTGCCGCTCTTCGTCACCACGCTCGTGATCTTCCTCAATCAGGGATTGAGCGGGTTCGTCTTGGCGGCGATCGCGGTGCGGTTCATCTTCCCGGCGGTATCGCTGGAGGGTCGGCAGTTCTGGCTGCTGCGCTCGAGCCCGTTGGACCTCCGGGCGCTGATCCGGAGCAAGTACTGGACCGGGACCGCGCCGCTCCTGATCCTGTCGCTCGGCCTCACCATCATCACCAACGTGTCGCTCAAGTCGGCACCGGTCATCCTGCTGATGAATGTCGGCACCGTGGCCGCGCTCACGTTCGCGATCGCGGCATTGGCGCTGGCGTTCGGGGCCGTCTATCCGCAGTTCGACAGCGAGAACGCCGCCCAGATCCCCACGAGCTTCGGCGGACTCGTCTGCATGATGACCATCACCGGACTCCTGGCGGTGGTGATCATCGTGGAGGCGGGGCCAGTGGCCGGGTTCCTGCGCGACACCCAGTTCGACGGCCATCCGGGGGTGACCGCGATCGTGATCGCCACCGGGATCGTGATGGCCGGGTGCCTCACCATCACGTGGGCGGCGCTCCGGGTGGCCCACCGCACGCTGGTCGGCTTCGACCGGGAGGTGGACTGAGCCCCTGAGCGGTTTTTTCCGCCCTCCAACGCATTTTCGCGGTGCCGGTCCTCCTCACATCGATCCATACCTTGGGCGCGCTTCAGTCACGGGCGCGTTGGCGCCCTAACCCAAGGAGGACACCGTGCGATATCCCATTCTCTGGCTGGTGCCGGCGCTGCTCTGCGTGGCATCGGCCTGCGCCGACGACCACAACCCGACGGCGGCCAGCGGAGGCGGCAATGACGTCATCGTCTCCGAGCCCGCGCCGGTCGACGGCGAGCAGGGGCGCCTCGAGCGCCTGGCCCGGCGGACGGCGCTCGCGCTGCGCGACCCGTCGTTCCGGACGCTGGTCCGCTCGGAGCTCGGTGCCTCGCCATTCCAGGAGCACAAGCTCCAGTTCCAACGGTTCCTTGGTCGTCCTGACGGGGCGCCGATGCGGGCCCTGGCTGCCGCCAGTGGAGACGTCGAGTCGAGCATCGGCGCCGATGCTGCATCCGCCCGCCCGCTCGAGTTCTACTTCCCGGTCAAAGGACAGCGCGAGGCGTGGCAGGGCGATGAGAACATCCTGGTGGCCACCGCCATCAATGACCACGACACCCCGGTGGCTTACGACACCCAGGGACGTCGCCATATCCTCTCCCCCGACCGCCCCCCCGCCGTCCCGGTCCTCGCAGTCGAGCCCCAGGAGTCCGATCTCGACCACCCCGAGGCCGCGCTCCAGCGCACCACCTGCAACGTCGATACCTGTGGCCCGAACGACGCCGGTGGCAGCGGAACGAGCTCCAATCCTGTGGTGGGGACCGGTGGCGGCGATCCGGTGTACCACGGCCTGTTCATGCGCCACGTCGAGTTCTCGGGGACATTTGAGGGTTGGTTGAAGGGGAACCCCGAGTTTGAGCTCCACATTCTGGCCCCCACCACCCCGGGCGACAACACGACCTACCACACGCTCTGGTGCATCGGTGAGTACGGGAACACCTACTGGGACATGAACGGCACTTCGTGGACGGGCAACTTGATGCTCTACAGCCAGTCACAGCTCAATGCGTTCCACGCGACGTACCCGGACCAGAATTTCTCGATCCTGGCGCTGGAAGACGACGATACATCCTGCCAGGTCAAGGTGGACAACCAGAACATGGCGAGGTTCGTCGGTGCGGTGAACGACTTCTCGAAGACCTATAAGGGAGCCAAGGACAACATCGGACTCAACGGCGGCACCATCAGCGCCGTGAAGGCGCTCTGGTCGCTCATCACCGAGGCGATCAACTGGCTCAAGTCCAACGATGACCTCATCGGAGTCGCCATCGCCAACAGCGTCACCGGCTACTCGAACCCGGCGGCCAACTGGGCGTTCATCGGCTACGACAAGGCACTGAACGGCTGGATCCAGCTGGACTTGAAGTGACCCTCGGCGGGGGCGGTCGGATGCGGCCGCCCCCATTCACTCCTCTCCGGAGACCACTGATGCGACGCATGATCCTGGGCGGGGTCCTTCTCCTGACGCCCGCGGCGCTCCCCGCCCAGCAGGATGGCGGCACCCGGCTCACCCTCGAATTCGGGATGACCCGGTTCCACGGCGGCATCCGCGATACGTCATCGCCGCCGGTCTACATCCGGCCCTTTCGACCCACGCTGATCACGCTCCGCCTCGCAGGGCCACGATTCGGCGTGGCCGTCACCATCGCCGGGGCGCCGACCGGATACTCCCAGGACAACATTGCGCTCCTTCAGGGCGGCGACCTGTCGCTCTTGGAGATCGCACCGGAGGTCCGCACGTCGGTGGCCCGGACCACGACCGGCGGTCGGCTCATGGTCCACGCCGGTCCGCTGTTCGACCTGTGGCGGCCAGATGGCGGGAGTTCGGTCGCCCGATTCGGCGGCCACGCTGGCGCCACGCTCGAGCTCCCGGTCTCCGGCAGGTTCGGTGTGTCGATCCGGGGCGATGCAGCAGTGTCGGGATCCCAGCTGGCCGACACCGATCTCTCACCCGACCTCAGCCAGCACACGATGTGGCGGACCCGGCTCGGGATCGGAGCGGTGTATCGCCTGGGACGTGGCGACGGATGACGGTCACCCTCGCCAACTCCGGCGCACCCGGCGCCACGAGTCTCGGTGTTCAGGCAGGATGCAGGTCGTAGGTCGTCGATAGCGAGCGAAGCGAAGCGCAGATCAGTGCTGTGTGATCGATCGTGATCGAAGAACAGTGCGAGCCAAGTGAACTGCGAACGGGCCCCAGGGCTGGATGCTGCCCCGGGACCCGTTCAGTTCGTGCCGCTCATGCCGCTATCGGACCTGGAGGCTCACCCAGTTACGCCGCACCCGCCACCGGTGCGCCGCACGCCTCGCAGAACCGGGCACCCGGAGGTAGCACGGCGCCGCAGTGGCTGCATCCATGTCCCGCCAGTTGCGCACCGCATTCGGAACAGAAGATGGCATCGGATTCAGGCCGGGGCCCGCAGTTGGCGCAGCTGGCGTGGCCACCGACGGTGGATCCCGCCGACCCACGCGGCGCGCCCAACACCTGCACCCGCGCGGCGATGAGCGCCTCCACGGAGTCGGACGCCCGGGCCGACCGCCCCTCTTCCGCCCGCAGCGCCGCGACGGCCTCGGCAGTGTACGCCGTCTTGAGCCGCTCGTAGTCCTGGTCGGAGAGCTTCCCGGTCTCCCGGTCGAAATCGATCTCGCGTAGCGCCAGCAGGGCGACACCCTTACGCGTCTCTTCGAGCGTCGGCGCGTCGTCGAACGCGGCGGCCCCGGCCGCCGGAGGATGCCAGAGCGGCCACGCCACCAGGGTCACCGCCACCGCCGCCACCACCACGCCGAGCACGACCTCCAGCACGTTCACGGATCGAGTTCCCGCATCGCCTGCGCCAGCTTGGCGAGCTCATCCGCCGAAGCACCGGCGCCGCGTGCGCTGGCCGGGGCCGGGACCAGGGCGGCACCCTGCCCTGCACCGCGCCGCCGCGACAGGATGACCGACGTGAGGGCGGCGCCGAGCAGCAGCACCAGCGAACCAGGCAGGAGGTACCCCACGAGGTTGAATCCACGGGCTTTCGGGGCCATCAACGTCGACTCGCCGTACTTGGCCACGAGCGCGCCGACCACCTGGTCGGGCGACATCCCCTGGGTCACGAGGGCCATGATCTCCTGGTGTCGCTCGGGGGAATAGCTGCACGTGAAGTCGGTCGTGCGGCAGGTGTACACATCGAGCCCGCAGGGACAGGGGCAGCGCACTCGATGTTCGATGCCGATGACCAGCGGGTCGTTGTCGAGCGCAGTGACCGCAGGGCGCGAAACGCCGGCCAGCGCCGGGTTCGGAAGAAAACCCGCGTCACCCTGAGGGATCGCCGCATGGGTGGAGTCTCCCGGCCGCTGCTGGATGGCACCCAGCACCACCGGGACGGCGGTGAACGCCAAGGCGCCGAAGAACGCCCGCCGATCCATCGTGCTCATGCGGGACTCCCGCTCGGGGCGGCAAGTGCTGCCGCGTATCCCGATTCCATCGGAGACTTCGGTCCACCCCCGCCGGTCGACGCCGGCCACATCGTGACCAACCCGCCGATCACGAGCATGAGGCCGGCATACCACACCCACCAGACCAGCGGCGTGATGGTGAACCGGTAGTTGGCCTCTTCGGTCCCGTTCACGGCGCTCTCGAAGACCAGGTACAGATCCTCTTGCGGCGTGCTGCGCAGGGCGATCTCGGTCGACGGATTAAAGGTCGGCCGGCCGAGGCCGTCGACGTACTGGCGCTTCTCGGACTTGAGCACTCCAAGCGAGCGTCCATCCTCCGTGACCTCGACCGTGGCCGCGGAGACGGACCGATTGAGCGCATCATACTGGCTGATGCCGAGATGGGTGAACTTGTAATTGTGTCCGAAGGGGCTTCGCATCGTGACCGACTGCCCCGGCTTGAGCGAGACCTGCAGGTCCTCGCGGAAGGCCGTCCCCGCGAAGGCCACGAAGTACATGAGGATGCTGACGTGGACCAGATAGCCGCCGTAGCGCCGGCGGTTCCGGGCCACGAGGTGCAGGAAGGCGGTGACGAGCGACTCGTGGTACATGCGGTGGCGCGCCCGGACGCCGCGGGTGAACTCCTGCAGTACCGTGCCCATGACGAATCCGGCCAGTGCCCAGCACATCAGCGGGGGGAGTTGCCGGACGCCCGCGATGAGCAGGCCGGCGAGGGTGACGCCAAAGGCCACCATGGGCCAGATGAACTGGCGCCGGAGATTGGCCGGCGAGGCCCGACGCCACGCGATGAGCGGTCCGATGCCGGTCAGCGCGAGCAACAGAAGCCCGAGGGGCACGTTGACGCGGTTGAAGAACGGCGGACCCACGGTGATCTTGGTGCCCCGTACCAGCTCCGACAGGATCGGGAAGAGCGTACCCCAGAGGACCGAGAAGGCGATGCCGACCAGCAGCAGGTTATTGAAGAGGAACGCCGCCTCCCGACTGGCCATCGATTCGAGCTGGACATCCGCTTCGAGTTGCGGCCAGCGGGTGTAGAGCAACGTGTACGAGGCCACGCCGGCCAGTACCAGGAATCCGAGGAACCAGTAGCCCACCGCGGACTGCGTAAAGCTGTGTACGCTGGCGATGACGCCGGAGCGGGTGAGGAAGGTGCCG
This sequence comes from Gemmatimonadales bacterium, assembly GCA_049680185.1. Taxonomy (GTDB): domain Bacteria; phylum Gemmatimonadota; class Gemmatimonadetes; order Gemmatimonadales; family GWC2-71-9; genus CAMLHU01. The sequence continues at coordinate 5,694 of JBAUHI010000054.1, read as the reverse complement.
AAGATCGTGAGCAGGAATGTCGTGATGATGAGGCTCAGGTTCCAGCGCTTGAGCATCCCGCGCTTTTCCTGGATCATCACCGAGTGGAGGAACGCCGTCATCGTGAGCCACGGCAGGAGACTCGCGTTCTCCACCGGATCCCATGACCAGAACCCGCCCCAGCCCAGCTCGGTGTACGCCCACCACATCCCCAGCGTGATGCCCACGGAGAGGAAGAGCCAGGAGACCAGCGTCCACTTCCGAATGGCGTGGATCCAGCCGGTATCGAGCCGTCGGGAGAGCAGTGCGGCAATGGCGAACGCGAACGGGATCACCGCGCTGATGTAGCCCAGGTAGAGCATCGGCGGATGGATGATCATCGCCGGGTGCTGCAGCTGCGGATTGAGCCCGCGACCGTCGGCCGGGGTGTAGCCGAGGCGCTCGAAGGGATTGGCGCTGGTGACCATCACCAGCACGAAGAAGATCAGGACCGTCGAGGTGACGCCGGCGACGTACGGCAGCAGGTCGGCGTAGCGCTTGGACGTGAGCCACTGGGCCAGCGTCGCGAAGAGCGCCAGCACGATGGACCAGAGCAGCAGCGAGCCCTTCTGGCCGGCCCAGAACGCGGAGATGAGGAAGTAGGTCGGGAGGTTGCGCGACGTGTAGGCGGCGACGTATTCGACGTTGAAATCGTGGGCCGCGATCACCTGCCAGAGGCAGGCGGCCGCCACCACCAGCAGCCCGAACCCGGCGAACACCGACCCGCGGATGCTGCCGACCAGCTCCGGCCGGCCTTGCCACCGCCCGCTGAACGCGACCACCGCACCCCACGCGCTCACCAGCACCACCGCCCACAGACAGAATGTTCCGAGAAGTGTCACGCTCGGCTCACGCTTTCGGCACGGCGTCGTAGCGTGAGCCGCACTTGGCCAGGACGTCGGTGGCGTGGATCACGCCATCGGCCTGCAGGCGGCCTTCCACCACGACGTCGATGTCATCGGCGTCAGTGAAGGTATCGGGGATGGTGCCACGATAGGTGACGGGATACTCGGTGGTGCCGTCGGAGACCTGGAAATCGATCTCGTGGGCGGCGGTGTTCCGGCGGAGCGATCCCTTGACCACCTTGGCGCCCACCTTGAGGCCCACATTGACGAATGTCGGGTCGGCCGCGACCCGCCCCTTCAGTTCCGTGGGCGTCAGGAAGTACGTCCCGGTCTCCTTGACGCCTTCCACCATCAGCACGCTCACGCTGGCGACGATGATCGCTGCGCCGAGCAGGAATTTCGTACCCGCCTTCATGGGGCCCTCCGATGGATCCGGCACTGGGGGAACAGTCCCCTTTTTTCAATATACACATCCCGCGCCGGCAAGGTATGCCTATTTCAGGTCATCCTGGGCCTGGGCGCGAAAGGCATCGAGCGCCGAGCGATGGGCGGCATATTCCGGGCGCGCCTTTGCGATCTCCTTGTCGTACGCGGCCAGGAAGAGCCGCTCGTTGCGTCGCGCGGACGTGGAATCGTGCGCCGCCCGTGCGAGTGTACCCCGGATCATCAGGCCGAAGAGGTGGGTGGGGGTGTGCTGGAGGATCTGGTCGGCCAGTACCTTGGCACCTGCGACATTGCCCAAGTGGATCTGGAGCAGTGCCGCGTCGTAGCGGGCATCATCGTCCACGCGGTCGAGCATTCCATACGCCGCGACGGCCATCGGGCCGAATCGCTGGACGGTGGCCTCATCTCCCGAACTCGCGGCCCGCATCACCCGGTCGTACAGCCGGTCGAACCGCTCCCGCGGCGACATGTTGCTGATGTCGGGTGGCGCCGCTTCGGCCCCGCCTCCGCCACTCCCCGCGAACGGGGCCTCGGCCTCTGCCGGCACTGGTGTGGGGGCACCGCGTCCACGCTCGCCCGCCATGAGATAGCCGAGCCCGAGGCCGAGGGCAAAGACGATCACCGCCCCGCCTCCGAGCAATAATGCTCCCGGACACTGCCGCGATGAGGGATGCAACGTCGCCCCGCAGCTGGCACAAAAGCGGGCGGTGGGGGACGCCGGCTGGCCACAGCCAGGACAATGCGGGGATGAAGGAAGTCTCATGATCGATTCACCGTTTCCGTCTTGCGGGGATCCGCGCAATGCTTGAATGTATGCCATCCGGAAAATCACGGAGTTGCCGATGCGCTTGACCGATCGTTCCATCAGGACCCTCACCGCCCTCGCGGTGCTCGTCCTCACCCTCGCCAGCTGCGACACGATCGAGTATCGCGATCGGGCCCCATTCAATCCGCCACCCGACCAGACCAACGGGTTCCTGGGTTACTACACGGTGGCCACCAAGCAGACCACCTGCGGCAACTGCCACGCCACGACCCAGGGACAGTGGCTCACCAACAGCCCGCACGCGCAGGCGTGGTCGGCGCTCCCCGCGAACGCTGCAAGCTACTGCAAGACGTGCCACACGGTATCGGGGAACGGGAACGGCCGCGACAGTGCCGGCTACGACAAGGTACCCTCCACGGTCTACCACGACGTGCAGTGCGAGTCCTGTCACGGTCCCGGCCAGGCCCACGTGAGCAACCCTGACGGCGGCACGGCCCCGCTCGCCCACATGAGCCTGCACGACACGCTCGCGAGCTGCGGCGCCTGTCACAGCGGCGCCCACGAGCCGTTCGTGGAGCAGTGGGCCGCCTCCGGCCACGGCGACTCGGCCGCGAACAACCAACCGGCGACCACGCCGGGTTGCCAGGGCTGCCATGAGGGCAAGGCGGCGCTGACGCGCTTCGGCGGGTCCAACACGTACGTCGAAGCGTCGAGCAGCAACACCCAGACGATCACCTGCGTCGTCTGCCATGACCCGCATGGTACGCCCAATACGGCGAGCCTCCGGTTGCCGATCACCTCACCCGACCCGACCGTCAACCTTTGCATGCAGTGCCATTGGCGGAACACCACCCCGTCCCCGACATTCAGCCGGACCTCGCGTGGTGCGCACGCCGTCCAGGGAGCGCTGCTCCTCGGCGCAGGGGCGGGGTGGATCCCGCCGGGATTCACCTACGACTCCGCCGGTGCCTACACCACCCACGGCTCGGCCCAGAACCCGCTCCTCTGCGCCGGCTGTCACGTGCAGCCGTTCCAGGTGACCGACTCCAACGGCTTCGTCTTCCAGTCGGTGGGACACCTCTTCCGCCCGGCGCCGTGTGTCGACGGCACCGGGGTGCCGATCGCCGACAACAGCTGCGCCTACACATCGACGGCCCGCAACTGGAGCAGCTGCACCCAGAGCGGCTGTCACGCCAACGGCGCGGTGGTGGCCAACCTCTTCAACAACGAACGCGCGACCGTGGCCGGACTGGTCGATCAGCTGTGGAATGATGTCAACCACAACGGGAAGCTCGACAAGTTCCCGACCGACAGCGGCTACCTGGCGCAGATCTACAACACCACGCCCACGGAGTACGACAGCACCAACGGCCTCACCATGGCCGAGGGCGCATTCTTCAATGCGCAGATGCTCGCCGAGGCGACCCAGTACGGTCACTCCGACGGCTCCTACGGCGTGCACAATCCGTTCTTCTACGAGGCGATCCTGAGTGCCTCGATCAACGCCGTCAAGACGCAGTACGGCCTGGCGCCGCCGGCGCCGGAGGTCCAGGCACTGATGGCGCGCGCGCTGGCCCGCCCCGCGGTGCACTACACGCCGCCCCAGGTCCGCAGACTGGCGTCGAACCGGTGACCCAGGGGCCTGGGAGGCCACGATCCTGCTGAGCCGTGTCGCTGGCGCCTTGCCCGGGGTGATCCACCTCGTCCAAGGCGCCGGTGGCGTTCCGGCCGGGCAACAGGCGCCCCGGATCCACGATGCCGTGGATTCGGTGGTGATACATTCGCCGCTCCCGGACCCGATCGTCCATGTGGCCCAGTTCCTCTTCCAGCAGCCCCCGTGGCTGATGGCAGGCGGCGCCGTCGTCGGTGCGATCGTTGCAGTGATCGTCCTGGCCTGGCTGTGGCGGCGTCGGCGCCCAATGTGGGGCTGGATCGTCGCGCGCCGGGCATGGGTGCAGGGAGCGATGATCGGCGGCGTCGTGCTGGTGGTGGCCCTGGCGGGATTCGGGGCCCACAAGTCGTACGACTACGTGATGCACGACAACAACTTCTGTCGGGGCTGCCACATCTTCATCCCCAACGGACAACCCTTCGTCCGGCCCGACACCGGCACCTATCTCCTGGTCAACGCGCTCGAGGGCAAGCACGCCAAGCTCTCGTGCCACTCCTGCCATCCGTTCAACCTTGAGTCCCAGACCAAGGAGATGATCGGCTGGATCTTCGACCGCCCTGAAGTGATCCCGGCGCACGGCAAGGTGCCGCGGGCGATCTGCGAACAGTGCCACGAGCGGGGCGACGCCAAGGAGCGCTGGCAGCAGATCAGCGCCACCGCCGGCCATCGGATCCACCTCTCCTCCGACTCGGCGGTGCTCAAGAACAAGGTCGAGTGCCTGACTTGTCACGCCAAGTCTGCCCATCGATTCATCCCGGCCGATACCACCTGCCTCGATGCAGGGTGTCACATCGGCACCCGGATCCGTCTCGGCACGATGCAGAGCGCCCAGACCCAGATGCACTGCACGCTGTGCCACCAGTTCGATGTCGGCGTGCCAGTACTGGCCGCCCGCGACTCGGCATCCAGGCTCCTCATCCCCGGCGGGCAGGAGTGTACCGCCTGCCACCAGATGCGCGGGTTGGTCGCGGCGTTCGACTTCACCAAGGACCCGCACCAGGCCCGTTGTGGCGACTGCCACGACCCCCACAAGCAGACCCGACCCGCCGATGCCGGCACGCGCTGTGCGCAGTGCCACTCCGAGTGGAAGAAGATCCCCTTCCATACCGGCGCCGCCCATCGGAAGGCCGTCTCGCCCGCGACCTGCATCAGTTGTCACCAGCCCCACGCCGCCCGGGTCGATGCCAGCGATTGCACCGGGTGCCATCGGGATATCCACACACCACACCACGGCGATGAGCAGCTGCTGCCACCGATCCCGTTCGATACCACGAAGGCGCTCGGCGTGCGGGGACCGCCGCCCGGTGCCGACCCTGCACCTCGCGGCAAGGGAGACGCCCCTCCATCCGCGGTTCCGCCGCCGCAAACGACCCCGCTGGCGGCGGATTCGTTCTCCCATGTTCGACACCGCGCGCTGGCGTGCATCACCTGCCACGACCCCGCGTCGGACCGGAAACTCACGTTCGAACCCCCGCGCGGCTGCGACATCTGCCATCATCAAGCGCCAGAGCGCCGGATCTGCAGCACCTGCCACCTCGTTGGCGCGCATGTTGATCCGATCCCCGTGACGCTGTCGATCGGAGCTCCCGGCCGTGGACCGATCACCCGAACGGTCGGTTTCCCCCACCCCCGTCACGATACGATCGACTGCCTCCGCTGCCACACGACGCCGGTGACCCTCGCCGCTGATCCGGTGGCACTCTGCGGAACCTGTCACGACCAACATGCCGGCCCCACCACCGATTGTGCTGACTGCCATACCGGTGTGGACCTCATGGCGGCCCACGCGCCGCCCGTCGACGCGCACCGCCGCTGCAACGGCTGCCACACCACGCCGGTCGCCGCGACGTTGCCTCCGACGCGCAACTTGTGCCTCCTCTGCCACGCCTCCCAGACGACCCACGAGCCTGGGCGCGAGTGCGTCACCTGCCACCTCCCCGGCGTCCAGG
>JBAUHI010000053.1:0-3492 GCA_049680185.1 Gemmatimonadales bacterium | reverse complement strand
ACGCCATCCGGGTCGGGCCGGACCAGTTCCCCCGCCTCTGGCAGATGCACATCGAGATGTGCGCCACCTTCGACTGGCCCACGATCCCCGAGCTCTACGTGACCCAGACGCCGGTCTTCAACGCCGGTGCCTATGGCGTCGACGATCCCTTCATCGTGATCCATTCCGCGGCGCTCGAGCTCCTCGACGAGGACGAGATCCGCGGGCTCCTGGCCCACGAACTTGGCCACGTGATGAGTGGGCACGCCCTCTACCGCACCATCGCCGCAGTACTGGCACTGGTGAGCCTGGGCGCTCTCCCCTTCCTGGCTGAGTTGTTCATCCTCCCGGTCAAGCTGGCATTCCTCGAGTGGAGCCGGAAGTCGGAGCTCACCGCCGATCGCGCCGGCCTCCTCGGCGTCCAGGATCCGATCGTGATGCAGCGCAAGTTCATGAAGATGGCGGGAGGCGGACGTGGTGCAGGGTTCACCTCGGCCGACATGAACGTCGACGCCTTCATGACCCAGGCCAATGAGTACGCCCACAACCACGAAGGGTTCGACGTCGTCTACAAGGTGCTCAATTCGTTGAGCGTGACCCATCCGATGAACACCATCAGGGCCGCCGAGATCCAGGCGTGGGTCACCTCGGGCGAGTACGACCGCATTCTCAACGGCGAGTACATCCGGCGCGGCTCTCCCGAGGCGGCGCGCCCCTGGTCGGAGGATTGGAAGGGCGCCACCGAGCACTACGGCAAGGAAGCGCGCGAGATGGCGCAGCAGATGGGCAAGGCCGCCCGCCACGCGGCGCAGAAGATGGGCGAAGCGATCCGCGGCAGCCGGAAGGGATGAGGCTCCTCGTCGTCGGCGGCGGAGGCCGCGAGCACGCGCTCTGCTGGGCCCTCCGCCGCGAGAATCCCCACGCCGACATCTACGCCGCCCCGGGCAACCCAGGGACCGGCACCCTCGCCACCAACCTCGACATCCCGTCGGACGACCTCGACCGGCTGGTCGATGCGGTCGATGCGTACGGCATCGACCTCACGATCATCGGACCCGAAGTGCCCCTCGCGATGGGGCTCGCCGACCGACTCCGCGGCGAGGGGCGCGTCGTCTTCGGACCCGGTGCCGCCGCTGCCCAGATCGAGGCGTCCAAGTCGTTCGCCAAGGGGATCATGGAACGCGCCGAGGTGACGACCGCCCGGAGCGCCAGCTTCACGGGGCTCACCGAAGCGCTTGCCTACGTCGACGCCCATCCGGAGCCGCTCGTCGTCAAGGCATCGGGACTCGCCGCCGGGAAGGGTGCGGTCGTTTGTGCGACGCGTCGTGATGCCGCCATCGCCGTGCGCGCAATGCTCGGCGAAAGGCGTTTCGGCACCGCCGGTCAGGTGGTGGTGATCGAGGACTTCCTCGAAGGCGAGGAGCTCTCGGTCTTTGCCGTGACCAACGGCCGCGAGGTGCGGATCCTTCCGTCGGCCCAGGACCACAAGCGTTTGCTCGAGGGTGACCAGGGACCCAACACCGGCGGGATGGGCGCGTACGCACCGGTCTCGCTCGCGACCCACGACCTGCTCCAGATGGTCGAGCGCGATGTGCTGCTCCCGACCCTGGCGCAATTGGAAGACGAAGGCGCACCGTTCAGCGGCCTGCTCTATGCCGGCCTGATGATCAGCGCCGACGGCGCGCCATCCGTCATCGAGTTCAACTGCCGCTTTGGCGATCCCGAGACCCAGGCGGTGCTGCCGCTCATCGACGGTGGGCTCACCGACCTCCTGGACGCCGCTGCACGCGGAACGGGGCTCCCCCACGTCCAGCTCCAACGGGGAGCGGCGGTCACCACCGTGCTCGCGGCACCGGGCTATCCCGATGCCCCGAGGTTCGGTGCTGCCATCTCCATTCCCGAGGATCTCCCAGAAGGCGTCACCATTTTCCACGCTGGTACCACGATGAGCGACGGCGTCCTCCGGGTGAACGGCGGACGGGTGCTTGCGGTCACGGGAGTGGCGGAGAGCTTTGCCGAAGCGCAGGAAGCGAGTCGAGCGGGCGCGGAGGCCGTTCAGTTCCAGGGCAAGGTGTGGCGCAAGGATATAGGATGGCGCGAGGCGGACCGGGCCTCGCCGCGATGACCGTCCGTAGTTTTTCGGACCGCCCGTCTCGAAACAATGTGTGAGTGATCGCGTTGGCTGGACGTCCCCAATCGGCAACCCTCACGCACCTGGAGACCCCGTGACCCGTCCCTTGCTACTCGTGGCTGCGGCCACCGCAGCCCTGGGCGCCTGTGCCTCGAGTTCGTCCGGCCCCTCCGGCTTCGCCGCCGATGTGACCATCGTGGCCAATGCGTCCGCCCTCACCACCACTGCCTTCTCACCGGACTCCTTCACTATCTCGCTCGCCGCGAAGGACACCATCAGCTGGCGAAACGCCGACGTTGGCACCCCGGGCGATGGATACGGTGGAGGTGCCACACCCGGCGTCTCCCACCACATCGTGTCCGACTCCGCCGGCGTGTTCGATCTCGGGGTCATGACTCCGGGCGCGATCGTCACCCACAACTTCACCACCCCCGGAAAGTTCCACTATCACTGTGCCATCCACCCGGGCATGGTCGGAGTCATCGTGGTCACGAGCTGAGGAGCTGCCGCCCGGGATCGGTAACGGGGAGCCGCTGACCGCGGGGGCTCCCCGTTCACGATTTCCGGCTTACCGTTCACCTCCAGCATGCCCGAACTCCCCGAGGTGGAAACGATCGTCCGGGACCTGCGCCCAGGGCTCCTCGGGCGGCGGATCGAGAGCGCCACGCTCTCCCACGCCGACATCCTCCGCGGCGTCACCAAGCGACGACTCCTCTCTACCCTCCCCCATCGCACCATTCGCGGCCTCTCCCGCCGAGCCAAACACGCGGTCTTCGACCTGGGCGACCGCCGTCTCGTGGTCCAGCCGGGGATGACGGGCTCACTGATGGTGCACACCGGTCCGCTCTCTTCCGCCGAGCGCAGATACGCGGTGCTCCAACTCGAACTCGAAGACGGTCGCCTCCTGGTCTACCGCGACGTGCGCCGACTCGGCACCCTCCTCCTTCTCGATGACCGTGCCTGGTCGGCGTACGACTCCGCACTCGGCCCAGAGCCGCTCGCCGATGACTTCACCGCCGATGTGCTGTATCGGACGCTCCAGCGATCGCGCGCCGCGGTCAAGAAGGTGCTGATGGACCAGCGCCACGTCGTGGGTGTCGGGAACATCTACGCCAACGAGGCGCTCTTCGCCGCGCGGATCGATCCCTCCCGACCTGCGCACCAGCTCACGCGTGAGGACGCCACGCACCTGCACGCGGAGGTGCGCCGGATCCTCCAGGCGGCCATCGCATCCCAAGGCACCACCTTCCGCGACTACCGCACCGGCACCGGTGAACGGGGGAACTTCCAGCTCGAGTTGATGGTCTACGGGCGGGAGGGGGAGCCGTGCCGGGTCTGTGGCACCCACCTCGCGGGCACCCACGCCATAGACCAGCGGATCA
>JBAUHI010000052.1:0-13684 GCA_049680185.1 Gemmatimonadales bacterium | reverse complement strand
GGCCCCTGAGCGCCAGTCCGTCGCGGCGCCTGCGCCTCGACCCGCGGCACCGGCGCTGCCGATACGGCCCCGACCCGCGGTGCCATCAGGACCGGTCGCGATCCTCGTCCACGCTCGTCCAGACACGGGGCAGGACGGCGCGGTGGTGGCCTCCCTCACCCTGGCCTTGGCCGATCCCGTGACGGACGTGAGGAAGAATGCTGCGTATGCCCTCGGGCAACGGCAGGACGCCGCCGCGGTCCCGGCCCTCGCGCGTGTCCTGCACGGTGATGCCGATCCGGATGTCCGGGAGATGGCGGGATGGGCGCTGGGCCAGATCCAGGATCATGCGACGATCCCTGCGCTCGGTGCCGCGCTCGCGTCCGACACCGCGTCGAGCGTCCGGCTGATCGCAGCTTGGGCCCTGGGGGAGATCGGGGAGGCCTCGGCATCGGACGCGCTCACGGCGGCCCTGCACGATCGCTCCCCGGATGTGCGGGAGCGCGCCGCGTGGGCGCTCGGGAGCATCCAGCTCGAGGTCGCGCCGGCCCAGTTGTCGGATGCGCTTCGCGACGCGGCGCCTGAGGTCCGGACGGAAGCGGCGTGGGCCATCGGACAGATCGGGGACCGCACCGCCACCGCGGCGCTCGGGAAGGCCCTTGCCGACGAAGACGTGTCGGTGCGGAAGGCGGTGGTCTGGGCCTTGGGTGAGATCGGGGGCGGTCCGGCCCAGGCTGCGCTGGTCCGCGCGCTCCAGGATACCGACCCGGAACTGCGCTCGCAGGCAGCGCGCGCGCTGGGCGGGAACGCCGCAAGCCCCTGGCCCCAGCCGATGCCGATCGTTCGCTGACGCCAGGCCGCACGGTGGTGCAGCTCGGTGTGCACTTGAAGTGCTGAATATTCAGCAGTTACCGACCACTTTCGATGGGCTTCGGCCCGCACCCTTTGGAGGAACAATGCTCAAGTCCGCGATCCCGGGGCTCCTGATCGGGTTGACGATCGCCGGCGTGGGGTCTGCGCTGGCCGGTCCGCGTCCCCCGGCCGTGCCGCGGGCCGCCGCTGCGGCGGTCCCGGGTCATGATGACGGCGATTGGGCCCGTGCGGTGCTGGCCGAGGCCCGCACGACGCCGCCTGACATCTGCGTCCTCGCAGCACGCGCCATCGAATCCCGGTACGGGCGGGGAGGCTGGTTCACGCCGCCCGACCTCGATGTGAATGGCGCCGCCGAATGGGCCCTCGCGGAACGTCCGACCGAGACAGCCGTTCCGGTGCTGCTCGCCGGTATCGCCGACTCGAACGCCTGCACCCGGGCCATCGCTGCCCGACTCATTTCCCGGAGCGAACTTGGCTCCGCGACCCGGGGGCTCCTCCTGGCGCTCGACGCCACGACTGCGACCGTGCGTTCTGCGGCGGCCGTGGCGCTCGGGCTCGGCGGGTCCGGACAGGCGGTGGATCCTCTGATCGCGCACCTGCGCGACGCTGCGTCCGGCGTGCGGGTGATGTCCGCGTGGGGCCTGGGTCAACTCGACGAATCGCGGGCGGCGGCACCGCTCAAGTCGGCGCTGAAGGACGACGTGCCGGCGGTGCGTGCCGCCGCCGCAGCCTCGCTCGGTCGCGTGGGCGATTCGACCGTCGTCGATGCACTGGCGCACTCCTTGCGCACCGATCCCGTCGACAAGGTCCGGGTGGCCGCGGCCGAAGCGCTCGGCCATTTGGGTGAGAAAGAAGGAGGTCCGGCGCTCGCCGCCGCCCTCGGTGACAAGAGTGTGGAGGTCCGGCGCGTTGCCGCGTGGGCCCTCGGCAATATCGATCCCTCCATTGCGACCGCTGGACTGGTCCGCGCGCTCGAGGATGCCGATGCCAACGTCCGGGAGACCGCCGCCTGGGCACTGGGCCAGGGGGAGGACCGGACGGCGGTCGTTGGGCTGGGCCGCCGCCTTCAGGGCGATAGCGATGTGGATGTCCGTCGCACGGCCGCGTGGTCGCTGGCACAGATCGGCGATCGTGACGCCATACCGATGCTCTCCGCTGCGCTCCGCACCGATCGCGATCATGAGGTGCGGGCCACCAGTGCGTGGGCCTTGGCGCAGCTGGATGCCAAGGACGCGATCCCTGCCCTCGTCGCCGCGCTCAACGACAGCTCCGCAGAGATCCGGGGGACCGCGGCGTGGGGGATCGGCACCCTCGGGCCGGACCTCGCTCCGGCCGGGCTCATGGCAGCGCTCAAGGATCCCGATTCCGAGGTGCGCCAGAAGGCGGCCTGGGCGCTCGGCAATATCGGGGATGCTGCGGCCGTGCCCGGACTCAAGGACGCACTCAAGGATGCCAGCAGCGATGTCCGCAAGGCGGTGCTCTGGGGCCTGGGTCAGATGGACAATGATGCCGCCCGAAGCGCGCTCGTGGGCGCACTCCAGTCCGGCACTGCCGACGAGCGCGCCAGCGCAGCGCGTGCCCTCGGGCGTGGAGGGGTGAACCCCTGGCCTTGGCCCGAGCCGCGGCCCCGTCCCCGTCCGTTCCCCGGGGAGGACTGAGCTGCCGCCGGGTCGCAGCTGACCCTCGTCGCCCCGGTCGGCGCGGTTACCTTAAGGAAGGACCGCGCCAAAGGGGCGTTCGTGACGCTGGCCATCACCGACATCGCACCGGGGTTCCGCGCATCGCTCGAGCGGCACGCCGACCGGCTGGACCTGGAGTTGATCGACCGGGCCCTCCGCTTCAGCGCGTCCGCCCACCGGGGCCAGAAGCGGATGTCGGGGGACGACTTCGTGTCCCACTCGATCGCGGTGGCGCAGATCCTGGTCGACCAGCTGCTCGACACCACCTCGATCGCGGCTGCCCTCCTGCACGACGTGGTGGAGGACTCCGAGATCCGGCTCGACGAGATCGGACGGGAGTTCGGGCCTGAGGTGGCGGGACTGGTCGATGGCCTCACCAAGCTGTCGCACCTGACGTTCCGCTCCACCACCGAGGCCCAGGTCGAGAACTACCGCAAGCTCCTGCTGTCGGTGGCCAAGGACGCGCGGGTCATCATCATCAAGCTGGCCGACCGGTTGCACAACATGCGGACGCTCGAACACCTGTCGCCGGAGAAGCGCGAGCGCATCGCGACCGAGACCCGGGAGATCTACGCGCCATTGGCGCACCGGTTCGGCATGGCCGGCGTCAAGGCGGAGCTGGAGGACCTGGCGTTCAAGTTCCTGGAGCCGGCGGAATACCGTGGACTGAGCGAACAGGTCGCGTCCAAGCGGGTCGCCCGCGAGGCCACCATCCTCACCCTCCGGACCCCGCTCGAGTTCGAGCTCACCAAGGCGGGGATCACCTGGTTCGAGGTGACGGGGCGCCCCAAACACCTCTGGTCGATCTACCGGAAGATGCGCACCCGCGACAAGCCGTTCGACGAGATCTACGATCTGATGGCGGTGCGCGTGATGGTCAAGTCCGTGGCCGACTGCTACCATGTGCTCGGCATCATCCATCACGTCTGGACCCCGATCCAGGAACGGATCAAGGACTATATCGCCAGCCCCAAGTCGAACGGCTACCAGTCGCTCCACACCACGATCTTCGGCCCCGGCGGCCAGCTCTTCGAGGTGCAGATCCGTACCCAGGACATGCATCGGACCGCCGAGTACGGCATCGCGGCGCACTGGCTGTACAAGGACCGGGACGGGGACACCCCCGACGAGTTCGACCGGCAGCTGGGGTGGTTCCGGCAGCTGCTGGAGCTGCAACAGGACGCCGCCAGCCCCGAGGAGTTCCTCGAGTTCCTGAAGATCGACCTCTATCAGGACGAGATCTTCGTCTTCACCCCGCAGGGCGACGTCAAGCGGCTGCCCAAGGGTGCCACGGCCATCGACTTCGCATTCCACGTCCACACCGAGGTCGGGCTCCGCTGCCAGGGCTCCCGGGTCAACGGCCGGATCGCGCCGCTGCACCGCGCCCTCAAGAACGGTGACACCGTCGAGATCCTCACTGGCCCCAACGCCCGCCCGTCCCGCGACTGGCTGAGTCACGTCCACACCGCGCGTGCCCGGCACAAGATCAAGCAGTGGATCAATCACGAGGAAGAGCGGGTGCAGGAGACGATGGGCCGCGAGTTGCTGGCGCGCGAGGTCAAGCGCCGGCGCCTCGATCCCCCGGACGATCCGCGGATGGTCCGGGCCGCCGGGGCGCTCTCGGTCAACGGTGCTGCCGGGCTCGCCATCGCGGTGGGACGCGGCGATGTCGCGATCGGAGCGGTCATCAAGGCCCTGTATCCGGAACTGCCGGACGATGAACTGGTCGAGCCCAAGCCGACGGTGTTCGGTCGGGTCATCGACCGGTTCCGTCAGCGGAAGGGGATCCAGATCCAGGGCGCGGACGGGCTCCTCGTCCGCTATGCGCAGTGCTGCCAGCCACTCCCCGGCGATGCGGTGGTCGGGTACGTCACCCAGGGGCGGGGGATCTCGATCCACCGGGCCGATTGCCCCAACCTCCTGACGCTGCCGGTCGAGGGCCGCCGGGTCGACATCGACTGGCAGGAGGTCGCGGGAGAGAGCTTTGCGGTGCGCCTCGCTGTGAGCGGCGACGACCGGCGCGGACTCTACGCCGACCTGATGAGTGCCGTGAGTGCCACCGGCACCAACATCAAGGGCGCGGAGATCCAGTCGAAGGACGGCACGATGTTCGGGACGGTGCTGGTCGAGGTCGACTCCCTCCCCCACCTCGACAAGGTCCTGAAGGCCATGCGCAAGGTGAAGGGCGTGGCCGAAGTCGAGCGGCGCGAGGCGGGGAATTGAGCGTGGTCCGGGCGCGGGGAGTGCTGATGGTGGCCGTCGCTCTCGTGGGCAGTGCGGCGATCCTGGCAGGGCAGATGACTCCGGCCGTCGAGGTCATCACCCTCGGCACCGGCAATCCGGTCCCTGATCCTGCGCGACAGGGCCCAGCGACGGCCGTGACCGTCGGTGGTCGCGTCTTTCTCTTTGACGCAGGATCCGGCGTCGAACGCCAGCTCCGCGCCGCGGGCCTCCCGATCTCCGGCCCCACCGCGCTCTTCCTCACTCACCTGCACACCGACCACACCCTCGGCCTCGCGGATCTCATTTTCACATCGTGGGTCATGCGTCGGCTTCGGCCGTTCCCGATCTTCGGCCCGCCCGGCACCGCCGCGATGGTCGATCATCTGATCGCGGCGTATGCGGAGGACATCCGGATCCGCACCGACGGCCTGGAGCACGAGGTCGCTGATGCGTGGAAGGTGACGGTACACGAGATCGGCCCCGGCGTGACGTACGACAGCGGCGGGGTCCGGATCACCGCCATCCCGGTGCGCCACGGGAATTGGCCGGCGGCGTTCGGCTACCGCATCGACGCCCCGGGCAGGGTCATCGTGATCTCCGGAGATACCCGCCCCAGCGACTCGCTCGAGGCCGCCGCCCGCGGGGTCGACGTGCTGGTGCACGAGGTCTATCCGAGTTCGCGGGTCGCGGTGGAGCAGCGCCCCGGCGGGAAGGACTGGCCCGCGTACCTCCGATCGTTCCATACCTCCGACCTCGAGCTCGGCGCTCTCGCCGCCCGCGCTGATCCGAAGCTTCTGGTGCTCGTTCACATAGAGCGGATGGGCGCCTCGGACTCCGAGATCGTCGCCGGGATCCGCCGAGGTGGGTTCAAGGGGCGGGTCGAGGTCGCGAAGGACCTTGATCGCTATTGACTGTCCGGTCCGGCTCAGATATTTCTGGGCACCGTTCACCGTTCACCGTTCACCGTTCACCGTTCACCGTTCACCGCCAATGCCCTCCTGGCTCCTCAAGACCGAACCGTCGACCTACTCCATCGCCGATCTCCAGCGGGAGAAGCGGACCCGGTGGGATGGGGTGAAGAACGCCGCGGCGCTCATCAACCTCCGGAAGATGGTGGTGGGAGACCAGGTATTCGTCTACCACACCGGTAAGGAGAAGGCGATCGTCGGCGTCGCCCGGGTGTTCAACGCTGATCCGGTCGATGGCGTGGTCACGCTCGAATTCGAGAAGATCCTGCGTCGGCCGGTGACGCTTGCCGAGGTCAAGGCCGACGCCGCGTTCCGGGACTTTGCCCTGGTGCGCATCTCGCGCTTGAGTGCGATGCCCGTCTCCCGCACGGACTGGACGCGTCTGGAGGCGCTCGGTCGTCGCTGATCGACGTCGCTTCGCCTCTCCTCCGCTTCCCCTCGTCCCCTCCTTTGTCCCTCTTCTCCTCCCCGCTAGCACCACCCTCGCCACTCCCGAACAAATCCCGATACCGCTATACTCCCGCCATGCCCGAGTTCCAGGTCGTCGCCCCGTTCGAGCCCGCTGGTGACCAGCCCAAGGCTATCGTTTCCCTGACCGAGGGCCTCCGCCAGGGCGAGAAATACCAGACGCTGCTCGGGGTCACCGGGTCGGGGAAGACGATGACGTTGGCGCACGTCATCGCCAATTACGGCAAGCCGACCCTCGTCCTGTCCCACAACAAGACGCTCGCGGCGCAGCTCTACGGCGAACTCCGGCAGTTCCTCCCGGGCAACGCGGTCGAGTATTTCGTGTCGTACTACGACTATTACCAGCCCGAGGCATATGTCCCGTCGACCGACGTGTACATCGAGAAGGATGCGTCGATCAACCAGGACATCGAGCAGCTCCGGCTTCGCGCCACCTCGTCACTGATGGAGCGGAGCGACGTGGTGATCGTCGCCACCGTGAGCGCCATCTACGGTCTCGGCGACCCGATCCAGTACCGCAAACTGATGGTCAGCATCACCCGAGGCGAGAGTCCCGGGCGCGATGGCATCCTGGCCGAGCTGGTGCGGATCCAGTACGCTCGGAACGACGTGAGCTTCGAGCCCGGCACCTTCCGGGTCCGGGGGGATACCGTCGAGATCTACCCAGCGTACGCCGATCAGGCGGTGCGGGTGGAGCTCTGGGGCGATCAGGTCGAGCGCATCACCAAGATCGATCCGCTCACCGGGTCACCGATCGCGCAGCTCGATCAGGCCGCCATCTACCCGGCGCGCCACTTCGTCACCGAGCGCCCCACGATCGAGCGCGCAGTCGGGCTCATTCGTGCGGAACTGGCCGAGCGGCTGCGCGTCCTGCGCGAGGCGGGGAAGCTCCTCGAGGCCCAGCGCCTGGAGAGCCGCACCACCTTCGACATCGAGATGCTGCTCGAGGCCGGGATGTGCGCCGGTATCGAGAACTACTCCCGGCACCTGACCGGTCGCGCGGAGGGCGAGCGCCCGGCCTGCCTGATCGACTACTTCCCGGCCGACTTCCTGGTGGTGGCCGATGAGAGCCACGTCACCCTGCCGCAGATCGGCGGGATGTACAATGGCGATCGCGCCCGGAAGACGACGCTGGTGGAATACGGGTTCCGGCTTCCCTCCGCGCTCGACAATCGTCCGCTGCGCTTCGAGGAGTTCATTTCGCTCGCGCCCCAGTTGATCGCACTCTCCGCCACTCCGGGGGAGTACGAGCTCGGGCTGTCGAATGGCCACGTCATCGAGCAGGTCATCCGGCCCACCGGCCTGGTGGACCCGGAGATCAGCATCCGGCCGGTCAAGGGGCAGGTGGATGATCTTCTGGGCGAGATCCGGCAGCGTGCCGCCGCGGGCGAGCGCGTCCTCGTCACCACCCTCACCAAGCGGATGTCGGAGGACCTGGCCGACTATCTCCAGCAGACCGGTGTCCGGGTGCGCTACCTCCACTCCGACATCGACGCCATCGAGCGGATGGAGATCCTGCGCGGGCTCCGGCTCGGCGAGTTCGATGTGCTGGTCGGCATCAACCTCCTGCGGGAGGGGCTCGACCTGCCGGAGGTCTCTCTGGTCGCCATCCTCGACGCCGACCAGGAGGGATTCCTCCGGTCCGATCGCTCGCTGATCCAGACCGTGGGGCGGGCAGCGCGGAACATCCACGGCCGGGCCATCCTTTACGCCGACCGCATCACCGGGTCGATGCAGCGGGCACTCGACGAGATGGATCGCCGTCGCACCATCCAGCTGGCGTACAACGTCGAGCACGACATCACGCCGCGCTCGATCATCAAGTCCCTTGAGGAGGTCCGGCTCTCCACTCGCGTGGCCGATGCCCGCACCGAGCGGCCCCACGGCAAGGAAAAGGTGAAGCTGGCGCCCGACCTCCACGATCCAGCCGAGCGCGCCAAGGCGATGCGGGCGCTGGAGCAGCAGATGCGAGAAGCGGCAGCGAACCTCGAATTCGAGATGGCGGCGATGCTGCGCGATCAGTTGAACGAACTCCGGGCGCTCGAGGCGCCGGATGTGCGGCGTGGGGGGGCACCCCAGCGGCGTCCGGCACGGCCCCGGGCCGGTCGTCGCTAGGATGCCAGCGATGACCGAGGCCGAGTTGGCCGCCTTCGGGGAACAGCTCGGCGCCGAATTGCCGCCCGGCGCGGTCGTGGCCCTCACCGGAGAACTGGGCGCGGGGAAGACGACACTGGTCCAGGCGATCGTCCGGGGTCTTGGGGTTAGCGTACCCGCCACCAGTCCGACCTACAACCTGGTGCATCGGTATGTCGGACGGCGCGGGCCCGTCTTCCACCTCGACTGTTATCGACTCCGGCGTCCGGAGGAGGCCGCCGACCTCGATTGGGGCGGGCTGATCAGCGAGGGTGACGCGATCCTCATCGAGTGGCCGGAACGGGCTGGCGACTGGGCACCCGCACCGACCCACCGATACTTTCTCCAACACCTTCCCGATGACCCCGCGCGCCGCGGGGTGGAGCGTCGTTGATGTGGCTGGCCATCGATACCTCCGCTGACCGGGCCGCCGTTGCGGTCGGCGACGCCAGTGGTCCGCGGGCGGAGCGGTCGCTGCGGGGTGCGCGGGACCACGCGAAGGCACTGCTGCCGATGATCGAGACGGTCCTTGGCGAAGCGGGCGTGACGCTGGAGCAGCTCGACGGTATCCTGCTGGCGGACGGTCCGGGGAGCTTCACCGGGTTGCGAGTCGGGGCGAGCGTCGTGAAGGCGCTTGTGGCGGCACGGGCGATCGAGGTGCGGACCGCACCATCACTCTTGCTGCTGGCGGCGGGCGCATTGCCGCCGCACGCCGGTCCGGTGCTTGCAGTCTCGGATGCGTTGCGGGGGGAGGTCTACGCCGCTGGGTACGATGTCCAGAAGGCGGCAGTGAAAGTGCTGCACGCGCCGACCGCGGTGCCGGCTGGCGAGGCAGGGGCGCTGGTCGCGCCGGGGGCCGCACTCGTGGGTACCGCCTCCGAGGCGGTGCTGGCGCAGATCGCCAAGGCGGTGGGCGGGCACCGGTTGGCGCCTCCGGCATCGATGGCGATCACATTGCTCGAGTTGCTGGATCTTGCTGGCGGTCTCACGCCGATCGCCGACCTCGACCGGTGGGAGCCGCTGTACGGCCGGCCGGCCGAGGCCCAGCGCAAATGGGAGGAGGCGCATGGACGCCCCTTACCGGACCCGACCGGCGACGTCGGCTGACGCGCCAGCGCTCGCGGCGCTGGAGCGGGTCGCGTTCACTGACCCCTGGTCCGCAGTGAGCCTCCGTGAGGTGCTGACGGCGGAGTCGTCGTTCGGGTTCGTCGCGGAGGGCGCCGGTGCGGTGGTGGGATACGGCCTCGGCCGGATCGTCGCCGACGACGGCGAGATCCTGAACCTGGCCGTGGCCGAGGAGCATCGGCGTCGTGGCATCGCACGCGCGTTGCTGGATCTGATGCTGGCGCGGTTCGACGCGGGGCCGGTGCGGCAGGTGTTCCTGGAGGTGCGGGAGGGCAACGTGGCGGCCGTCACGTTGTACCAGGGCGAGGGGTTCGTCCTGATGGACCGACGGGCCGAATACTACCGTCATCCGGTCGAGGCGGCGCTGGTGCTGCGGCGGGGTCGGACCCCCCTCGCGTAATTCGGTACCAAGTGGCGTATGTTTGGTTGACAAAAGGACTTGCGAGTCCTATACTGTCGTTGAGTCCGCTGGAACCTGGGGCTCGGAATTGCACTGGAGCGTCGTATGAGCCGGAGTCTCAACAAGGCCACCCTGATCGGCAATTTGGGCGCAGATCCGGAGGTGCGTACCACCTCCAACGGCTCCAAGGTGGCCACGCTGTCGGTCGCCACAGGGCGGCAGTGGAAGAACCAGTCAGGCGAGAAGCAGGAAAAGACCGAATGGCACCGTGTGGTGCTGTGGAACACCAAGTTCTCGACCCTGGCCGATGTCGCCGAGAAGTATTGCAAGAAGGGCGACAAGGTCTTCGTCGAGGGCAGCATCGAGTACCGCTCGTGGCAGGACCGCGAAGGTCAGACCCGGTACACGACCGAGATCAATGCCCGCGAGCTCATCCTGCTGTCCGGTCGTTCCGGCGGCGGCGAGAGCGGCGAATCGTACGCGGCGGCGAAGGCGACCGCAGCGGCGCCCGCGAAGGGCAAGGACAAGGATGGATCGTTCGAGGACTTCCCGGAGGCGCTTGATGGCCAGGACGATGATCTCCCGTTCTAAGTCGCTCGCGCTGACGCTGGGTCTGGCAGCCGCCGCGGTCCCCGCGGCGGCTGTCGCACAAAGCCCTGCATCAGTGCCTGCCGTGACCGACAGCACACACACGGTCAAGACCGGCGACACGCTCTGGGGCCTCGCCCAGCAGTACATGGGCGATCCGCTCCTCTGGCCGGCCATCTACCGGCTCAACACCGCCGTCGTGGAGGATCCGCACTGGATCTATCCCGGTGAGGTGCTGCGCCTGCGTTCGGATGTCGCGGTCGCGTCCGTCCCGGCCGACACCACGGCACCGGTGACGGTCGCTGTGGTCGCGCCGCCGGCGGACACCACGCCCGCGTCGGTCCCGCCCCCAGCGGACACGGCGGTCGCCGCGACGGCCACTCCCGCGGTCCCGGCGGTGGATACCGGGTCGGCGGCGGTCGAGTCGGCTGCGGCCGCCCCTGACACCACGCCACCGGAACCGGTCGAGCCGCAGGACACGGCACCGATCTTTCCGCCGACCTCCGGGTTGCGTCAGCCGGACGTGATCCAGACCACGTTCGAGGACGATTACCGTCCGCTGCGGCGCTCGGACTTCTACTCCTCAGGGTTCCTGAGCGAACGGCAGACGCTGCCGTACGGGCGCGTCATCGGCAATGCCGTGCCGCTGCAGATCTCTTCCAGCGGGTATGGCGCCGCGTCGTCGATCTATAGCAAGATCGCGCTCGCCCCGCCGAAGGGTGGATCCTACCAGGTGGGCGACACGCTGCTCCTCGTCACGATCGCTCGGACCGACCCGACCTGGGGTGATGTGGTCCAGCCGGTCGGACTGGCGAAGGTCATCGACGTCAGCCGCCCGCAGAACCTGGCGGTGGTCATCGCCCAGTATGGATCGATCCACGAGGGGACGCGCACCCTCCTGGCAGAGAAGTTCGTCGACCCGGGGCACGTCCGCGCGACGCCGGTCGCGAACGGCATCCAGGGCCATGTGCTCTTTGCATTGGACCTCCAGCCGCTCAAGCTGTCGGAGACGGTGGTGTTCATCGACAAGGGTCGGGCCGATGGCGTCCGGGCCGGCGACATCTTCGAGGTCCAGGTCACGCCCAACGATGACGATTCGCCGATCGGTGCCGTCCCCAATGTCGCGGCGCACTTGAAGATCGTGCACGTCGGCGATCACTCCGCCACGGCACGCATCACCAGCCTGACCGCACCCAAGTTCGAATCGGGCTCCCCGATCCGCCAGATCGCGAAGCTCCCGGGCTGATCCTGATATCGAGATGGGACCTTCGTCGGCGCGGCGGACCGTTGGTTCGGTCTTCCGCGCCGACGTCGTTCGTGGGCGCCTGCGGGCCCGGGCCGGCCCCCGCTAGATTGCGGTGATGAACCGACGCGTACTCGTGGCCGGCGGCGCAGGATTCATCGGCTCTCACGTCGTGGAAGCGTATGCCGCCGCCGGCTGGTCGGTGACGGTGCTCGACGACCTGTCGACCGGCAAGGCCGGCAACGTCCCGGCGGGGGTGCCGATCCTCCAGCTCGACGTCCGCTCGCCGGAGGCTCGGCGCGCCATCGCGGCCGGCCGCTTCGACGTCCTCGTCGTGCAGGCGGCGCAGGTGGACGTACGGGTCTCCGTTCGCGACCCGCTGCGCGACACGGACATCAATGTCATGGGACTGGTGAACCAGCTTGAAGGTGCTGCCGAAGGCGGGGTCCGGCGGGTGGTGTTCGCCTCGAGCGGCGGGGTCCTCTACGGCGAGGCCGATCAGGTACCTACGCCGGAGACGGCACCCAAGTGCCCGATCTCCCCGTATGGCGTGAGCAAACTGGCCGGGGAGCACGCGCTCCGGGTGCTGGGCGCCTTGCGGGGCTTCGAGGTCGTCGCGCTGCGGTACGCCAACGTGTTCGGGCCGCGGCAGGATCCCTCCGGCGAGGCCGGGGTGATGTCGATCTTCACGGGGCGCGCGCTCCGGGGGGAGCCGCTCACGGTCTTCGGGGATGGTCGCCAGACCCGCGACTACGTCTTCGTGGGCGATGTCGCGCGGGCCAACCTGCTGGCCGGCACGACGCCGCTTCCTGGGGGCGCAGACCCCGACACCATCGCGATCAACATCGGCACCGGGCTCGAGCATTCGGTGCTGGATGTGGTCGGGGCCATCGGCCGGGCGACCGGGACCGTACCCACGGTGGCGCACGCGCCGGTGCGCGCGGGCGAGTTGGCGCGGAGCGCACTCGATCCTTCCCGGGCCGGCGCAGTGCTCGGCTGGCGGGCGGAGGTCGGGTTCGAAGAGGGTCTGGCGGCGTTGGTCCACTGGATGCGAACGGAGGTTCGGTGATCCTGCAGCTTGGCGGTGCGATCCCGCGGTCGTCGCTCGACCTGGTGCTCCACTCGAGCACCTCGACCATCGTGGTGCTCGTGGTCACGGCGTTGTTCTCCCTCCTCTCCTGGTTCATCATCGTCCAGAAGTGGTGGCAGTTCCGGCGGCTCCGCCAGCAGGGGGACCGGTTCTTTTCGGAGATCGAGCGCACTACGCGGCTCCGTGACGCCTACCATGCGGTGATGAAGCTGCCCCCCTCGCCGTATCACCGGATCTTTCGCGAGGCGATCAACTTCTTCTCCGAGCTCCGTCCCGGGGCCCTGCGCGACGTGGGCGACGTGCCCAAGGGGTCGCTGAGCGTCACCCAACTGGAGGCGCTCAAGATGATGCTCGGAAAGGACATCGCCGCCGAGCGCGATGTCGCCGCGCAGCATCTCCCGTGGCTCGCCACCGTCGGCTCGGTGAGCCCGTTGATGGGGCTCCTGGGCACCGTCCTCGGAGTGATGAGTGCCTTCATCGGCATCGCCGCGGGCGGGTCGGGGAACATCGCCGCGGTGGCGCCGGGTGTCGCCGAGGCGCTGGTCACCACCGTGGCCGGCCTGGCGACGGCGATCCCCGCGGTGATCGGGTACAACATCTTTGCCAACCGGGTGGCGCTCTACGGTGCCGAGATGGAGGGCTTTGCCGACGAGCTCATCGGGACGATGGCCCGCGAAGGGTTGCTGTAAGGATGGCGGGGGGCATCGGATCGTCGGGACTGCGGGGGCGGCAGGGGCCGCCGCCGCTGAACGCGGACATCAACGTCACCTCCCTGGTCGATGTGGCGTTCGTGCTGCTGATCATCTTCATGATCGCCGCACCGATGATGCAGGGTGGGGTGGACGTCCAGCTGCCGCACGCCCAGGCCCGCCCGCTCACGCCCAAGGAGCAGGGCCTGGTGGTGAGCATCGACCA
>JBAUHI010000051.1:0-6548 GCA_049680185.1 Gemmatimonadales bacterium | reverse complement strand
CCACCTACCCAGCGATGATCGACCCGGGCCACCAGGCTCCGTTTCAGGCAGGCAAGGTCCCTCGCTCCGCTCGGAATGACAGTGGGGGCGCTCCCTCGCATCGCTGTAGGTGACAGCGGGGCCGCCCCCCCCGTTCACCATTTACCGTTCACCGTTTGCCGTTCACCATTCACGCCTGTACGTCTATATTCTCCCCCCATGCCGCTCCGCGTCGCGGTCGCCGTTTCCGGCGGCGGGACCAACCTTCAGGCCCTTCTCGACGCGCTGCCTCCGGGTTCTGCGGCCGAGGTGGTGCTGGTGGTCAGCAACAAGGCGGGGTCGGGCGGCCTCGAACGCGCGCGGCGCCACGGGGTCCCTGCGATGGCCCTGGCCGACCCCGCCGACGCGAGTGAATGGATCGACCTCCTCGGCCGACACCTCGTGGACCTCTTGGTCCTGGCCGGATATCTCAAGCTGATGCCGGCCGCCGTCGTGTCGGCTTATCGTGGCCGGATGATCAACATCCATCCCGCCCTCCTGCCCGATTTTGGCGGACCGGGGATGTACGGCGAACGGGTGCATCAGGCGGTCCTGGCGAGCGGCGCATTTCAGTCAGGCGCCACGGTGCACCTGGTGGACGAAGCCTACGACCGGGGCGCCATCCTGGCCCAGGTGCAGGTTCCCGTCCTCCCGCAGGACACCCCGCTCTCGCTCGCGGCGCGGGTGCTGGACGCGGAGCATTGGCTCCTTCCCCGCGTCGTCCTCGCCGCCGCCGCGGCCGGCCATCCGGTGCCGCTCGGTCCCGACCTCGAACCCCTGGGAAGCTGAATCCCGATGCCACGTGCCCTGATCTCTGTCAGTGACAAGCGTGGGATCGTCCCGTTCGCCCAGGGACTCGTCAAACTCGGCTGGGAGATCATCTCCACCGGCGGCACCGCGAAGGCCCTCGCCGACGAACAGGTCCCGGTCACCTCCGTCGACAAGGTCACCGGCTTCCCCGAGATCCTCGACGGCCGGGTCAAGACGCTCCACCCCGCCGTCCACGCCGGCATCCTGTTCCGGCGGGACCTGGCACCCCATCGCGATGCGATGGCCGAACACCACCTGGCGCCGATCGACCTGGTGGTGGTGAACCTGTATCCCTTCCAGGCCACCATCGCGCGCCCCAACGTGCATTTCGAGGACGCGGTCGAGAACATCGACATCGGCGGTCCGTCGATGCTGCGCTCCGCCGCCAAGAATCACGAACACGTCCTGGTGGTCGTCGATCCCTCCGACTACAAGCGGATCCTCGACCTCCTCGCCAAGGGCGTGGTCCCCTCGGAAGAACGGCGGGCACTCGCCGCCAAGGTCTTTGCCCACACCGGCGATTACGACGCGGCCATCGCCAACTACCTGGCCGCCCCCGGAAGCGAGCTCCCCGAGGTGCTCGGCGTGTCGCTCCGGCGCTCGCAGGCGTTGCGCTATGGTGAGAACCCCGGTCAACGCGCGGCGCTCTACGTCACCGACGAGCCGCGCGGGATGGCCGACCTGACCCAGCGCCAGGGCAAGGAACTCTCCTTCAACAACCTGCTCGACATCGAGGCGGCCACGGCCACCGCGGCGCTCTGGAGCAACCGTCCGGCCTGCGTGGTCATCAAGCATACGACGCCCTGCGGGATCGCGGTCGGCACCACCAGCGAGCACGCCTTCCGGAAGGCCCTCGCCACCGACCCGCTCTCCGCCTTTGGAAGCGTCATCGGCTTCAACACCGTGGTGAGCGCTGCGACCGCGGAGGCGATGAAGGATCTCTTCGTCGAGGTGGTGGTCGCACCGAGCTTCCAAGGCGAGGCGCTCGAGGTGTTCAAGGCCAAGAAGAATCTGCGGGTCGTGGAGCTGCCGGTCGGCGGGATGAACCGGGGCCTCGATTTCAAGCGGGTGCGGGGCGGGTTCCTGGTCCAGGACCGCTTTGCCTACGACGGCGATGAATCGAACTGGAAAGTGGTGACCACCCGACAGCCGACCGACCTGGAGCGCGGCGATCTCGCGTTCGCGTGGGCGGCGGTTGGTGCGGTCAAGTCGAACGCGATCCTGATCGCGCGGGACGAGGCCGCCATTGGCATCGGCGCCGGGCAGATGAGCCGGGTGGACAGCGCCTTCCTCGCGGTCCACAAGGCGCACAAGGAAGGCCACGACACCAAGGGCGCGGTCCTCGCCTCCGATGCGTTCTTCCCCTTCCCCGACGGAGTGGAAGAGGCGGCGGCCGCAGGGATCACCGCCATCATCCAGCCGGGCGGCTCGGTGCGGGACGCAGAGGTGATCGCCGCTGCCGACCGGCTCGGCATCGCGATGATCGTCACCGGCAAGAGACAATTCAGACATTGACGACGTGAACCGTGAACGGCCAACGGTGAATGGGATCGCCCCGTCCACCCCCGTTCACTGTTGACAGTTCACCGTTCACCGCTCACCAGGATCCCGCTCGCATGGAATTCAAGGACGAACATCCGCCGTACGCCTGGGCCGCCGTCGCGGCCGCGGTCCTCCTCGCCATCTACGTGGTGACCCTCTCACCCACCACGGCGTTCTGGGACACCTCGGAGTACATCGCGGCCGCCAAGGTGCTGGGGATCCCGCATCCGCCCGGCAACCCGCTCTTCACGGTGGTCGCCCACACGTGGGGGCTGATCCCCTGGGCGGCGAGCTACGCGGTCCGGATCAACCTCTTTGCCGCCTTCACCAGCGCGCTCGCCGCGGGTCTCTGGTTCCTGGTGGCCGAGCGCTGGATGCGGGCCATCGTGCCGGTGCGGTGGCCACGCCTTGCGGCAGCATTCGCGGGGGTGCTGATCGCCGGTACGGCGTGGACGGTCTGGAACCAGTCGGTGGTGAACGAGAAGGTCTATACCCTGTCGATGTTGTCAGTGGCACTCGTCGTCTGGTTCGCGGTCCACTGGGGCGATGCGGAACCAGGGCCGCTGCGTGACCGCTGGCTCATCCTGATCGGGTACGTGCTCGCGCTCACCTCCACCAACCACCTGATGGGCGTCCTCGGCGCCCCCGCGGTGGTGGTCTACGTCCTCTGGACCGAACCTCGGGTCGTCTTCAAGCCATGGGCACCGCTCCTCGGGTGGTTCCTGGCCATCGCGGTGTTCAATCACCTCCCTGATCTGGCGCATCCAGGGGCCGGGCCGACCGAGCTCCTGGTCACGGTCATCACGGTCGTGCTCATCGCGTACGCCATCTGGCGCGATCCGAAGGACCAGCTCGCCTACCTCGCGGTGGGTGCCGTGCTCGTCGGCATCTCGCTCAACTACGTCTACCTCCCGATCCGCGCCGGACAGTATCCGCCGATCAACGAGGGCGAGCCGATCGGATTCCTGAGCCAGGCGCTCTCCGACGTGCTCAACCGGGTGCAGTACGGCAAGCCGTCGCTGATGGACCGGCAGGCACCGTTCTACTACCAGATGGCCACGTTCTTCCAGTACTTCAGCTGGCAGTGGGCCAGGAACTGGAACAGCTTCGCAGGCCTCGCGACGGGGCTCTTCGCCTTCCTCGGGCTCTCAGGACTCTTCGGGCTCTGGCGGGTCGATCGCCGCGCCGCGTACGCGGCCATCGCGCTCCTGGGCACGTTGAGCGTGGCGCTCGTCTTCTACATGAACTTCAAGTACGGATTCTCGGTCGACTGGACCAAGTTCGGCAGCAACGTGCCCCGTGAGGTCCGCGAGCGCGACTACTTCTTCATGGGCGCCTTTGCCGTGTGGGGCGTGTGCGCCGGCCTGGGCATCGGTGTGTGGATGCGGGCCATCGCCGACTTCACCACCCGGGCCGGGAGCGTGCCGGCCCGCTGGGCCATGTCGACCCCGCTCCTGGCGCTCGCCATCATCCCCGTGCTTGGCAATCGCGCCACCGCCAGTCGCGCGCACGAGACCGTGGCCCGCGACCTCGCGGTCGACATGCTCCAGTCGGTCGCACCCTACGGCATCCTGATCACCGCGGGCGACAACGACACCTTCCCGCTCTGGTTCGCCCAGGAGGTGCTGGGCGTCCGCACCGACGTGACGCTGGCCAACCTGTCGCTGATGAACACCGACTGGCACCTGCGCCAGATCAAGCGCCGGATCACCCCCGACTTCGACATCGCCAACGCCCTCCCGTACTGGAAGGACCGGATCAAGGCCGGCGATGTGCCGGGCGAGGTCGCGGGCGGCACCCTCGTCAAGCCGACCAACCAGGTCTTCCAGTGGAGCATCCCGCAGCTCGACTCGATGCAGGACTTGACTGCGATCCAGAAGGACACGAAGGTCACCTGGGATTCGCTCCAGATCACCATCAACGGGACCTACATCCCGCAGGGGAACGGCTATTACCTGGAGAAGAGCGACCTGGCGACCCTGATGCTGATCCACGACAACCTCGGCAAGCGCCCGATCTATTTCTCGATCACCGATGCCTTCCACCCCGACCAGGTCTTCGGCCTGCGGCCGTATCTCGTGGCCGAAGGATTGGCCCGGCGGCTCTACACCGCCCCGGTCAAGCCGGGACCGAACATCGTGCTGTCGCCCTACATCGGCTACGTGGATATCGACGCGACCGACAAGCTGATCTGGAACGTGTACCACTACCAGGCAGTGATGCGGAAGCGCCCCTTCGGCTGGGTCGATCCGCCGTCCGGCTCGATCCTCACTGTGTACGGCCTGATCTACGCCTCGATGGCGCAGGTGTACGCCGAAAAAGGTGACTCCGTCAAGGGGAAGAATGCCGAGGCGGTGTACGAAGGCGTCGCCGCCCAAATGCCGACGAGCGGACCGCGATAGAGGGCGGGTATAGATTTCCCGTCGGGCGTGGTGGCCGAGTGGTTGAAGGCACCGGTCTTGAAAACCGGCAGACCCGCAAGGGTCTCGTGAGTTCGAATCTCACCCACGCCGCTCCGCAGTTGACAGGGGGCAGTGGCTCAGACGCTCAGGTGTTCAATGAACGAGGTCAAGGCGAGCCGCCGAGCGTCCGAGCGTCTGTTCCCTTGACGCCACACACTTCGCCCGCTAGACTGTTGCACACAACTGAAGCCCGTGGTCATTTGCCGCTATTGCAGCCACGTAAAACAAATGCTAAAACGCGACCGCCTGGCGGCAGTCATACGCCGGGCATTTCGTTTTTCCCCAGTTGATGGAGCGCCAGTGCGCCGAGCCGCCCGGCACCTGCATTTGATGCGAATGACCGCCGCCTTCGGGCCGGACGGGAGTTCGCGCATGCGCGCGACCTAGCTGGCGGTTCCACCGCCGCACCCCGACCCCGGCCCTCCCGACGAGGCCTGGGGTCTTTCGTTGTAGATGAACGGTCGCGGCCCGAGACCCGAGACCCGCACCAAGGAGTACCGCGTGCCACAGTTGCTCGTCATGAAGTTCGGCGGCACCGCCCTCGGCACCCCTGCCCGGGTCCGGCGCGCCGCCCGCCGACTCGCGGCTCACCGCCGCGCCGGCGCCGACCTCGTCGCAGTCGTGAGCGCCCCGGGTCACACCACGGACCGAGTACTCCGCGCGCTCGCCCACGTCACCCGCACCGCGTCCGCCATCCAGACCCGCGAGACCGACCGCGCACTCGCCACCGGTGAAGAGCTCTCCGCCACCCTCCTGGCCGCGGCCCTCATCTCCCTCGGTCACCCCGCTCGAAGCTTCCGGGGCGGCGAAGCGGGACTCTGCGCCGAAGGCCCTTTCGGCGGCGGGCGGCTGGTGGACCTCGATCCGGCGCCACTCCGTCGATGCCTGGAGGCAGGGATCATCCCCGTCGTCGCCGGATTTCAGGCCAGTGCAGCGGACCAGGAGACCCGGACCCTCGGGCGCGGCGCGTCCGATCTCACCGCGGTCTATCTCGCCGCCCGGCTCGGCGCCGAGGAATGTCACATCGTGACCGACGTGGATGGCGTGTACGATGCCGACCCGCGCCGGTCTGCCGATGCCCACCGTCATGCGCGCCTGAGTCACACCGCCCTGGTGTCACTCACGGAAGCAGGAGCAGGGATCGTCCACGCCGGTGCTGCGCTCGAAGCGCTGGTCTCCCGCGTGCCTCTGCTGGTCTACGGGTATACCGCCCCGCTGCGGCGCCGGGCGGGGACACTGATCCAGGAGGAGGTCGCATGATCTCGCATCGCATCGTGGGCACTGCTGGCGCGCCGATCGTCATCGCACTGGGCGGGATCTCCGCAGGACGGAACGTCACCGCCCTGCCCGACGGCACCGCCGGCTGGTGGGACGCCTTCGTGGGCCCCGGCAAGCCGGTCGACACCACCCGGTATCAGGTGCTCGGGATCGACTGGCTCGACGCCCCGTCGCCGATCAGGGCCGAGCAGCAGGCCGACGCGATCGCCGAGTTGCTCGACCATCTCCGCATCGATCGCCTGCACGCCTTCATCGGATCATCCTATGGCGGGATGGTGGGGCTGCACTTCTCCGCCCGGCACCCGGCCCGCTTGGCGCGGCACATCTGCATCAGCGCCGCGCACCAGAGCCACCCGATGGCCACCGCCCTCCGGGCACTCCAGCGCGCGGCGGTCCAACTCGGCATTTCCACCGGCCAGGACGCTCGCGGGCTCGCAC
>JBAUHI010000050.1:0-9147 GCA_049680185.1 Gemmatimonadales bacterium | reverse complement strand
CTCCACGTACGTGGAGAGGGGGAACTTGTCATCCCGAGCAGCGTTCTGTCATCCCGAGCGAAGCGAGGGACCTGTCCCGCAACTCTCGGGAAACGTCAACGAGCGTCGATACCCACCGCTCTTCCTCACCCCCACCCCCCTCACCACGTCCGTGGAGAGGGGGCCAACTGCGGAGCCGAACCGGCCACCCACAACACCCACAGTCAGTGACTCGGAACCCGGCAAGCCACCGGACCCTCCGTGTCTCCAGCGGTTCTCCGTGTGCTTCGTGTATGTGGTGAATGGTCAACGGGGAACGGTGAACGGGTCGTCAGTCGAGATCACGAATCGCGGCCTTTTTAGGTCCACGCCAAGACGCCTGGATGACCCCGTTTACCGTTGACCATTGACCGTTCACGATCCACCAAACCAGAAAACAAGGACGGCCGCCAGGTTCTTCACCAGGCGGCCGTCCCACACAATGACTACCCGAGGTCGGGGGTCTCCCCGCCGTTCTTCTTCCTACCGCCACCGGTCGGCTGTTGCGCCACTCGGGAGGGCCAGCAGGAGCCTCGGCTTCCATCCCCAGGCCGGACGATCGATCCCACCTGGTTCATCACCGCGAGTGCTGCGAGTCGGAGCGGATCGCGGACCACCCCTTCGCACTGCACCCCGAGGCACCGGATCGGGGTGGACGGGACGCGCGATTGGTCCCGTCTGCCCGGGCTGGTGAGCCTCCAGGATCAACGATCGCCTGAGCCCTTGATGCGTCGGCGATCTCCCCTGATATGCCACCCGAGCTCGTTGGGAGGCGGCATCCGCGACCAAGGGTCACGGATCGTTCCCCACCAACGGTGCCCCAAGATACGGTGAGGTGAAAAGCTCGCAAGTGCCTGTCTTTCTTCGGCTTACGCCACTTTGAAGTGGACAACTGTGGATACGCAAATCCTTTGGTTTGAGCCTTGTAACGAGGTTATCCACCTAATGTGGAGATGTGCATACACAGATATCCGGATTTCCACAGGGGTCGAGCGGGTACTAAGCGGGTCGTGGGGGTGGGCTGGATACGCGTTGTAGCCTGAAAAAGCGGTCGGGGCGCCCGCTTCGGACGCCCCGTTCGCCATTCACCGATCACCTTCTCACGACTCCATCCCGACCTCGATGTACCTGTACTCGGGCTCTTCCACGCCGGCAAAAAGGCAACCGGCCGAGCTGGAGGCGAACCACCCGCCGACCAGCGGGCGCGGCAGGTCCAGTGATTCGAGTGCCGGGCGCAACCACCGCCGCAGGTGCCGGAGTTCCGGAGCGCGACGCGACAAGAGCGAGAGCACTGCACCCGCGCCGGATGTGGCGCGAAGGAAATGTGCCAGCGCGTGGGAACGCTCCACGAATTCGATCGCGCGTACTCCCGGCTCGTCGAAGATGACCGAACCCTCGAACAGGTCCATCGCCGGGCCGTCCATACGGGGACCGAGATAGATGTACTGGCGCACGTTGCCGGGGCCCCGACGCTCGATCACCGCCGCAGCGGTGTCGACGGTCAGGCGCGCAGCGTGGAGGCAGTCGTCATCCAGCAGCACTCCCACCGCCGCCGTCCACTCAAGCGCCGCAAGCGCCATCTCCATCGGGCAGCCGACCGCATCGTCGTACGCGAGCAAACGCGGCGCCTCGCCCGCCCGGAGCAGGAAATGGCTCAACGCCTCGGCTCGGTCCGGGAAGGTGCGCAGCGTGAGCGTGGATGGTGTGGCCATGGTCTGAAGCTACCCGACGAGGAGGGGTTAGTCGATGGGTGCGGACGGGTCACGGGTCACAGGTCACGGGTATCCTCGCATGCCGAGACCCGCGACTTGTGACCCGCGACCTCCATCAGTCCTCATCCACATGCGCCGCTTCCGGTGCCTTGGCATCGGGCCCGGGATCCCTTGAGATGTCGATCGCCGGGAGCCCGGCAGCGGTGAGCACTGAATTGGCGCGGACGACCCGCCCACGGATCGCGCTCCAGCGCGACCGGAGCCGGGCCGCCTGCCGGTCGAGGTGGTGTGCCGCGAGTGTTGCCTGCGACGTGGGCGCGGCATCGGCACCTTCGACGATCCCGTACACCCCGCCGATCGCACCGATCGTGGATCCAAGGCCATCCGCTCCCACCGCCAGTGCGTCGAGCGCGGTCGCGAGCGCCGCCAGCGTATCGGCCGCGATGCCGGTCGCGTGGGCCTCGACTTCGTTCACCTGTGTCCGCACCGAGCGGACCTCTGCCAAGACGTTGTGGGTCCGATCCATCGCTGCATACAAACCCATCGCCAGGCTGAATTGGGACACCAGATCGCTGCCGGTGGCCGCTACGCGCGGATCCATCCGCACCACGAGCGGTGCGCTGTACGTCTTGCCGTCCACCGTCAGGCGAACCGTGAAACGACCGGGCAGGACCACGGGTCCGCGCGGCATCCGCGGCGTGTCGTGATCGATCGCCGCGATGGGGTACTCGGCGCCGAGGGCCGCGGGCGCCGGATAGTGCAGATCCCAGACGAACCGGTGCATCCCTGGCGCCGAAGAGAGCGGCTGGAATGGACGGAGCCAGTGGGTCGGCACGTTGAGTGCCACCGTGTCCACAGGATCGGGGATGTCCGCACTGGAGTACCGGCGCACCAGCTGGCCGGCGGCATTGCGGACCTCGAGGGTCACGGGCCCTGCCACCGGGCCGCCAATGTAATAGTCGATGATGGCGCCATCGGGCGGGTTCTGTCCGGCGGGCTCCTCCGGCGGGAGCGGCGTATCGGTGTTCCGATCCCAGCGCCAGCGCCACGCCGGCGCAGGGTGATACAGGAACGTGGCAGAATTGCGCGCCAACGCCGCCTGACGGAGCGGTGTCACGTCATCGAGGATCCAGAACCCGCGACCATGCGTCGCGATCGCGAGGTCGTTCTGGTGCACCACCAGGTCGCGCACCGAGGTGGCGGGCAGGTTGAGCGTGAGCGGCTGCCAGTGGTCGCCGTCATCGAACGACACGTAGACCGAACGCTCGGTCCCGGCATAGAGCAGGCCGCGCACCTCCGGATCGGCACGCACCACGTCCACCGGTTCGTCCTCCGGGATGCCATTGACGATCGTGGTCCAGGTCCGGCCGCCGTCATGGGTCCGATAGATGTATGGATGGAGGTCATCCACCCGGAAGCGGGACACGGACGCATAGGCGCTCTTCACGTCGAAGTGCGATGCATCGAGCTGCGTCACCTTGCTCCACCCGGTCATCTCGGGCGGGGTCACGTTCTGCCAATGAACTCCGCCATCGGTGGTCGTCTGGATGTAGCCGTCATCGGTCCCGGCCCACAGGATCCGCACATCCCGCGGCGAAGGGGCGATGGCGTAGATCTCGCCGCGGTGCACCGCTTTCACCTGGGGCCTATAGATGCCCAGTGAAGCAGGGACTCCCGGATCGGCCCGGGTCAGGTCGGGACTGATCTGGCTCCAATGTCGGCCGCCATCGGCGGTCTTCCACATCACTTCAAGCCCGAAGAACAGGAGGTGCGGGTCGGCCTGGGAAAAGACCAACGGTGCCGTGCGGTCGAAGCGGTGGGTCCCATCACGCACGGGGACGGGACCGACCTCCTGCACCTGGCCGGTGCGTTCATCGTACCGGGTCACCTTGCCGCCATAGATGATCCCGGGATGCAGCGGGTCAGGCGCCGCATAACCGTACTCCTCGACCCCTACGGTGTGCCACTCACGGAACGTGATCTCGCCGAAGTCGCTCCGGCTGGCCACTCCCGCCGATCCGCTCTCCTGCTGGCCACCATACACCCAGTACGGAAAGCGGTCGTCGGTGGCGACGTGATACATCTGCGCCGTGGGCTGGTTGTACCAGGAGCTCCAGGTGCGACCGCCGTTGACGGTGATGGTGGCGCCCTGATCGACACCCAGCAGCATCACATCAGGGCGTGCCGGGTCGATCCAGATGGTGTGATAGTCGTCGCCGCCGGGTGCGCCCTTGATCGCGGTGAAGTGCACGCCCGCATCGATGGAGCGATACATCGAGGTGTTGGCCACGAACACGACGTCACGGTCGCGCGGATCGACGACCACGTCGGCAAAATCGCTGCCACGGCCGTACACCCGTTCCTCGGAATCGACCTTGACCCAGCGTTCGCCCGCATCATCGGACCGGAACAGTCCGCCGTGCGGCGCTTCCACCAGCGCGTACATCCGCGTCCGATCGCTCGGCGCCACCCCGATCCCGATGCGGCCGAGCCCCTCGGCCGGGGTCGGGAGACCGGCACCGATCTGGCGCCAGGTGGTGCCGCCGTCGGTCGACTTGAACAGGCCACTGCCAGGACCTGAGTAGCCGTTGTCGTACTCCCAGGGCCCCTGCCGTGCGGCCCATAGCACCGCATAGACCGTGGACGGGTCGGCGGGGTCGAAGGCCAGGTCGGAAGCGCCGGTGTCCTCGTCACGATAGAGGACCTTGCTCCAGGTGACCCCGCCGTCGAGCGAGCGATACACACCCCGTTCGGGATTCGGTCCGTACGGATGTCCCAGCGCCGCGACGAAGACGTGGTCGGGATTCGCTGGGTCGATGAGGATCGACGCGATCTGCTGCACGCTGTCGAGGCCGACGTGGTGCCAGGTCCGTCCGCCATCGGCGGACCGGTAGACCCCGTCGCCCACGGCGAGGTCGGGACGCTGCAGCCCTTCACCGGTACCGACGTAGATGATGTTCGGGTCGGAGGGCGCCACGGCGAGTGCACCGATCGATCCGGTCGGCTGGCCATCGAAGATCGGCCCCCAGGTCCGGCCGTAGTCGTCCGTCTTCCAGACCCCACCGTTGTTGGCCGACATGTAGAAGACGCCGGGGCGGGTGGGGACACCGGCCACTCCGACCGTGCGCCCGCCGCGGAAGGGGCCGATCGACCGCCACCGCATGGCCGAGAAATACTGGGGACCGGGTCGCTGCGCCGTGACGGGGGCGGCGAGGACCAGGCCGGCGAGTAGAGGCAGGAGTCGACCAACGGCGCGAATCACTGTAAATCCTTTGGTGGCATAGTGTTATCGCTGTGAGCCTGACAGCTGGTCCAGCGCATGGCGTTCAGCGGCGTGGACGGATCTCCGTGGGCGCCCGGTTGGATCGGTCCACATCCCTCGGGCCCAGAATATTGACAAAATCCGGAGCGCGCCAGAGCTTATCCATATGCGACCCGTGGTCGATCCTGCATCCATCTGAAGGTGTCACCATCCGTTCGGTCCACCCGGGCCGAGCGGCTTTTTTCTCCCGACCCCATACCTCGGGCTGGGAGAGCGTTCGGGAGCTCAACTGCTCCCCTATCAACGAGGTCGTCTCGATGGCGAAGGGCACCGTGAAGTGGTTCAACGACGCGAAGGGGTTCGGGTTCATCGCACAGGAAGGTGGCAAGGACGTGTTCGTGCATCATACCGCCATCGTGGCCGAGGGGTTTCGCTCGTTGAAGGAGGGAGAGCCGGTCGAGTTCGAGGTGGTCGAGGGCCCCAAGGGGCTGCAGGCGTCGAATGTGCGCAGGGCGGGTTGAACGCGATCCAGTCTCGTGAATGATGATGCCCCGCCCGCCCCGCCAGGCACCCAGCTCGCGCGCGGCGGGCGGTGCTGCTTCCTGATCTCGGCGCTCACCGTGCTCGTCGTGACAGGACTGGCGGGCCAGGGCAGGCCCGTCGTGTCCTTCGAGTTCCTCGGCTTCCGGCCCGGGATGCCCCGCGCGGCGATCGACACCGCGGCACACACGGCTGGCGCGGACAGCCTGCGCTGCGTC
This sequence comes from Gemmatimonadales bacterium, assembly GCA_049680185.1. GTDB lineage: Bacteria > Gemmatimonadota > Gemmatimonadetes > Gemmatimonadales > GWC2-71-9 > CAMLHU01. The sequence continues at coordinate 3,397 of JBAUHI010000050.1, read as the reverse complement.
AGCAGCCCATCCGACCACCGCGTTGGGGAGTGTCGGGCGAGCCTGTCGAACGCCGACGCCGATCGCACCGTCGACCTCTGGCTGTCGACGATCGACGACACGGCCAGCATCCTGACGTTATCCGCCTTGCTCACGACGTCACGGCTCGAGCGGTGGCGGGATTTCCTCATCGCCCGGTACGGCGCGGCGACCCCGAGCGCTCGAGGTCCGGTGACGATGCTCCAATGGATCTCCGGCGGCAGGATGCTGCGACTGGCGTGGCGGTCGAAGGGTCGCGGGTTCGACGCCTCGGTGAGCATGGTGGACGGGAGGGTGCTCGACGGATGGGGGAACCATCGGCCGGACTCATCGCTGGGTAAGACCGGCTCCTTTCCGTAAGTTGCGGCCGGGGTTACAATTGAGCCGGTCTTCCCACCCCCCTGACCGTGCCAAAGTTGCATCCGTGGACTTTCCCTCGGCTTCGATCCGTGGGCAACATCTTTATGTCCAAAGGGAGCTCTTCGTGGCCGTGTCGTGTCACGCACCCACCCCCGTAGTCGGCGTCCGTATCTGGCGCCTGACGCTGCCGCTGCTCCTGCTCGCTGCACTCGGGTGTGGCGCAAAGCGCAGCACCCAACCGATCATGATCGGCCTGCAGAGCACCTTTGGCGATCCGCTCGGCCTCCCGCTGCGCTACGGCGCGCAGTTGGCGGCCCACGAGATCAACGCCCAGGGGGGCATCCATGGCCGGCCCATCGAGTTCATCGAGGCCGACGACTACGGCAACTCCGATTCGGCGGTCGCCGCCGCCAACCGGCTGGTCCAGTCGGATGTCGTGGCGGTCGTCGGCGGGGCCTTCTCGGGCCCGACACTCGCGGCGGCACCGGTCTACAACGATCCCGCCCACCCGATCGTCGAGATCTCGCCCTCCGCAAGTTCGCCAGAGGTCACCTTTGCCGGCGACTGGACCTTTCGGGTCTGCGCCGGCGACCTGGCCCACGCCGCACGGCTCGCATCATTCGTCAAGCAGCAGCTGAACTTCACCCGTGGCGCCGTGCTGTACATGGACAATCAGTATGGCCGGGGGTTCCGGGAGGTGTTCACCTCGGAGTTCAAGAACCTGGGCGGTCAGGTGCTCCTGGCGGGGCCCTATCTCGCAGATCGGCCCGGTGACACCGGCCCCTATTTCGACCTGATCAAGAAGAACGGCCAGGTCCAGTTCCTCCTCGCCGCGAGCTACGAGACCGACGGGGCCGAGCTCTTGAAGCAATTGCACAAACATGGACTCAACATCCCGCTCCTGGGTGGCGACGGACTTGAGGGGCTGCAGCGCGAGGGCGCCATCGCCGAAGGATCCTACCAGACCGCCGCTTACCTCCCTGCTCTCGCGACGCCGGAGAACCAGGCGTTCGTCCAGCGCTACCATCAGGCGTTCCCCGCCATCCCTGCGCCGAACCAGACGGCCGCGGCCACCTACGACATCGTGAATCTCCTGGCCAAGGTGATCGGGGAGGCGGGCACCGACCGGAAGGCCATCCGGAACGGGCTGGCCCAGATCGGTGACAAGCGGCCCGCCTACGTGGGCGTCACCGGCCCGATCCAGTTCGATACCAATGGCGACGTGCCGACGAAGAAGATCCTGATCGCGATGATCAAGAACGGCAGCGTCCACTTGGTGGAGGGACAATGACGTCGATGCGGAGCCTCAAGTGGATCGTCGGCGCCGGGATGGGGATCATCATCCTCCTGAGCGTCGCGAGCGGGGTGTTCAGTATCGTGGCGCTGGCCCGCGTGCGCACCTCCATCGACGGGAGCCTGGCCGGACTGGTGCTCACCAATTCACTGGGTGATGCGCTGGTGTCGTCCGCGCTTGACGAGGTCCGCACCGCCGAGGAATACATGGTGCAGCCCTCGCCGCAGGTCCAGCGGGATTTCCAGCTGGCCGGGGACTCCGTCAACGCGGTGATGAATTCGTACCGCCGGCTCCAGACATTGTCGTCCGACGATCGCTTTACCCTCAACGAGATGGCGAGCGCCCAGGCCGGGTTCGACGTGAACTATTCGCTGGCCCACGCGTTGGTCGACCTGGGTCGGGGTTCGGACGGGCGTGGTCTTGCCGACCAGGCCCGAGGCGCCGTCGACACCCTCGTCGCGGATATCCACCGGCTCTCCGCCAGCCAGACGCAGGTGGCGCTCGCCAACTCCGACATGCTCCGCACCCAGGCCAAGTGGTGGGAGAAGCTCGTGGCGGGGCTCCTGATCCTGATGATCGTCGCGGGCATCGTGATCGGACGGCTCACGGTGGGTCAGGTGAGCGCGCCGCTCGGGCGCCTCATCGGCGCCGTCGACCGCTTCGGACAGGGCGACCTGCGCCCCTTCCAGTTGGGGAGCATGCCGCTCGAACTGGCCCGCCTCGCGACGGCAATGGATGAGATGGGGACTCGGCTCCGACAGGTCGTGGGCGCCGTGGTACGGGAATCCCAAGCCATCTCCGCCAGTGCCAGCGACTTCTCGGCAATGAGCGAAGAGCTCGCGGCCTCGAGCGGGGAGATCTCGACGGCCATGGTCAAGGTCTCGAGCAGTGCCGAAACACAGGTGCAGGGCCTCCGCGAGGCGGATCAGTTCCTCAACACCCTCCGCGAGGCGGCCACCAGCAACGCCGACGCCTCCGCACGGGTGGTCAAGCTGGGCGAGGAGATCCGGACCGTCGCGGCCCGCCACCGCAAGGACGTCGGAGCGGCCGGCGCCACACTGCTCGACGTGCGGGAAGTGGTCCAGACCTCGGCGAAGGAAGTACAGGAGCTCGCGAAGTTGTCCGAGTCGATCACCGAGTTCATCGACCTGATCAAGCAGATCTCATCGCAGACCAACCTGCTGGCGCTGAATGCGGCGATCGAGGCGGCACGGGCGGGCGAGCACGGCCGCGGCTTTGCCGTGGTCGCCGATGAGGTGCGGAACCTCGCGGACTCGAGCGCACGGGCTGCCGAGGATGTGGCCAAGACCGTCAAGGTCATCCGCGAGCAGATCCGCGACGTCGCGACGACGATGGAGGCCGGGACCAGAAAGGTGTCCGGCATCGAGGACGTTGCGTCCGCCGCGGCCGCCGGCCTCGAGGCCATCGCGGGCGCCATCCAGGAGATCGAGGCGGCCGCCGCACAGGTCGCCGCCGAGGCGGTGCGGAACAGCAAGGTCGTCGATGATGTCAGCCACACCACCGCGCAGGTCGCGATGGCCGCCAATGAGCATGCGTCGTCCAGTGAAGAGGTCACCGCGGCGGCCGAGGAGCAGAGCGCCTCGACCGAAGAGATGGCGTCCTCCGCCAGCGAGTTGCTGCAGGGCGCCAACCGGCTGACCGACCTGGTGTCCGCCTTCAAGACCTGATCGACACGCCGCTCCGGAATGCAGAACGGGGTCGCCA
>JBAUHI010000049.1:37500-41369 GCA_049680185.1 Gemmatimonadales bacterium | reverse complement strand
CGATGGGGGCATCGCCACCGGCGGCGCGAACATCCCGGACGGACGGAGACCCGTCGGGATGGCGGGCCGTCCCCCGGCCGGCATCCCGGCGATCGAGGGGCGCAGCGACGGCGCGGGGGCCGGTGCCGGCGTTGCTAACGGCGCGCTGACCCGTGGAACCATCGGTGCCGTCGGGACGGGTGGTGCCGGGGCCGGCTCCGGATGCCTGAGCGGCGCGGGCACGGCAGACAGCGGAGGATGGGTTCCATTGCTGGAGACCGGGAAGACCGCCGCGCACACGGTGCAGCGGGCGGACACGCCGGTGGCAGGCACCTTGGCGGGGTCGACGCGATAGATGGTGGCGCACGTGGGACAGGCGACGTTCATTCAGCGGCCCTCGGTGCTCAGCGATGGCGATGCCGCATCCTGCTCGGGGACATCGGCGGCGTGCCGGCGGTCGATCACGAAGACCGAGCCTGGCAGCGTCTTGGCATAGCTCTTCATTTCCGTGGCGAGCTCGCTCAGTTGCGCCGGATGGCTGAAGCTGCGGTTCCGGTTGGTCACGATCCCGACCGACAACGTCATCAGCGGCACCCGGTGCAGCTGTCCGCGCCGATCCTTGCCGAAGAAATACCCGGCCCGGCGGTCCTGGTCGTTGTACTGCAGCGGGACGAGGGTATCGAACACGTCGAGGATCTCGGCGCACACGCTCGACGTCAGCGTATTGGGCACGATGAAGATGAAGTCATCGCCGCCGATGTGCCCCACGAACCCCTGCGGGCCCGCCATTCCCTTGACGACATCGTGCAGGATCCGCGACACGATGAGGATGATGCGATCCCCTTCATAATAACTGTACCGATCGTTGAACTCTTTGAAGTGGTCCAGGTCCGCGTAGCAGACCGCGAACTCGCCACCCGTGTTCAGCTGCCGACGGATGGCGCGTTCGATCTCCGTCGTGCCCGGCAACCGGGTCGAGGGGTGGACGGCCACGTCGCGCACGGTGCGGACCACCATCGCATCGAGCCGGGAGCGCTGCTCCAGCGGCTCGAGGAGCGGGGTCAACACCTCATCGGCGCCTGCGGCGAACCAGGCCGCCACCTCGGCGGTGTGATGGCGTGGGACCAGCACCGCGACCGGCACGATGGCGGTGTACGGATCGCTCTTGAGCTGCTCGACCAGGGCCTTCCCGGCCACCGATCCGTCCTGACCATCGATCATCACATAGGACAGGGGCCCACGCAACAGGATGGTCACCACGTCGTCCGGGGTCGGTACCAGGATGACCGGCGCGCCGAGGGCGGCCCCCCATTCTGTCAGGACCGTCGGTACCGGCGTACCACCCGGCGAATGGTAGAGAATCGACGGCCGATTCCGCACCCGCTGGCCCCTTGTAAGAGACGTAACCACAAAAACTTAGGGCGGCGCCAGCGGGAAGTCAAACACGCGATCCGACGCTTCTACAGCGGTTGCGCCTCATCGATCAGGAGGATGGGGATCCCATCATCGATCCGGTACACCAGGCGGCAGGCGTGACACACGAGGGTCTCCGCCTGACGGCGGTACTCGAGCTCGCCGCGGCATTTGGGGCAGGCCAGGATCTCCAGCAGGTCATCAGGCAGGGTCATCGGGACTCCGATGGAGAGGCGGGGAAGCCGAATCGGGTCAGGAGTTCGTCGGAGCGGCGCCACTTCGGCAGCACCTTGACCCAGGTGTCCAGGTAGACCTTCCGGCCCAGCAACTCTTCGATGCGTCCCCGGGCATGGGCGCCGATCTGCTTGAGCATCTGGCCCTGTCGGCCGATCACGATCCCCTTCTGGGACTCGGTCTCGACGAAGAGGGACGCTCGAATGTACACCGGATCGCGTTCCTCCCGGAACTCCTCGACCTCCGCCGTGATGGCATACGGGAGTTCTTCCTCCAGCAGCGTGAAGGCCGCTTCGCGCAGGAACTCGGTGACGAAGAATCGGACCGGTTGGGTGCCGATCTCGTCGGACGGGAACTCGAAGGGACGCTCGGGAAGGAGGGCCGCCACCCGGACCAGGAGCGCCTCGATGGAGGGCGGATCTTCGACGCTCACGGGGATGCCGGTCGCCCCGAGATCGGCACGGCGCTCGGTCGAGACGAGGTCGGCCTTGGTGTAGACGGTGAGCACCGGGGCGCGGGGCGGCCGCGGGAGTCCGGCGAGCGTGGCAAGATCGGGAGCAGGCGCGGCGGCGGCGGGGTGCAGGTGCAGGACCACATCGACCCGGGCGATCGACGCGAGGGCGGCCTCGCGCATTCGCTGGTGCAGGAGATATTCGGGCTCGAGGAGGCCGGGCAGGTCATGGAACACGTATTGGACATCGCCATCGGTCCGAAGTCCCGTGACCGGGAGCCTGGTGGCCTGGGCCTTGGGCGAGACGATGGCCAGGTGGCCGCCGACGAGGGCATTGAGCAGGGAAGATTTGCCGACGTTGGGCCGGCCGGCGAGGGCCACGTGGCCGGACTTGGTCATGGCGGGGAAGATAGTCGCAGGTCGCGAGTCTCGGGTCGCCGGGCCCGACCCCTGGCGCGGTCCTGTGACCCGCGCCCCAAAAAGCGGAAACCCCGCCACCAGTGAAGGTGCCGGGGTCCCGAAGAGGAGCTGACGACGGCCTACTCTCCCACGACCTCGCGATCGTAGTACCATCGGCGCTGCAGGGCTTAACTGCCGTGTTCGGTATGGGAACGGGTGTGGCCCCTGCGCGCTAGTCGTCAGCGATACGAGCACCGCCGGCCGAGGCCGACGGCGAACAATCGCAGAGATGGATGAGCGGTGATGTCGGAAAAATTGGAAGAGATCAAACTGCACGGGCGATTAGTACCGCTCGACTCAAGGGCTTGCGCCCCGTGCATCTGCGGCCTATCAACCTGGTAGTCTCCCAGGGCCCTTCAGGGACCTTAAGGTCCAGGAGCGTTCATCTTGGGACGGGTTTCCCACTTAGATGCATTCAGCGGTTATCCCTGCGCGACATCGCTACCGGGCGCTGCCCCTGGCGGGACAGCCCGTACACGAGCGGTCGCTTCGACTCGGTCCTCTCGTACTAGAGTCGACATCCCTCAACGCTCCCACGCCCACGACGGATACAGACCGAACTGTCTCACGACGTTCTGAACCCAGCTCATGTGCCACTTTAACCGGCGAACAGCCGGACCCTTGGGACCTTCTCCAGCCCCAGGATGTGACAAGCCGACATCGAGGTGCCAAACCGCGCCGTCGATATGAACTCTCGGGCGCGATAAGCCTGTTATCCCCAGCGTACCTTTTATCCGATGAGCGATGACCCATCCACACGGGGTCACCGGATCACTTACGCCGACTTTCGTCCCTGCTCGCGCCGTCGCGCTCGCAGTCAGGCGCCCTTTTGCGTATACACTCGTCGTGCGATTACCGACCGCACTGAGGGCACCATCGCGCGCCTCCGGTACTCTTTAGGAGGCGACCGCCCCAGTCAAACTACCCGCCAGCCACGGTCCTCGGCGGTGTTGCCGCCGGAGTGAGATTATCAGTAAAAGAAGGGTGGTATTTCACTGTTGCCTCCCCCCGGACCGAAACCCGGGGATCAACGGCTCCCACCTATGCTACGCAGCTGATACCGACAATCAATGGCAGGTTATAGTAAAGGTGCATGGGGTCTTTTTGTCCTGTCGCGGGAAATCGGAATCCTCACCGATACTGCTATTTCGCCGAGCTTACGGAAGAGACAGCTCCCAAGTCGTTACGCCATTCGTGCAGGTCGGAACTTACCCGACAAGGAATTTCGCTACCTTAGGACCGTTATAGTTACGGCCGCCGTTTACCGGGGCTTCGGTTCGCTGCTTCGCCTTGCGGCTGACAACTTGCCTTAACCTTCCGGCACCGGGCAGGC
>JBAUHI010000049.1:0-32500 GCA_049680185.1 Gemmatimonadales bacterium | reverse complement strand
TAGCCCACGATCCGCGGCAGGCCGACGTCCCGGAAGAAGGTCCCCAGCGTCTCGGCGACCAGCAGCAGGAGCCCGAAGAGGAAGAGCGAACGCGGCGCCACGACGTCCGGCGTGGGCACCCGCAACGGCTCGAGCAGCAGCGCCCCGATGATGAGCACCGCCAGCACCATCAATCGGCGGATCACGACGGCACCTCGGGCGCCGACAGTGGTGACCCCGGCAGGGCCCGCACCGACTCCGCCGCGCTCACCCACTCGAACAGCAGGATCGACGCGACCGTCGCGGTCAACACCAGTTCCTTGAGCGGCGCGCCGTCCACCTGGGTGTAGTTCACCGCCAACGCCACCCCGAGCCCGCCCTGGGCCAGGAGTGCACGCCACATCGACGGCGCGCGCAACGCCGGGTCCAGGGCCGCCGTTCCCGCCGCCCGCCCTCCGGCGAGACGGGCGACGAGCCGGATCCCGACGAACGCGAGCGCCACCCAGAGCAGTCCGCTCCCATCGGGATGCCACGTCGCACCGGCCAGGATGAGTAGCGCGAGGTAGAGGGGCCGCTCGGTGGCGGCCAGGAGCCGGGCCACCGGTTCGTGGGTCGATCCGGTGTTCGCCAGCACGACGCCCAACACCAGGTTGGTGTAGATGGGAGAGAGATTGAGGTAGTACGCTGCCCCGCTCGCCACGACGATGGCGCCGGCCAACGAGACGAAGAGGCGTGCGTCCCCATCCTCCGGATCGGCGCCCTCATCACGGGGCCCGAGAAAGAGGTGGAAGAGCACGCCGCTCGCGATGCCGATGGCCAGGTTGATCACCACCCACTCGGTGGCGGTGGGGGCCCGGATGCCCGGCTCGACCGAACCCACGTGGAGCACCCCGAGCGCCAGTCCAAAGGCCACGACGCCCACGAGACCGTCCACCCGGGCCGTGAACCGGAGCGCTGGCAGGAACGGGTGTTCGGCAAACCCTCGACGGGTGAGCGCGTCGACCGCGGCCGGCACGCCGACGGTCGCGATGGCGGCCAGGGCCGCCGCCGGAAGCGCTGCCTCGACGAAGGACATCCCGAGCCCATAATGGAGCGTCACCAGGACCGCGCCGAGTGCCGTGGCGAGGGTGGTGAGGGCCTCGGTGAACGCGATCCCCACCCACGCCGGCTCCAGCAGCGCCAGGCGCGGCAGGCGGAACCCGGTGCCGATCAGCATCCCCATCCATCCCAGTGCGAGGCTCACGATCGGCGTGAGGTCTCGCAGGGCGTTGTCGCTCAGGAGGCCGCTCCCCATCGGCCCGAGAAAGAGCCCCAACAGCACATACTCCGCCCCGCCGACATACCCGAAGCGGATCCGGAGGCGGTCGAAGAGCAGGTACGCGAGGATGTACCCGACGGAGAGGACGGCGAGGGCCGCGAGCGTGCCGGTCATCGAGGAAGGGTGGGCCGATGCGGGCCCGATGTCCAGCGGGTGGTCCCCGAACGGAGCGGGGTCCGCACTCGGTCGATTGCGGACCCCGGAGCGATCGTCAGCGCTCGCTCAGCTGGTCGGCGGACTGAATTGCTCGTGCTGCTGGTCGAGCCAGCTCTTGTGGTACGCAGGATCCTCGAACGCCATCGCGGCCTTGGCCACCTTGAGCGGCCGGAACGAATCCATCATCACGGCGATCTCGTTGGTGGCCTTGGCCCCGATCGACGCTTCGGCGCGGCCTGGATGGGGGCCGTGCGGCAGCCCGTCCGGGTGGAGGGTGATGGAGCCGTACTCGATCCCTTTGCGGCTCATGAACTCGCTGGAGGCGTAGAACAGCACCTCATCGGAGTCTACGTTGCTGTGGTTGTACGGCGCCGGGATCGCGTTGGGATCGAAGTCGAACGGGCGTGGGCAGAAGGAGCAGAGGACGAACCCGTCACCCTGGAAGGTCTGGTGCACCGGCGGCGGCTGGTGGATCCGGCCGACGATCGGCTCGAAGTCATGGATGCTGAACGCCCATGGGTAAAAGAACCCGTCCCAGCCGACCACGTCGAACGGATGATGATCGAGCATCAGTTCGTTGATCGCGTCGTACTGCTTGACCAGGAGCGGGAAATCACCCCGCTCGTCGCGAGGCGCGAGTGCCTGAGGGCGCCGGATGTCGCGCTCGCTGTACGGCGCGCCTTCGAGCAGCTGCCCGGATTCGTTGTGGTAGCGCTTGGGATAGCGCACGTGCCCGCGGCTCTCGAAGACCACCAGCTTGACCGGGCCGGCCTTGAAGTCGAAACGCCACTGGTGGAGGATGTTCCGGTGGATCACGACGTAGTCGCCCGAGCGGACCGGCAGCTCGCCGAAGACCGACGCGAGGACCCCGGCCCCCTCGCCGACGTAGATCACTTCGTCGGCCTGCGAGTTCCGGTAGAAATGCGCATCGTTGGCGTCCGGCTCGACATAGAGCATCGCCACATCGGCGTTGAAGAGGAGCGGGATCCGATCGAGCGTCGGGCTCCCGCCCTTCCTGGATTGGGCGGTGCGGAAGTGACGGTGTCGGAGCGAGGTCTCCTCGTCGGCCTCCCAGACGATGTCCTTGACCTTGCGGGCGGATTTGATCGTGGTGGGAGGATGCACGTGGTACAGCAACGACGAGGTGCCGACGAATCCCTCGTGCCCCATGAGCTCTTCGCTGTAGAGCCCGCCATCGGGGCGGCGGAAGACGGTGTGCCGCTTCCGGGGCACGCTGCCCAGCGTGTGGTAGAATGGCATCTAGAGGTTCCCTCGCGCCGCCTGCTCGCGTTCGATGGCCTCGAAGAGGGCCTTGAAGTTCCCCGCCCCGAAGCTCTTGGCACCCTTGCGCTGGATGATCTCGTAGAAGAGGGTGGGTCGATCCTGGGCCGGCTTGGTGAAGATCTGGAGCAGGTAGCCCTCGTCGTCGCGGTCGACCAGGATGCCGAGCTCGGCCAGGGGCGCCAGGTCCTCATCGATCTTGCCGACCCGGGCGAGCACGGTGTCGTAGTAGGCCTTGGGCACCTTGAGGAACTCGATGCCGCGCGCCATCAGCGCCCGGACGGTCATGACGATATCATCGGTCGCAATGGCGATGTGCTGGACCCCCGGCCCCCGATAGAACTCCAGGTACTCGTCGATCTGGGACTTCTTCTTGCCGGCGGCGGGCTCGTTGATCGGGAACTTGATCCGCCCATTGCCGTTCGACATCACCTTGGACATCAGGGCCGAATACTCGGTCGAGATGGTCTTGTCATCGAACGACAGCAGGTTGTAGAAGCCGAGCACATCCTCGTAGAACTTGACCCAGTCGTTCATCTTGCCGAGCTCGACGTTCCCCACGCAGTGGTCGACGTACTTGAGTCCGGTCGAGTCCGGCTGGTAGGCTGCGTCGACCTTGATGAATCCGGGCAGGAAGTGACCCCGGTAGTTCTTGCGTTCGACGATCGAGTGGATGGTATCGCCGTAGATCTTGATCGCCGCAGTGACGACCTCGCCCTGGTCGTCCCGATGGACCGTCGGCTCCTGCGCGCTCACCGCCCCCCGCGCCACGGCCTTGGCATGCGCGTCCCGCGCGTCATCGACCCAGAACGCCATGTCACGGACGCCGTCGCCATGCAGGCGCACATGCTCGGCGATCGGCCCCTCAGGGGCCAGCGCAGAGGTCAGGACCAGGCGGACCTTCCCCTGCTCCAGCAGGTAGCTGGCCCGGTCGCGGACCCCGGTCTCGGGGCCGCGATATCCGATCAACCGGTAGCCCCAGGCGGCCCGGTAGTAGATGCTGGCCTGCTTCGCGTTCCCCACCCAGAACTCGATGTAGTCGGTCCCGTTGATCGGGAACGTGTCGTGGGCGGTGTTGGGATTCATCTTGACGGCGGTGGCCATGTCATCCTCCAAGTTCGGCGGCCGCGCGGGCCCCAGGGCCCGACGGCATGTAGTAATTGTGGTGGGTCAGGCGAAGGTGGCCGACGCGTCGAGGAAGCTCCGGACGTCGGCCTCGCTCAAGCTCGGTTCCCCGGGGCTCACGTTGTCGAGTTTGCCGTCCTTCATCCAGCGTTCGAGCTCGCCCACCAGCTCGAAGAGGTGGTCGAACGAGTCGACGACGAACAGCAGCGGCTGGTAGTGATCGATCTCGAAGTACTGATTGATGACCCACTCGAGCTGGATGGGGAAGCGCTGCACCATCGGGCTGTCGATCGCGTGGGCGATCTCGCCGTAGGAACTCAGGAGCCCGCTGCCGTAGACCTTGAGCTCGCCGGGACGCGTCCCCCGCATCAGCCCGAACTCGACTGTGAACCAGAAGAAACGGGCCAGCGCCTTGAACACGCTGGTGACCCGCCGGACCCGTTCCTCGGGGTCGGCGATGCCGGCGACGATCTCCGCGGCGGTGTGGGCGCAGTCGCCGAACCGCACCAGCGCATCGGCGAAGGCCTTGTCCGTATGCATCGGGACGTGGCCGGCGATGTCGTGGAAGATGTCCGGTTCGGGGAGGTAATCGAGGGTGGCGGCGTCGCGGATGGTGATGGTGGTCGGGAACTCGCGATTCCGCAGGCGGTCGAAGAACAGGAAGGCGGGGACGTAGCCGCTCACCGGCTTGGCGCGGAACCCCGTGAGCGGCGCCATGAACTTGTTGACGTCGTCGAGCCGGGGGACCCGGGTCGCGTCAAGGCAGAGATTATCGATCCCCTGAAGGAACCGGGCATTCGCGTACCGATGCCAGCGCTCGTCCATCCGGGCGAAGAGCCGGCGCCACGCCTCGTGATTCTCCTCGGAATACTGCTCGTACGGCTGGTGGACGTAGAGCTTGCCCTCGGCCTGGGCCTGCTCGATGAACGGCGCCCTGGTGGTGGTCAGGCCCATTGGCGCTGCCGAGGTGGGCATCGCTTCCCCTCCCCAACCGGTACGAGACGTCGATCGGTGCTAAGCGCTTCCTGCAGCGCAAGATAGATGGCCGGACAGTGGGTGGGCAAGAGAGCGGGACGGTGGCACAGAGACTCAGACGCTCGGAGACTCAGAGATTTACGATCGCCTACGAGCCCCTGAGCATCTGAGCGTCCGAGCGCCCGAGCGTCCCTGCGTCCGAGCGTCCCTGCGTCCCTGCGTCCCTGCGTCAGTCCCGAAGTTCGGGGAGATCCCGGAACAACTCCAACGCCGCCGGGTTGGCGAGGGCATCGGTGTTCTGGACCGGCCGGCCATGGATGACGTTCCGGACCGCGAGCTCGGTGATCTTGCCGCTCTTGGTCCGCGGGATATCGGCCACCTGCACCACCTTCCGAGGCACGTGGTGCGGGCTGGTGCCGGTGCGGACCCGCGCGCGGATCCGTTCCCGGAGCGCATCATCGAGCACCACGCCCGGACGCAGCCGGACGAAGAGCACCACGCGCACATCGTCCTTCCACTCCTGTGCCACCACCACGCTCTCCATCACCTCGTCCAGCGTCTCGACCTGGCGATAGATCTCGGCGGTGCCGATCCTGACACCGCCGGGGTTCAAGGTCGCGTCACTCCGCCCGTAGATGATGAGCCCGCCTTCCGCCGTCCGTTCGACCCAATCGCCATGGCGCCAGACCCCGGGAAAGTGTTCGAAGTAAGCGGCGCGATACCGGGCACCATCGAGGTCGTTCCAGAAGCGGACCGGCATGCTGGGAAAGGGCGCGGTGCAGACGAGTTCGCCGGGCTCACCGATGACGGCCGTCCCATCGGCGTTCCAGACCTCCACGGCCATGCCGAGTCCCAGGGCCTGCAGCTCGCCGCGGTAGACCGGACCGGTCGGGTCGCCCAGGGCAAAGCAGGACACGATATCCGTCCCGCCGCTGATGCTGGAGAGGCGCACGCTGTCCTTGACGGAATCGTGCACGTAGTCGTAGCTGGGGGCGGCGAGGGGGCTGCCCGTCGAGAGGATGGCCCGCAGTGCCGAGAGATCGTGGGTGGTGCCGGGGGTGAGGCGTTCTTTGTCGCTCAGCGCCAGGTACTTGGCGCTGGTGCCGAAGATCGTGACGCGTTCCTGGGCGGCGAGATCCCAGAGGATCGACGGGGTCGGCGCGAGGGGCGCCCCGTCATAGAGCACCACCGTGGCGCCGACCGCCAGCGAGGTCACCATCCAGTTCCACATCATCCAGCCGCAGGTGGTGAAATAGAAGATGCGATCGTCGCGGATGAGGTCCGTGTGGAGCACCAGTTCCTTGAGATGCTGCAGGAGGGTGCCTCCCGCCCCGTGCACCAGGCACTTGGGAAGGCCGGTCGTGCCGCTCGAATAGAGGATGTAGAGCGGATGGTCGAAGGAGGACCGCTCGAACGTGAGCGCCACGCCGGCGCCACGCTCCGCGAACGCGCCCCACGATGACGCCCTGGGCACCTCGCTCCAGTCCGGCGCTGACCGCAGGACGGGAATGCCGACCACCGCCTTCAGGTCCGACAACTGCGCCACGACTTCGCGTATCCGGTCGCGACAGTCGATCTCTTTTCCTGCGTATCGATATCCATCGGCGGCAAAGAGCACCGTCGGTCCGATCTGCCCGAATCGGTCAAGGACACCCTTGGCACCGAAATCGGGGCTACAGGAGGACCAGATGGCGCCGAGGCTCGCGGTCGCCAGCATCGCGATGATCGCTTCGGGGATGTTGGGGAGGAATCCCGCGACCCGATCACCGGGCCGGACACCGAGTTGGCGTAATGCCGCCGCGATCCGTGCCACCTCCCCGGCCAGCTCGGCATAGCTCCAACAGCGTCGCGGCCCCCGTTCGTCCCACGCCGCGATGGCGACGTGATCATCCCGGAAGCGGAGGAGGTTCTCAGCGAAATTGAGCCTTGCCCCCGGGAACCACGTCGGGCCCTGCCCCGGATCGGGGGGAGCCATCCGGTCGAGCCCCACACCGACCGCGTCCCACGGCTCCCGCCCCTCCCGCTCTGTGGCCACCACTCCAGTGAAGCGCCACACCTCGGCCCAGAACGCCTCCGGCTGCTGCAGCGACCAGGCATGGAGCTGGCGCATGTCGTGGACGGCCGAGGCGGTGGCGGGATGGCGCGCACGGACGGCGGCGATGAATGCCGTGAGGTTGGCGCGGGCGATATCCGACGGGGTCGGGGTCCAGATCGGCGAGGTCACGGTCGAGAATGTAGCGGGCGCCCGGGGATGTCCGAAACCCCGGCATTCCGATTAGCTTTTTTCGCAGGTGCCTCACCCCGAACAGCACGTTTGCGACCCGCTCCCTCCGAGAACTCCATGGCGACCCCGACCTACACCGCGCTCACACCGCCCACCGATGGCCAGTCGATCACGATGCAGGGCGGCATCCTCCAGGTGCCCGACCGGCCGATCATCCCGTTCATCGAGGGGGACGGCACCGGCCCGGACATCTGGCGCGCGTCCAAGCTCGTCTTCGACGCGGCGGTGGCGAAGGCATACGGCGGGAAGCGCGCGATCGTCTGGTTCGAGGTGTTCGCCGGAGAAAAGGCGAAACAGAAGTTCGACAACTGGCTTCCGGATGACACGCTGCAGGCCATCCAGCATCACCTGGTGGCCATCAAGGGCCCGCTCACGACGCCGGTGGGGGGCGGGTTCCGGTCCCTCAACGTGACGCTCCGCCAGAAGCTCGACCTCTACGCCTGCGTGCGGCCGGTGCGGTACTTCACCGGTGTGCCCTCTCCGGTCAAGCGCCCGGAAGACGTGGACATGGTCATCTTCCGGGAGAACACCGAGGATATCTACGCCGGGATCGAGTGGAAGGCGGGCTCTCCGGAAGCGAAGCAGCTCCTCGACTTCCTGCAGGGCACCCTCGGGGTCAAGAACATCCGCTTCCCCAAGACCAGTGCCTTCGGTATCAAGCCGGTGTCAGAGGAAGGGACCCAGCGCCTGGTCCGTTCCGCCATCGACTACGCGCTGGCGCAGAAGCGCAGCAGCATGGTGTTGGTGCACAAAGGCAACATCATGAAGTACACCGAGGGGGGGTTTCGGGACTGGGGCTATCAGGTGGCCAAGGAGGAGTACGGCGCGGTGGAGATCGACGGCGGACCCTGGTGCAAGCTGCCAGGCGGGCTCGTGATCAAGGACGTGATCGCTGACGCCTTCCTGCAGCAGATCCTGACCCGCCCCAAGGAATACAGCGTGGTGGCGACGCTCAACCTGAACGGCGACTACATCTCCGACGCGCTGGCGGCGCAGGTGGGAGGGATCGGCATCGCGCCGGGCGCCAACATCAACTACCTGACCGGCCACGCCATCTTCGAGGCGACCCACGGCACCGCACCCAAGTATGCCGGGCAGGACAAGGTGAACCCGGGCTCAGTGATCCTGTCGGGCGAGATGATGTTCCGGCACCTGGGCTGGGGCGAGGCGGCGGACCTGATCCTCACGTCGCTCGAGAAGACCATCGGCCAGAAGACCGTGACCTACGACTTTGCGCGGTTGATGGACGGGGCCAAGGAAGTGAAGTGCTCGGAGTTCGCCAAGGCGATGGTGGCGAATATGTGAAGTAGGTCGGTGGGATCGGAGCTCACATCACCGACGGCACCTCCATGGGCGGATCGGCGCGAGGATGTTCGCCGGTGTGGGACAGGTCGATGACGATCCGATCCACCGAGCGCTTGAACCGGCCCCGCAGGCGCAGCACCAGGAAAAATGCCACCGCCGCCAGGCCCGCCACGAATCCCCACCAGAGCCCGACCGGCCCGCCATGCAGCCCGAAACCGAAGAACAGGCTCACCGGTACGCCCACCAGCCAGAACCCCAGCACATTGATGACCATCGGCGCGGTGGTATCCCCCGCTCCGCGAAGGATGCCGACGGTGACCGCCTGGGTGCCGTCGAAGACCTGGAACACCCCAGCGATCGGGATGAGCAGGGTCGCCAGGGCATAGACATCGGGATCGGAGGTGTAGAGTCCGGCGAAGGCACCCGGCACCAGCATGAACACCACCGCCGTGCACGCCATGAATCCGACGCCGATGACGAGCGCGGCACCGGCCGCTCGCCGCATGCCATCGCCATCGCCGCGACCGATCGCCTGCCCGACGAGCACCGCCCCGGCGCCGGAGACGCCGAGGGGGACCATGAAGGTGAGCGAGGCGAGGTTGAGCGCCACCTGGTGCCCCGCCATCTGGAGGGTGCCCAACGTCCCCATCATCAGGCCGACGACGGCAAAGGCGCCGTATTCCAGTTCCATCGTGACGGCGATGGGTGCGCCCAGTCGCACCATCCGGAGGAGCGGTGTCGGGTCGAGCGCATCCGATCGGGGCGGCAGCAGGGTCGGGCGCAGCACCGGCCACGCCAAGACCAGCAGTCCTGCTCCAAGCACCGTGCGGCCGACCGCGGTGGCGTATCCCGAACCCACCACCCCGAGTGCCGGCAGTCCCCAATGGCCGTAGATGAGCCCGTAGTTGAGCGCCACGTTGACGAGGTTCCCGGCCACGATGATCCAGACGATCGGCGCCATCCGGTTCATCGCCTGCAGCGTCTGGCGAAAGACGATGAACGCGAAGAACGGGAACATCCCGGCGAGGGTGGCGCGAGTGTACTGGGCGGCGAGCGGCACCACATCAGGCGGTTGGTGCAGCCAGCCGAGCACCGCTTCCCCGGGCAGGAGCACGAGCGTGCACGGCACGGTGAGCACGAGCGCCAGCACCAGGCCGCGCTGCACACCGCGCGCGACCGCGACCGTGTCCCCCGCGCCGACGGCCTGGGACACGATCGGATCCATCACCATCAAGATCCCCATCCCGACGCAGATCGACGCGAAGACGTAGACATTGCCGAGCGCCACCGCGGCGAGCGCCTCCTTGGAGAGGTGCCCGACCATCACGGTGTCGACGACGCCCATGAACATCAGGCCCACCTGGACCGTCACCACCGGCACCGCCAGGCGGAGCATCTCGCCCAGGTCGGACCTGCGCGGCGTGAACGCTGCACCCAGCACACAACCCCCGATGGTTCGTGATCCCGCCATGGCGGCCGGGGCCGCCCCTCGCGAGCCGGCCCCGGTCACGCCCTGACGGAAGGCGTCGGTCCTGCTAGTGGATATCGCTCAGGCGCCAGGCACCGGCGGCAAAGGCGAGCGTGGCCTTCTTCTTGTAGTCGTCCAACTTATTCCGGTGACTTTCGTGGTCAGTGTACTGGTAGCTCCCGCGCAGCGTGACGTCGGCGGAGTTGGCGGTGAGCTTGTTGAGCTTCTCCACCACGAGCGTCATCCGGAGGTTGTCGGCCCTCTGGAAGAGCGCGGTGAACTCCTCCTGCTGCTTGACCGTGAGTCCCGGATAGGCGATCGACACGCGGGTCAGATCACGCGACTCGATGGCCTCGCGGAAGAGCTTGATGACCACGTCGATGGCGGCCCGTGTGACCAAGGTGTCGGTGCGCGGATCGGCCGGCAGGGGAGGTGGTATCCGCGCCGACTCTTTCCTGACCGTCGGCGTGACTGCGGGTATGCCCGATCGCGGATCCTGCGCTGCCCCGGACCTGATCCCACGGACATTCGACCTCCGTGGCGCAGTCGCCACGGCCTTGCTCGACTCAGCCGCCACCCCGGGAGTGGTCGGAGACAGCACCGCGGGCGGCGTGGCCCGGCCGTGGAACACGCCGAGCCCATACAGCACCGCCACCATCACGATCCCGCCGATCCCGGCCCACGCGGGGCCGGCGAGATGGATCCCACGCCGCAGGCGGCGGCTCGCGCCGGAGGCGGTGAACGGGATGGTGACCGCGTTCGGATTGGACCGGAGGCCGGGGTTCGAGCGCGGCCCGGTCGACGACATCCTGGGGAGCGGGCTGTTCGGCGTATGCGAAAGGGCCAGGATCTTCGGCACTGATCCCGAGCTGCCCAGTTGGGCCAATTCCCCGCGGATCGGATCATCGATCCCCTCGACCGGCGGCACGCCGACGGCCTTGACGGCCGCTTCGAGGCTGGGCCACCGATGCTCCGGATCTTTCTCGAGCATCCGCATCACCGCCTCGGCCACGTCGGCAGGAACGTCGGGCCGGAACTGCGCGATCGGCGGCGGCGCATGGTAGAACTGGGCATACATGAGCCCGATGGCGGTATCGCCCTCGAAGGGGACCCGACCCGCGAGCATCTCGTACGCCACCGTGCCAAGGGAGTACTGATCGGACGCAGGGCCGACATTCTTGTTGCCGCACTGCTCCGGGCTCATGTAGGCCGGCGTCCCGATGGTGCTCCCGGTGACGGTGAGCCCCTGTGATTCTCCTGCCTTCGCGATGCCGAAGTCGGTGACCACGACGGCGCCGTCCTCATCGATCATGATGTTGGCGGGCTTCACGTCGCGGTGGACCACACCATGCCTGTGGGCGTAGGAAAGCGCGCTCGCGACCTGCGAGAAGATCGTCTGCGCCATCTCGATCCGGAGCTGCCCGACCTCCTTCAGGATGCTGTCGAGCGGGCGCCCCATCAGGCACTTCATCACGAAGTACACCAAGTGATCCGTCTCGCGGACGGCATAGATGGGGACGATATTCGGATGGCTCAGCGCCGCTGCGGTCCGGGCCTCCAGCTTGAAGCGCTCGGCCATCTTGGACGAGAGCATCACCGCCGGTGACATCACCTTGATGGCCACCTTGCGGTCGAGCGCGATCTCGTGGGCCAGGTACACCGTGGCCATGCCGCCCCGCCCGAGCTCACCGATGATATCGTACTCGCCGAGGCTCGCCTCCTCCAATTGGGCGCGGAGCTGGGCCTGCATCGGCGCTTCGTCGTCCCGATCATGGATCTCGGCGGACGGGCGCGGCCCACCCGACACCGCAGTGGGCGGAGTGCCGGCCGTGACCGGTGTCGTGGGCGCCTGGCAGACCGGGCACACGGTGGCCTCGGCCGGAATGGTGGCGCCGCAGGCGGTGCAAAACGGGGCGGAGCTCACGACAGGCGGGACCTCAGGAGTCGGCGCGGGGGCGGCGGGTGGGATCGGCGAGCATCCGCTCGGCGAAATCAAGCCGCTCAGTGAGCTCTTCGATGTGCTGGTGCAGGGCGTCGATCTCCTCGATCACCTCCTGCGGCAGCTCGTCCGACGGATGATCCCGCTCCTGCGGATCCCAGTATAAGACGCGGCGGCCGTCGACGTCCCGGAAGTTCCCCGTGGCGATGAGGATGCAGTCGACCAGGGCCCAGATCCCGGCTCCGCCGAGGGTGAGGAGCTGGAAGACGGCGCTGGTGGTCCGACCGACGTAGAACCGGTGGGCACCGAACACGCCGAAGAGGAGCGCCAGCCCGAAGGCCACGCCGCGCGAGCGGTGGGACGCACCCCGGACCGGGAGGAGACCTGGATCGGTCATCGTGCCCTGGAAAAGGAGAGGGAGAAGGACTCAGTGCGCCCGGGAGGATTCGAACCTCCGACCCACAGCTTAGAAGGCTGTTGCTCTATCCAGCTGAGCTACGGGCGCGTGCGCGGCACAAGGCGGTAAAGCTACTCCGCGCGGGTGGACCGCGAAACCTCACCCGGTCCTGCCGCGTAGTCGGTACACCCTCTGCGATCGAGCCCATATGCTTGCCGTGGCCCTGCTGGCCAGCCTTGCCGCCATCCCCGGACCCCGGTCGGCGGCACCTACCACCGGCCGGGAACTCCTCACCGAGATGCACGATCGCTACGCTGGCCGTTGGTACCACACGCTCACGTTCGTCCAGACGACCACGCTCGCCAACGGCCGGACGGAGACGTGGTACGAGGCGGCATCCATGCCCGGAAGGCTCCGGATCGATTTCGGCGTGGACACCGCCCGGACGACCCTCCTGTTCGCGGGCGACTCGATCTACCAGTTCCATAACGGCGCGGTGGCAGGGGCCCAGCCATTCGTCCATCCGCTGATGGTGCTCGGGTTCGATGTATACACTCAGCCGGTCGACCGCACCGTGGCCCAGCTCACCACCCTCGGGTTCGACCTCGGACCGGTGCACACCGACACCTGGCACGGGCGCCCGGTCTATGTGGTCGGGGCGCCAGCAGGCGACACGCTCGGTCGCCAATTCTGGGTGGACCAGGAGCGGCTGGTGTTCGTCCGGATGATCGAGCCGAGCCGCCGGGATCCAGCGGTCCGCATCGTGACCGAGTTCAATGACTACCGGCCGCTCGGGCAAGGGTGGATCGCGGCCGAGGTCCGGGCGACGGTCGATGGCAAGGTGGTCCAGTTCGAGCAGTACCACGACATCAAGGCGGACCCATCGCTGCCCGATGATCTCTGGAACGCGGGAAAGCTTCCCACGGCCACGTGGATGGGTGCCTGGAATTGACCGGACACCGGGAATGAAAAAGCCCCGTCTCGGTCGACGGGGCTTCTTCATGCCGCTACGCGCTACGACCAGCGGTACCGGAACGTGGTGAAGATGGTCCGGGGTGAGCCGGGAGAGATGAAACCGCCGGCCCGGAGCTCCGGGTATTTGTGGTCGAACAGGTTACGGATGCCGAGTTCGAGCGCGACGGACTTGAGCCGGAGGTAGGCGCTCAAGTGGACCAGGCCGTAGGCCGGCAGTTCGACCCCCGGCTCATCGAAGGGCGAGTAGGGTCCTACGGCGTTCATGCTGGCGGTGACCGACCAACCGCCGGCCTCCGGACCCATGGTGGCCGCCACGGCGCCGACGTACTTCGAAGTGTTGTAGACCGGCCGACCGGTGAGTGTATCCCCGTCGGGCGTGATGAAGTCCAGGTAGTGGGCGTCGTTGAAAGTCCACGATCCGTGGAGCTGGAGCCACCGACTTGCCCGTGCGTGGAGGCCGAGCTCCACGCCTTGCCGTCGGCTGGCGCCCCCGGCGCTGGGCTGCAGCGTGACGGGGTCGAAGGGCCGTTCCGCGCTCACGTCCATCCGAAAAAGTGCGATATCGGCGTTGACCCCGTTGAAGTCTGCCTTGATGCCCGTCTCGTACGCCCACGCCGTGATGAATCCGACCGATGGATCCTCGATGACCCCGTCCGCCTGCCGGAATCCCCGCGACACGGTCGCGTACAGGTCCGCATAACGTGGCAGGTGGTAGAGCAGGCCGACCTTCGGCGTCACGATGGCGTGGGTATTGGAACTGCGTCCGATGCCCACATCGGACGTAGTGCCCACGGCATCGAGCCGGCCGCCGAACGACAGGCGCAGGTGGTGGGTGATATCGGTGTTGGTGGCGAGGTACAGTCCGGCGGATGCTTGATGGCCGTCGATGACCGCGTCGGCCGAGTCTCGGACCCTATCGGTCGAGTAATAGCGTCCGTAGTCGGCGTGGTCGAACCGGCCTTCGACACCCAACGTCAGGTCGCCCCGCGGCAACCCCCAGGTGAGGGCGCTGTTGATCCCGAAGCCATAGCGGGTGTCCTCCTCCTCGGTCTGGCCGCCACTCCCCTCCCCTGATCCGGGCTCCGGCGGGATCGTGAGGTAGAGCTGCCACCGCCCCTGGGTCGCATAGGTGGTGGTGCGCCAGACGGTCCCGCCCGGCGTGATCACCCGGAGACTGGCCCGTTCGGCGGCGTGACGCTTGAAACCGCCATCGGTGGGATCGGAGATCGAACTGTAGTCATTGGCCTGATACTGGCTGTCGGTCATGAACCCGGGGGAATCCCAGTTCGCGCCGTACAGCGCCACGCTCGCATCGATCGATGTGGTCGGCGAAATGTCCTTCACGATCCTGCCATTGATCTGGCCGGTGCGGTACCCGGAGTTGGGACGCCACCCGTCCTCCCGGAGCCCCCGGAATCCGAGGATGCCGCCGCTCGTCCCGTGGTCAAAGCCCGTGAGGAAATCGGCCTGGGCCCGGCCGTACGATCCGCCTGACAGCAGGAACTCGCTCCCCTTCATCCGGTCACTGGTACGGACGTTGACCACGCCGGCAAAGGCGAAGTTCCCGTAGAGCGGGCTCACCGGACCCTTGATGACGTCGATCCCCTCGATCATCTCGGGAAAGAGGAGGCTCCAGTCGTTATAGCCCTCGGCGTGCCCGTTGAACGGTTCGTTGTTGGGCACTCCGTCGATCCAGAGCGCGATGTCGGTCGAGTGGTCGGAGCTGAATCCGCGGACCGATGCATCGGACGCGAAGCCCGGCCCCTGCCCCTGGTCGTGCACTTCGACGCCAGCGGTCTGCCGAATGAGGTCGTAGGCGTTGGTGGCGGGAGTCTCCCGGATCGTGACCGCCGAGACCTGGACCGAGCTGGTGGCAGTCTGCCGCCTGACCGGGCTCGCGGTGACCGTGATCGACTGGACCCGCACCGGTGCGCGGGAGAGCGAGTCTCCGTGCTGCTGGACCGTGTCCGCGGGCTGTTGGGCGGCGAGCCCGAGCGGCAGCACGGTCATGATCAATGCACTGATGGCGGAACGAAAAGACATGGGAACCCCATACGCGTGGAACGGCCGACGACATTCGGCCGAATGGACCTGATCGATTGGACGAGCGGGATCAGGACTGCGCGGGGGGACCGACGGAGGGGGGAAGGAACGGAGCTGGCAGCTGGCGGGAAGGCACCGCGGTCGTCGGGGACCACAGTGCGGGTCGGACGGCCGGGACCGCGAAGGCCACGACGATGTGCGGCGCGCCCGATGTGGCCGCCACACAGGCCACCACACAGAGATCGCAGCAGGGCTGGAGCGGAGCGTGGCCGGGGCGGTCCGGAGCGGGGCGGTCGCTTCCCGCGTGCTCCGACATGCCCGGCATCGCTTCCGTGGCGTGCAATGCGTGACGGAGCACCATCGCGGGCGAACTGAACGCCAACGCGACCGCCATCGCCCCTGCGAGAGGCGCCCTGATCAGCGAGGACCAGCGGGAACTGAACAGTGGAGGACTCCGAACCTTGGTGGCAGCCGCAGGATCACGCGACGTGCGTGCCCACACCTATGGACGATCGGGGCGGCCGGATTCGAACCGACGACTTCCTGCTCCCAAAGCAGGCGCTCTACCGGGCTGAGCTACGCCCCGCGGTGACAGTGAACGGTAAACGGGGAACGGTGAACAGGGAACGGGCAACGAGGGTCGGCGCGGGTGGGAGGGGGACGGGCGGCAGACGCTCAAGCACCGCCGAGCGCAGCGAGCAATGCCTGGAACGCCCTGCCCCGATGGCTGACACGATCCTTCTCTCCGGCGGTAGCCTCGCCGAAGGACTTGCCCAGCTCGACACTCCAGAACAGGGGATCGTACCCGAATCCGCCGGATCCCGCAGCTGACTCGAGGATCCGCCCCGTGCAGGTGCCCTCGAAGACCTCGGGCCTCGCCTCAGCCGACCGCAGGAGCACCAGTACGCAGCGATACTGCGCCGAGCGCTTTGGCGGCGACGCGCCGCGGAGCCGGCGCAGGAGTTCCGCGTTGTTCGCGACGTCGATCTCATCGGACGACCCCTGCGCTCCGGCCCATCGCTTCGACCGGATCCCCGGCGCGCCGTCGAGCGAGAGGACCTCGAGCCCTGAGTCATCGGCGACCGTCGGCAGTCCGGTCTTCCGCTGGAAGTACTCCGCCTTCTTCCGGGCGTTCCCGACGAAGGTCGGCTCGGTCTCCAGCGTCTCCTCGATCGACGCTTCGGGAATACCTGCGACGTCGGGGAACACCGCCTCGTGTCCCGCCGCTTCGAGCAGGCGGCGCGCCTCCGCCTGCTTGCCGAGGCTGCGGGTGGCTACGAGGAGGCGCATCGATCGACGGCGGGGACGGCGATGACGACGGGAACTATCGACCGAGGGTCTTGCGTTGAGCCTCGAACAGCCGGCGGATGCCGCCCGACGCCAGGTCGAGGAGGCGATCGAGCTCGCCCCGGTCGAAGGTGGCGTGTTCGCCGGTCCCCTGCACTTCGACGAACCGGTCGGGGTGGACCATCACCACGTTGGAGTCGACCCCGGCGTCCTTGTCCTCGAGGTACATGAGGTCGAGCCGCGGTTCGCCGTCGATCACGCCGACCGACACCGCGGCCACCAGCTCGCCGAAGGGATCGATGCCCCCATTGCGTTCCGAGACCCAGCGGCAGGCGTCGGCCAGGGCCACGCATCCGCCGGTGATGCTCGCGGTGCGGGTGCCGCCGTCGGCCTGGAGCACGTCACAATCGATCTTGATGGTGAACTCCCCGAACGTCATCGTCTTCATGGCCGCCCGCAGCGAGCGTCCGATGAGGCGCTGGATCTCCATCGTCCGCCCGCCTGCCCCACGCCGTTCACGGTCGGTGCGTTCGGAGGTGGCACGCGGAAGCATCGCGTATTCTGCCGTGACCCACCCTTCCCCGCTCCCCTTCTTGAACGGCGGAACGCCGGTCTCGACGCTGGCGGTGCAATGCACCAGGGTGCCGCCCATCCGGATGAGGCAGGACCCCTCGGCATAGGGATTGGCCCCGCGCTCGAGGGTCAGGGGACGAAGCTGGTCGGCCGCACGGCCGTCAGGACGAGGCACGAAGACGCTCGATGATGGAGGAAGTGGAGAATCCGGCGACCACCGGCACGCACACGACCTTGCCGCCGAGCGCCTCGACCAGGTCGGCGCCGACGATCTGGTCGCGCGCATAGTCGGCGCCCTTGACCAGCACGTCCGGCGCGAGGGCCCGAATGAGCTCGAGGGGGGTGTCCTCGTCGAAGGCGACCACACAGTCGACCGCCGCGAGGCCGGCGAGGACCCGGGCCCGCGCCAATTCGGGGACGATCGGGCGCTCGGGACCCTTGCCGAGGCGTCGGACCGACGCGTCAGTGTTGACGCCGACGACGAGAGCGCTGCCTTCGGCACGCGCACGCTCCAGCAACTCGACGTGGCCGGGATGGAGGAGATCGAATACGCCGTTCGTGAAGACCACCGGTCCGCGCTGGGCGCGGCGCCACGTGATCGCCTCCGCGCGGGAGCGGACCTTGGTGACCGTCACGCTGCCGCCGTTCCGAGGTGCGCAAAGCGCTTCTTCAAGCCGATCGGCGCGACGATGGTGGTGGCCAGCACCATGATGAGTACGGCGTTGAACACCGGTTCGCCGAGGATGCCGGTGCGGCGGCCGATGTCCGCGAAGATGAGCCCCACTTCCCCCCGCGGCACCATTCCCACGCCGACGGTCAGCGGATCGAAGCGGGACCAGGGCGCGGCCCAGCCGGCGGCGACCTTGCCGAAGAGGGCCAGCGCCGTCAGGACGAACGCGACCACCAGCATCGCGACCGCCCCCGGCCGGGTGACGTCGAAGAGGCCCAGGTCGGCCTGGGCGCCGACGCTCACGAAGAACACCGGCGTCAAAATGGCCCCGATCGGCCGCACCCGGTCTTCGATGATGTGGAATTGATTGGTGCCCGAGAGGATGAGTCCGGCGGCGAACGCCCCGATGATCATGGCCGAGCCCGCGGCCTCAGCGAGCGCCGCGAAGAGGAGCGCGAACGCCACGGCGAACACCACCAGGACATGATCGGACCGCAACGCCGCGATCCGGTCAAAGAGCCGCGGCGCGATCTTGAGGCCGAGCACCACGGCCACCACCAGGAATCCGACCGCGACCACCAGCACTCGAAGCCCGGCCCCGACCGTGACGGCGGTCCCGCCGGCGATCGTGGATACGACCGAGAGGATGACGAGGCCGAGGACATCGTCGATGACCGCCGCACCGAGGATGATCTTGGCCTCCTCGGTACCCAGGCGCTTGAGGTCGGACAGGACGCGGGCCGTGATGCCCACCGAGGTGGCCGTGAGCGTGGCTCCCACGAAGATCGCCGTGACGGCGAGCGGCACCGTCGACGCCACCATGTCGTGGGGTCCGTGGGCCCAATAGAGATACCCCAGGGCGAACGGGATGACCACGCCCACGACGGCCACCGATGCGGCGGCAGTCCCGACCCGGAACATCTCCTTCAGGTCGGTCTCGAGGCCGATCTCGAAGAGGAGCATCACCACGCCGAACTCGGCGAGGAGGTGGACGAAGGACCCCGCGGCGGACGACTCCGCCGGCATGAGCCCGAGGGCGCCGAGCACGATGCCGGCCCCGAGCTCGCCCAGGACCGAGGGTTGCCCGATGCGCTCGGCCGCGGCCCCGAGGAGCTTGGCGGCGACCAGGATGAGGGCGAGGGTGGCAAGGATCGCGGGGACCGAGGCCCCCGTGGGGGCCACCGTCACAGCGGTTCCTCGGCGCGCGGCTTGAACTTGAAGGTGTGGGAGAAGAACTGCAGCGTCACCGTCTCGCTGTACTGCGTCTGGATCGTGATCTCGCGGTCGAGACCACCGGTGCGACGAATGGTGAGATTCTTCACCGCGTCGGGCGGCAGCGAGAGTGCATCGGCCTGGTCCGCGATGCGCCGGCGGATGGTCGCGTCGGTGAGGCTCGGCGCCAGGCGGGCCGCGGACTGGATCTCGTCTGAGATCTGGTAGTAGTTGATGTACACTCGGGCGATCGGGATGCCGAGATACAGGGCAGCGCCGAAGAGGACCAGCGAGAAGAGACAACCCGTCGAACTCGACCCACGGCGCCCGCTCACCATTGGGACTGCGCTCCCTCGACGAGGTTGTTCACCAGCTGATCCAGCGCCTTCTTCCGCCCATCCTGCTCGCGCCCCGGGTCATAATCGCCCTGGACCATCAGGCCGACCTTCTGCCAGAGCGTCTTGTTCTGCTTCTGGTCGAAGATCTCGATCGACACGGTGATCTCGACCAACCGCTTGGTGACCGAGACCTGGTTCTGTGCGCTGCCGGTATAGGCCACGGGCACGTCGGGATCGTACCGTGTGATGGTGCCTCGGACCAGCGCATCGGCCTGGTCGGCGCCAGCCTGCCGGAGGCCCAGGTTCTGCTCCATCGCATTGCGCACCGCGATGTTCACGTCCTGGGTCAGCGTGGGGTCGGAGGTGAGATTGTCGAACGGGAGTACGGCGACCGTGCGGATCTCGTTGGGGAGTCCCCCACCGCTGAACCCGTAGAAGCATCCCGATACGCCCACCAGCGCGCTAAGGCTCGCGAGGGCGCCAAACGTCCGCAGGGAAATGCGCAGAGGCATCACTCAACGTGTAGGTCAGGTCCAGCCGTGCCGGGACCGATGGTGTCGATAATCGCGCGGTGCTGAGCTGCCCGTCGGGGCCGAACCGGGATTCAGCCCGTCCGATGACCTGGCCACCCCGCCGTACTTCTGCCACCAGCCGGGTGGCCGTGCGGGACCAGTCGATCGTGTCAGCTCCCGCCACCGCCCGCCAGACCGCCGTGCTGCCTGCGCGCCCTGCCAGGATGAGTGTGGCCCCCGCCGGGGTCCGGGCCACCCCGAACATGGCCCACATCAGCGGATAGCTCGGCACCAGCTTGTGGATCGCATCCTCGGGCCGGACCCACCGCGCCGTGTCATCCACGATCAGCGCCGCGGCGGGACTGGCACCCAGCGGCCCGGCCACGTCGAACCGGACCGAATCGGGGCCGGCGATATGCGCGCTCCCCCGGCCGCCCTGCGCGCTCCGATCGTCCTGATATTGCCACTTGAACCGATGCAGCGACCGGCCCGACGGCGCCGTTGCCCCGCTCCATGCCAGCGCCGAGTCGAGGGACATTGGCGTGAGCGCGACGGGAATGACCGGTGCCGGTGCATGAACACAGCCAGCCACGACCAGCACAAGATAGAAAAGTGACGCATGCCGGTCAAGCCGAACTCGTTGTCCCATCAGTAGTTATATCCGAAGAAGAAGCTGACGAAGCGGCGGTGTTGCTGGTCGAGCGCCAGCCCGTAGGCGTCATAGTTGCCGCTGGTCCAACGATCGCCCCAGTCGAGCCGGAGCACTGCCACCGGGGTCAGGGCCATCCGGAAGCTCAGGCCGTAGCTCCCGATCGTCGACGTCGCGGCGGTCTGGTCGTACCACGCCTTCCCGACGTCAGCGAAGATAGCGCCCTGCACCCCGGGAAGACGTATCTCCTGCACCGGGAAGCCGAGCCCGAGGAAGTCGAAGATGGGAAATCGCAGTTCCTGGTTGAGCATCACCGCATGGGTGCCGACGATGTACCCGTACTCGGGATAGCCGCGGAGCCCAAGGGTCCCGCCGATGTTGATCCGACGCGGGCGATCGCCGCCACTGAGGAATCCGAACGCT
The DNA here is from genome assembly GCA_049680185.1 of Gemmatimonadales bacterium. Taxonomy (GTDB): domain Bacteria; phylum Gemmatimonadota; class Gemmatimonadetes; order Gemmatimonadales; family GWC2-71-9; genus CAMLHU01. Next base: position 11,591 of record JBAUHI010000049.1, on the reverse strand, counting down.
CGCACGGCATAGGCGCTCTGCCGGGAGAGGCGGAAGTACTGCCGAGCGTCCATGCCGACGACCCAGTCGTCGAATCGGCTGTTGGTCAGGTCGCTGCCGATGCCACCGGTCACCGCGAATCGGCTGCCGTCGATCGGTCCGGTGGGAAGCCATGCCGAGTTGTCGAAGACGTAACTCACGTACTGCGAGGCGATGATGCCGACCCGGTGCGGATCGGCCACCGGAAGGGTGTAGTCGAAGCGGTCGGAGTATTCCAGCACGAACGTCCCGTCGATCCGACTGAACGGACTCAACGGATACTGGACGAAGCCGAACGCGCCCCCGGCGGTCTCGGTGTAATCGACGGAATAGCCCGATTCATAGACGCTGCCCCGGGCGCGGAATGCCCCGACCCCCCAATTGAGGCGCCGGGACTGATCCAGGTACAGCGCGCTGACGTTGAGGTTATCGAGCAGGCTGCCGAGCGTCGGGCCCTGGTAGGTGGCGACGTTGGCGACGAACACCCGGTCGCCCAGGAGATCGCTGAACATCGCCGTGGCCCCCTGGACCGTCGCGACCCCGGGGATGAACGCCGCCTCCGCGAAGGCGAAGTCGAGATCGTAGTGGCTCCGATACGGCCGGGCGCCGGTGACCTGCGCTTGCCCGCTGGGCGCTTCCGGCCACGTCCACTGGGCCGGCGGATCGGCGTGGGCCAGGGAGAAGGTGTCCCGTCGCGCGAGCGTGTCACCGGGGACGAGGTAGACGCTGAAGGTCAGGTCGTGGAAGCCGCCCACCAGGATGGCGTCCCGATGAGGCACCCACGTGGGATCATAGGTACCGGTCCACGCGGAAGTCTCCCGTCGGCCATTGCCGGCGGAGTCGATCGAGAAGGCGTTGAGGACACCGTCCCGCGACGACGCGAAGTAGATGCGGCCGTTGGGTGCCCATCGGGGCGACTCATCGACCCATGGACCGGCGGTGACCTGCCGGATGGCGCCGCTGGCAAGGTCGAGCACGAAGAGGTTGACTGCGCCGTCCAGGCCGCCTGCCGTGCGATCGGAAGCGAAGACGAGTTCGCGGCCGTCAGGGCTCGGACTGGGATCGGCGTCCTGATAGCGGTCGTCGGTCAGGTGCTCGAGGCGCTCGCCGTGGAAGGTGAACCGATAGAGGTCGGACACGCCTGAGTTGGCGAGACCGCTGAAGACCACGCTGCTGTCTCCGGGGAGCCACGCCGGCGACATTATCGCCACGAGCCCGGGAAATTCGTACCGGCCGACCACCCGCTGGTGCACGATGTCCCAGACCACCAGCGCATCGCGGGCCTCGTGTCGGGCGGAGAAGAGGAGGTACCCCGAGCGTCCGGCATCCATCCGGGATTCGAAGGGATGGAACGATTCGATGTCCGCCGACCGGCCAGCGGTGACGACAGTGCGGTCAGGCCCGCCATCGAGTCCACGCGCCTCCGCCACGACATAGCCGCGCGGCGCGGCGAAGTACACGGCCGTGTCGCCGTCGGCGGAGAGCACCGGCTTGACCGCACCGGCCGCGATCCGCCGGGCATAGGCATCGAGCGCCCGCCGGCCGTCGATGCTGGGGTAGTAGTCCCGCCGCATCGCCTCCTGGAACTCGGCACTCAGCTGGGCCAAGGTCCGCCCGTACGTACCGTAGATGGCCGATTCGAAGTCGTCGTAGCGCCAAAGGTCGCGGTAGAACTTGGCGATCCGCCAATCGCCATAGGTGCGCCCGAGCCACTGATGGATCCGCCCGCCGATGGGATAGACGATCGCCCCTTCCACACCACCCAGGTCGTGCAACGACGGCAACCGACCCGAGATGGTCAGGTCGCGCATGATCATCTCGTCCCGCGCATCCTGTCCGGCGGAGAAGTACTCCGCGAGCCCCTCCGACCACCACAGCGGCAACAGCGAGGTGACATCGTGAAAGGTGCGTGCGTACGCATCGCCCTCGAGGTCGAGCTGGAAGACGTGGGTCATCTCGTGCCGGAGCGTGCCGCGGAACTCGGCCAGATTGCCTCGGAACGGCAGCGTCACCCGGCGCTTGGCGTAATCCGTGACGCCAAGGACCCCTTCGGGGGGCGAGAACGGGAGGACGTTGGTCTGTTCGAAATCGGCGTGAGTGGCGTAGACGAGCAGGGGGATCCGTGCGGCGACCTCGTGGTCGAACTTGCGGGCCAGCGTGTCGTAGCTCTCCTCGGCCCAGGCAAGTGCCGTCGACGCCAGTCCGGCCTCGGCGGGATAGAAGTACAGGTCGACGTGGGCGCCATGCATCACGTGCCAGTCGAGCGTTCGGTACTGCACCTTGTTCTGGCCGAACTGGGTGAGCTGGGCCTCCGCGGCGCCAGCGGTGACCGCGAGGAACAGTGCGAGCAGCGCGAGCGGGCGCCCGCCGCTCACCGATGGATCGACCGGATGAGGTCGCCCTGCAGGATCCGATTCAGCGAGGCGCTGCCGGTCGACACCGTGCCGAACACCGTGTACATCCCGTCGAGGTGGGGCTGAGGGCTCAGGGTGATGAACCATTGGCTGCCGCCGGTGTTGGGCCCAGAGAGCGCCATGCCGAGCGTGCCGGTGCCATACCGGTGCCGATTGATCTCGTCGCGGATGACCGTACCGGGTCCACCCGAGCCATCGCCCCGGGGATCACCGTCCTGGACCACGAAGTTGGGCACCACACGATGCCAGCGGTCACCGTTGAAGTAGCCGGCATCGACCAGGCGCAGGAAGTTGGCGACCGTGAGCGGCGCATCGGCGCCGAAGAGGGAGAGCCCAAGGGTCCCGTTGCCGGCGAGCTCCACGGTCACCTGCGGGGAGCGTTGGTCCGGCGTGCCGAGGATGAACAGGCGCGCGATCGACCGGTAGTCCTCCAGCGAGCGGCCGGTGCTGATCGGTGTCGACGGGCCCCAGTGATCGCTCAGGTCCGGCCAGTTGGCCTCGGCCCACGCGCGATACAGATACCCGAACGCCGGTGCGGGGGTCGGTGCGGTCGCGGCGAATCGGCTCGCCTCGGCGCCACCCGTCGTACCGGCAAGCGCCTTGATGGCACCGAGCGCCGATTCGCCGGCATCGGGAAATGAATCTCGCTGGGCCCGGCGGAACGCGGTGGTGAGCGGGGCCAGGTCGCTCCCGACCGGCGCGCGGCCGATGACGTCTGCCGCCGCGCTCCGCACCGCGGCATCGACATCGCCGAGATGGCGGCGTGCCGCGCGCGCGAGGGAAGTGTCCGGGCCCTTGGCGGATGCCGCCCACGATTGGAGGGCAGCGGCCACGACCCGGCCATCGGGATCGGCAAGGAAGCTCATCGGATACCGACCGCCGGGGATCGCGCCCCAGCCCTCAGCTGCCGTCGCCCGGTCGCGCCAGTCCGTCGAGCTGGACCACGGACCGACCGCCTGGCGGAACTGTGCGCTGTCCACGCGGGCCAGGGAGAGGAGCGCCTGCCGGCGGGCCGCCCATGCGCGCGTGCCGCCCGCCACGCGAGCGAGCAACGCGGCCGCGCGGGCACCACCCAACGCGCCCAGTGTCTCCAAGGCCTGGACCTCGACATTCCCGACGCCGTCGTCGGTGAGGGGGATGACCTCACCACTGAGCGACGAGTCTCCGCGGAATGACTCCAGGGCCCGAAGCGCATTGATGCGGAACCCCGGGTCCCGTTCACCGAGTTCCTGGACCGCGGCAGCGGCCACATCCGCACGCGGGAGGCCGGCGCTGTCGGCGAGTGCCCGGGTCATCGCCCGTACCGCCTGGGCCCGGATCCCGTCAGCCGGGTCGCGGGCGAGCAACAGAAGCGTTGTCGCGGCCGACGCGGGGTGCAGTCGGGCCAGCGAATAGGTCGCCGGGTAGCGCGCGTCGATGGGCTGGTCGGCCCGCACCGCGTCCACCAACGCGGTGACCGGCGCACGTCGTCCCAGCCGCCAGGCCTCGCCCAGCAGTTGCTGCTGGAACGCGGCGACGTCCGGCATCTTGAGGTTGGAGGTGCTGGTGGAGAGCGCGCGCGCGACGAAGGCCGCAGCCGTCGGCCCCCCGATGCGGCAGAGTGCCGTGGCCCCTTCGAGTGCCGCGTCCTGGCCGACGGCCTGTGGACCGGTGAGCCACCCGATGATGGGCGCCGCAGCCGACGTGTCACCGATCAAGCCGAGCGCGAACGCCGCCTCGGCGTCGTAGGTCGAATCGGGTTGGGCCAGGTACGCGGTCAGCAGCGGCACCCCGCCGGGATCACCGATGCGTCCGATGGCGCGGATGGCATACTGCTGCACCACTGGATCCGGGGAGCGGAGTGCGGTGTTGAAGAGCGCGCCATCGAACCGTCGCGCGTCCTCCGCGGCCAGGATGGGCGCCAGCGCCTCGACGGTCGCGGCGTTCTGCGCCGCAAGGTGGTGGGCGGGAATGAGGGCGAGGAGCACGAGCAGCAGGACGGTGAGACGGCGGCAGATCGGCAGCATCAGACCTCAGAAGAGGCGAACGGGATCAGGGACCACCTGCAGCGCCTTGGCGACATCGGCTGGCAGTCGGGCGAGCGCGAACGCCGCATCGAGACAAAGGAGCGAGGTGGTGGCGGTGAGGAGGAGTTCTCCAGACCCGTCGTGCACCACGGCGTAACCGAACCCCACCCGGCGGGACGTCACCTCGCGCACCCAGCACTGCACCTGGATCGGGTCGTCGTACCGGGCGGGTCGCCGGTAACGGAGCTGGGCCTCGCTCACGGCAAGGCGGTATCCGGCGGTCTCCATATCGCGGTAACTCATCCCGGCCAGGCGCAGGTGCTCGGTGCGGGCCACATCGAGCCAGACGAGATAGCGGGCGTGGTAGACCACCCCCATCTGGTCGGTCTCGGAATAGTCGACCCGATGCCTGGTGATGGAGACGTCGGGGGAGCGCAGTGGATTCACAGGACCGTGGGTGCGGGTGGCGAGGGGGGAGCGGGTGGAGGGCCTATCTGAAGGTAGCGGGACCACGGGGGAACACCACACGCGCTTGCGGGCGTCGGCGGGCGGCGCCTACGTTTCACGATGCTTGGACAACAGCTGGTCATCGTAGGCGATGCGCACCTGGGTGCCTGCCCGCCGAAGGTCGAGGAGGCGTTCCTCGATTTCCTGGCCGAGGCCCCTCGCCAGGGCGACTGCCTCCTCCTCAACGGGGACGTCTTCGACTTCTGGATGGGGTGGAAGCGGGTGATCCCCCGCCACCAGATCCGCGCGGTCGCAGCGCTCGCCGAGGTGGCCAAGCGGATGCCGACCGTGATGACTGGCGGCAATCACGATCGCTGGGGCGGGACCTTCTGGGAGCAGGAGCTCAAGATCCGATTCGACCCGATCCGCCTCAGCTTCGAGGTCGACGACCATCGGGTGCTCGCGATCCACGGGGACGGGATCACCGAACGGAGCACCTGGGCGCGGGTGATGTTCCAGGTCACCCGGCAGCCGGTGGCGATCGCAGTCTTCAAGGCACTGCATCCCGACCTCGCATTTCGGATCGTGGACCGGATGGTGTCGAACTGGGGGAGCGAGCATGTGGACCCATCCGTGTTCGATCGGGCGGCGGAGCGGCAGCAGGCGTGGGCGGAAGCGGAACTGCGGCGGGACCCGGGGCTGGGCTACGTGATCATGGGCCACACCCACCGGCCCCGGATGGCCGAGGCGGCGCCGGGCCGGTGGTATGTGAACCCCGGGGCATGGCTCGATGGGCTGCGGTACGGCGTGGTGCAGGCCAGCGGCGTCGAGCTGAAGACCTTCCGGTAATACAAGGCCTAGTTGAACCCGAACATGGTCGCGAGTGCGATCGCCGCCGCGCGATTGGCCGCGAACATCGACTGAGCCCCCCCCTCCACCATCGCGAAGTAGACGACCAAGTGCCCCCGCGCGGGGATGGTGTAAGGACCCGTCCCGACCAGTTGGCGAATATCCTGTGGCCCCAAATTCGCGGTCGTGGTCCCCGCCACCAGACGGCCGTAGTATGCGCCGCGCGTGCTTGGGTCGTCCGGCATCCCTCCATTGATCCAGCCGCTGTAGCTGGGAGTTCCCGAAGCGGAGATTGGCACGATCCCAAGTCGCTGCGGGTACGTCACTGTGTCCGACTCCTCTGCCTCTGCGTACCCGAGACCGGCATAGTACCTGAGGTCATCCATCGACGGATCGCCATCGAAGTTGAGGTCCCAGTCGACGAAATAGCCGATGCGGAGCCCGGTCACGGCCGTTGCGGCGGTATCCGTGAACGTATAGCGGAAGAGCACAAAGTCGCTGTCGGCCGCGGCGGGGATCGCGAACGTCTCCTGCACCACCCGCAGTCCCGCGGGTGCTCCCTCCCCCGCGACCGGACGCACCTTCGAGTACGTGTACATCACCCCGGATCCGTCGTCCAGCACACAGACTCCGGCGTGCGTCGCCCCGTCACCGACATCGCCGCGGGGATCGTACGCCACCACCATGTGGGCCGAGTCGGTTCCGAACATCACGCCGCCGCCGTAGAAGACCGGTATGTGACTCACCGAACCCACATCGATGGTCGACGACAGGCCCCGTGCCAGTTGCCCGGAGACCAGCGGGAACTGGAACGCGTTCCCCGCGACCTGCACCGTGTCCCCGCAGGCAACCGTGAGGATCGTGCCGAGGTGGGAGACGCCACCGCTGCTGGCAGTCAGCGTGAAGATCCCCGCCGACAGGGCGACGTACCCGCCATCTCCGGTCGGCGACAACGCCGCCGAGTCCGAGACCGCCCAACTGACCGCCCGGCCCGCCAGGGGCGCGCCGCTCGAATCCTCCGGGATCGCGACTGGTCGGATCGTGTCGCCCACGACTGCAGTATCGCCCGCCGGGAGGACCTGCACCGAGGTCACCGGTACGATGGTCACGGTCACTGCGGCGCTGTCGGCGTGCCCGGCCAGCGTGGCGCGGACCCGTGCCGTCCCAGTGTCATGGGCCGTCACCTTGCCCAAGGAGTCGACCGACGCGACGGAGGCGTTGCTCGAAGTCCAAGCTGGGTGCTGCCCGGTGATGGGCGTGCCCGCGCTGTCCTTTACAACAGAGGCAAGCTGGCCGATCTGGCCAAGATAGAGGATCCTGGAGCCCGGTGAGACGGTGATCGACGCCACGGGAATGATGGCCACCAGGATGTCACGATGTCCGGAGTGACCGCCAAGCGATGCAGTGATCGTCGCCGTACCGGCGGCGCGCGCCATGACCGCGCCGGCGGCGCTCACCGTTGCCCGGGTGGTGTCGCTCGAGGTCCACGCGACCGTGTCAGTGTGGATGACGGTGGTGCTGTCCAGCTGCACCGCGGCGCTCAGGGCCATCGACTGACCCACATACAGTGTGTCCCGGCCTCCCTCTACCGAGACGGCGGTCACGACAACACTCGGCCCGGTGCCTCCGGAACCGCCACATGCCGACCCAGCCCACATGAGCACCACCAACGCCATCGAACGCGCTACGATCGTCCCGCTCGGACGCATGCCGCTGGTCATGATCTCAACCTGAGAGGGGGCGACAGATAATATCGGGCACGGCCACAGGAAGCGCCACTCGTCGAGTGGCGACCCGCGGAAGCCCCTTCCCTACCCCAGCCGCACCACTTCCGCAGCACCCAGCCGTTCGCCGATGAAGCGGGCGCCCACCTGCCGGAATCGCGCCTCGTCATCACTCACCGCAAAACGATGGCGTGCCACGTGACCCTCCGGTGCCGCGAGCCCCGCTTCCTCCAGCACCCGCCGGGTCTCGAGCGCGGTCTCATCGGCGCTGTCGATCAGCGCGACGCTCGGCCCCATCACCCGCGCCAGCAGCGGCTTGAGGAGCGGATAGTGGGTGCAGCCGAGCACCAGGACGTCGACCTGGGCAGCGACCAGCGGTGTCAGGTATTCGCGGGCGACCAGTTCGGTCGCGGGATGATCGAACCACCCTTCTTCCACCAAGGGGACGAAGAGCGGGCAGGCGACCTGGCGCACCTCGGCCCCGGGGCGGCGCGCCTGGATGGCGCGCGCGTACGCGCCACTCGCCACGGTGCCGGCAGTCCCGATGACGCCGATGGGGCCACCGCGCGTGGCGCGCGCCGCGGCCGCCGCCCCGGGGTCGATGACACCGATGACCGGCACCGGCGACGCCTCGCGAAGTGCGGTGAGCGCGTGGGCCGTGCTGGTGTTGCAGGCCACCACGACCGCCTTCACGCCCTGCCCGAGGAGCCACTCGAGGATCTCCAGCGAGTAGCGCCGCACCGTCTCCGGCGACTTCGGGCCATAGGGGACCCGTGCCGTGTCCCCGAAGTAGACGGTCGATTCCCGCGGGAGCGCTTCGTAGATGGCGCGGGTGACGGTCAGGCCGCCGATCCCGGAGTCGAAGATGCCGATGGGCCCGGTATGCATTAGTGCGGCAAGGGGATCGAGACGCTGGCGCCCACGCCGTGGGGCAACGCCTGAATGTGCAGATCCGGCGGAAAGTCCCAGAGGTGCGCCGACACGTACGCCTCGAGCCCCGAGAAGAGGTGGTTGAACACCAGCAGCACCAGCCAGTCCTGGCGTTCCTGCTCCTTGGCCGGAATGTTCACCGAATGGGTGTTCTCGTAATACGCGAGTTCATGGCTCGTCTTGATCGTCATCCCGAGCGTCACCCCTTCCCACGCCACCATGATCCCGCCAGTGACCTTCCGACCCAAGGTGGCCTGCCCCCACCCCGGGACCATGAGCGACCGGAAGAACGCGCCCATCGGCGTGATCGGCGGCTTGATCACGGTCGTGTCGAGTGGCGCCAAGCGTAATGCGGGTGCGGTGTCCGCGATGACCGGAGGCGCAGCCACGACGGGGGGCGGTACGGCGACCGGTTGCTGCGCCCTGAGCGCCGGCACGAGCACCAGCCACGCCACTGCGATGAGTCGGCGACCACGAGCGCGAGTCATCCGGGGGAGAGCTCACGCAAGCGCCGCACAAATGCCGCCACATCGGCCTCGGTGGTGTCCCAGGAGCACATCCAGCGCACCTCGCTGGTGCCGTCGGTGCCCGGCGCCCATATGTAGAACGGGAACGCCTCCCGCAGTGGAGCGATGACCCGATCGGAGAGCCGGGCAAAGACGCCGTTCGCCTCGACCGGCTGGGTGATGGTGACACCCGGCACCTGGCGCACGGCGGCGGCGAGTGCCGTCGCCATCGCATTGGCGTGTCGAGCGCTCCGCTGCCAGAGGCCGTCGGTGAACAAGGCCTCGAACTGTGCGGCGAGGTAGCGCTGCTTCGAGGCCAGCTGCATCCCCTGCTTTCGCAGGAACTTGAATCCCTCCGCCAGCGCCGGATCGAAGAAGACCACCGCTTCGGCACCCATCAGGCCGTTCTTGGTGCCGCCGAGCGAGAGTACGTCGACCCCGACGTCCTTGGTGATGGCCGCGAGACCCACACCGAGCGACACGGCGGCGTTGGCAAGCCGCGCCCCATCGACGTGGACCCGCAGTCCTTCGCGGTGGGCCCAGTCGCAGAGCGCCTTGAGCTCCGCCACCCGGTACACCGTGCCGTGTTCGGTCGACTGGGTGAGCGCCAAGACGTCGGGCTGCACGTGGTGCTCCACACCGCGGCCCGCGAGGAGCGGCGCCAGCTGCTCCAGGCGAAGGCGGCCGTCCGGCGTCGGGACGTCGATGAGTTTGACGCCGAGATGGCGCTCCGGGGCCCCCGTCTCATCGACCTGGATGTGGGCGTCGGCGGAGCAGATGACGGCGCCATAGCGGCGGGTGAGCGCGGTGAGGCCGAGGACGTTGGCGGCGGTGCCGGCAAAGACGAAGAACACCTCCGCCGTCCCGCCCAATTCGCCGCGTACCAGTTCCGTGGCGCGTGCGGTCCACGGATCGGCGCCGTACGCGACCGCGTGGCCTTCGTTGGCCCGCGCGAGTGCCACGAGGACCTCCGGATGGGTCGGCGCGGCGTTGTCACTGGCAAAGAAGCGGGATGGCATGCGAGAAGAGTAAACGGGGCGGGCCGATCAGCGTCGCGCGACCAGCACCGGCAGTGTTGCCGGGCGCACCTGGATGACCACCTCCGCCGCACCGGTGGAGCGGATCTCGCCGTCGAGGTGGAGCCGCAGCGGCCCTTCAGGGGAACGGATCGTGACCGTGGTGACCCGGCGCAGACGCACCTCGCGGTATCGGCCGTGGCCGCCCCAGAAGAGCGTCGGAATGAGGGTCAGGAGGCGGGCCATGGGGAGCTCCGTGACTGCGCAGAGGTCCAATTCCCCGTCGTCCGGCTTGGCATCGGGCGTCAAGCGGAAGGAGCCGCCCTCGACCGGTCCGTTGCCGAGGACCACGGCGGTCCAGCGGCCGGACCAGGTCTCCGCGCCGACCGTCACTTCGAGCTGGCGGGGCCGGAAGGTGTGGAGCGTCCGCAGGAGCGCCAGCGCGTACGCCGCCGTCCCCCGGAGGCGCTTGACCGTGCGCAGTTCGTAGGCGACGTCGGCATCCAGGCCGATCCCGGCGCTGTTGACGAAGTACTCCCCCCACGCCTCCCCGACATCGAATCGGGCTTGGGTCGCGGCGGCGAGGCGACGGATGGCCTCTTCCGGCCGACAGCGTGCGGTCCCGACCAGATTGGCAAAATCGTTCCCCGTCCCGCAGGGGATGACGCCGATCGAGGGCAGCGTCGGGGCCCGCGATCCGAGGACGCCGTTGGCGGCCTCGTGCACCGTGCCATCGCCACCCAGGACCAGGATCAGGTCGAAGCCGGACTGGGCCGCATCCTGGGCCAACCGAACGCCATCGCCGGCGCGTTCGGTCTCGAGCAGCTCGATGCGGGGCCAATGGGCGCGGGCCGCGCGGAGGGCGCGATCGCGGAGCCGAGGAGCGAGGCCGCGACCGGCGGCGGGATTATAGAGGAGGGCGGTGGGCATCGTCGGGCCAGATCGGTGATCGGTGAACGGTAAAGGGTGAACGGGGGATGGATCGACCTCGGAGCAGTCCCGTTCACTGTTGCCCGTTCACCCTGCACCGGCGCGGACGGGAACGTGTGGGAATCGAACCCACCGGAGCCACCGAAGGCGCCTCCGTCGCGGTTTTGAAGACCGGCCGGGTCACCAGACCCGATGCGTCCCCTTACTGCAGTGAAAAGTGAAGAGTGAAGAGTGAAAAGTGGGCGGTAAACAGTGCACGGGCGGTCTCCGCGCCATCCAACGCTGCTGCACCCGGTGCGCTTTTCACTCTTCACTCTCCCGTTTCACTCTTCACTTTTCACTTTTCACTTTTCACGCCCCTCCCGTCACGCCACCGCGATCACTTCGATCTCGACGCGGACGCCCTTGGGCAGCGCGGACACGGCCACGGTCGAGCGCGCCGGCCGGTGCTCGCCGAAGTGCTTGCCGTACACCTCGTTCATCGCGGCGAAGTCGCCCATGTCGACCAGGAACACCGTGGTCTTGACGACCTTCTGCAGGGCGGATCCGGCGCCGGCCAGGACCGCGGCGAGATTCTGCATCACCCGCTCGGTCTGCTCCTTCACGCCCCCGGGGATGACCTCGGTGGTGGCGGGATCGAGCGCGATCTGGCCGGCGGTGAAGATGAGACCGTTGACGATGGTGGCCTGGCTGTAGGGGCCGATGGCCTTCGGGGCGTGCGTGGTGGCGACGAAATCGATGGGCATGGTGG
>JBAUHI010000048.1:0-4091 GCA_049680185.1 Gemmatimonadales bacterium | reverse complement strand
CTCCACGTTCGTGGAGAGGGGGCGCTGCGTCGAAGCTTTTGCGCATTTTATTTCTTGGCGTCGAGGCGAATGACTGTTGTGTGAGTGCCGGTGATGTCCCGATCGAGAGCCCGATGATGTTCCCCCTCTCCACGACCGTGGAGAGGGGGCAGGGGGTGAGGAAGAGCGCTCGTCGTAGGCGCCCGGGGTGAGGAGAAGGCGGACGAGGACATGCTCCGCAGCCAAACAACAATGAGGCGCCCGCCTCGGACGCCCCATCCGCCACCTTCTGTCCGCCTATCCGCCTCACCGTCCCTCCGCCTCTCCGCCCATCCGTCAAACTTTGTGATACCCCACCCGACCTGACTCCGCCCCATCGGGTGCGGTGTAGATCTCGAAGTCCTGGAAGAGCCGGGGCGCCTCGCCCTGAAGTGTCCGGAGCACCGCGACCGCCATCCGGCGGATCTCGAATTCGGCGCCCTCGCCGAGGCGGAGTTCGAGCATCGTGCGCCAGGCGCGGACGTTCCCGCTCACCACGATCTTGGTCTCGGTGCCGTTGGGGAGGACGCTGCGTGCCGCCTCGCGGGCCATCTTCCGGCGGTGGATCTTGTCCTCCACCCAGGCGTACTGCGTCATCAGCCCTTCCACCGCCGCCACGTACGCCGTCTGCGCCGCCGTCATCTGTGCCTGCCACGCCGCTTCCAGCGCCGGATTGCCGAGGATGGCCGGGGGGATGACGAAGGCCGCGTGGCTCTCGTCCACGTAGCGTTGGGAGAGCTGGCTGTAACCGAAACCGGCGCGGTGGCGGACCAGTTCATGGGTGCAGGAGCGGGAGATCCCCTCGAGGAGGAGAACATAGACCGAATGTTCGAACACCGATCCGTGGCCCTGCTTGAGAATGTTGGTCAAGTAGTCCGCGGTGGTGCGTCCCGCCGGATTGTGCTGGCTCATGTAGCAGAGCCGTCCGGCGAACTCCGCCAGCTTCTCCCCGTCGGTGCCGGGTTCGTTCCACTTGATCTTGAGGTGCTCCGGCTCGGTGAACTGGGGCCGGGCCAGGAGGGTGACGCGGGGGAGGCGAAGGAATTCCATGGAGGCTGAGCGCTCGGGACCGGAGTGGACTGGACCGCGGATCGGAGGGGAATCTAGGCGACGGGGCACCGAGACGAAATGATGGGGGGCGGCGGCCCATGGACAGCAACAGCAGACCACGGAGGCACGGAGGAAAAGCAAGACACGGAGAACGGCAGGTAGTGTGGTCTCGCATGCGGAGTCCCGCTCGCAAGGCCACACCAAGTGCTGTTCTCCGTGCCTGAATGTCCCTCCGTGCCCGGAGCCTGTCCCGAGCGCAGCGAGGGATGGTCTGCGGTTGTGGTTCCCCCACCACCCGCCACCTTCCATCCACCCGCCTCATGCGCCCATGCGCCTCATGCGCCTATCCGTCCGCCAACTCCACCCGATCCCTCGCATACCCACCCCCTCGCTCGATCTCCCGGAGCGCCGCCGCGATGTCGTCCGGGATCGTGACGGCACCCTTCCCGACCTTGAGGTGCGCCAACGGGGCCTCGCTGTCGGGGAGCGGAAGCTTGACCCCCGGGTTGAGGATCCCCTGCGGGTCGAAAGCGGCTTTCACCATCCGGAAGAGCGCCACGATCTCCGGTCCATAGAGCTGCTCCATCACTGCCGCCCGGAGCCGGCCGTCACCGTGCTCTCCGGTCGGGGTGCCACCCAACCCCAGGACCGCGGCCATCACGTCGTCGAAGACCCTCTGGACCCGTCCTTCCCAGCCGACCGACGCGACGTCGGGGAGGAGGTTGACGTGGACGTTCCCGTCCCCCGCGTGCCCGAAGATGACCGCCGGCACCCCGTGGGCCTCGGTGATCTGTCGTACCGCCGTTATGTAGGCACCCAACCGGTCGATCGGCACGCAGGCGTCCTCGATCACCTGGAGCGACCGCCGGTCGGTGAGTCCGGCCAGGATCGGGCTGGCGGCGTGGCGCAGCACGGCGAGCTTCCGCTGCTCTTCGGCGCCAAGTGCCACCATGGCGTCGACGCCATGCCGCCGAGCAAGGTCGGACGCCTGCCGGGTCAGCGCTTTGACCGCGTCGACGTTGTCCCCTTCGAACTCCAGCAGCAGCACCGCCGCCTCATTCCCGGCGATCCCGGCGTCCCTCGCGGCTGCCGATCCCTGCACCACGTCGAGGAAGCTCCGGTCGAGGAGCTCCAGGCCAGAGGGCCTGAGGGTGCGGAGTGAGGGCACCAGGTCGCCCAGGCGCTCGAGGTGTGGGACCGACATCCGTACGCTGGCGCGCGCCGCGGGGATCGGATCGAGCTGCCAGGTGATCGCGGTGACGAACCCCAGCGTCCCTTCCGCCCCGATGATGACGTCGAGGAGGTCGCCGGTCTCCAGCGCGTGATCGAGGGCGTAGCCGGAGGAATTCTTCGTCGTCTTCGGGAATCGTTCGGAAATGATCGGTGCGGCGGCGAGGATGGCGGGCCAGGCATTGCTCAGCACTCGACGGATCGCGGGCACGTCGGCGGGGGCGGTGCCTCTCTGGATCTCGACCACGTCGCCATCGGCGGTGACGAGTTCCGCTGCCAATGCCCAACGGCGCACGCTGCCGTAGCGGACGCTCCTCGCACCCGAGGCGTTGGTGGAGAGCGTGCCGCCCAACGTGGCCCAGCGCCCGCTGGAGGGGTCGGGTGGGAGCCGCAGGTGGTGGCGTGCCGCTGCCGCTTCGAGCGCGCCCCAGGTCACCGCCGCCCCGGTGCGGGCCGTGCGGGTGCTCGGATCGATGCGCAGGTCATCGGGTCCGATCCGTCCCAGATCCACGATGACGCCGCTGCCGACGCTCCCTCCCCCCATCGCACTGCCCGCCCCGCGCGGAATGAGCGGCGTGCCGGTCCTCGAAGCCCAGGACACCAGCGCGATCAGGTCTCCCATGTCCTCCGGACGGGCCACCGCCTCGGGGATGATCCGGTAGATCCCCGCACCTTCGGCGTAAGCGGCACGCGCGCGGCCATCGGTGCGAAAGAGGCCGCGGATCGGCGGGGTCGAAGGCAGGGGTGCCATTCCTGCAATCTCGCCATTCGACCCTTCATCCGCGAGAGGCGCCGAGACGGATCCGCTGCTATAATGCTTGGTATGTCTCAGCTCCCCGTCATGGAGACTCCTGCAGTGGAGACCCCTCGCGCCAAGCTCATCCACATCGACGTGGACCGTCGATTGGGCCACGAGTGGGACGAGTGGAATGGGAAGCCCCTGCCCAACGCCGGCAACTACTCGAGCCCGCCGGCGCTCTTCCTGGCCTGGTCCGCCGGGGCGCTCGCGACCGGTGCTGCGATCGCCGCCGCCCTTCTCTATCTCTTGGCGCCTCGGCTGGCGCTCCTCGGCAGCTCGCTGCCCACCATCCTGTGGCTGGCGCTGGGAGCGCTCACGGCCGCGAGCTGGATCTGGTGGATCCTGCTGGCTGGCTCGGTCGTCATCCAACGCCCTCTTCTGCCGGAGCGTCTCGCCGAACGGGGGATCTTACTCAGGGTGATGCGCTTTACGTCGCGGGTGGCGGGGTGGTTCGGTCGGCGGGACTGGGTCGAGAACGCGGCGGTCAAGGTCTACAATGCGCTGGCGTCGAAGCGGGGCCGGAAGGTGGGGAAGGGGGAGATCCTGGTGCTCATCCCCCGGTGCCTCTCCAAGGAAACGTTGGACGGTGTCCTGCAGGTCGCGGGGAAGTACGAACTCCCGGTCTTCGTTGCGACCCGGGGACAGCTCGCTCGACGCGTCATCCGCGAGCGGCGCCCCCGCGCCGTCATCGCCGTCGCGTGCGAGCGCGACATGGTGAGCGGGCTGCACGATGTGGCCGGCAAGGTCCCCGTCCTGGGCCTCACCATGACCCTCCCCTCCGGACCCTGCAAGGATGCGTCCCTCGACCTGGGTCAACTCGAGGAATGGGTGAAGAGCTACGTGGTGTAGGGCTGGCCCCCTCTCCACGGTGATCGGCTCGTAAATCCGTCCTCCTCGCCCAGCTGCTTCTCCTCACCCCCCGGCCCCCTCTCCACGTTGATGGGCTCGTAGGTCCATTCTCCTCGCTCGGCCGCCCCCCGGCCCCTCTCCACGT
>JBAUHI010000047.1:0-17231 GCA_049680185.1 Gemmatimonadales bacterium | reverse complement strand
ACCCATTCCTCCGAGCCGGAGCCTGCCCTGAGCGTAGCGAAGGGTGTACCGCTGTTGCCAGGCGGCGGCCAGCGAAGAACGTCGCGCGTCCGTCAGGGATCGAGCACCCGGATCGGCGTGGTACTGCTGGTCCCTGCCGGAGGCCGCAAGTCAGCGACCGGCGCCGGCGGCATAGGCTCGTTTGAGCAGTTTCTGGAAATGATGCACCCCGGCCTCCATGTCGGGCGAGAATCTGCCCCGATCATACGCCCGGCTCAGCAACCCACGCTGCACCTGCTCGCAGATCTCCCGGTCCTCCTCCTGCACCTTGTCGCTGTACTCGATGTCGGCGTCCACCTGCGTCAGCGCGGCCCCGACGTTCCGGTAGAAGTAGTCGAATACGATGCGGCAGCGGTCGGGGCCGAGTGGCTGGACCATGTTGGTCTGGAGACGGCCGGGGAGGATGTTGAACATGATGTTGGGAAAGACGAAGTAGTAGTATGCGGTGGCGGTGCCGCCGGCGGTGTCGTAGGGGCTGCCGTTGCCGGTCATCGGGCTCGACTGCAATGAGTACTTGTCGAAGGTCTCTGTCGAGTATGAGGCGTAGTCGAGGAGTGTCGCGAGTTCCGGATGGACGAACGGGACGTGGTACCCTTCGAGATAGTTGTCGACGTACACCTTCCAGTTGCACGCTACCTCGTAATTGACCCGCTTGGCGAAGCACATTCCCTGGAGTGCGTCAGGTCCGATCCGTTCTACGATCCCCGCCAGCGCCTTCCCTACCGGTCCGGGCCTCCGCCCCAGGTGGACGAACACCAGCCCCTCCCAGGTGTCCACGGCGATCGGCGTGAGCCCGAAGTCCTTCTTGTCGAAGAGCTCCGAGCGGTCCATCTGGGGGACGCCCCGGAGCGATCCATCGAGGAGGTAGGTCCAGCCGTGGTACTGGCAACGGAGGGCGTTGGCCTGACCGTCGCACAAGGCGAGCGGTCCGCCGCGGTGGCGGCAGACGTTGAAGAACGCCCGGAGGACCTGGTCCTTCCCCCGGACCACGATGATCGGCTCATCGGCGACGGTCCCCACCAGGAACTGTCCCGGCTCCGCCACCTGGTCGACACGTCCCACCATTTGCCAGTTCCGCGCGAACACCGCATCCCGATCGAGGGCGTGGAATCGCGGGTCGACGTACCACGCCGACGGGATCGTCTCCGACCGCTCGATCGGGACGACCTTCAAGTCGCTGGCCCTGATCTTCGGACGCTCGGCGGGTGGGCGCATGGGCGGGTGGCTATCAGCCGTCGGCTAGAGGCTATTGGGGGGAGCTAACAGCTGTCAGCTGTCAGCTATCAGCTATCAGCTATCAGCTATCAGCTATCAGCTATCAGCTATCAGCTATCAGCTATCAGCTATCAGCTACACCCAAGTTCGCTAGATTATCGCCATGTCACAACGTCCCCTCATCATCGGCATCGTCGGCGGGTCGGGGTCCGGCAAGACGACGGTCGCCCGAGCGATCCTCGACGCACTCGGCGGCGTCGACGCGGCGTTCATCGACCAGGACGCGTACTACCGCGACTTGAAGCATCTGACCTACGATGAGCGCTCGCGCTTCAACTTCGACCACCCCGAGGCCTTCGACACAGACCTGATGGTGGCACAGATCGAGCAGCTCGCCGCCGGCCAGGCGATCGACAAGCCGACCTACGACTATTCCCAGCACACCCGTGCCGAACGGACCGAGCGGGTCGAGCCGAGGGATGTGCTCCTGGTCGACGGGATGATGCTGTTCGTCGACCCCAAGCTCCGGGCGGTCTTCGACATCAAGATCTACGTCGACGTGGCCGACGACATCCGATTCATCCGTCGGCTCCAGCGCGATGTGGCGGAACGGGGCCGCTCGGTCGAATCGATCATCAAGCAGTATCTCTCCACCGTGCGACCGATGCACCTGGAGTTCGTCGAGCCATCCCGGCGCTGGGCCGACATCATCGTCCCCGAGGGCGGCCACAACCGGATCGGCATCGAGATGATCCAGGCCAGGGTGGTGCTGGAAGTCGCGCGCCGACGGCGGGCGTAGACCTTAAAGCTAGGAGCTAGGAGCTTAAAGCTTAAAGCCCCTGGCCCCCGGCCTCGAGCCCTTCCCTCGCTCACCCCAACATCATGTAACTGCACCCCCGCTCCTGCGCTTGGCCGATCGCGACGACCATTGCCGGCACGACCGACACCCCCGGCAGCAAGTGCTGCACCAGATCGGCCCGGATATCGGCCGCCTTCCCCATCCCGCCCTTCTCCAGCTGCATGGTCCAGAATGCCAGCGCGTTGTTGCACATGATGCACACGGTCCCGCGGGCCACCAGCTGGTCGACTGATGAATCGAGCATCCCGAACGCGATCCCGTCCCCCGGCTGTGGCTTGTAAAAGATGTTCCGCTTGGCCGGCGCGGTGGTCTTCGGGTCGGTCACCTTCATGACTTCGCCGAAGGGATACTTGGCCCACGCCCCGTCATCGAACCCCATCGGTAACCCCGCGCCATAGAACGTCAGCACCGGCGTCACGTCCTTGTCGGACAGATGATACGCGTCGCGCCAGGTGTTGAGGTAATTCCGCACATGCAGGAGCCCCACACCGTCCGTGTGGGTCTTCATGTCGAACAACTGCTTGTGCTTCCCGGTCAGCTGCTTCATCCAATCATCGCTCGGCGTCCCCGGATCCGCGCGCCGCAGCGGCGACTCGGCCTCGACCCATCGCGGCAGCACCGGCGTCAACGACAGCGCGAGCGCCGCCGCTGTGCGGCCCACGAAGCCGCGACGCGTGGATGGAAGGAATTCGACGGAACTCATCGGTACCTCCTGAAGGGGGAAGGGTGGTTCACTTGGGTACGCGCTGGCCGGCGCGCGTCTGGTAGGGCAGGTCGACGGGCGCGTCACCCAAAGGCCAGTCGTCGAGCTTCTGCGGGAGGTCGGGGCGCCGCTGCTCTGAGATGTAGGTCGCGACGTCGAGTGCCTGCTGGTCGGAGAGCGTACCCGGCGCGTTGAATGGCATGTTGGCCTGGATGAACGCCGCCGCCGTCCGCGGTCGTGCCATCCCGGCACCGTTACTGAAGGAACCATCGCCCCAGAGCGGAGTCGCCACTGCGGTCCCTTGACCCCCGTCCCCGTGGCAGACGGTGCAGGCCTGCACGAACAGCGCGCGGCCCCGGAGCGTGTCAGGGCTCGATCCGGCGAATCGGTCGACGCCCTTCGCGGCCGGCGGTCCGACCACCGTTCCGCGGGAAAGCCACCAGAGATAGGTCACGATGTCGGTCATGTCGCGGCCATCGGACGGCAGTGCGGTGCCGTTCAGCGAGCGCTCGAAGCAGTCGTTGACCCGCGCCTCGATGGTCTGGACGCTGGCGCTCCGGCTGCGGTACTGGGGATAGTGCGCGTACACTCCTACCCATGTTCCTTGCGGGCGCCGCCCTTCATCCAGGTGACAGCTCACGCACCGTAAATTGTTGCCGACATGGGTCGGGAGGCTGTCCCGTGTGGCGAGCATCAGCGCCCTGCCGCGCCGGACCGAGGCGCCGAGGGGCCCCGCAGGAATGACGGTATCCATGGCGGCCACGCCGAGCGCGCTGGTCGGCCGTGGCGTTGCAGGGCCGCAAGCGCCAAGCATCACGGCAACTACGAGCGGACCGGAGCAGAGGACCGTTCTTGCGAGGAGCTGCAGGGTCAAGCGGTGGGATCCCATCAGGGGAAGGTGCAGGCAGGGCGGTCAGACGTCCAGCACCGGGAGCGGGGGGCCCGAATTGCGCCGGCGTCGTCTGGCTCCTGGATGTTCCGCGGCTGCAACGCTGTGCAAATCGATCGCGATGCGGCATCCAATATCGAAACGGACCCCAAATGCCGACCGATCATCAGCGTACGCGCAACGAATTGATCCAGGAAGTCGTGGCCCTGCGCAAGCAGGTCGCCGACCTCCGACAGGCCGCCCACGAACGGCAGCGGGTGGAGGCCGCACTCCGGGCCTCGGAAGAACGCTACCGCGCCTGGCTCGAAGAGCTTCCGGTGGCCACGGCGCGGCTTTCGAGCGATGGAAGGCTGGCGGGAGGCAACGACGCTCTGGCCCAGCTACTCGGCTACGAGGATCGTGCCGAACTGCTTGCCCTCGCTCCCGTGCTCGGCCTCTGGGGCGACCGGGACCACGAGGTGCGCCTCGTGACGTTCCTGCGCGAAGGTCGCACCTTCCACGGAGAATCCGCCCTGCGCGCCAAGGATGGCGACCAGGTCCCCGTTACCGCCCACGTCCGCCCCATTCGCGGCAGCGAAGAGTGGGCGGTGACGCTCACACCCCGATTCGCGGGCGAAGGGGCGAGTGCCAGGTGAAGTGAAGAGTCAAGAGTGAAAAGTGAAGAGGGACGAGTGAATTGTGAGAAGTGAAGAGTGGAGAGTCAGATTCCTCCTTTTCACTCTTTACTTTTCACTTTTCACTTTTCACTTTTCACTTCTTAACCCTCACTCCCCCACCACCACCCGATCCCTGCCATCACTCTTGGCGCGATAGAGCGCGCGGTCGGCGCGGGCCAACAGAAGGTCGACATCGACCGGGCGTGCTTCGGCGCCGGTGACCCCGACGCTCACGGTCACATAGAGCGGCTCGGCCACCAGTTCCCGCACCAGCGGCTCGGCCGCGATCGCTGCGCGCATACGATCCGCCAGGAGCGCGGCATCGGATTCCGGGGTGTGGGGCAGCAGGACCACGAACTCCTCACCCCCCCAGCGGAAGAGCAGGTCGTGCTCGCGGATGGAGGCCTGGACACGATTCGCGAGCTGCCGCAGGACCTGGTCGCCCACATCGTGGCCCCAGGTGTCGTTCAGTGTCTTGAAGTGGTCCACATCGAGGAAGAGGAGCGAGATGCCCTTTCCCAACCGTTGGCTGCGCTCGGCCTCGCGCTGAAAGTGCGGACCGAACGAGCGACGGTTGAGGGCGCCGGTCAGCGGATCGCGCTGACTCACGCCGCGCTCCCGCTCCCCCAGCCGCGCCAGGGCGGCCGCGAACGCGGTGGTGGTCGCAAAGGTCACCGCGACGAGGAGCCCCACGAAGAGCCCCATCTCCCGAAGCCGCGGCAACAGGAGCTCCCCGGCGACGGTGCGCGACTCCGGCGGGATGTCGAGCGAGAGCGCCACCCGCCAGACGCCTTGGAACACCACCAGCACGAGCACGGCGATCACCGCTGCCGAGAGAGCCACGCTGCGGGTGAAGCTCACCGCAAATCTTGGAGGAGTGTCAAAGTGGCGGCCGATCCAGGTGCGGGCGCGGGGGCCGAGCCAGTGAAGGATCGGGGCGCCGATGAGCATCAGCTGGAGGACATCGCCGATGACCCATCCTTCCCAGATCCGCTGGCTGGCGATCAGGTCGAGGTGACGCGAATCGATGTAAAGGAGTCCCGCCAGCGATGACGCCGTCGCGGCCACGATCGCGACGCCGAAATAGGCGACGAGGTGTCGCCAGCGGGGCAGGTCCGGCGGCAGGTCGAGAATGACGAACGACCCCCAGAGGATCATCACCTCGAGCGGCGTCGCGGTGGCAAAGAGGGCCGCGACCGGGACCGTCATCCCGGCGACGAGGCCGCTTGCGAACGTCGCCGCCCACGCGGGGATGGCGCCCCACACCGGCCCGACCCAGAGCGCCAGCAGCACCGTGAGCACCAGCGGCGGATAGATCGACACGCTGAATCCGATGCCGCCAATGGA
Source organism: Gemmatimonadales bacterium (assembly GCA_049680185.1). Lineage (GTDB taxonomy): Bacteria > Gemmatimonadota > Gemmatimonadetes > Gemmatimonadales > GWC2-71-9 > CAMLHU01. The sequence goes on along the minus strand of JBAUHI010000047.1, from coordinate 11,523 downwards.
GACCGGGATGGCGCTCAGGTCTACCACCGCCTCGAAGATCGCCAACGCGACCGCGACGACGAGCGCCGCACTCCACATCCGGCGCACCCCGGACAGCCCAGGATGCCCGGGGGTGAACACCAGCGAGAACGGCCACCAGGTAGGACCGGGTGCCGGGAATCCGTGGACGGGTTTCCGTTGGCTCATCTGGCTGATATCGGGTCGAGCGGGGGTGGCCGGACCATCGGCCGTTGGTGATCCACATCACAAGATACCCGACGCGCCCGACCTCGGGAGGCCCAGCTTAACTTCCCAGCCAGCCCGTCGTCCCCATGCCTGCAGGCGCGACCCGACCTACCACCCTTGAGGAGACCCCATATGCGTGGCATCCGAGAACTCGGCCTGGCATTGGCCGTGAGCGCCGGCATCACGATGGCGGCCGCGGCCCAGGCGACCCCCGCCCCCGCAGCGACCCCCGCCCCCGCCGGGGCCGTCCATCAGGACACCAAGGATGTCCACCATGACCGGCGCGACCTCCGGAGCGATCGCCGAGACACTCGGCAGGACCGGCGGGCCGTGGGGAAGGACCAGCGGTCCACGAACCAGGACCGGGCCGACCTGAAGAGCGACAAGGCCAACGGCGCGTCGGCCGGCCAGGTCCGGTCTGACAAGCGGGACCTGCGCGCCGACAAGCGGGATTCGCACGTTGACAAGAAGGACATGCGGGCGGACCAGAAGGACAAGCGGGCCGACCGTCGCGACCTCCACGCCGACCGCAAGGATCGACGCCAGGACAAGAAGGCCGCCACTCCGCCAGCACCGCCCAGCGGCGGCAACTAAAGCCGATCGAGACCACGAGGAGCGCCGAAAGGCGCTCCTCTTCTTTGAGTGGCACCGGTTACATTCGGAAGACCTGACCCCAGAGGCGTAAGTGCGGCAAGCCCGGACACGTGCGATATCGATACCGCTGCTCTCGCTGATCACCTTGATCGCGTCCACAGCGACCCTTGCGGCCCAACAGCAGACCTACGCGCCCACCGGCGCAGTGATGATCGGTGTGCACGCGTCGTACGACCTCACGGGTAAGGCTCCCGGCGTCGGGATGCAGCTGCGCCTCCCACTCACCGCCAAGATGGACTTGGCCCCCAGTGGCGATCTCTACTTCAAGAATGGGCTGACGTACGGCCAGCTCGACCTCGACCTCGTGGCGCCGTTCAAGGCGCAGGGTGCGGGGAACTACTTCGGGGTCGGCACCGCCATCGTGCGGAGCGGCGGCAACGGCACCACACCGAACGACACCCGCATCGGGCCCGAGGTCGTCGTCGGTATCACCAGCACCCGTCCCAGCGGCACACTCCTGGCCCGCCCCTACTTCGAAATGCGCTGGACCATCCTCACCGGACCCAATCCGCTCGCCCTGACGGCGGGGCTCAACTTCCGTCTGTTCTAGCCCCCAATGCTTTCCGCGTATAGTCCGCACCCCTATATTGTGGGGCTTGCAGCACCGGGGCGCCGAAGCCCCAACGCGACCACTGGGGAGTATGGACGATGAAGGCGACCGACATCCGCAAGGGCCATGTCATCATGTGGGAGGGGCAGCCCTGCCGGGTGATGGATTTCCAGCACCGGACCCCGGGCAACCTCCGCGCATTCGTGCAGGTGCGGTTCCGCCACCTGATCAGCGGCAACACCTTCGACCAGCGCATCAACGCAAGCGACTTCGTGGACGAAGCGCGGCTGGAGACGAAGGAGATGCAGGTGCTCTACCAGGACGGTCAGGGCACCCATGTGATGGACGGCCAGACCTACGACCAGTTCATGCTCGATGACGACACCACCGGCGACCTCAAGCAGTGGCTCCAGCCCGAAGTGCGGATCCAGGCCGAATGGCTCGATGGACGTCCGATCGGGATCCGACTCCCGAAGGTGATGGAGCTCGAGGTCGTCGACACCACGCCCGTGATGAAGACCGCGACCAAGACCGCCAGCACCAAGCCGGCGGTGCTCTCCAATGGTGTGACGGTCCAGGTGCCCGAGTTCATCACCAACGGCGAAAAAGTGCGGGTCGACCCGGCGACGGGGCAGTACCTCGACCGGGCCAAGTAGAGGCCGAGAAGAAGAGGGGATGAGGAGAAGAGGAGACAACGCAGCTCCGGTGGTGAACGGGGCTGCGTTTTGTCTGGCGAGATGAGGTGAGGAGGGGAAAGAGACAACGCAGATCCGGTGGCGGGCCGGCTACGTATCGTGTGAGGGGAACGAGGGGAGGAGGAGAAGAGGAGAAAACGCAGATCTGGGAAATTTGGACGGTGTATTGTCTGGACGGAGAGAGGCGAGGAGAAGAAGGAGAAAACGCGACCCCGCTTGCCGCCGGGACCGCGTTGTCTCTTTTCTCTTGTCTCGCCTGGCGCGCCTACTTCTTCGCCTCCGCGAGCAGCGCCACCTGGGTCTTGGCACCCCGCAGCAGCTGCTCCGCCCGTTCCAACTGGGCGTCGAAGCGCAGATCACGCCGGAAGGCGAGTGAATCGGCGCCCACGATCTGGGCGACCCGCTGCTCGATCAGCCGGTCGGCAACACGCTGCGCGGAGTCGAAGGTCGCCCGCCCCAGCTCCACTCCGGCACGGGTGATCCGGACATAGAGCGAGTCGTGCCACGCCGGAGTGACGGTGAAGTCCCCCTTCGCGCCAGCGGCCAGCTCCCGCGAGAGCTGATTGAGCGCCACCGCCACCGCAGCCCCCTTCTTGGACAGGGTGCTCGCGAACGTCTTCTCCACGGTGGTCAGCGTGTCGGGCGCCACCACGACGTCCGGCGTGATCCCGCCGCCACCCATGAGCGGGCGACCGGCATCGGTGTGGTAACCGGTGGTGTCCGGCGCCACCTCGCGAAGCGACCCGTCCTTTGCCCGCGCCCGCTGGATGCTCCGCCCGCTCGGCGTATACCACTTCCCGGTCGTGAACTTCATTGCCCAGCCCTGGTCGAGCGGGAAGAGGCTCTGGACCAATCCCTTGCCGAAGGACCGCTCACCCACGACCAGCGCACGATCATGGTCCTGCAGCGAGCCGGAGACGATCTCCGAGGCCGAAGCGGTGTAACCGTCGAGCAACACGATCATGGGTTCCTTGGCCAGCATCGGCGTCCCGCTGGCCGTACCCACCTCGTCGGGCTGGGCTCGGTACTTGACGGTGACCACTTGCGCACCGTTGGGGAGGAAGAGCCCGCCGATCTTGATGGCCTGGTCGAGCGAGCCGCCGCCGTTGCCACGCAGGTCCAGGATGTAGCTCTTGGCGCCGTCGCGCTTGAGTTTGGTGATCGCGTCGGCAACCTCGCTGTCGGAGGTCTCGTTGAACCGCTGCAGCGGGATGTAGCCGACCTTGCCATCCAGCATCAATGCGAACGGCACCGCCGGCACATGGACCTCGGCACGGATCGCGTGCAGGTCGATCTCGTCGGGTCCGTAGCGGCGCACCGTCACAGTCACCGGGGTTCCGGCGGGCCCACGGATCTTCGAAGTCGTCGAGTCGAGGCCCAGGCCGGTGACCGCAACACCGTCCACTTTGACGATCCGGTCACCTGTCTGGAGACCCGCGGTGGCCGCTGGGGTGTTCTGGAACACGCGGCCCACGAGGATCGAGTCCTTTTCCAGCTCCACGCTCATCCCGAGCCCGGCATAGTGATTGCCGATCGTCTCGCGCTGGAACGCCTGCAGCTGTTCGGGCGAGTAGAGTTCGGCGTACGCGTCGTCCATCTGGTCGATCAGGCCGCGCGCGGTCTTTTCATAGATGTTGCTGGTCGTCGCTGTGTCGATCGACTGGGTGGCGATGCGTTCCATCACCTGCTCCACCAGCCACGGGCCGGCAGGCGAGCGGTGGGCGCGGACCAGGACCGCGGCGGTGCCGAGGGGGGTCAGGACGAGGAGTGAAATGAGCCAGCGGCGGTTGGAAGGCCGCATTGTGAGCCTCTAAGGAACGGGAACGGCGCCGACAGTCCGGCGAACTCGGTGAATAGTGCCCTTACGGAGGTCGGAACGGGAGGGTTACGAGGATGGGTGACGCAGGGTGAGTGACGTAGCGGGTGGCCTGCGGCCACCCGAGCGCGGGGACCTTGATGTCGATCGAAGCCTTCCCGAGGGAGCATCGCGACCGAGGGACCTGTTCGGGAAGGCTCGGGTCACCTCCACGATCCGTTCGCCTGGGGTGGCCGCAGGCCACCCCCTACGGACTCGGTCCGGTGCGCCAAATCGCCGCCCCGATCTCCTACCCCACCAATCGCCGGATCAGCTGGATCTGCCCGGCGTGATACAGGTCGTGCGACGCGATCCCGATCACCGTCTCCCCACCATTGAAGCTCTTGTTCCCCAACCTGCGCCGAAGCATCGCCGGCGTGCACCCTGCGATCGTCTCGCGCAGCAGATCGTGCTCGCGCTTGAGGAGCGCCCGGTCGCGCTTCCATACTGCATCGTTCGCGATCGCCGGGAGTTCGGGAAAGTTGCTTCCGGTGCGAGGAAAGGTGAGCGTCTGATCCTCGGTGATCCGCCGCCGCACCACGAACTTCCAGTAGGCGCAGTGCAGCACCAGTTCCCAGATGTTGTGGCGGCCTGGTGCCGGTCGCCGGAGTGCGCCAGCGGCGCGGAGACCGCGCAGCGTCCCCCAGAGCGGCGTGCCGTGCCAGGCCCGACCGGCAAATGCCTGGTCATAGACTGCAAGAAGTTGGGTATTGGCTGTGGGCATGGACGGGAGATATGAAAAGTGAAAAGTAAAAAGTGAAAAGTGTCGAAGATGTGCCAGCGTCGAGATACCTTAACCGTTGTTCACCCGCTTTCCGCCCGCTCCGCCCGCATACTGACTCGGCACAACTCCGAACTCCCTCCGGAACGCTTCCGCAAAGTGGCTCAGGCTGTCGAACCCCGCCTGGTAGCACGAATGGGTCACCGAAGACCCTTCCTTCAGGAGCATCGCGGAACGGGCCAACCGGGCCTTGAGCAGGTAGCGATGTGGCGGGATCCCCACCAGCTCCCGGAAGATCCGTGCGAAGTGGTACATGCTGAGTCCCGCCTCGTTCGCGATGTCGGAGAGCGTGTGGCGCTCGGCGGCCCGGGTATCGAGGCGATGACGCGCGGCGTCCACACGTTCCGAATACTGTCGCAGATGTCCCGGACGGAAAGCTGCGGTGCCGGGCCCGGGGCGGTGCACCACCGTCGCCACGATCTCACCTGCCAGCGTCTCCCCGACGATCGGCTCCCCGCCCTCCTCATGCCACCGGAGCAGGCGGTGGCGCAGATAGTTGAGGCGATTGGAGGGTGCGGTCCCGAGCGGCGCGCGATCGAGCGGCACATCGGCGGAGCGAAGCGCCTCGATCAGAGACTCATCGAGCGAGAGCGACAGGCACACATCGAGTGGTTCGTGCTCGAGGTGACGGCACCGATAGGCCATCCCGGGTCGATTGAGGAACGCGCTTCCGGGACCGAGTCGCCAGCGCTCGGTCCCAGTGTGGACCTCGAAGGCGTGCTGCTCCACCAGGCTGACGGTCCAGTGACACCCGATCTCTTCGCGGGGGTCGTGGTGGGGGTGCTCCGCCGGGTGGTCGTGTCGAGAGAGGTGGAGCGTGGCTGTTCGGGTGAGGGAGACTTCGCGATTCATCGGCGGTCGGGGCTCGGGACACTGGCAAGATTCGCCTGTACCAGTGTACCGAACATATGCCGAAAATACAACTATGGGGCCCATCCTGAGCCGATCCCTTCAGTAGCTCGTGAAGAAGCTCACCCGCTCCTCGGTATCCCAGCGGGTGACGTTCGCGACGATGTCGAGCGTGATCGAGCCGCGGGGGATCTTGAACTGGAGGCTCGGCCCCGCGCCCAGCGAATAGGGCGCGTTCGACTGGGTCGACACCACCGTCACCGCGCCGACCTTCCAGCGCGGAGCGATCTTCACCAGCACGTTGCCGGGGTTGAGGGCGAACTGGCCCACGCCTTTCGAGTCGAGCGGCACGTATAGCTCGAAGGTCCCCGATGCATCGAACACTCCGTAGGCCAGGTCGGGAAGCAGGTAAAGCTGGGAGTACCAGGAGCGATCGGTGTCGGTCACGTGGGCGGCGGACACGGCCCAGGTGAAGGCGAAGTGCCGGCCCGGGGTGCCGAAGTGTGCCAGGCCGAGTATCGATTCCCGGTAGGTGGAGCGAGGGTTCTGGACCAGGGCCACCATCGCGTCGACCGGGCCAAGCGAATAGCCGACGAAGATGTTGGAGGAGGTATGGGTGTCGTAGCGGGAGGCGATGAACCCGTGGGGGGTGGCCGCTGGATCCTGCGCTGCCGCGGAGCGGCTGGCGGAGAAGAGGGAGAAGAGGAGGAGAACGCGGATCAGGAAGTGGCGCACGGTGCCTCCGGCGGGGGAGCGCAAGGGTATCAGCCGGCAACGATATCCTGAGGGCGTCCAGGCCGCGACCCGGATTTTGCTGGAATTCGGAGGTCCGGACGCCACCCTTTCCCCACCCGCCGGTCGCGGCTATTTTCCCCGTCCCGAGCAGCTGAGTCGGGGCTGTAGCTCAGCTGGGAGAGCGCTGCATTCGCATTGCAGAGGTCAGGGGTTCGATCCCCCTCAGCTCCATGAACTAAGTGAACGGTAGACCGTGAATGGTGAACGGGGTGTTCCGGTGGCGGGGAAGTTCCCGTTCACCTTTGACTGTTCACCCTTCACCGAAGCGCACTGCCCCGTGGTGTAACTGGCAACACGCCTGACTCTGGATCAGGAGAGTCCTGGTTCGACCCCAGGCGGGGCAATGGAGAACGGTCCTCGCAATGGGGACCGTTCTCGTTCTAGGGGATGCCGGCTCGATCGGCGGCGGCGCGGCGGAAGGAGTGCAGGATCTGGGGATCGTCGCTCATCCGACCCGCCGGCCCCTATTCGCGCCGACCCTGGTCGAAGACCTCACGGACATGACTGGCAAGGGCATCGGCCGAGAAGGGCTTGTGACGGAAATCGACCTTCTTTTCCAGCAGCCGGTGGCGGACCACCGCTTCGTCGGCGTAGTCGGAAGGGAACAACACGGGGATGTGCGGCCGGGCCACCGCAAGCCGCTCGCTGCGCACCCGTCCGCCGGTGCCCGGCATGATGACGTCGGTCACCAAAAGGTTGATGACCCCGGGATGCGCGGCGGCCACCTCCATGGTTTCGTCGCCATTGCTCGCGGTCAGGACGGTAAAGCCACGAACCGCCAAGATCCGCTTGGCCAGTTGCCGCACGGCGAGGTCATCCTCGGCCAAGAGGATGGTCTCGGCGCCGCCAGACGTGACCGGCACCCGCACCGGATCGGTTGGGCGGCCTCGAAGGGATAGATATTGCGATCGTTCCAGGCACCGAGCGTCAGGAGCGCAGGGAGTCCACCTACCGCCGGGTACCTTGGGGTGGGCGCGCCGAGTTGTGGGCCAACCAGACATCGCCACGAACTTCCGACGTGATGACGGCGACCGATCGGCCGTCTCGCGACCAGGTGATCGCGGTAGCCCGCGGGACTGCGCCGAGCCGCTGAACCTTGCCCGGTGCGGTGAATCGATAGATCGCTTGGACGTTACCGGCTTCAGTTACGGTCGCCATGATCGACCCGTCACTCACCCAATTGGCAAAGAACAATTGGCCACGGATCACCGCCCAACGGACCACCTTCCCGTCCGACATCGACACCACGTTCAGGACGAGCGAGTCGGTCGACGGGATGAATGACATGACCACCAGCCGCGCACCATTGGGACTGACGTTGACGTTGAACCCGCGCTCGCGGGACGGAAGAAGAAAATCCCGTGGGGTGTCTCCTTCATGCCGACGGATCCGGACGCGATCATGGGAGGCCGGCATCCAGGCCAATCCACCACCGGGGATCAGGTCGTAGGTCGAGATACCAGTGTCGGCGACCGTGAACGCGCCCGTTCGGAGGCCCGTTTGGGGATTGATCGTGACGAGTTGTAGCACGCCAGCGGAGTCGGATCTGTAGAAGATCGACCCACCGTCCTCCGTCCAAAAAGGGGCGCCCCGCCCGTCCTCCGGGGCATTGAAGTCCACTCCGGACCCTCCAGTGGACGGAATGATGGACTCCACTACGCGGCTCCGGTCCTGCCCCGCTTCCGCATGCCCCACGAGCGCGTGCTTTCCGTCGGGGGACAATCCTCCCGTGAGCTGGGAGGTCGAATGGAACACGTCATGTTCCGGCGAGAAGCGTCCATTGAGGGCATCCGCGAGGGGCAGGACCCACATGTCCCACTGGCGGCCCCCCTCCACATAGGCAATGGTCTTTCCATCCGCCGAGACATCGAAGTACGCGCTCGCAGCATCAAGTACCGTGTCAGCGGGAAAGAGGAATTTTCCCGTCCGCAGATCCACCGGGAGGCGCACCAGGCCACGGCGGTTTCCCCCGAGCGCCACGGAGAACCAGCCGGCGTCACCACCCACTTGAAGGGGGACGTCCTGAGGGAGGGTCTTCTTGACGACGTCGCTTTGTTGTCCCTCCCTGCTCACGACCCGCCCTTCGTGGCCTCCGGGCCCGACGCCGGCCAGGAGCAGCCAGCGATCTCCGGGGAACGCCATCGCATATCCACCCCGCAACCCATGGACTCGTACGCTATCACGGGCATCTCCGTCGAGGCCCTCCGTCTTGAGCCACCCAACGGTGTCCGGGAATTGTCCGTCGACCGTGATGAGCGAGTCTCCACCCCACAGGAACGCATAGGAGTACTGGCCGAGGTACCGAGGCGCTCCGCCCAGCGTCGAAACGAGGAATTGGCCGGATCTCCCTCCAAACGTTCCCCAAAAAAGAAGAAAGCGGCGATCGGGGCTGTAGTTCAGGTACACCACCGAGGCTCCGTCGACCACCCGGCGCTTCGCGCTGCCGTCGACATCCTGCATCTCGATGCCATCCTGACATCCCGACGCCGTACACTCGTGAACCACATAGGCGATCTGTGTGGCGTCGGCGGAGAGTGCCGGCTTGGTCGCGTTGCCAGTGAAGGTGACCTGTGTCCGGATGTTGAATGCGGCTGGTGCCTTTGAGTGCGAACGATTCCAGAAGAGGACCAAGCCGGCCGCGACCACCAGAAGCAGGCCCAAGGGAAGTCCGATGAACACCGCGAGCCGTTGCCGGCTGGGTCCTTGGCTCGACCGGAGGACCGTCGGCATCGCGCCCGCGGTCAAGGCCGCCACGAAGGCCGGGATGTCGCGGTAGCGATCCGCCGGCACCTTGGCGAGCGCCTGGGCCACCGCCTCGTCCACCCCTTCCGGGATCGTCGCCCGCACCACCCGGAGACCGGTCGGCCGTTCGGTCAGGAGTTTCGCGATCACCGCCTGTACCGTGGCCCCGGTGTGGGGTGGATCGCCGGCCAGCATTTCGTACAGCACCGCGGCCAGGCTGTAGAGATCGCTTCGCGCGTCGAGCTGCCGGTCTCCCGTGGCTTGCTCCGGACTCATGTACTGCGGCGTGCCGAGACTCGTGCCCGACTCGGTGAGCCGGTTTCCGCCCGCTTCTCGCACCGCGAGGGCGATGCCGAAATCGGCCAGCATCGCCTCGCCCTCCTGGAGCAGGATGTTCTCCGGCTTGATGTCCCGATGGATGACCCCCTGGCGATGGGCGTAGTCGAGCGCGCTTGCCACCTGTTTGGTGATGGTGAGCGCCTCGTCGAGGCCGAGTTGCTTTTCTCGGGTCAGCCTGTCGCGGAGGGACTCCCCCCGGACATAGGGCAGGACGTAATAGAGGAATCCGTCGGCGGCACCGGAATCGATGAGGGTGAGGATGTGGGGATGGTCGAGCCGGGCAGCGATGCGAATTTCCTGCAGGAAGCGCTCGCCGCCGAGCACGGCCGCGAGCTCGGGGCGCAGCACCTTGAGCGCGACCGCGCGGGCGTGCTTCAGGTCGGTGGCGAGGTAGACCGTCGCCATGCCACCGGCCCCCAGCTCACGGTCGATCCGGTAGCGGTCGCCGAGGGCGGTGGAGAGACGCGCGGTGTCAGTCATGGGCTGGGGTTAATATAGCCCGCGGACATGGCGCCACCGCGGAGCCGACCTCTCGGACAACAGCTATCCGTTCGTGTTTCATGGCGAGCGGCCTGACCTGTGATTCAATGGCCAGCGTGCCCATCGTGATCTCGAACGAAGACTCAGCCTGACTCGGATGATCATGCAGGAATAAACTGGCGACCTTTCCGCCTCGACGCCACTTGGGGGACATCATGGTGCCTGCCCGATGCCATATATCGCGGAATCCGCGGCCTGAGCCTTGGAGGTGGCCAGGCACCGACATTCTGCTCATGGAACCGGGGCATCGACTGAGGGCTTACCCGGCGCGGGCGGTCCGCGCTGCTTCCCACCCTAGCATCGCCCGCTTCCGGGTCTCCCCGCCGGCATACTCCCCGAACGCACCGGTCTTCCGGATCACCCGATGGCACGGAATCAGGTAGAGCACCGGATTGGCCGCGACCGCCGACGCGGTCGCCCGCACTGCATCGGACATACGCACCGACTCGGCCACATCCTGATACGTCGCAACCGCTCCGTCCGGGATGCGGAGCAGCGCCTCCCACACCTTGAGCTGGAAGTTGGTGCCTTTTAGGAACAGGCGCAGGGGCGCAGGGGCGGAGGGACGGAGGGTGTCGATGCCGGCGAAGGCGGACTTGGCCAACTGCGCGGTCCCCTTCACATCCTCCACCCACCTGGCACCCGGCCACTGCTTCTTCGACTCGGCCAGCGCCGCCCGCTCGCCTCCCCGGTCCACGAATCGCAGCACGCAGATCCCACGCTCAGTGACGCCGAGGAGGAGCGGGCCGAATGGCCCCTCGTGCACACCCCAACGGATGACGAGACCGGCGCCGAGCGCCTTGTACTCTCCCGGCGTCACGGCATCGACGGTCACCATCAGGTCGTGCATCCGGCCGGAGCTGGTGAGCCCGGTGGAGTAGGTGGCGTCGAGGACGCTCCATCCCTCCCGGAGCAGCCGGCGCGCCCCGACGACGTGCTGGAACTGCTGGAATCGCTTGGGACTCACGCCTGCCCAGCGGGAAAAGAGCCGATGGAAATGGAACGGCGAGAGCCCCGCGTCCCGGGCCACCTCTTCGAGCGAGGCGCCGGGATTGCCGTCAAGGAACCGGATGGCGCGCTCGATCCGCGCATAGTCGTTGGTCATGGGAATACGATAGCGGGCGGCATGGCATGTGGCGACCCGAACCTTGCTGGCGGACGGGCGCACAGGCGGACGGGCGCATAAGACGCATGAGGCGCATCAGACATCAAAGCGATCGGGATGACTATCCGTTCGCCCCCTCTCCCGCAGGGAGAGGGGTCAGGGGTGAGGGTCCGGCCACAGCGACCAGCGTCGATATCCACGGGAAAGGTCCCTCGCTTCGCTCGGGATGACAGTGGGGTGCTGGGATGACTATCCGTTCGGCCCCCTCTCCCGCAGGGAGAGGGGTCGGGGGTGAGGGTCCGGCCACAGCCACCAGCGTCGATATCCGCGGGAAAGGTCCCTCGCTTCGCTCGGGAGGGTTTCCGTTAGAAGCAACGCTCCTCGCGCCAGGGG
>JBAUHI010000046.1:0-6059 GCA_049680185.1 Gemmatimonadales bacterium | reverse complement strand
GAGGCGTCGCTGAAGCGACGGTTCGGCTCGTATCACTCAAGTGACGAACACTTCCTACGCGTCGCTTCAGCGACAGGGCCGAGCCGCGGCTCTCAGCCGCGAGCGTCACGACGCGGCCCCAATCAGTGCACTGGCAAAATCGGCCATCGTGGCGAAGCGATCCTTCGGCGCCTTGGCGAGTGCGCGCTGGAGTGCCGCGGCCACCGACTTCGGTACGACCGGCCGGGCGTCGGTGACCGGCGGCGCGGTAACCATGATCTGTTGCCGGATCAGGTCTGCCGGCGAGGTGCCGGTGAACGGCGGCCTGCCGGCGAGCATCTCGTACACGACGCAGGCGAGCGAATAGAGATCGGTCCGGCCATCGAGGTCGATCTCCCCCGTGGCCTGCTCCGGGCTCATGTAGGTCGGCGTGCCGAGGGTGACGCCGCTGGCGGTGATCTTCTCGGTGCCGGCAAGGCTGATGGCCCGGGCGATGCCGAAGTCCGCCACCATCGCGTGCGAGCCGGCAAAGAGGATGTTGTCGGGTTTGACGTCGCGGTGGATCACCCCGCGCGCGTGGGCGTAGCCCAGCGCATCGGCCACCTCCCGCGCCAGTTGCAGGGCGGTATCGATGGGGAGCTGGCGCTCGCCCTCGAGCCGCGCTCCGAGCGATCCGCCGTCCACGTGCGGCATCACATAGAACAGGTGACCGTCGGCTTCGCCGGAATCGTAGAGCGGGAGGATGTGCGGATGCTGGAGTTTGGCGGTGGTGCTGATCTCACGCAGGAAGCGCTCGGCACCGAGCTCCAGGGCGACGCTCGCCCGCAGCACCTTGATGGCGACCACGCGGTCGTGCTTCAAGTCCTGCGCGAGGTAGACGATCGCCATCCCGCCGCGTCCCAATTCCCGGCCCATGCGGTAGCGGTCGGAGAGTGCGGCGGTCAGTTGATGCTGGGAATCTCTCATGCGGATCACACCTGGGAGCTATGGACTGCAAGGGCCGGATGCGATCGGGAGGGGCTGCGCGGGAGGCTACTGGCCTTCGCGACTCCGGAGCTCATTGAGCCGTTTGCGCACATCGGACACGACGGGCTGGAGATCGGCGTCGGCGTTCTTCCACTGGTCCACGAACGCGGCGTACTGCTCGATCGCCTTCTTCGGCTCGTTCTTCCCGTCGTAGAGCTCGCCCAGCCGCTTGCGGACCACCGCCAGCGCGAGGAAATCCTCCCGCAGAACGATGGGCGTGCTGAGATACCGTTCGAACTGCGCGATGGCCGAGTCGGCCTGGCCCGCCTTGTCGAACGTGCGGGCCAGGTTGAACGCGACGCAGCCGCTGCATGAAACGGCGCCGTTGCCATTGAGCGGCCGCGAACTGCGGAATTGCTGCAGCGCCTCGGTGGTGTTCCCCGATGCCAGTGCGATCTCGCCGCGGACCACCCCGATGTCGGGCTGTGAGGTCACGGCGCGGAAGCCGTCGGGGTCTTCCTGCTGGTAGCGGGTCAGGATCTGTCGGGCCCGATCGGGGTTGCCGCCGAGCGCATACAGTGTGGCGATCTCGGCATATGGCCGCTGGATCGGCCCGGCGGCAGCCCATTGCTTGCCGGCGACGATCCCGTCGAGGATGCGGATGCCGGCGGCGCTGCGCCCGCGGAACCGGATATCGATCTCGGCCTCGGGCATCCCGTCGATGGCAGCCGCGCCACCCCGCTTGGCCAGGGTCGCCGACACCTGGTTGTAGAGTGCGGTCGCCCGGGAGAGCTGTCCGGCGATGGATGCCAGCGCGGCCTGAAAACTCTGGCCTGTGATCGCGGTCGGCACTTGGGGCGACCGACTGAGGGTGTTGGCCACCGCTGCCGCGCTGTCTGTCATTCCCCGCTGCCGGTCAAGCCCGAAGCGCATGGTCAACACCACGGTGTTCCCGGCGGCCTCAGGATCGGCCCGGACGATCGAATCAAGCATTTTCTCGGCGACCTCGGGGCCGCGAGAGAGCGCCAGGGTGCCGGAAAGCACTGCGCCGTTCCTCACGTTCGGCTGGACCGCGAACTGGCGCCGCGCATAATAGGTCGAGCTGTCGTACTCCCCCCGGGCGCCGTACTGCCGCATCATCTCGTTGGTGGCGGTGGTGTTGGAGCTGTCGACCGCATAGACCGCCTGATAGGCGGCGAGCGCCTTGGCGGGATCGGCCTGGGTGCGGTGCTGCTCGTAGTAGAAGCCGCGGACCAGGTACTTCTCCCGATCGGGGAGGCGGTCGGCGTATTTCATGGCCTCGTCGAGTGCCGAATCGACCGCCAGGGGGCTTGAAGAGGAATTGACCAGCGCCACGGCAAGCTTGCGCCACGCCAGCGCGAATGTCGAGTCGATCCCCACCGCCTGACGAGCGAGCTGGACGGCGCGGTCGAAGTCCTGGTCGACGTCGTTGGCCTCGGCCGCCTCGCTGTAGATGCGAAGCGCTTCCAGGGAGCTCGTGGTGGCCTGTGCCAGCGGGACCGTCCGCTGCACCTGCCGCAGCGACTCGCCGATCCGCCCGCGCAGCTTCTTGGCCAGGCCGTCGACCACGGTCAGCAGGTCCTTGGGACCGTCGGCGGTGGCTTGATAGGACGCGAGCGAGCTCCCATCGGTCGCGCTCGTCAGTTCGAGGCTCACGGCGTAGCCGGTGCCGGCGCGCGCCAGGCGGCCGCTCAACACCGCTGCCGCACCCGCGCGGGTCGCGACCTCGCGCGCGGTGGGCGCGTCGAGTGCCGTGCCGGGAGCGCGCTTCATCTGCTGGAGGATGGGCGCCACCTCGACGGGGTCCATCACCCGGATCGACGTCGATTGGGAGAGCGCGGCGCGGACCGCCTCACCCACGATCGGCGCCAGTGACGAGTCATCCGGGGCGGCGCTGATGCTCGCCAGCACGATGCGCGCATTTCGCGACAGTGCGCCCTTCGCCAGCAGCGAGCCCCACGGCCCGATCCCGAACGCCCGCAGGGTCATGAATCCCGCGATGACGATGACGAACCCGCCCATCGCGTAGAATCCGCCGCGGGCGGTGCGGCGCCAGGAGACATGCGGATTGGCCTTGAGCGCCAGCGTTGCGATGGTCCCGCCGGGGAGCCGGGGCAGCGTGGTGCCCCCCGGCGTGAGCGTCGGCGTCGCGGTGAGGGCCTGGCGCGCCACCCGCTTGATGTAGGCGGTGACGAGGAGTGCCGGGAGCCCCAGCAGCATCACGATCATGGTGCCGGGGAAGACCCAATCGGGGAGCCCGATCCCAACCACTGCGGCCTTCGCAAGGATGGCCGCGGCACCGGTGGCGAGGACATAGAGCGCCAGCGCCTTGGGGAGCATTCCGGGAGCAGAGAGCGCCGAGGTCTGGCTCGAGGTGACGTTCACCGCGTCCAGGTCGTGGAGCACGTCGACGGCGGATTGCACCCGGTCGGCGGGGTCCTTCCGCAGCAGGTGCGTCACCAGGGCGGCGAGTGCCGGGGGGCAGTCGGCGCGGAGCGTGGTGACCGGCACTGCGGCCTCGCTCAGGTGCGCGGCGAGGACCTTCTGTGGCGTGCGGTCAGCAAAGGGCGCCTGGCCGGTCAGGAGCTCGTGGGCCACGCAGCCCAAGGCGTAGAGGTCCACCCGGTGGTCGAGGTTCGGGTCGCCGGCCACCTGCTCCGGAGCCATGTACGCCGGGGTGCCGATGGCGGTGCCGAGCTGGGTGAGGGTGACACCGGAGTCGGCGCCGCGGGAGGCGCTCAGCGCTTTGGCGATGCCGAAGTCGGTGACGACCGCGGTGCCGCCGGAGAGGAGGACGTTGTCGGGCTTGATGTCGCGGTGGACGATCCCGCGGGCATGGGCGTACGCCAGTGCCTTGGTGACATCGCGCAGGATGGCAATGACATCGTGGATCGCGATGGGGCCGGCGGAGAGCCGCTTGCGGAGCGATTCGCCGTCGACGTAGGGCATGGTGAAGTAGGGAAGGCCATCGACCTCGCCGGCGGAGAGCACCGGGACGATGTTGGCCTGCTGCAGCGAGGCGGCGAGGAGGATCTCGCGCTCGAAGCGCTGGGCGTTGATCCCCTGGACCAGGTCAGGGCTCAGGACCTTGATGACCACCTTCCGTCCCAGCCGCACTTCATCGGCCAGGAACACGCGCGACATCCCCCCGCCACCGAGCTCGCGCTCGATGCTGAAGCTGCTGCCGAGGTGCGCTTGCAGTTGGGCACGAAGGTCCACGACAGTCCTGGAGGCCGGGGTGTGGGCAGGGCAAGAACACCGAAAGTTACGGCGCTCCGGGAGGGAGCGCCAGCGCCGGCGGCGCCCGCTGTTCAGCGCTGCTGGCGGGCCTTGAGGTCGGCGAACCAGTGTTGCACCAGCACCGCCTTGGGGCCCTGCACGCCCTGGGCCCCGGGGCGCTGGCGCAGGAAGAGGAAGGACCGTCCGTCCGGCTCCACTTCGTACGATTGATGGAAGCCATCGTTGATGTATGGCGATGCGTCGAAGAGCGGTGTCACCCCCGAGACCTCGAACGCCGGTCCGGGGCGGACGTGCGCGGCCTGAAGCCGGGTCTCGGTGTCCAGGAAGTAGAGTGTCCGGCCGTCGCGGGACCACCGGGGATCGCTGCCGCCGTGACTGGACACCTGGTGCTGACCGCCATCGCCGCCGGGGAAGGCCCGGACGTAGATCTCGTTGCCACCGGTCTCGTTGGAGGCGTAGGCCAGCCAGTGACCGTCCGGCGACACGGCAGGCTGGATCTCCGTGAACTGGGTGGCCGCGAGGGGGATGGGGGTCGTGTCGCCACTGGGACGGACGGCGACGATGTCACCGGCGCCACCGGTACCGTTGTCGGTCCGGACCACCAGCCACTTGCCGTCGGGAGACCAGGTGACCTCCTGGAGCTGCCTGTCGAGGTGCACCAGCAATCGGTCGCCGCCGCCGCCATCGGCCTGGCGGCCGAAGACATTGCCGCCGAGGCCACTGTCGCGGATGAACGCCACCAGCTTCCCGTCGGGTGACCACGCCGGCCGACGGTCGAGGCCGCCGAAGGTGAGCCGGCTGAGAGGCCCGTGGTCGAGCTGCTTGATCCAGATGCTCAGGGCGCCGGACCCGAGCCCTGCCCCCACCGCAAGGCGGCGGCCGTCGGGGGAGAGCGCCATCGAGTTGAGGGTCCCGCTCCAGCTGGAGTCGACCGGATGGGCGGCCCCGTCGAGTCCGACGCGCACCAGCTCAACGTTGACGTTCGAGCCCCCACCATGCACGTAGAACAACGTCCCGCTCGGCGACCAGGCGAGCATCGTGATGCTGATCCCGATCTGGACGCCATCGAGCGCCGGCACGGCGGCGCCAGTGATCTCGAGCTTGTCGAGGTCGAATGGTGCAATGAACGCCGCGCCATCGCGCCGGACGTAGAGGATGTCGCCGATGGGGAGGTACCAGGCGTCGACGGCGTCATCGATGAGCGACTTCTGCTTCCCGGTCTTGAGGTCGAGGACGTGGATCGAGGCGGTGACGCAGCCGGACTGGCACACGAGAAAGAGGATCCCGCGGGCGTGGGGAAGTGGGTTCGGGTTGAGGAGGCCGAGTCCGCGGAGGGTGGGATCGGCGAGCGCCACGGTGCTGGCGCCACCGTTGGCGCTCACCCGGAGGAACTGGTCGTTCCGCGCCGCGGTGTAGATGATCGTATTGTCATCGAGCCAGGCAATGCCGTAAATCTGGGTCCCGGCGGAATCGGCCAGTGTCACCGCGGCGCCGCCATCGGGGCGGATCTTCCGGACCTGGCCATCGGCGGTGAAGGCGAGCCACTTCCCATCGGGGGAGAAGACCGGACTGAACCCACGCACCGTACCGGCGATCGGCTGGGGCTCAAGCCGGTCGGCCCGCTTGATCCAGAGCATCCCGTTCTGGTGATCGTCCTTGAACGCGATGCTCCGGCCGTCGGGGGAGATGCCGATCGATGGGCCGCGCGTCGTGATGGGGACGGTGTCGCTCAACGTCACGTAGTTCCATGTGGCCTGCTGCGGGCCGCTCTGTCCGAGCAGCGCCCACAGCGCCGTCGCCGCGGTGGCGAGCGCCACGCCCCACGGCGCCCAGCGGCGCCACCGGAGCCGCGT
>JBAUHI010000045.1:0-16563 GCA_049680185.1 Gemmatimonadales bacterium | reverse complement strand
CCATGGCGCGCTCGGCCACAGTGCTCAAGTAGAGCTCGCGGGTGATCGGGTCGCTGGTGGCACGGATCGTCGGCAGCAGCCGGTCGAGCGCCTCGCGACGATGCTCCACGTCCGCGAACCACCCCTTCCGCTCCAGCAACCTGATCTTGAGCTCGATCACGTCTTCGGCGTCATCGAGCACCTGGCGCAACGCGTCGACGCCCTTGGTGACCACCAGCGAGTCGGGATCCTCGTCATCCGGCAACGTCGCCACTCGGACGCGGACTCCGTGGCGCAGCAGTTCATCCGCGGCGCGGAAGGCGGCACGGAGTCCCGGCCCGTCGCTGTCGTAGAGCACCGTCACCGCGGGCGTGAACTTCCGGAGGAGCGCCGCCTGCCGGTCGGTGAGGGAGGTGCCGAGCGGTGCCACCACGTTCTCGACGCCGGCGAGGACCGGACGGATGGTGTCGAAGTAGCCCTCGACCAGGATGGCCAGCTCTTCCTTCCGGATGGCCTGCTTGGCGGCGTGCAGGTTGTAGAGCATCTCCCCCTTGTGATACACCGGCGATTCCGGGGAGTTGAGGTACTTGGGCTCGCCGGTCCCCAGGATCCGCCCGCCGAACGCCACCACCCGCCCGCGCAGGTCGTGGATCGGGATGACCAATCGCTTGTGGAAGCGGGGTCCCACCGAGCCGTCCTGCCGCTCCGTGGTGAGCCCCGCCTCGAGGAGGATCGCCGCCGAGATGCCGAGTGCCGTCATTGCCTGCTGGAAGGCGGCGCCCGCCGGGGCATACCCGAAGCCGAGCTCGGCCGATTGTTCCGGCGTGATCCCGCGTCCCTCGACGTAGGTGCGCGCGCCCGCGGCCTCGGGCAGTTCCCGGAGCTGGCGTTGGAACCAGTCGTGCGCGGCGGCGACGGCGGAGTAGAGCGGTTCGCGCGGATCGGGACCGGCACGTTCGGTCGTCTCCGGGATCACGATGCCGCTCTTGGAGGCCACCGCGCGCACCGCGCTCGGATAGTCCATCCCGAAGCGCTTCATCAGGTAGGTAAAGACGTCGCCGCTCTCGTGGCACACGAAGCAGTAGTACATCCCCCGCTTCGGCACGACGGCAAAGTTGCGGTTGGTGCCGCCGTGGAAGGGACAGGGCCCGCGGTAGTCGGTGCCGGTGCGCTTGAGCTCCACCGACTCGCCGATGATCGACACCAGGTCGGCGGTATCGCGCACCTGCTCGATCACTTCGTCGGGGATCCGGCTCACGAGCTGAACTCCACCACCGTGACGCCGGTGCCGCCCTGGTTCCGGGGCGCAAAGGCGAACGTCTTGACCCGGCGATCGGCCTTGAGCACGCGCTGCACCCGGGCCCGCACCACACCGGTCCCCATCCCGTGGATGATCTTGAGGTAGGGCGCCTCGCCCAGGACCGCCGCATCGATCGCCGCGCTGGTGACCGACTCCGCCTCGTCCCCGGTCATCCCGCGCAGGTCGATCTCGGTGGGAGAGGAGTCGTCGGTCGTGGGGCGCGGGGCGCGAGGCGAGGATCGGGAGTCGCGGGAGGTGGGTCGCGCGTCGCGGGAGAGCTCGCTCGCGTCGACGGTCAGCTTCATTGCCCCCGCCGCCACGACGACCTTCCCATCCCGACGCACTTCCACCACTTCCCCGGCGACACCATTCGCCGCGCGCACTGCATCACCGATCTGCACCGCACCCACTGCTTCCCGCTTCTCGTTTCTCGCTTTCCCGATCCTCTCCAGCGCTTCCCGCTCCACACCCGCGGCCGCTTCGAGGGTCCGTCGAGCCTCGCGCGCTTCCGCTTCGGTCGCGGCCTTTCGCGCCAGCGTCAACGCATCCTCCACCGTCTGCCGAGCGTCGAGCAGCAGGTCGCGCGACTTGGAGCGCTTTTCCCGCTCCGCTGCCTTCTCGCGCGCGGCCAGCACCTCCTCCCGCGCCCCCTGCGCCTTCTCCTGCGCCGCGAGCCGAGCGGCGAGGTTCTCGGCATCGAGTTCGGCCCCGGCCAGTTCGTCGGCGCGCCGATCGAGATCCGCCGCCCTCGCCTCCGCCGCCGCCAGGAGCCGATCGAGCCGCCGTTCCTCCGTCGACACCAGCGCTTCCGCGGCGCTCAGCACCGCCGGATCCACGCCCAGGCGCCGGGCGATCGCGAGCCCGTAGGACCGACCCGGCACGCCCTTCTGGAATCGATAGGTCGGCGCGAGTGCGGCCAGATCGAACTGGAGCGACGCGTTGACCACGCCATCGATCCGGGTGGCCAGCTCCTTGAGCCCGCCCAGGTGGGTGGTCGCAATGGTGGTGACGCCGCGCTCGGTGAGTGCGGTGAGCGTGGCCGCGGCGAGCGCCACCCCTTCGGCGGGATCGGTGCCGCTCCCGATCTCGTCGAAGAGCACCAGCGTCGCGTCGTCGGCGCCATCGAGGATCCGGCGCACCTCGGCCACGTGGGCACTGAAGGTCGAGAGGTCGGCCGCGATCGACTGGTGGTCGCCGATGTCGGCGCGGAACTGCCGGAAGAGCGGGAGTGAGGAGCCCGTGCCGATCGGCGGGACGACGCCGCTCTGCGCGAGTGCTGCGAGGAGTCCCACCGCCTTCAGGAAGACCGTCTTGCCGCCGGTATTGGGACCGCTCACCAGGACCGTGCGCTCACCGGGATCGAGGATCAGGTCGAAGGCGACCACCGCGATCCCGCGCGCCAGCAGGATCGGATGCCGCCCCCGCCGGATGACGATGGGCGCACCGGGCAGGCCGATGGCGGGTGCCACCGCATCGCAGCGCGCGGCATAGCGCCCGCGGGCCGCCAGGTCATCGGCGGCGATGCACATCTCCTGCACCGCCGCGAGCGACGGCGCCCAGGGGCGGAGTTCGGCGGTCAGGTCGGCCAGGACCCGGCGGACCTCACGATCCTCTGCGACCTCCGCCTCGCGGAGCGCGTTGCCGAGGGGGATCGTGTCGGAGGGTTCGATGAAGAGGGTGGTGCCGCTGGACGATTCATCGTGGACGATCCCGTCGGGGCGCTTGCGCGAGTCGCGCCGGACCGGGATGACGTAGCGACCATTGCGCAGCGTGATGGCCGCATCGTCGGTGCCGCCATCACCGGTGCGCAGGAGTGCTTCGAGGCGCTTGAGGAGTCGTTCGCGGGCGGAACGCACTTCGTGGCGGGCATCGGCGAGCGCGGGGCTGGCCGTGTCGAGGACCGAGCCGTCGGCGTCGATCGAGCGGGTCAGGCGGCAGTCGAGATCGGCATGGGGGAGCGGCACCGCGAGACGGGCGGCGCGCGGTGCATCGATGGCCACCCGCCGGAGTTCGTCCGACGAGCGGCGGCCCGCCTCGAGCAATCGGGCCACCAGGGCCAACTCATGGCCGTCGAGCGAACTTCCCTCGCGACCGAGGCGGAGGAGCACCGGGGCCGCATCGGGGGCCGCCGCGATCGCGAGCCCGCGACCGCCGCGCTCGAGGGAGGCGACCTCATCGACCGCAGCGAGGGCATCCCGGACGTGCTCGAGATCGGACGAGGGGAGGCGGGAACGGATCCGGGCGGCGCCGAGGGGACCCGCCGCGAAGGTGGCGACCGCATCGAGCGCCAGGGAGAACTCGAGGGCGGCGAGTGCGGCGGCGGAGTGCTCCGGCGGCAAAACGGACGGGGTGCCTGCGCCCGTAGGCACCGGCACCCCGTGAGGGGACCTCGGAGAAGCGACGGCCGTCACCCGGCCGGTAACTCCTCGCGCGCCACCTGATTGATGAGCTTGCCGTCGGCGCGGCCCTTGAACTTCGGCATCAACACCTTCATCAGCGCTCCGACATCCTTGGCTCCGGCGGCCACTGCGTCCCGGGCCGCCTGGCGGATCTCGGCCGGATCGACCGAGGCAGGCAAGAACTCTTCCAACATCTTGATCTGGGCGGACTCCCGTGCCGCGAGTTCCGTCCGACCCGCCTTCTCGAACTGTTCCACCGAGTCCTGGCGGGTCTTGACCCCCTTGCGGAGGACTTCGACCACATCGTCGTCGGTCAGGTCCCGCTTCAACTCGATCTCGCGGTTCCTGACCCCCGCGACGATCGTCGACACCAGCAGGATGCGCTCCTTGTCCTGCGCCTTGCGCGCCCCGGTGAGGGCACCCTGCAGTCGGTCGAGCAGGCTAGACACGGGGGATCCGTGGCCCACGGCGGTTCTTGCGGATGGCGGCGTTCTGCTTCCGCTTGCGCTTCTCGCTCGGCTTCTCGTAGTGCCGGTGCTTGCGCAGGTCGGAGAGGATCCCGGCCTTCTCGCACTTCTTCTTGAAGCGCTTGAGCGCCCGCTCGAAGCTCTCGTCATCGTGGATGATGACTTCGGACAAACAAATCACCCCTCTCAAGCCACGTCAGTGGCGACAAATGTTTGCAGACACTGAAGTTAGCTCGCTTACGGCCCCGGTTCAAGGGGATGCGCCTGGCCATCACCTCTTGCTCCTCTTCACCTCACCCCCAGCCCCCCCTCCCTTACGGGAGAGGGGGGCTGGATCCGGAAATCCCGGCGGCTGATGCTTCCTCGTCTGGGCCGACCACGCCCGGATCGGGTTGTCGCCAACATAGGCGCGGGCACGCTGGAGCGCGCATTCCGACCGTAGAACGCTCTCGTGGTACCCGCGCTGCCAGATCGGCCGGCCTCGCTCGGAGGCTACTTGCCAGATCCTTGCCGTCGTCGCCGACTTGAACCCTGCCACGATCGACCCCAGAGTGCCTCGCCCCCTCTGGAAGCCGCGGGTCGGCTGCGGCTCGGTCGTACCCGGAAGCCATACGACCCCATGGCAATGATTCGGCATCACTACGAAAGCGTCCGCTAACACGCCCGGTCGCAATTGCCCGATCCGGAGCCATTCTTCTTCCACGATCCGACCGACCGCGGAGGTGAAGACCCGCCCGTCACGCAATTCACCGAAGGCCTTGGCTCGACCTGCGGCACAGATGGTCACGAAATACCATGCCGGCCCGCAGTAATCGTGGTCATGCAGGCGGACCGACCGACGATGATGACGGTGGCGATCGAACATCCGGAACACTGGCACCCGCGCCCGATCGAACGGTCACCGATTTCGCGCAAGCCGGTACCGCAGAACGCGCGCACGGATGGCGAATGCACCGGACACGGGTAGGGGCGCACCGCGTGCGCCCCATTTGACCGCGTGCGCCCCATCCAATCCCGGGCACGCATCCCGTACCGCATGACGGGGCGCACCGCGTGCGCCCCATTTGACCGCGTGCGCCCCCATTTGACCGCGTGCGCCCCATCCAATCCCGGGCACGCATCCCGTACCGCATGACGGGGCGCACGCAGTGCGCCCCTACACCATCCCCGTGCCCCCCTACCCCGGCGGCCACGCCATCGGCCGACCACCCAGCAGATGAAAATGCAGATGCCCCACGGTCTGCCCCCCATCGGCGCCGGTGTTGGTCACCAAGCGATACCCACCCGCATCGAGCCCCAGTTCCGTCGCGACCTCGGCGCCGAACGCGACCAACTTCCCCAGCAATGCCTGATTCTCTGGCGTCCGCGCATCCCGCACCGCCGCCAGGTGCTTGACCGGGATCAGCAGCACATGCACCGGCGCCTGCGGCCCCAGGTCGTGGAACGCCACCACCTCATCGGTCCGCCGCACGATCCTGGCCGGGATCTCGCCCGCGGCGATGCGACAGAAGATGCAGTCAGACATTGCCCGCCCTCCCTCGCGCGATGCCGACCCACGCCGCGGCCGCGATGGCCGCGGTCTCGAACCGGAGCACCAGCCCGCCGAGCGACACCGGCGTGAACCCCGCACCGGTGCAGGCACGCCGCTCCGCCTCGGTGAATCCGCCTTCGGGCCCGACCAGGCAGGTCACTGCGTCCTCACCGACGTAGGTCGGGAGCTCCTCGCCCTCCTGGTCCATCACCCAGCGGCGTCCCGGCGGTGCCTCTTCCAGGAATCGCTCGAGCGGCGTGTTGCCGTGCACCTTGGGCGCCCACGTCCCCTCGCATTGCTTGAGCGCTTCGGTCGCCCGACGCTGCACCCGCTCGATGGAACCGTCCCGCACCCGGGAGGCGACGTTCACGGTGCGCTCGGTCTCGATCGGCACCAGGTCGGTGACCCCGAGCTCGGTCGCCTTCTCCGCCAGCCACCCGAAACGCTCCTTGTCCCCTGCCCCGACGGCGAGCACCAGCCTCGCGGGCATCGGCGCGTCCTCCACCTCCTCGAGCGTCACGTGCGCGCCGTGGGTACCGAGCGTCACCACACCATACCCCACCCGACCATGTCCATCCACCAGCCGCAGCCGCTCCCCCGCCTCGGCGCGCCGCACCCGCAGGTGATGCGCTTCCGTCGCATCGAGCGATACCGACGTGCCGAGCGTCAGGCTCCCCGCGGGCGCCAGCAAGGTGATCATGCGCGCCTCGCCGCCACCGACCACCACCCCTCATCCTGCACGTCGTCGAACGCCTCGAATCCAGCACCCGTCAGCACCGGCCGGAAGAGCTCCGCCTCGGAGATCTCCATCCCGGCAAAGATCGCCACGGCGCCGGGGGCCATCGCATCCTGGATCGCGGGGATCAGGCTCACGTTGATATTCCGGAGGATGTTGGAACAGATGAGGTCGGCAGGGGCGCCGAGGGATGCGGAGCGACCGGCATCGGCGTGGACGAAGACCACCCGATCGGAGACGCCGTTCTTGTCCGCGTTGGCCTGGGCGATCGGCACCGCATCGCCATCGAGCTCGATCCCCACCGCGCGCGATGCGCCGAGGAGTGCCGCCGCGATGGCCAGGATCCCGCTGCCGCTCCCCAGGTCGAGCATCCGGCATCCCGGCCGCAGGTGGCGATCGAGCAGCGTCAGCGCGCCGCGGGTGGAGCCGTGTTCGCCGGTGCCGAAGGCGGTCTCCGGATCGAGCGTCAGCCGCACCTGGCCTGCGGCGGGCGTGGCATCGATCCAACTCGGCACCAGCAGGATCCGTCCAACGGTGCGGGCGCTGAGGCCATCACGCCAGCGGGTCGCCCAATCGATCGGCACCACCGGGGAGCGCTCCACCTGGATGTCGCGCCCCTCGCGGCTGTGTACCGCATCGACGGTGGCATCGACCGCGTCGTCGTCGACGTACGCCAGCACCGATCCGTCGGGCCGCTCCTCCACCGCCTGACCGGTCTCAGCCACCAGCCACGCGGCCAATGCCTCGCGCCGTTCGGCGCCGACCCGCACCGTCAGCGCCCAGAGCGTCACGCGCCGAGCGATTCCTTGAGCCGGGACCAGAACCCGTGCGTCACCTTCTTTGGCGGCGCCCCTTCGAGCGCGGCGACCTGCTGGAAGAGGGTGCGCTGTTCCTCGCTCAGCTCATCGGGGGTCCAGACGTGCGTGCGCACCATCAGGTACCCCTTCCCGTCGTGTTGCAGGCGTGGGAGACCCTTGCTGCGAAGCTTGAAGACGGTGCCGGTCTGCGTCCCTGCCGGAACGGTGACCTTTTCCTCGCCATAGGGGGACGGGACCATGAACGTGCCACCCAGCGCCGCCTGCGAGAACGAGAGTGGCAGGTCGTGCAAGAGATCATCGCCCTGACGCTCCCAGCGTTCATCGGGCTCGATCTCGATCCCTACGAGCAGATCGCCGGCCGGTCCCCGCCGCGGACCCGCCGCACCCTGACCCCGCATCGTGATGTAGTTGTTCTCCGCGATACCCGCCGGGATGTCGACGTTCACGGTGCGGTCGGCCTTGACCCTGCCCTCGCCTCGGCACTTTTCGCACGGCGCCTTGATGACGGTCCCTTCGCCGCCACAGGTGGGACAGGGCGCCACCGACACGAACTGTCCGAAGATGCTCTGCGCCGCACGCCGCACCTGACCGGCGCCGCCACAGGTGGTGCAGCTGACGGGCGCAGAGCCCGGCTTGGCACCGCTCCCCTCGCAGACATCACAGGTGGCCAAGGTCTTGAGCTTGAGCGTGCGCCGCACCCCCGTGGCGACCTCGGCCAGCGTCAACTTGAGGTCGACGCGCACATCCTGGCCGCGCCGCGCCTCCGACTGGGCCCTCCCGCCACCGCCGAAGAACGCATCGAAGCCGCCCATCCCGCCGAAGTCGCGCATGAAGATGCCGAGCGCTTCGGAGAGGTCGACGTGATGGTAGGCGCCGCCGCCGCCCATCCCGCCGGAGCGGAAGGCCGCATCGCCGTACCGATCATAGGCCGCGCGCTTCTGGGGGTCACGGAGGATCTCGTACGCCTCGGTGATCTCCTTGAACTTCTCCTCGGCGCCCGCCTCGCCGTTGCGGTCGGGGTGGAATTCCATCGCGAGCTTGCGGTAGGACTTCTTGAGATCGGCCTCGCTCACATCGCGCGGTACGCCCAGCAGCTTGTAGAAATCGCTCACTGCAAGAGCCCCTCCACCAGACGACTGGTGTGCTGGACCAGCCCGATGACCTTGTCGTACGGCATCCGGGTGGGACCGAGGACGCCGATGACGCCGCGAAGCTCGCCCACCCGATAGGTCGAGGTCACCAGCGTGAAGCCGGCAAGGTCCTGGTCACCGTGTTCGCCGCCGATAGTGATGGTGAGCCCCTGGGCCCGGGTCGCGAGCGCGTTCTTGATCAGGTCGCGCCGCTCGGTGAGCGTCAGGAGCTCGCGCATCCGCTCGTTGGAGGCGAACTCGGGCTGGTCGGCCAGCATCTTGGCGCTGCCGAGCACCACGGCGTCGGCGGTGGCGCCGAGGGAGAAGATCTCGTCCCCCTCGGCGATAAAGATGTTGAGGAGATCGCGCCCTTCGCCGGCGGCGCGGGTGTCGCGCAGACGATCGGCCAGTGACGCCCGGATCTCACGCAGGGTGAGGCCGGCCAGGCGTTCGTTGAGGATGCGGGTCACTTCGGCCACCGCGTCCGGCGCGATGAGCGCCTTGGCGTGGACGAAGATCGTGCGGACGACGCCACTCTTCAGGTTGAACACCAGCAGCAGCCGCTCGCTCGCCACCTGGACCAACTCCAGGCGTTCCAGCACCGCGCTCTCGAGCGCCGGCCCCGCCGCGACGCCCAGCTCCTGGGTGAGGACACCCAGCACCTCGGCGGCGCGCTGGAGCAATCCCTCCACCGCCGAACGGGCGGGGAGTTCCTGCTCCAGCGCGGAGCGCACCCCGACCCCCACCGGCGTCGGGTGGAGGATATGGTCGACGTAGAGCCGGTAGGCGCGGTCGGTGGGGATCCGGCCGGCGCTGGTGTGCGGATGGAAGAGGAAGCCCTTGTCTTCGAGATCGCTCATCGTGCCACGGATCGTGGCGGAGGAGACGCCGATGCCGAAGCGCTTGGCGATGGTCTGGCTGCCGGCGGGCTCCGCGGTCTCGATGTAGGTCTGGATGACCGCTTCGAGGACCCGGACCTCCCGATCGGTCAGCTGGTCGGCGGGGGATGGCATGTAGGAAAGATAGAGGGGAGGGGGGGCTATGAGCTATCAGCTATCAGCTAACAGCTAACAACGTGGGGGTCGCCTGCGGCCACCCCATCTCTGAGTCGAATGGAGAGGTGCGCGTGGGGTGGCCGCAGGCCACCCCCTACGGATCAATATCTGGCCGCCCACCCATGCGCCTCGTGCGTCCATGCGCCTCACGCGCCCATCACTTCACCCCACCATCGCCACCAACGCGTCGAGGCGGAGCCACCCTTCCGGCGTCAGCCGCACTCGTTCCTCGCTCCCCCTCTCCACGAACGTGGAGAGGGGGCCGGGGGGTGAGGAAGAGCGCTGGCCAGGGAGCGAGGCTGTCCGGGGCGAGCCGATGAGGGGGCCGGGGGGTGAGGAGGAGATGCGGCCAGTGATGTCGGTCAACCGCGAGGCCGTGGAGAGGGGGCCGGGGGGTGAGGAAGAGCGCGGAATTGGGGATGCAGCTGTAAGGGATGACGGCGTGACGGGGACAGGGGGTGAGCCCACCGCCCACCCCTGGTCCACCCAGTTGATCACCACCGGCGCCGGCAACCGATCCTTCGGGATCCCGTCGATGGTCCGGAGCCCCAGGTAGATCTCCTCGAGTCGGAGCGCCACATCGTCGAGCAGCTCCCGCCCGCCGACCACCGTCTGCCCCTCGTTCAGCGCTCGCTCATACGCCGCCCACTCCCGCACGTTCCACTGCCGCTCCCGCCCGAAGGCGCTGTGCGCCGACGGCCCCAATCCGATATACGTCGCTCGGCGCCAGTAGGCGGAGTTGTGCCTGGCCCGCTTCCCGGGCAGTGCGTAGTTGGACACTTCGTAATGCTCGAACCCCGCGTCCCCCAACGTCCGATCGGCCAGCAGGAACTCCTCGGCGTAACGCTCATCCTCCGCACCCCGCACCTCCGAGCGCGCCACCCAGTGCGCCAGCGGCGTGTGCGCCTCGACCGTCAGGCCATAGAGCGAGAGGTGATCGGGCCTCAGCGCCAGCGCCAGCTCGAGATCCCGCCGCCAGTCGCGCGGGACCTCCGTCGGCAACGCGTAGATCAGATCAAGGGAGATCTCCGAGATACCAGCACCTCGCAACGCCGCCACTGCCGGCGCCACCTGCTCGGCGGTGTGGGTCCGGTGCATCCAGGTGAGCACCGCCGGGTCGAACGACTGCACGCCAAGGGAAACGCGGCCGACGCCGAGCGCTCGCCAGGCTGCTGCGCGTTCGGGGGTGACATCATCGGGATTCGCCTCGAGGGTCACCTCTGCACCCGCCGCGAGCGGGTGATGGGCAGTGAGCCCCTCGACGATCCGAGCCAGCTCGTCCGGCGCCAGCAGCGACGGCGTCCCGCCGCCCAGGTAGAGCGTGTCGGCCGTCGTCCCGACAATGTCCGGAGCGTCGGAGCGTCGGAGCCACTGTTGCCATTCTTGCAACACCGCCTCCGCGTACGCCCGCGACGGCACCCGCTTCCGCACCGCGATGGCAAAATCGCAGTAGGAGCAGCGTCGAGCGCAGAAGGGGACGTGGAGGTAGAGGTGCATGGGTTTGAAAGCTATCAGCTATCGGCTGTCAGCTATCGGCTAACTGCGGCTATCAGCTGTCAGCTATCGGCTATCGGCTAACTGCGGCTATCAGCTGTCAGCTATCGGCTATCAGCTAACTGCGGCTATCAGCTGTCAGCTATCGGCTAACTGCGGCTATCAGCTGTCAGCTATCGGCTAACTGCGGCTATCAGCTGTCAGCTATCGGCTATCAGCTGTCGGGCGCGCGTTTCGGGTCGGGGACGCACGGAATTGGTTGGTGGGCGGTACACCTCGGTGGTAGGGTAGAAGATCATGGATCAACGGGGCGACACGATGGGCGACTACAGGCAGCTCACGGTATGGCAGGTGGCGCACGAAATGGTGCTCGAAATCTACAGTGTGACAAGATCATTCCCGGACGCAGAGCGTTGGCGATTGACCGACCAGCTCTGCCGGTCTGCGGCGTCAGTACCAGCGAATATTGCTGAGGGCGCGGGTCGGAACTCGGACGCTGAGCTGGCAAGGTTCATCCGTATCGCACTCGGCTCGGCCAACGAGACCGAATATCATCTCCGGCTCGCGACGGATCTGGGCTACCTGCCAGAGGGCACTTCACCTCCGCTTGAGCACAAGGTCGATCAGGTCAAGCGGATGCTCGCCGGCCTGCTCGCCCGACTCACCAAGAACCAAAGTCGTCGCGCGACGGCAACCCGTCGCCAACCGTGATAGCAGATGACCAATTGCGGATAGCCGCTGCTAGCTGCTAGCCGCCGTTAGCTGATAGCTGATAGCTGATAGCCGCTGTTAGCCGACAGCCGATAGCTGATAGCTAGTCACCCCACACCACCTCACCACCCCGCCCCACCACCTGCACCACTTCCCCGCCCTCTTCTCGGTACCCCAGGATCGAGTAGTACCCGGTGCCGATCTGGCGCGAGGGGACCGGCACCCGGAGCGCCCAGCGGCGGATGATCCAGAGCCCAGTGGGGAGTCGGAGAAAATCGAGTCGGCCCCCGATCACGGCATCGCGCGGCACCCAGTCGGGCACCCTGCTGTACGTGAAGTCGAGGTGATCGAGCTCCAGGGTCTTCGAGTTGATCCAGAGGGTGCCGTTCAGGTCGGGGAGCTGCTGTCCCTTGACCACCCGGAACTCGAGCCGCACCAACCCCGAGTCCTGCGGCTCCGGCTTTCCGACGGCAAAGCAGTGATCTCCCAGGAAAAAGTCGGAGAAGATGACTTGGGCATCGGGGCCGTACCAGATCGGCCCGCCCAGGGGATCCGTCTCCTGGATGAATCCTCCGCGCGCCAGGTCGGCCACCGGCAGGCTCTGCACCGGCCAGATGTCGTTCTCGGTCTCCGCGTACGTGGTGTCCAGCACCAGCACGCGTTCGCGGTCGAAGTCGCGCCGATAGCGGCGGACCCGATAGCGGTAGTCGTTGCCCTGATACGCCGCCTCCGCCGCGCTCACCGCCTTGTGCCCCTCCTCCAGGAGCTGGGCGGTGAGCTCGCCCTCTTTCGGATGCACGGAACAGCGGCTCTGGGCATGCACCTCCATCGGCGCCAGCACCACGCGCATGGAGGGGAGCTGCGGCGAGAACTCGCGCACCTCCGTGGCCCCGACCGACGCCGTGTCGGAGACCCACATCGGATATCCGATCCGCAGGACCTTGAGCCGATAGGTCCCCGCCGCCGGGGCCACGAAGCCATAGCGTCCATTCGCGGCGGAGAGGGTGCGCCCCTGCTCCACTCCCGCCTGGTCGACGAGGATCACGATGGCCCCCGCCGACGACCCCTCGAGCTCGCTCGAAAGCCGGCCACGGATCACCTGCGCCTGCGCGGCACTGCAACCGAGCAGGGTGAGGAGAGTGAATGGGATCGCGATGCGATGCATGATCGCCTGACAAAAAGGGTGCTAGGTATTAGGTGCCAGGTGCTCCGTGTCAGACGCGAGCAATCTGCGCGACCTGATAGCCGATAGCTGCTAGCTGATAGCCGCTGTTAGCCGATAGCTGGTAGCTGATGGCTGGTAGCTGCTAGCTGCTAGCTGTCAGCTGTCAGCTAACCCCCGCTGGCCTAAATATCCGCCCCGGCAACTGCTCCACAAATCCCGCCAGTTCCAGATCCAGCAGCAACCCCAGCACGGCACCCACGGGACGGCCCAGGATCGCGACGAGCTGATCGAGATGGATCCCCGCTGCGACGAGTTCCGCCATCACCGCCTGTTCCTCCGGCGTGCGACCCGATACGGGTGCCGCGACCACCGGGAGCTCGTCCGCCTGGGGTCCGATCCCCGGGAATAGGTTGAGCAGATCTGCCGGTTCCAGCAAGGGTGCCGCCCCATCCCGGATCAGCCGATTGACCCCCACCGACGCTCGACTGGTGATCGGCCCCGGCACCGCCAACACCTCTTTCCCCTGCGCCAGCGCGCATTCGACGGTCACCAGCGCACCGCTGGTCGCCGCCGCCTCGATGATGACCACGACACGCGCCAGTCCGCTGATGAGCCTGTTGCGGCGAGGGAAGCTGCCGGCGTGGGGACGCTCCCCCGGCGGGAACTCGGTGAGCAGCAGTCCTTCCTCGCCGACCCGAGTGTAGAGCGCCCGATTGGCGGCGGGGTAGATGACACCGAGTCCGTTGCCGAGGACTCCGATGGTGGCGCCACCGGCATCGAGTGCCGCCTGGTGCGCAATGGCATCGAGGCCGCGGGCCATTCCGCTCACGACGGTGAGCCCCGCCCGCGCCGCCGCGCCTGCCACCGCTCGACACACCTCGGCGCCGTACGCGGTATGGTCCCGACTCCCCACGATCGCGACCATCTCTCCCCAACCGATCTGCCCCCCCTCTCCCGTAGCATTCTGTGCTGAACCCTCACCCCCAACCCCTCTCCCTGCGGGAGAGGGGAGTAGATGGGTGGTCTCCCCCTCTCCCGTAGGGAGAGGGGGACGGGGGGTGAGGGTCAAGCCACCGGAGAGGGGGCCGGGGGGTGAGGTGGGAGGGCGGGTGGCGAACAGCACCACCGGCGCGTCGGGGATCTCGAGAAGCGAGGGCGGGAACTCGGGGTCGGCGGGCAGGAGGCAGCGGGCGCCGAGCGAGTCGACCTGGGCCAGCACGCGTTCGCCATCGGCGAGGCTCCGGGCCTTGATGGCGGAGGCGCAAGCGCGGGAAATTCCGGGGATGGTGCACAAAAACGCGAACGGCGCCGAAAGGGCGCCGTGGGGAGTTTCTGTGGCCGAAAGGAGGGCGGCGAATCGCTGGGGGCCGATCCCTGGCGTCAGTGCCAGGGCCACCCACGCAGCGCGGGCGTCACGGTTCATCGACATCGAGCAGGTCCTCATCTTCGGGACTCACGGCCCGGAGCCCTTCGCCCCGGAACGCCGCTTCCTCCACGTCATCCACGGCCCACTCCCGGTCGTCGTCGGCCTTGTCCGCCTTGTTCGCGCCGCCCGCCTTCACTCCCTCCACGAACTTCCAGAGATACTCCTTCAACTCTTCGAGCCCCGCACCCGCGGCACTCGACACGGTGAGGATCCCCGTCGCATCGGGTGCATCGATGGTGGGGACCGCCACACCGGGGTCCAGGAGATCGCGCTTGGTGAGCACCACCACGTGCGCCTTCGACGCCAGCGGCGCACTGTAGGCCGCCACTTCGGCGCGCAACTTGTCGTAGGTCGTCTGCGGGTCTTCCGCGTCGACGGGGATGAGGAACGCCAGCACACGGGTACGCTCCACGTGCCGCAAGAACTTGAGTCCCAGTCCCTTCCCCTGGCTGGCCCCTTCGATGATGCCAGGGATGTCGGCACAAACGAATGTGCGCTGTCCGGTGAGTCCCACCACGCCCAAATTCGGCTCCAGGGTGGTGAAGGGGTAGTCGGCGATCTTGGGTCGCGCAGCGGAGATGACCGAGAGGAGGGTGCTCTTCCCGGCGTTCGGCTCGCCCACCAGGCCGACATCGGCGATGAGCTTCAAGGTGAACTCGATGGTCCGCTCCTGGCCCTCTTCCCCCGGCTCCCATTCCCGCGGCGCCTGGTGGGTGGAGGTGGCAAAGCGGGAGTTGCCGCGCCCGCCCCGTCCCCCCTTCGCGATCAGCACCTCGTCGCCGGTGTGGAGCACCTCGCCCAGCCACTCGCCGCTGTCGGAGTCGCGGATCTCGGTGCCCGGCGGCACCGGCATCCGGAGGTCATCGGCCGTCGCACCGGTCTTGCTCTTCCCCATCCCGTGCTGGCCCCGCTCCGCCCTCCAGCTGGTCCGATATCTGTAATCAAGCAGGGTGGCGAGGTTGCCTTCGGCCCGGACGTAGATGCTCCCGCCGTCGCCGCCGTCGCCGCCGTCAGGGCCCCCCTTGGGGCGGTACTTGAAGCGCGCGAACGAGCTCGCCCCGGAACCTCCGGTGCCAGCCGCAACGCGAACGACTACGTGGTCGATGAACATGGACGGATGGGCGGATGGTCGGATGGGCGGATGGCCGTCGGCAAATGCGTCAACCTGGCGTGTGCTGCATTGAACGCATCAGTCCGAAGAGGGGTCGCCCAGCTTCGCCGCGCAATTGCTCCAGTTGAAGGTAGTTCTCGGGAGACAAGTAACCCAAATCACGGGCAAATTCCAATGCGTACCCGGCCTCGGCCAATGACGCCCAGGCGATGTTCAGGAATCGACGGAACTCGCGCGCCCCCAGTCGGGCTTGCCCTTCAACCACATTGGCCGGTACCGAGAAGGAGGCCCGCCGCACCTGTGACACCAGCCCGTATCGTTCCTTCGCGGGCCACACTTCCGTCTCCCGGAACACCGCCAGAGCAAATGCGTGGGCGCCTCGCCACGCATCAAGTCGATGATACGGTTGCATCCGGACACGATACCTATGTCGGCGCCTGACAGGTAATCAAATTCACCCAGATCGGTGCAATTTCACCCGACCATTCGTCCCTCCGTCCATTCGTCCCTTCGTCCATCCGACCATTCGCCCATTCGTCCATCCGACCATTCGCCCATCCGTCTACCCCCCCACCCGCGCCCGCATCTCCTTCGCCGTCCTGGCCGCCTCGCTCGAGAGCTCCGGCAGCACCGCGTCGATCACCGCGCTGACCTCGTCGCGACCGGCGCCGGCGTTCACCGCGCCGCGCAGGTGGGAATGGAGCTGGTGCGGCGTATCGAGTGTCGCGACCATCGCCACCATGCAGAGTTCCCGCTGCCGGAGCGTCAGTCCCGGACGGGAAAGCGTCCGGCCATACCCTTCCGTGATCATCCACGCATCGAGGGCGGGGTGAAGTTCCCGCACCGCCTGGCGGAGCCGTTCGTAGTTGGCGCCATACACCACGTGGCAGGTCCGCTCTCCCGCCGCCGTCCACTCCGCGTGCCGACCGTAGTCGAGCCCGGGGTCGGTCCCCCCGTTCACCGTTTCCCGTTCACCGTTCACCTTCCTCCACGCCCGCATCGCCACCAGCGTCCGCGGGAACCCCACCACCACCAGCGCCTGCAGGATCAACTCATCCACCCACTCGTTGGGCGTCGCGGCGGCGCTGACCTCCGCGATCCCCTTGGCGAGGCGGTCGTCTCCCCCCTGGGCAACGGCCGCAGCGAGTCGGACGAGAGCGAGTTCGGTGGGTGCGAGGGGCAGATGTAGCTCCTGGTGGTGTCATCCCGAGGGAGCGAAGCGACCGAGGGATCTTCTCAAA
>JBAUHI010000044.1:0-15612 GCA_049680185.1 Gemmatimonadales bacterium | reverse complement strand
CCTCCACTCCGCGCAAGCCCGATGACGACGAGATCGACGTCTACGGCCTGACGCACGTCGGGAAGGTCCGCCCCGACAACCAGGACCATTTCCTCCTGGCCTCGCTGCACAAGCGGCTCACCATCCACCAGACCAACCTGACCGCGGCGGAGCGCCAACCCTTCGCCGACAGACGATTGGCGTTCATCGCGATGATCGCCGACGGCGTCGGCGGCGGGACCGGCGGTGCCGCCGCGAGCGCCACCACCCTGGAGACGGCCACCGAGTACATCATCGGCAGCATGGACTGCTACGACCGCGCCGATCCCGGCGGCGATGAGACCACGTTCATCAACGCCCTGCAGGATGCCGCAATGCGGGCCCATCAGGCGGTGGTGACGCGCACCGAGCCCGACAACGGCCGCGGGGCCACCACCCTCACCCTCTGGATGGGTGTGTGGCCCTGGTATTACCTGCTGCAGGTGGGCGACAGCCGCTATTACCTCTATCGCGAGGGGAAGCTCTCCCAGCTCACCCGTGATCAGACGATGGCCCAGGACCTGGTGGACCAGGGCGTGTGGACCCGCGCCGTGGGAGACCAGTCCCGCCTGGCCAACATCCTGTCGAGCTCAATCGGCGGACAGACCACGATGCCGGTGGTGACACGGCTCAAGGCCGATTGGGAGAACGTCCACCTGCTCTGCAGCGACGGACTGACCAAGCACGTGACCGATGAGCAGATCGCCGAGCGCCTCGGCGCGATGACCTCGGCCAAACAGGTCTGTGAGCAGCTGCTGCAGGATGCGCTGGACGGCGGAGGGAGCGACAACATCAGCATAATCGTGGGCTGGGCCCGCCCGATGCCAGGCCGCTAGTCACCGCGCGTCATCACCGGCACACCCGCGTGCTTGCGGTCGGCCGGGCTCGACCGTATATCCGAAGCTCACCGATCAACGGAGGACTTGATGTCGCTCAATACGAAGGCGCTTGCCATCGCGTTCGGACTCGCCTGGGCCATCGGTGTATTCGGCGTCGGCCTGGCACACCTCATCTGGCCGGGGTACGGCGGAGCCTTCCTCGACGTCGTGTCGTCGGTGTATCCCGGGTACCACGTGGGCGGATTCGGCTCGGTCATCATCGGCACCCTCTACGCCCTCGTCGACGGCGCGGTCTGCGCGGCCATCATCGGGTGGGTGTACAATGCGGTCGGCGGCGCCCGACCTGTCGGAACGAGATGATCCGCAAGCTGCCGAAGGGCGGCTACCGCCTCTCTTCCCGCCACAACGATCCTCGCACCGGAAAGCGCCGGAACTCCGGCACCTTCCGGTCCAGGGCCGCCGCGGAGCAGCACGAGCGCCCGGTGCAGCTCTTCACGCGGCACGGGTGATCCGACACGCCATGGGCACCTCCACCGGCGACATTTTCGGCGCGGCACCACGAGCGGAGCCCGCGACCCCGGGGAGCTACGGTCTGCCACCCGCCGGCCCCCGCCTCCCGGAGGGGCTCCGGCTCGGACCGGTCCGCCTCCAAGTGGCCGATCTCGAGCGCTCGCTCTCCTATTATCAGCGGACGCTCGGCCTCCGCATCCTCCGACAGACCACGACCGGCGCGGAGCTCGGGCCGCACGGGGCAGAACACGTCCTTGTCGAACTGGTGGAACGCCCCGGCGCGCGTGCGGTCCCGCGTCGGGGGCGTCTCGGACTCTTCCACTATGCCATCCTCCTCCCCGACCGACCCTCGCTCGGCCGGTTCATCACCCACTTGAGCGATATCGACGCCCACGCCGGCGCGGCCAACCACCTCGTCAGCGAGTCGCTCTATCTCCAGGATCCCGACAACCTCGGCATCGAGGTCTATGCCGACCGGCCGCGCGATACGTGGCGCCGCATCGGCCGCGAACTGATGATGGCCACCGATCCGCTCGATTTCGAGGGCGTTGCCGCCGCCGCGGGCGGGACCCGGTGGACCGGAATGCCAGCGGGCACCACGATGGGCCACGTCCATCTTCACGTCGGCGACCTGACCCGTGCCGCCGAGTTCTACTCCGAGATCCTGGGCTTTGATCGCACGGTCTGGGAGTACCCTGGAGCGCTGTTCTTGAGTGCCGGCGGCTATCACCACCATCTCGGTACCAACACATGGGCCGGAAATGCCGCCACCGCGCCGACCCAGGACGAGGCACAGTTGCTCGAATGGACCATCGAGCTCCCTGAAGCGGGTGACGTGAACGATGTTGCGGCACGGCTCAGCCAGCAGGGTCACACCGTGGAGCGCACTGTCGACGGTAGCGCGCTGGCACACGATCCGTGGGGGACGCCGCTTCGGCTCCGCACGCGCTGATCCCGCTGACTTCCAACACCCCCGGGTCACGGCTACGTTCCGGCACGATCGGACATTCGCAAGTTCTTCCCGGGACATCTCGATGCCGAACTACTCCGAATACCTCAAGATCGATGAACTCCTCACGCTCCAGCAACCGCTCTCCGACGGGCCGGAGCACGACGAGGTGCTGTTCATCATCATCCACCAGGTCTACGAACTCTGGTTCAAGCAGGTCCTGCACGAGGTGGACCACCTCTGCGCACTCCTGGCTCGCGACGATGCCCACCGCGCCCAACACACCTTGAAGCGGATCCTCACCATCCTCAAGGTGCTCGTGGCGCAGCTCGACATCCTGGAGACGATGACCCCGCTCGAATTCCTCTCCTTCCGCGATCGACTCGACGCGGGAAGTGGCTTTCAGTCGTACCAGTTCCGCGCGCTGGAATTCGTGCTGGGCGCCAAAGACCCGAAGGCCCTCGAGCGATATCCTGCCGGCTCCGCCTCCCGGCAGATGCTGGAGCGCCGCCTTGCCGCTCCGACCTTGTGGGACGCGTTCCTGCGCTTCCTCGCCGGCAACGGGGTTCCCATCCCGCAGGCCGATCTCGGTCGCGATGTGACCCGCCGGGTGGAGCCCTCTGCCGCGCTGCGTACGTCGCTGGTGGAGATGTACCGTCACCGCCCCGAGCTGGCCGCCCTCTGCGAGCGCCTGGTCGATCTCGACGAAGGCCTGATGGAGTGGCGCTACCGCCACGTGAAAATGGTCCAGCGCACCATCGGCACTCGACGTGGCACCGGCGGGAGCGACGGGGCGGAGTACCTCAAGACCACGCTCGACCATCCGCTCTTCCCCGATCTCTGGGCCATCCGCACCGAGCTGTAGCCCATGGAACCCGCCGCGCTCTACCGCGCACCCAACGCGCTGGCCCCGCACTACGCCCGATCGCGGGTCTCCGAACGCCTGCTGCTCACCGGCCACTCCCACCAGGCGTGGCCCGATGTCGGCTTCGATGCGCAGGCCGAAGCGTGGCTCGATGCGGCGCGGTACCTGGACGACAAGTGGGAACTCGCATTCCGGAAGGCCGAACGGGTCCGTGCCGGCTTCGTGGACCTGCTCGGAGACGCCGGTGACGGCATCGCCCTCGCGGCCAGCACCCACGACCTGCTGGTACGGCTGCTCTCGGCCCTCCCGCTCCGCACCAGGCCTCGCCTTGTCACCACCGATGGTGAGTTCCACACCATCCGCCGGCAGCTCGATCGACTCGCAGAAGAAGGGATCGAGATCGTCCGGGTGGCAGAGTCTCCGGTCGATTCGGTGGCAGCACGCCTGGCCGACGCGGTGGACGATCGAACGGCGCTGGTGCTCGTCTCGGCAGTGTTCTTCGATTCGGGCCGGATCGCCCGCGGGCTCGATGTCGTGGCGGAACGTTGCCGCCGCCACGGCGCACACCTCCTGGTCGACGCCTACCACGCGCTCAACGTGGTTCCATTCCCGCTGGCCGATTTCGGCCTGCGCGATGCGTTCGTGGTGGGCGGAGGCTACAAGTACTGCCAATTGGGCGAAGGCAACTGCTTTCTACGGATCCCCCCAGGGTGCGAACTTCGGCCCATCGTCACCGGCTGGTACAGCGAGTTCACCGCCCTCGACGAACGGAGTGGCCGCGGCCCGGTGAGGTACGGCACTGGCGCAGATCGCTTTGCCGGCGCCACCTACGATCCGACCAGCCATTACCGGGCTGCCCGAGTATTCGACTTCTTTCGGGAACAGGACCTCTCGCCCACATTGCTCCGCGAAGTGAGCCAGCACCAGATCGGCGTGCTCGCCGGCGCATTCGACGCGCTTGAGCTCGACCCCGCACTCGTTGCCCGGGACCGGAGCGCGCCGCTCACCGAGATCGCCGGCTTCCTGGCACTCCGAGCCCCTGACGCGGCGGCGTTGAGTCATACCCTCCACGCGCGCGGGATCCTCACCGACTCACGCGGCGACATCCTCCGTTTCGGACCGGCGCCGTATCTCTCGGACACCCAGCTGCGCGATGCGATGGCCGGCCTTGCGGAGGCGGCCCAGGAGTAGGCGTCGACCTCGCCCCTTTGTGGTTCCTTAATGGCTTGGCACCGAAACGCCCCCGCCCTACTCTGCGTACACAAGAGGCGGATAGGCGCATGGACGGATGGACGCACAGCCTACCGTCCCGCTGACCCCCAGCCCCTGTCGCGCCGCCCGATCGCCACGCAACTTACGAGTCTCCCATTCCCTCTCCACAGGGCATTCTCAAGATGATCTCGCGCATTTCGACCCCCATCCGTTTGTTCGGCCTGGCACTGGTACTTGGCGCGGTCGGCGTCATCGCCGCACGGCCAGTGGCGCCGAACCTCGTGTCCGGTCTCGTCTGGCGGAACGTCGGTCCCTTCCGGGGCGGCCGAGTCTCGGCGGTGACCGGTGCCATCGGCGAACCGGGCGTCTTCTATGCCGGCTATCCCTCCGCCGGCGTCTGGAAGACCGTCAATGCCGGCATCACCTGGGATCCGATCTCCGATGGCCAGATCACCGCGTCGCCTTCGGTCGGCGCCATCGAGGTGGCACCCTCGGACACCAGCGTCATCTATGCCGGGATGGGTGACATGGTCACCGGTGGCGCCATCAATGAAGGAGACGGGGTCTACAAGTCGACCGACGCCGGACGCACCTGGCACCACATGGGGCTCGATGCCACCAAGCAGATCCCCTCGATCCTCGTCGATCCCAAGGACCCGAATCTCGTGATGATCGCCGCCCAGGGAGACCTCCATCTGCGGAGCGAGGACCGCGGCGTCTACCGGAGCACCGACGGCGGGAAGAGCTGGACCAAGACCCTCTTCGTGGACGACACCACCGGCATCCAGAAGATCACCTGGGCCTTCGATCAGCCGAACGTCGTCTTCGCGACGACGGTCAAGCACTTCGTCCAGCCGGGACCGCCGAACTTCGGTGGCGCTCGAGGACCACGGGGCGCGGAGGGCAAGGACGCGCCCAGCAATACCCGGATCTTCAAGTCGAACGATGAAGGCCTCACCTGGCAGGAGATCAAAGGTGGCGGGCTTCCGCGGCTGGACGGCCGCACCTCGATGGCCGTGGCCATGCACACCAACGCCCAACGGGTGTTCCTGGAAGGGAACTTCGGCCTCTGGCGCTCGGATGACGGCGGTACCACGTGGCGCCAGATGGACGCCGAGGATCGTCGGGTCGGGAATGGACAGGGCGGCTACAACTGCGGGGTGTATGTGAGTTCCTCCGATCCCGACGTGGTCATCACCATCAACACGTCGAGTTACATCTCGCGGGATGGCGGCAAGACCTTTACCGGATTCAAGGGCGCCCCCG
The DNA here is from genome assembly GCA_049680185.1 of Gemmatimonadales bacterium. Taxonomy (GTDB): domain Bacteria; phylum Gemmatimonadota; class Gemmatimonadetes; order Gemmatimonadales; family GWC2-71-9; genus CAMLHU01. Next base: position 9,953 of record JBAUHI010000044.1, on the reverse strand, counting down.
GCGGCGATGATCCGCAGCAACTGTGGATCGATCCGACCAATGGACAGCGCATGTTCCTCGGCATGGACCAGGGCGCCACCGTGACCCTCGACGGCGGCCAGACCTGGAGTACCTGGTACAATCAGTCGACCGACCAGGTGTACCACATCTCGACCGACAACTCGTTCCCCTATTGGATCTACGCACCGCAACAGGATGCCGGCGCCATCCGGACCCGCAGTCGCGGCAACTTCGGCGAGATCACGCCGCTCGACTGGAACCCGGTGGGCACCTGGGAGTGGGGCACGCTGGTGACCGACCCGCTCGATCCGAACATCGCCTACGGGAGCGGCTCCGGGGTGCAAAAGGTGATGTACCCGAGCGAGCAGATCATCAACGTCGGTCCGAGCCTCGATCCCGACGCCCACCTCCGCACCTCGTTCTCGATGCCGATGGTCTGGGCGCCCTGGGACCAACACGAACTCCTGGCCGGCTACCAATACCTGATGGCCACCTCCGACGGCGGGGCGCATTGGCGGAAGCTGAGCCCCGACCTTGGGTACCCCAAGGGCGTCAAGCCGCCGCCGGACAGTGAAGCAGCGCTGCCAGCCCGACCCGGCGCCGTGCGTGGCGGCGCCATCGAAACGATCTCGGCGTCGACCGTGGGACGCGGGACCATCTGGGTCGGAACCAGCAACGGCCTGGTCAAGGTCACGCGGGATGACGGCAAGACGTGGCAGGATGCCACGATCCCCGGCCTTCCCGACTCCTCGTTCGCCTTGATCTCCTCGATCGAGGCATCGCATCACGACCCTGCGGAAGCGTATGCAGCGGTCGACCTCCACCGCCTTGGCAATTACGCACCGTACGTCTACCGCACCCGGGATTTCGGGAAGACCTGGACCAAGATCATCACCGGCCTCCCCACGGCCGAGGTGAGCGGCAGCTTTGCCCGCGTCGTCCGGGCCGACACCAAGAAGGCGGGACTCCTCTTTGCCGGTACCGAGAGCGGGATGTACGTCTCGTTCGACGACGGCGACAACTGGCAGTCGCTCCAGCTGAACCTCCCCAACACCTCGTATCGCGACGCCACCATCAAGGGCAACGACCTCGTGGTCGGGACCTACGGCCGCGGCATCTGGATCCTGGACGACATCTCCCCGCTTCGGCAGATGACGCCCGCGATGGCCGATGAAGCCGTGCACCTCTTCAAGCCCGGCGACGCGGTGCGGGTCCACCGCAACGTGAACCAGGACACCCCCTTCCCGCCCGAAGTGCCGCACGCGCTCAACGCGCCCGACGGCGTGATCGTCTACTACTACCTCGGCACCAAGCCGACCGGCGACATCTCCCTCGATGTCCTCGACGCCGCAGGCCATGTGGTTCGTCATATGTCGAGCGCACCGATCACCCCGGTGGCGGAAGCGTCCCATCCGCCGGAGCCGAGCTTCTGGATCGCCACCCCGCAGCCGATGCCGGTCGAGCTCGGCACCAACCGGGTCAACTGGGACCTGCGCTACGACGCGCCCCCGGTGTTCAGCCACAGCTACGGGATCAACGCCAACCCCGGGCTCACACCGGCGTCGCCGGAAGGACCGCTCGCCGCACCGGGGACGTACACCTTCCGCCTGACCGTGAACGGGAAGGCGTACACCGAGACCGCGCGCGTCACCAACGATCCGCGCTCCCCCGCCACGGCGATGGCGTTGGCGGCACAGAACGCACTGCAGCTCAAGATCTATCACGGCGCGGGTGAGGCCTATGACGGCTTCCAGCAGGCGTCCGCCGTCAAGGGTGCACTCGCCGCACTCCTTGCCACCAAGCCCGTTGCGTCGGTCGACTCCGCGGCCAAGGCATTCGACGCGAAGATCGACTCTGTCGCTGGGGATACAGGCGGGCGGGGCGGACGGCGGTTCGGCGGCGGAAAGGTGCCGCCCACGTTCGTGGCGGTGAACGGCAACCTCGGTCGTCAGCTCGACGCCCAGGACCTGGCCGACATGGCACCCAATCCACCGATGCTGAGCGCCTATGCCGCGGCGTGCGGTGACTTGAAGACCACTGTCACCAACTGGCGCGCCGTGGTGTCGCACGACCTCTCGGCGTTCAACACGACGCTGTCGGCGGCGCACCTGGCCACCATCGCGGCACCGGCCACGGCACTCGTGGTCCCCGACTGCGGCCCGGGTGTGCATGCCCGTGGACGCACCGCGGCCGCGCGGGTCAACGCGCCCGACGCCAATGACGATCCGGACAACCCCGATGCGGCGCTCGACGCCGATGGCGGGAGCGACTGAGCGAGCGTTCGAAGCCGGGGATCTCCTTCAAGGCGGTCATCGAGATCCTCGGCGTCAATCCGTACGTGCAGGTGAGTGCGGCCCGCGCCCGGCGCATCAGGCCGGGTTGGCGGAAGCCCCTGCCGGTGCTGGTGCGGATCAATGGTCACCCGAAGGCCAAGCCCTGGCGCATCAACCTGATGCCCCAGGGCACGGGCGCGTTCTATCTCTACCTTCACGGCGAGGTCCGCCGAGCTTCCGGAACGAAGGTGGGTGACAGGGTCGCGGTCGAGGTCTCGTTCGATGCCGCCTATCGCGGCGGGCCGATGCACCCGATGCCACTGTGGTTTCGGACCCCTCTCGCTCGGAACCTCAAGGCCGCCAAGGCGTGGAAGGCCCTGAGCCCAAGCCGGCAGAAGGAGATCCTCCGCTACCTGATGGCGCTCAAGTCCGACGAGGCGCGCCACCGCAATGTCGCGCGTGCCATTCACGTCCTGTCAGGAGCAAAGGAAAGGTTCATGGCCCGGTCGTGGAGCGCCGGCAGATGATCGCAGCGGACAACGGATTCGGCGGCTGATCCTTCGCTACGTTTAGGGCGGGCGGACGGGCGCCCGGGGGGGCCAATGTCGATTTCCGGCCCCCTCGTTCGACGTATCGGCAAAGGGCGCCACCACAGCGCCCCACATCTATGCGGAGGGACACGAAATGCCGACCACCAGCAAGAGAACCAATATCGCCCTTTGGGTCACGCAGGGGCTCGTCGCCGTCATATTCCTGTACGCCGGCGGCTTCAAGCTCGCGATGCCGATGGCCGATCTGGCCAAGGCGAGCCCGTTGCCCGCCCTCTTCCTCAAGTTCGTCTCGATCTGCGAGATCACCGGCGCGTTCGGGCTCATCCTGCCCGGGCTTTTCCGCATCCGGCGGGGCCTGACCCCGATCGCGGCGGCCTGCCTGGTGGTCATCATGGTCGGCGCTGTCACCGTTACCCTCCTCACACTCACCATCCCGATGGCGATCCTGCCGTTCGTGGTGGGGATCCTCGCGGCGCTCGTGGCCCGTGGGCGGTGGGGATGGCTGGGCGACGCCGCTTCCTGAGGGGCCGGGATCGGATGTCGATTTCGGGGATCCTCGTTCGACATGGTAGAGAGCGGGGCGACAGGCCGGACCCGGCCGGCACCTGCCTTCGATCGACAGGAGAGTGAACGATGCGATGCATGATGCTGGTGATCCCCAAGGCATACGAGCACGCCGATGCCGATTTTGTCCCCCCGGCGGACCTCGTCGCCAGAATGACGAAGTACAACGAGTCGCTGACCAAGGCGGGGATCCTCCTCGGGCTCGATGGGCTCACCCCTCCCGCCAGGGCGGCGCGCGTCGCTTTTGGTGGCGGCAAGCCCAAGGTCATCGATGGTCCGTTCGCGGAAGCGAAGGAGATGATCGGCGGGTACTGGATGATCCAGGTCAAGTCGCGTGAGGAGGCGGTCGAGTGGGCCAAGCGCGCCCCGATGCTCGATGGCGATGTCATCGAAGTCCGCCAGGTCCAGGAGCTCGCCGACTTCCCCGAAGACGTACGCCGTGCCGCAGGAGGCAAGTAACGATGCGATACCTGACCTTCATCCGAGGACGCGAGAACCAGGGTGCACCGTCCCCGGCGCTCGAAGCGGCGATGGGGAAGTTCATCGGCGACTCGCTGGCCAACGGCTCCCTGGTCCAGACCGGTGGCCTCTCCCGTTATCCCGACGCCACCCTTCTGCGGATCGCCAAGGGGAAGCTCTCCGTCACCGATGGGCCCTTCGCTGAGGCGAAGGAAGTGATCGGGGGCTACGCCATCATCGAGGCGCCGTCGAAAGCGGAGGCGATCCGCATCGGCACCGCTTTCATGAAGCTTCACTCCGACCACTGGCCGGAGTGGGAAGGCGAGAGCGAGATCCGCCAGATCGACTTCCTGGTGCCGTGACCCAGGACGCACACCGCGCCATCGAGGCGGTCTGGAGGATCGAGTCGGCCCGGCTGATCGCCGGGCTGACTCGCTTTGCGCACGACGTGGGACTCGCCGAGGAGCTGGCCCAGGAGGCGCTGCTGGCTGCCGTCGAGCAATGGCCGGTGTCGGGTGTCCCCGACAACCCCGGCGCCTGGTTGATGGCAGTGGCCAAGCGCCGCGCCATCGACCTCTGGCGTCGGGAGGAACGGATCCTTCCCAAGCACGAGGAGATCGGTCGGGAGCTCGATGCCCGCCGCGAGCACTCTGTGGACGAGCTCGATGCCGCGCTCGACGACCCGATCGGTGACGACCTCCTCGGCCTCATCTTCATGACCTGCCATCCCGTCCTCTCGACCGAGGCGCGGGTGGCACTCACCCTCCGCCTCGTCGGCGGGCTCACCACCCCGGAGATCGCCCGGGCCTTCCTCATCCCCGAGGCGACCCTGGCACAACGGATCGTGCGCGCCAAGCGGACCCTCACCGAAGCGCGGGTCCCGTTCGAGGTGCCACGGCCGGCCGAGCTGCCCGCCCGGCTCCAGTCGGTGCTCGAGGTGATCTACCTCGTGTTCAACGAGGGATACGCCGCCACCACGGGCGAGGAATGGATCCGCACCGATCTCTGCGAGGAAGCGCTCCGGCTCGGCCGGATCCTGGCCGAACTGGCGCCGGTGGAGCCGGAAGTTCACGGCCTCGTCGCGTTGATGGAGATCCAGGCGTCGCGGATGCGGGCGCGCGTCGGGCCTGCGGGAGAGCCGGTCCGCCTCATGGAACAGGATCGCGCCCGCTGGGACTACGTGCAGGTGAAGCGCGGCCTCGCGGCCCTTCACCGCGCCGAGAAACTCGGCGGCACCCTTGGTCCCTATGCACTCCAGGCGGCGATCGCCGCCTGCCACGCGCGGGCTCGGACCCCCGAGGAGACCGACTGGGCGCGCATTGCAGCCCTTTACGATGCCTTGGCAGCACTGGCGCCTTCGCCGGTGGTGGAGCTGAACCACGCGGTGGCGGTGGGGATGGCGTTCGGGCCGGCGGCCGGCCTCGAGATCGTGGACGGGCTTCTCGCAAGCAAGGCGCTCGACATCTATCATCTCCTCCCCGCCGTCCGTGGCGACCTCCTGGAGCGGCTCGGCCGCCGCGCCGAGGCACGGGCGGAGTTCGAACGGGCGGCACAGTTGACAAGGAACGGCCGTGAACGCACCCTCCTGCTCGGCCGCGCCGCTGCCTGCCAGGAACCTTCCTAGTCAGGAACTCCCGTGACAACTCCCACCGACCCCACGATCACCGTCAGCAAGAATGGCCCTTATGTGGTGAAGGGCGAACTTCCAGTGGTCGAGCAGCACATCGTCATCGACAAGGCGGGCCAGTCGATCGAGTGGCGGGAAGGCAAGAGCTACCCGCACGAGGGGAGCTTCAAGCTCTGCCGCTGCGGGCACTCCAAGAACAAGCCGTTCTGCGATTCCTCCCACAAGCAGGCCGGATTCGACGGCACCGAAACAGCGGGCCGCGAGCCCTACGACGAGCAGGCCGAGCTGATCGACGGTCCGACGCTCTCGCTCAAGGACGCGGAGCGGCTCTGCGCCTTTGCGCGCTTCTGCGATCCCAACGGGCAGGTGTGGGGCTTGGTGACCCGCACTGACGACCAGGAGGCGCGGATCCAGTTCCTGCACGAGGCGGGGCACTGCCCCGGCGGGCGTCTGGTGGCGGTCGACAACGCGAGCGGCGCCGACATGGAGCCGCGGCTGCCGGTGTCGATCGGGCTGGTGGAAGACACCCGGGCCAAGGTGAGCGGCCCGATCTGGGTGCGGGGTGGGGTGCAGGTGATCGGTGCGGATGGATATCGGTACGAGGTGCGGAACCGCGTGGCCCTCTGCCGCTGCGGTCGTTCGAGCAACAAGCCGTTCTGCGATGGGTCGCACGCCGCGGAGGCGTGATCCACCCTACCCCCCCGCGATCGCCCCGATGACGAGGTAGGGTTCCACGCCCTGGACCACGGCGTCCGGTAGCGGCGCATCCGGCGGCTCGTGCGACAGATCCTTCCCGCAGGCGAAGAACCTTAGGAACGCCCGCCGCTTCCTGGTCCCGTGGTCCCGGATGGCGCCGCGGAGCACCGGATAGCGAGTCTCCAGCGCGTCGAGCACCGCCCCCTGGGTCACCAGCCCACCCACCTCCAGCTCCACCTCGGCTCCCACCTGCGCCAAAGTGCGGAGGTGGTGCGGCAGCTCCACGCGGATCATGGGAGGGTCTGCACCTCGACCGAGAGCACCGCCGGCAGGTCGCGGACGATCGGCGCCCAACTGTCACCGGCATCGGCTGAGCCGTACACCTGCCCTCCCGTGGTCCCGAAATAGACGCCGCACGCGTCGAGTGAATCCACCGCCATCGCATCGCGCAGGACGTTCACGTAGCAATCCTGCTGCGGCAGTCCCTTGGTCAGCGGCTCCCATTCATTGCCGCCGCTTCGGCTCCGGTAGACGCGCAGCTTGCCCTCTGGCGGGTAATGCTCCGAGTCGCTCTTGATGGGGAGCACGTACACGGTGTCCGGCTCATGCGCATGCACATCGACCACAAAACCGAAATCGCTGGGCAGGTCCCCGCTGATCTCGTGCCAGGTATCGCCGGCGTTGTCGCTCCGCATCACGTCCCAGTGCTTCTGCATGAACAACACCTTGGGCCGCGAATGGTGCTGCGCGATCCGGTGGACGCAGTGGCCAACTTCGGCCTTCGGATCGGGGATGTGCTTGGAATTGAGTCCCTGGTTGATGGGACGCCAGCTGGCGCCGCCGTCGTCGGTGCGGAAGGCGCCGGCGGCGGAGATGGCGATGAACATCCGCTTGGGATCAACGGGGTCGAGCAGGATGGTGTGGAGACACATCCCCCCGGCGCCCGGCGTCCAGTGTGGCCCCGACCCGTGACCGCGGAGCCCCGACATCTCGCCCCAGCTCTTGCCGCCATCGGTCGAACGGAATATCGCAGCGTCCTCGATCCCGGCGTACACCAGGTCGGGGTCGGTGCGCGACGGCTCGAGGTGCCACACCCGCTTGAACTCCCACGGATGTGGCGTGCCGTCATACCACTGGTGGGTGCCGGGGACGCCGTCGTACTTGAACTCGTTCCCCACCGGCTCCCATGTCTTGCCGCCGTCGCTGGAGCGCTGGATCTGCTGGCCGAACCAGCCGCTGCACTGCGAGGCATAGATCCGGTCGGGGTCCGCTGGCGAGCCCTTCAGGTGGTACATCTCCCAGCCGCCGAAGTGAGGACCGCTCACGTCCCACTTCTTCCGCTTGCCGTCGGACGAGAGGATGAACGCGCCCTTCCGCGTTCCGACGAGCACCCGTACGCCACTCATGCACCGCTCCTGGTCGTCTGGTTAACTAGGAAAGTTCACCATTAGAGTACCGGCGCCAGTCCCATTTGTCGATATTGACCGGACCCCCATCCGACCCATCCGAGGATATTTCACGATGAAACGTTCCCTCGTCATTGCCACGGGCTTGGCGCTGTTCGCCTGGCCAGCATCCGTCCGCGCACAAGCGACCGATCAGGCTCGGTGGGCGCAGGAAGCTCGGAACGTCACCATCACCCGGGACGACTGGGGCATTGCCCACGTGCACGGTCGGACCGACGCCGATGCGGTCTTCGGAATGGAGTACGTCCAGGCCGAGGATGATTTCAACCGCGTGGAGATGAACTACGTCAATGCGATGGGGCGGCTCGCAGAGACCGAGGGAGAATCCGCGATCTACCAGGATCTCAGGATGAAGCTCTTCATCGATCCCGACTCGCTGAAGGTGGAGTATGCCCGGAGCCCCGCCTGGCTCAAGCGATTGATGAACGCCTTCGCCGATGGACTCAACTTCTACCTGTACAAGCATCCCGACGTGAGACCGAAGGTCATTTCCCGCTTCGATCCGTGGATGGCGCTCGCCTTCTCGGAGGGCTCGATCGGCGGCGACATCGAGCAGGTCAACGTCCGTGAGCTCGGCGCCTTCTACGGCGCCAGCGCCAAGGAGGTGCCCGTGGAGACCGGCGATGGCGACGTCTTTCCCGAGCCATCGGGCTCCAACGGCATTGCCATCGCGCCCAAGGACACCCGCGACCACCACGCCATCCTCTGGATCAATCCGCACACCTCCTTCTATTTCCGCTCCGAGCTCCAGATGTCGAGCGACCAGGGGCTCGACGCCTATGGCGCCGTGACCTGGGGGCAGTTCTTCGTCTATCAGGGATTCAACCGGACCGCGGGGTGGATGCACACCTCCACCGGTGCGGACAACATCGACGAGTTCCTGGAGACCGTTACCCAGAAGAACGGACGCTGGTACTATCGCCACGGCGGGAAAGAGTTCCCGGTGCGCACCCGGAGGGTGGTGGTGCCCTATCGCACCGCATCGGGGACGGCCCGGAAGGAATTCACCGTCTATTACACGCGTCACGGGCCGGTCACCCGCCGCGAGGGTGACAAGTGGGTCACCATCTCCCTCATGCAGGACCCGATCCACGCGCTGATCCAGTCGTACACCCGTACCAAGGCCAAGGATTACGCGGCGTTCAGGAAGATCCTCGAGCTCCACACCAACTCGTCCAACAACACGGTCTTTGCGGACGCCGAGGGGCACATCGCGTATTTCCACTCGAACTACATCCCTCGACGGGATACGTCGTTCGACTGGACCGCACCGGTGGACGGGAGCGATCCGCGCACCGACTACCACGGCGTGCTCTCGTTCGACGAGACGCCGAACCTCCTCGACCCCGCGAGCGGATGGCTCTACAACTCGAACAACTGGCCCTGGTCGGCGGCGGGGCCGAGCAGTCCCAAGCGGGAGGATTACCCGAAGTACGTCGAGACCGGGACCGAGGAGTCCACCCGCGGGCGGCACGCGCTCAAGGTGCTGTCGGAGGGGAAGGACTTCACGATGGCGTCGCTGACGCGGACGGCATTCGACAGCTGGCTCCCGTCGTTCGCGCGGATGCTCCCGCCGCTCCTGGCGGCGTACGATTCCCTGCCAGCGGCCGACTCGCTCAAGGCGGCGCTCGCCGAGCAGGTCGACACCCTGCGCCGATGGGATGATCGCTGGGACTCCATGTCCGTCGCGACGTCGGTGGCGGTGTTCTGGGGAAATGACATCGAGCGGACGCTTTATCGCGATGCGCAGGATGCAGGGATGGGGGTCGAGACCTACGTGATCGAACGCGCCACGCCCGCACAGCTCTTGCAGTCCCTGTCCGCAGCGACCGCGCGCCTCACCGCCGACTTCGGGAAGTGGCAGACCTCGTGGGGTGCCATCAACCGGTTCCAGCGGATCAACGACAGCGTCGCGCCAGTCTTCGACGATGCCCGTCCCAGCATCGCCGTCCCCTTCACGTCGGCGCAGTGGGGTTCACTCGCGTCGTTCGGTGCTCGCCCGTATCCCAACACCAAGAAGTGGTATGGTACCAGCGGGAACAGCTTTGTGGCGGTGGTGGAGTTCGGCGACAGTGTTCGGGCCCGCGCGATCACGGCGGGGGGCGAGAGTGGCGACCCGGCATCGCCGCACTTCAACGACGAGGCGAAGCGCTACGCCACCGGCGACCTGCGCGAAGTGTACTTCTATCCTGGCCAGCTCAAGGGGCACACGGAGCGGGTGTACCATCCGGGCCAATGAGGTGGCGGGTGGCGGGTGGCGCGTGGTGAGCGAGAGGGCCGCCAACGGAGGGTGAATAGCTCCCCCTCTCCACGAACG
>JBAUHI010000043.1:0-72647 GCA_049680185.1 Gemmatimonadales bacterium | reverse complement strand
TCGCGCGACCGCTCCGGCCGGCGCCCGGGTGTGCCGATGGGAGGTCGGTGGCGGGCCGCTCCAGCGCCGCGACGAACTCGGCGGCGCTTGCGAAGCGATCGGCGGGGAGCTTCTCCAAGGCAGTGAGCACCGCCGCCTCGACCTGGGGCGGGATGGTGTGCCGCTTGGGGATGAGGGGGCGCGGTTCCTCAGTGAGCACCTTGGCCACGATGGCCTGGGCGGTCGGGCCGCTGAACGGCGGCTCCCCGCAGAGCATCTCGTACAGCACGCAGCCGAGGGCGTAGACATCCGATCGGGGGGTGATCTCCCGCTCGCCCATCGCCTGCTCGGGGCTCATGTAATGCGGGGTGCCGAGGGACATCCCGGTCTCGGTCATCCGGGTGCTTCCCGCCTTGCTGGCGGCGAGTGCGATCCCGAAATCGGCCACCAGGGCGCGCCCATCGTGGAGGAGGATGTTCTCGGGCTTGATGTCGCGGTGGATGACGCCGTGACGGTGGGCGTAGTCGAGTGCGCCGGCCACTTCTTCCGCGATGGCCACGGCCTCGGCGATGGGGAGCTGCTTTTCTCGGTTCAACCGGTCCCGGAGCGACTCTCCCTCTACGAACGGCATGACATAGAAGAGGAAGCCATCGGATTCGCCAGAGTCGTGCAGCGGGAGGATGTGCGGGTGCTGCAGGTTGGCGGTGGTCTTTATCTCCGACAGGAAGCGATCGGCGCCGATGACCGCGGCCAGCTCGGGCCGGAGCACCTTGACCGCCACCTTCCGCGCGTGCTTCACGTCCTCGGCCAGGTACACGGTGGCCATGCCGCCGGCGCCGAGTTCGCGCTCGATCCGGTAGCGGTCGGCGAGGGCGGTGGTGAGGCGGGAGAACGGGTCAGTCATGCAGTTGATCCCAGGTCGTAGTTAGAGATGTCGCTTCAGCGACATTGCCAAGCCGCGGCTTTCAGCCGCGAGCTCGATGGGCGACCGACGGCGCCAAAGACCCATTTGAATCGTCGCTCAAGCGACGGCTCGGCCGTGCCACTGAAGTGGAGAACATTCGTGTGACGAGCTGTAGTACCCGTCGCTTCAGCGACATTGCCGAGCCGCGGCTTTCAGCCGCGAGCTCGATGGGCGACCGACGGCGCCAAGGGTCCATGTGAATCGTCGCTGAAGCGACGGCTCGGCCGTGCCACTGAAGTGGCAGATAAGCTCGCGGGACCTCATCACTCAGTGCCCCTTCATCTTGGCGAGGAGCTCGGTCGTCCAGTTGTCCACCACGACCATCTGTCCGCCGCCTGTGGCCTGCGATCCTCCCGCGAGACGGACCATCAGGAAGCTCTTGTCGTCCGGCGTCACATCATAGTCGGGGACGCCGAGCGACAGGGCGGCCCCTAGGGCGGCCCCTATCGTGTTGGCGAAGACCTGGTGTGCGTCGCTCGGCGTGAACGTCGGCCCCGGCGACGAGGTCACGGACATCATGTCGCCGGCGGGGTCCTGGAAGAACAGCTCCCGGCCGCTGTGGGACCATCGTGCCGCCGCGCCGCCGTTGGTGGAGACCTGCCACCGGCCCTCCCCGACCTTCGGGAAGGGACGGACGTAGATCTCATCCCGCCCCGACTCGTTGGAGGTATAGGCCATCCATCGGCCGTCCGGGGAGATCTCGGGCGCATCCTCGGAACTGGGGCCGGTGAGTAGCGGGACCGCGACGGTGTCGTGACCGAGGTGGACGGCATAGATATCCCGGTTCGTCCCTCCGACGGTCACCCGGTAAGCGAGCCACTGCCCATCGCGGGTGAACGAGGCAGTGAGCAACGGCCCTTTCGGATCCTTCCAGATGAATTCAGCGGGTGCGCTCCCGTCCGCGCGCCGCCGCCAGACCGAACCCTGAACGCCGGACCCGGAGATGTAGTACACGTAGCGACTATCCGCGGACCAAACGGGTCGGATCGCGCCGACCGAGTCGAAAGTGAGGCGCGAAAGTGCCCCGGCTGGCAGCTGCTTGACCCAGATATCGGGGGAGGAGGTGCCCAGGACGTCAAAGGCGAGGCGCCGGCCGTCGGGGGAGAGGCTGATCGCTCGATTGGTACTTGGATTGTAGGTGAGGGCGGGGGTGAAGGGTGTCACCGCTCCGGTGCGGTCCACCTTGATGACCTCGGCGAATCCGGTGGACAAGGCACCGGATCCGGAGACGTACACCAGGGTGCCGGCGCGCGAGACGGCGAGATCGGCGGAGCCGAGGGGTTTCACCATGACACCGGAAAAGAGCGGGACCGCGATCCCTGTCAGGGCGAGCTTGTCCTGATCGAAGGGAGCGGCGAGGACCGCCCCGTCCGCGCGGACGATGACGAGGTAGCCGGGCGCCACATACCGGGCCATCAGTCCCTTCGTCAGAAAGTGGCGGGTCCGGGTCCGGAGATCGAAGGCGTCAATATCGAAATCGTTCGGGTCGAGATTCCGCCGGGCCCGGAGGACCAGCCCCTTCCCATTGGGGAGCGCATCGGTCCACGCGAATCCGATCTCGTGCGCCACGGTGTCGTACGGGATCAGGAGTTCCCGGGTCCCGCCGTCGGCGCGGATCCGCGCGGTCCCCTGCGGGGTGTCGAAATAGATCCAGTCGTTGGGTCCCCACGCCCCGCCTCCCCCGGAACCGATCGCGCCTTTGTCGAGGGTGATCGGAGGTCCTCCCGCGACTGGGACCACGGTGAGCGCGAAGCTGGCGCCGGAAGCGAAGGCGATGTTCTTGCCATCGGGAGAGAAGAAGGGGTTGCTCCCCCCCGCGGTCCCCGGGATCGGGACAGCATCGAGCCGGTCCCGTTCGCGGAGCCAGAGCTGACCGCCGTTCTCCCCGGGGCCGAGGTAGACGATCTTCCGGCCGTCGGGGGAGATCGCGATGTTGATCCCTGCGATCCCTTGCCGGATGCCCTGATCGGCGGGAAATCCCATCGAGTAGCGGACCACCGGCTGTAATGGGGCTCGGCGAAGCCATCCCCACGCGGCGAGCACGGCGAGGAGGAGGAGTGCGGCGTACAGCGGGGCGGCTCGGGGGATGGACGGATGTGCGGTCGCGGTGTCCGCGCCGATCCTGGCGGTGGTGAAAGCCGGATCGCCGAGTGCATCAGCGAATTCCTTGGCGGTCGCGAAGCGATCGGCGGGGAGCTTCTCGAGTGAACGTGCCACCGCCGCCGCGACATTCGCCGGTACGGCTTTCCGGTGCTTGGTGACCGGCTGCACCGGCTCAGCGATGATCTTCATGATGATCTGCTGCGCGGAGTGCCCGATGTGGGGCGGCTCCCCTGCGAGCATCTCGTAGAGGACGCTGCCGAGCGAGTAGATGTCGCTCCGGCCGCTGATCTCCTTGTCGGCGGTGGCCTGCTCGGGGGACATATAGTGCGGGGTGCCGAGGGACATCCCCGTCTCGGTCATCCGGCCCCCGGCCGCGGCACTCAGGGCCAAGGCGATCCCGAAGTCGGCCACCATCGGACGGCCGTCGTGGAGGAGGATGTTCTCGGGCTTGATGTCGCGGTGGATGACGCCGTGGCGGTGGGCGTAGTCGAGGGCATCGGCCACGGCCACGGTCATCTTGACCGACTCGTCGATGCCGAGCTGGGTCTCGCGGTCGAGCTTGGCGCGAAGGGTCTCCCCCTCGATGTAGGGCATGACGTAATAGAGGAAGCCGTCAGCGGTGCCTGAATCGAACAGTGGCAGGATGTGCGGATGCTGCAGTGCGGCGGTGGTCTTGATCTCCACCACGAAGCGCTCGGCGCCGATGACGGCGGCGAGCTCTGGCTTCAGGACCTTGAGCGCGACGTTGCGGTCGTGCTTGACGTCGTGGGCCAGATAGACCGTGGCCATCCCGCCCGCACCGAGTTCCCGCTCGATCCGGTAGCGATCGGCGAGAGCGGTCGAAAGGCGTTCGATACTCACGCCGCCTCTTCCTCGGTGCCCGGTCGCATGGCGAGCCGCAGGAATGCGCGCCCCACGGGGCCGAGCCAGATGGTGCGGAAGAGGCGTTCGGTAAGGTTCATTCGGAAAGGATTTCGGACGAACAGGACGATGCTCACGCCGAACAGGGCGACACCGGTGATGAAGAGGGTCGCGGCAATCGGCGGCAGCACGTGGCCGCCGCCCGGCACCGGAACGCGCATCGTGAGCCCCGCCCCACAGAGCGCCGCTCCCGCCAGCACCTGGATCAGGCAGCGCCGGACCGTGGCCGTGCGCCGGCGACGCGTGGCCTGATCCGATCGGAGACGCTTGCGATGTTGGGCAAGTTCGTCGACGACTCCGATAAGCCCGCGGAGTACCTCGTCACCCGAGTAGCCGAAGGCCCCGAGGCGACGGGCAGTGAAGAAGGTCTCGATCAGCCGGGTGACCGTCGCCGCCACCAGGACGACGATGGGAATGAAGACTTGGGGCTCCCCCAGTGGCCGGCCGCTCGAGATGAGGAACCAGGCGAAGATCGCGAGGAAGAAGAAGAGCAGGTTCAGGTTCGTGATGTCCTGCGCCAGCAACCGGATCGCGAGCGGGATCTCGGGTGCCGCCAGTTGGGCGGCGTCGATCGCCTCGACCAGCGCCTCCGCGGAGGGGAAGCGGGCCTCCCGTTCCTTGGCGACGCATCGATCAATCGCCGCTCCCAGGGCCGGCGGGATGTCGGGACGCAGTGTGGAGGCGGCCGTCGGCACCTGGGTCAACTGGCGGGTGATGATCTGCGGAACCGAGGTCCCCGAGATCGCCTTGGTCCCGGTGAGCGCGAAGAGGGCGACGAGGCCGAGGGAGTAGAGGTCGCTCCGGCCATCGACCTGGTCGCCGGTGGCCTGTTCGGGGCTCATGAACTCAGGGGTCCCCACGACTTCGCCGACGCGGGTCAAGCCCGTTCCGGCGGCACTCGGTGCGATCGGCCGCGAGATGCCGAAGTCCATCAGGAGCGCACGACCGGTGGCGCGCTCGATCATGATGTTCTCCGGCTTGATGTCCCGGTGGACCACGCCGCGCCCGTGGGCATAGGCGAGCGCGTACCCGATGTCCTGGAGCACGCGCACCATCGTCTTGGTGTCCAGCGGGCCGCTCCGGCCGACCCGCTCCGCCACGCTCTCCCCCTCGACCAACCCCATCGCGAATCCGAGCACCCCATCGTGGTCCTCGACCGAATAGACCGGGACGATGTTGGGGTGGGAGAAGGATGCGGCGACGCGCGTCTCCCGGAGGAAACGCTCGCGCAGCGACCCTTGGGCGGCGAACTCGGGAGGGAGGATCTTGAGGGCGACAGGGCGATCGAGCGTGAGATCGCGGGCAAGGTAGACCGCACCCATCCCGCCGCGACCGAGTTCGCGCTCGATACGGTAGCGATCCGAAAGGGTTGTCCTGAGGCGCTCGATGGTCAAGGCATGACTCGGGTGTTAGGCGCCGCCGAAGAGGCGGCTGTGAGGCGAGGGTGCGGGTCGGTCATGAAGTCGATCCCGGGTCGCTGTTCGAGTCGTCAAGCGACGGCTCGGCCGTGCCACTGAAGTGGCGAGGGTTCTCGTGATGGGCTGCAGCACGCGTCGCTTCAGCGACAGGGCCGAGCCGCGGCTGTCAGCCGCGAGTGCGGGGGCCATCCTACCCCAGGTCGCTGTTCGAGTCGTCGCTCAAGCGACGGCTCGGCCTTCCCACTGAAGTGATGTCGGATCCGGTGCGAAGGTCGCTTCAGCGACAGGGCCGAGCCGCGGCTTTCAGCCGCGAACTCACGGGCGCAGGTGAAGTATATCCGTCGACGGCCATCGTGGCTCGCCTTGCGAGGCAGCATGTAGCAGATCCGCGACCCATGCTCAGCCCCCGAGCGGGTTGGCATGGTCGAGTGGCAGTCACGACCGGTCACATGACGCACGCTGCTGAAATGAAATGCGGTCCCTCACCCTGAGCGGGCCGCCCGATGAGTGACCGCGATCGTCGGCGATCGAGAGAGCGTCTGCAACACCACGCAATACCGCTCGGTGAGCCGCAGGAGGGTCGCCAGCTGGTCCTCGGAAGCGTCAGTACTCAATTCGAAGTGCAAACGAATCCGCTGGAACCCCACCGGGGCATCCTTGCTGACACCCAGGGTGCCCCGAAAATCCAGGTCACCCTCTGCCCGCACGATGCCCTCCCGGATCTCGAGGCCCAACGCCGTGGCCACCGCGGCGAGCGTAACGCCCGCGCACGCCACCAGCGCATCCAACAGCATATCCCCCGAACAGACCAGCATCCCGTCTCCGCCGGTGGCGGGGTGGAGCCCGGCCTCCACCAGCCGCTTCCCGGTCTCCACCCGGCAGCTGATCCCCTCCCCGATCCGCCCCTCCGCGGTGAAAGTGATCACGGCCGCCTCCGGCCGCTCCCGGTAACGGTCCTTGAGGGGGGCCTGCAGCGCGCGGAGATCTTCAGCCTTCATGCGGCCTCCTCAGTCGAGCATCTCTTCGATACCGGCGGTTCGCAACAGGCCTGTGTAGCGGGGATCCCGGGCCAGTCCGTGGTGGTCATAGGGGAGGTCGTTGAGCACCCGGCGCAGGCGGCCGGGCCGGTGGTGGTAGGCCCGCTCCACCCAATCCATGGCCTGGGTCCACTCCCCCAGCTCCGCCAGCACGATCAGGATCTTGTCGGCCAGTTGTCGGGTGCTGCGTCGGTCGGCGAAGGCATCCTCGCGCTCGGCGCGGGCCAGCAGGTCGGCCAGGTCGCGCCGCAAGTCCTTCTCCCGGGCGACCAGCCAGCCGTCCGCGGCGGCATCGGCGGAGACCTGGGCGATCCGATCGGATTCGCCGCGCACGCCCAGCAGCATGCGCCGCGCGTCCAGCGCTTCGTCGTGGCGGCCGGCGCGGTGGCAGCTCATTTCCAGCCGCTCGAGCGCGGCGTCGTAGCGGGGCAGGAGCCGTAGCGCCTGGCGCAGGGGGCCGATCGCCTCATCGTAGCGGCCCAGGGCCATCAGGACGTCGGCCAGCCCCACATGCATGAAGGGGGCCTTCGGCGCCAGCCGCACCGCCGAGTGCATGTGCTCGAGGGCCTCCTGCGGGCGTCCGGCGATGCGCAGCCAGGCCCCGTAGATGCGGTGTCCCTCCGCATCGTCTGGCGCCAGCTCGACGCCTTGCGCCAGCTCCGAGCCCGCCATCTCGAAATCGTCCTCCCAGTACAGAAACACCGTACCCATGGCGACGTGGATCTCGCCCAGCGTGTCATCGGCGGCCAGGGCCTTCATCCGAAGATCCCGGACCTCCGGCAGGACCGCGTCCAGATCCGCGAACCCGCGCAGGCCCAGCAGGTGCATGATGTCGGCGAGGGTGGCGAGGGCGATCGCGCTCTCCGGCGCCAAGGCCAGCGCCTTCTTGGCGTAGACTTGCGCCATGAGGATCTTGTCCCGGGTGCCTTCTCCGCCCTGCATCGCGTTGAGGTAGAGGTCCCGCGCCTTGGCCGCCAGTTCCCGGACCTCGGGCGGGTCGCGCCACCGGCTGGACGATGCCGGGCGGGCGGCGGGGGCGGTCCCGGGGCGCTGTCGCGGCCCTTCACCGGTCCCGATCGGACGCAGGGCATCGAGCGCGGCGGCCGCGTCCCGGGGCCGGGTGTCCCGGTCCTTGGTGAGGAGCTGTTCGACCAGCGCCGCGAGCGCGGGGTCCACATCGGGTCGGCAGTCGCTCACCGACGGCACCGCGTCGGTGAGGTGGGCGGCCAGCACCGCCAAGGCCGAGGGTCCGGTGTACGGAGCGCGGCCGCTCAGGAGCTCGAATGCCACGCACCCGAGGCTGTAAAGATCCGATCGGCCGTCCAGGTCCCGAGCGCCCGAGGCTTGCTCAGGGCTCATATACGTCACCGTTCCCACGATGGTGCCGGTGGCCGTGAGAGTGCTGACGCCAGGGCCCGCCTGGTCACTCGAGGCGATGCCGAAGTCGGCGAGCAGGGCCCGGCCGCCATAGTAAAAGATGTTCTCGGGCTTGACGTCGCGATGCACCACTCCCAGGGCGTGCGCGTAGGCCAAGGCCTCGGCCG
This sequence comes from Gemmatimonadales bacterium, assembly GCA_049680185.1. Taxonomy (GTDB): domain Bacteria; phylum Gemmatimonadota; class Gemmatimonadetes; order Gemmatimonadales; family GWC2-71-9; genus CAMLHU01. The sequence goes on along the minus strand of JBAUHI010000043.1, from coordinate 64,681 downwards.
TGTCGGCGACGATCCGGATCACCTCGGGCACGGTGATCGGCTGGCCCGATCCCAGCCGCGCTCGGAGCGTCGGCCCGTCGATGAAGGGCATGACGTAGTACAGCCAGCCGTCGGATTCTCCGGAATCGAACAACGGCACGATGTTGGGATGCACCAGCTGGGCGGTGAGGCGGATCTCGCGGGCGAACCGCTCCGGTCCCAGGGCGCGGGATACTTCCGGAGTGAGGACCTTGATCGCGACCGGGCGTCCGAGGGTCTTGTCCTGGGCCAGGAGCACTACGCCCATGCCCCCGCGCCCCAGCTCCCGTACCACGGCGAAGCGGGACGGGAGCGACGGCGTGGGGGGAAGGGGCGCGGTCATGGGTCGAGGCGGGCGCGTGCCGTCACCGCGTCAGCGCGGCCCGGATCTTGGCAAGATGGTGCCAGCTGTGGGACAGCGCGTGGCTTTCAATGAAGAACTGGGCGGTGAGCGGCGCGTCGGCATTGAGGGAGACCGGCGCCGCCTGGTCCAGCTCCTGGTCGCTCAGGGCCCGGACGGCGTCCGCGGCCGCTTTGGCATTCCGGCCAAGCAGTTCGACGGTCTCCTGCTGGCCTGCCGAAGTGTGATCCTGCGCGTGGGCGGCGTTGACCTTCGCGATGTCGTTCCAGCTCAGCCCGGCAACGGGCTTGCCCGACGCGAGGGCCCGGGCCAGGTCCACCTCGACCGGATACATGCTGGCAACGTGGTGCACGATCACGCCGACGGTCCGCCCGTCCGGGGGCACGGCCGCGCGCCACTCAGCATCGGAGAGGCTCCGGGCGAGAGTGGCGAGTTTGGTGGCCCCCTCCTCGATGCGCCGAGCGAGGGCTTCTGCACGGGTCCTCATGGACTCGCCTCCGTTTGCAAGGGGAGAATCAGGGCAAGCAGACCGGCGACATCGGGTTCACTCCGCTCACCGGAGAGCTGACTCCCGCGGCCCAGTGGAGATCCATCCGGCGGTCAGAGAAAGTGCCCGCTGCCGCCGCAAATAGCGCGTCGCGTCGGTGCAGTGACATCCGGTCGATCGCGTGGGCTGCGTGACACCCAGGCATAGGTGCCGGTCAGGTGCCAACGTCGGTTCAGCGCCACACCTGAGCGGCGGCTCTCGGCCGCGAACTCGGGGCCAGCGGGGCGCAGCTAAAGTATACCCCTGGAATCAGACCCGGCCACCCGTGGGTGACGCGATGTGGCAGAACCGGGGCCGCGGCGCCATACTCAGAGTACCCCCGTTCTTTGCCTTCCTTTAATAGGTGGTCTCCGTGCTCCGCTCGCTCCGCGTCGCCCTCGCCACGTCCATCCTGGGGATCACGGCCTCCATGGCCGTCGCCCAAGCCCCTTCGACCTACGCCGACATGCAATGGCGCACCATCGGCCCCACCCGCGCCGGGCGCGCCCGCGCCCTGAGTGGCGTGGTGGGCCAGTCGAATGTCTTCTACGCCGGATTCGATAACGGCGGCGTCTGGCGCTCGACCGACTTCGGCTCCACCTGGCACCCGGTCTTCGACCAGCAATCGACCGGCTCGATCGGTGCCATCGCGGTGGCGCCGTCGGATCCCAATGTCATCTACGTCGGCACCGGGGCCGGGATCATCCGGCCCGATCTCTCGACCGGTGACGGCGTCTACCGATCGACCGACGCGGGGAAGACCTGGACGAATGTGGGCCTCACCGACACCCGGATGATCGCGTGGATCGCCGTCGACCCGAAGGATCCCGATCGGGTCTTCGTCGCAGCACTCGGCCATCCGTACGGACCCAACGCCGAGCGCGGGATCTTCCGCTCCACCGACGGCGGACACACCTGGCAGAAGGTGCTCTACAAGGACGAGTACACAAGCGGGAACTCGGTCGTCATCGATCCTTCCAATTCCAGCGTCGTCTACGCTTCGCTCTGGCGGCAACAGCAGAGCTTCCGGGAAGGGGATGAATTCGGCGGTGCCGGCAACGGCATCTACAAGTCGACCGATGGCGGCACCACCTGGACCCACCTGACGACCGGCCTCCCCGACGTCATCGAGGCGAACCTCGCGATCGCGCCGAGCGATCCGGCACACCTGTATGCGATGGTCGCGGGCGTGGCACCGGTCGGGGCCAAGGATCGGGGCGATGCCATCACCGGCGTCGTGGGCTTCTACACCTCCACCGATGGCGGCGAGCATTGGGTCGGGGTCGATGCACCCGGCATTCCTTCCGATACGTCGAGTGCCGCTGACTCGCGTCCGCTCGCCCGCATCGGCGGCGGCGACCTCCCGACCGTCACCGTCGATCCCAAGGATCCGAAGGTGGTCTACAGCTCGGCGGTGGTCCTCTGGCGCACGCTCGATGGCGGACACACCTGGTCTGCGGTGCGTGGATCCCCCGGCGGCGACGACTACCAGAACACCTGGATCGATCCGAATGACCCCAACATCCTCTTCGTCGTCTCCGACCAGGGTGCGGTGGTCTCGGCCAATCGCGGGGTGTCGTGGAGCAACTGGTATACCCAACCCACCGCCGCGATGTACCACGTCACCACCGACAACGCGTTTCCCTATCGCGTCTGCAGCGGGCAACAGGACTCGGGCTCGGGGTGCGTCGACAGCAGGTCGATGGACGGCGAGATCACCTTCCACGACTGGCATCCGGTCAACATCCAGGAATACGGGATGGCCGCACCCGATCCGCGCGAACCCGATCTCGTCTACGGCAGCGGCCGCACCGGCATCTCGCTCTACGACCGCCGCCTCGGGCAGACCACGCACCTCGGCCCTGACCCGCTGGAGCGCGGCGCTGATTTTGGCCGCAACGTGCGCACGATGCCGCTCATCTGGTCGCCGGTCGATTCCAACGCCCTCTTCTACGCCTCGAACGTGGTGTGGAAGAGCCTCGATCACGGCCATAGCTGGCGCCGGATCAGCCCCGACCTGGCCCGGGCGACGTGGGCGGTGCCCGCGAGCGCCGGGACGTACGCCGACAGCGTGCACGTCACGCCCCAAGGGGCCATCACCGCACTGGCGCCATCACCGCGTGACGTGAAGGTGCTCTGGGCCGGGACCGATGACGGCCAGCTCCAGGTGACCACCGACGGCGGGGCCAGCTGGCACAACGTGACTCCCGCGGCCATCAAGGCGTGGACCCGCATCTACAACCTCGACGCCGGGCATTTCGATACCCGGACCGCATATGCCGCCGCCAACACGATGCGGATCGACGATCCGAACCCGCACTTCTGGCGCACCCACGACGGCGGCCGGAGCTGGACCGAGATCGACAACGGCCTGACGCCGGGGGCGGTGGCCAACTCGATCCGGGAAGACACCCGGGTGCCGGGATTGCTCTATGCGGCGACGGAGACCCAGGTCTGGTTCTCGATCGACGACGGTGACCACTGGGAATCGTTGCGGCAGAACATGCCGGCGGTCACGGTCCGGGATCTCGGGGTGAAGGACGACAAGACCTGCCTCTGCTCCGACCTGGTGGCCGCCACCCACGGGCGCGGCTTCTGGATCCTCGACGACGTGACGCCGCTTCGTCAGGCGGCGCAGGCACGGGCGGCCAAGTCCGCCTACCTCTTCAAGCCTGCGCCAGCGCTCCGGGTGCGCTTCGGCACCAACGACCCCACCCCTTGGCCGCCGGAGATCCTCGCCGGCCAGAACCCGCCACCCGGCGGGATCATCGACTACTACCTCGCCGCCAACGCACCGGGCGCCGTCTCCCTCGACATCCTCGATGGCGCCGGAGCGGTGGTCCGCTCCTACTCGAGCGATGACTCGGTGCTGAACCCCGATCCGGGGCTGCGACCCGATGACTATGACGAGACCTGCCAGGAGCACGACCAGACCCCGGATTGCGATGTGCCACTCTACTGGGCCGCACCACAACTGCAGCTCTCGACCCAGGCCGGGATGCATCGCTTTTCCTGGGACCTGCGCTTCGATCCGCTGGAGACGGGACCGGGGAGTGATAACGGCGCCGCTGTGCCGCACCGGACCTATCCATCGGTCTATGCACCCTGGGCCCCTCCCGGCGTGTACACGGTCCGGCTCACCGTGGGAGGGAAGACGTACACGCAGCCCCTGACGCTGCACCTCGATCCGCGGGTGCGGACGCCGGCCGCCGGGTTGGCGGAGCTCGCAGCGTTGTCGCGGGAGATGTACGTCGAGGCGCGCGCCGCACATTCGGACGCGCTGCAGGCACGCGCCCTCTCCGAAGCGCTCGGCAAGGCCGAGGGCCAGGATGCGGTGGCGTTCCGGAAAGAGGTCGACGCACTGGCGCCTGCTTCCTCATCGGGGGGTCGCGGTGGGTTCCGGGGTCGAGGCCGTCGCGGTGGCGCGAAAGTGGCACCCACGCTCGAGTCGGTGAGTGGCGCGCTGCTCGGTGCGGCGATGGCGATGCAGGATGCCGACGTGACGCCGAGCGCCGAGGAGGTCGCGGCGTGCGAGCGGGCCCGGGCCGATGCGGCACCGGTGATGCGGACGTGGAATGCGCTGGTCGGCGAGGGACTCCGGACGCTCAATGCCAAGCGGAAGGCGACGGGGTCGCCGGCGATCGTGATCCCGACTTCGTGAGCGCTAGAATCCGGAAAGTTTGACGATCCGTCCCCGGGCGCCGACGGCCCAGGTGGCACGCGGGGACGCCGAGGCGACCGACCAGAAGATGTGATGATCGATGACCGTCCATGAGGCGCCGTCATCGCGCGACCAAGCGAGCCCGCCCGGCCCCCCGGCCACCACGACGGGTCGCCGGGCGTTGTGCACGTACACCCCACCATAGAACCCCTGCGCGAACGGGGGCGGTGCGCCGCGGAGCCAATGCATCCCGCCGTCACTGGTCGACGCTGTCGCGGCAGAGCTGTCAGTGCCGAGGACGATGCCGTGCTCGATGTCGCGGAAGCTCACCGAACTGATCGCGATGAGCGGGATCGAGTCGGTGGTCCAGCTCCGGCCGTAGTCGGTGGTGTGGAGGAGTTTGGCCGTGGGCGTGCCGACCGCGATCCAGGCGTGGCCGTGAGGACGGGTGATGAGACAGGTGCCGCTGGCGGCAAAGCTTCCCTCGCCGGGCACGGCGGAAGGGAGGGCGGTGGCGGGGAGGCGGGCCCAGCGGGCGCCGGCATCGGAGGTGGCGAGGATCATCGGTGTCGCGTCCACCGCATCACCGATCACGAGCCCCCGCCGTGCATCCCAGAAATCCATGCAGTCGTAGAACCCCTTCAGGTCGGGGTTCGTGTACGTGAGCGTCCAGGTGGCGCCGGCATCGTGGGTCACGTAGATCCGCGAGGTATCGGCGGTGCCGGCGCTCATGAGCCAGGCCGTGTTCGCATCCACACCCTGCACGTCGCGGAACTGGAGGAACTCGCCACCGGGCACCGTGCCGTGCTGCCAGGTGGTGCCGCCGTCGGTGGTGCGGAGCCAGGTGCCGCCGGTGCCGCTGGCCCAGACGACTTGGTCGTTGACCGGGCTCAGGCCGATGAGGAGGGCATTGGTGCCGCTCATCTGCTCGATCGCGGTGATGGCGGTGGGCACAGGAGTGGTCTTGGCGGGGGTCGTGGCGCAGGCGGCCAACAGTGTGCCGATGACGAGAGGAGCGAGACGGATGCGGTGGGTCACCAAGGCGAGGCTCGTTTCTTCGGGCTCAAGTTCTGGTCGGTGGGTCGGTCGCTTCAGCGACAAGGCCGAGCTGCGGCGAGCTCGTTGGGTATCGAGGCGAACGAGTTGGTCAGTCCGAGTGTCTCGTCCAGTGGCCGTTCGAGTCGTCACGCACGCGACGGCTCGGCGCGTGTCACTGAAGTGACGTCTGCTCCGCCCCCCCGCCCATCCGCGCCCAGAGCGCCAGCATGATCCCGACCATCGCCCCGCTCACCGCCACGAAGAGGATCCGCATCCAGTCGGCCAGGATGCCGGCGGAGCGGGCGCCGTCCAGGAAGACCACCCAGAGCGGCAGGAGGAGGGCCGCGTACCGGAGCCAGCTGCGGAGCCTGGGGCGCAGGCACTCCAGCCGAGCGTATCCCAAGGCGGCCCCACCCACGACCAGGAGGTTGATGGCGAAGACGACCTGCTTCGGGTACAAGATGACGAGATTCCGCGTGGTGCCGAAGTCGTTCATCCAGTCGGTGATCCAGGTGGCGGCGTACGTCACCAGGAGCATGGCGACCGGGGCGAGCCACGCCAAGGTGGTGCGGCGAGCGGACTGAGAAGGCACGGCTACCTCGAGCGTGGGCGGAACGTCAATGATAGCCGGACGCGGGTGGGTCAATAGTGCAGCGTGATCCGGGTCTGTGTGGTCGTATCGGATACCTGGAACCGTGCATCCTCGTACTTCGGCCTCCCCATCCGCATATGGTCGTTCGACACCCCGGCCCCTTCCTTCGGCTTCGGGAAGGGGAACCAGCGCATGTCGAGCTTGTCGTTCCCGTTCTTGTCGTGGACGACGGCGATGGCATAGCCGGCGCCCGCCGGGAGCGAGTCGAACCGCACGATCACGCGGTCGGTCGAGACCGGCACCCGCCGGACAGCGCGCGCTGAGTCGAGCGTGAGCCATCCTGATGCGTGATCGTACAGTTCCACCAGCAGCGTCCCTGCCTGTTCGGCCCGGATCCCGGTGATCGTGAGCTCGACGGCACCGGTGCCCTGCGCGCTGAGCGCCGCCGGGACGAGCAGTGCGGCGAGCAGCGGTCCGGCGATCCGGATCACTTCACCGGCGCGGCGCTGGCCGGTGGCACGCGCTGCATCGCAAAGGTCCCTTGCGGAGACGTGGTCGTCATCTCCTGGCTCCAGTGACCCAGCACGGCGTCGTGCGCGAAGCGGCCGGCGAATCCGAGGTTGCCGCAGTTGTTGCAGCGCCCCTCGAGCCGAAGGTAGACGATCACCGAACTGTCGGCGCCGACGAATCCCGACACCCCTGAATCGGTCGGCGGGGTGGGGAGCCAGCCGCGGTCGGCGAGCTGGAAATGCCCTTCGACGGTCCCGCCCCGGAGCGCCGCTGGCACGGTCGGGTCGTTGGGCCCCGAGGGGGCGAGCGTGACCGAGATATGCAGGTCGGGGCGACCTTCATTGTGGGCGATGATCTGCCAGTCACCGGTGAGGAGTGCCGGGTCCCCGGGCATCGGGTCGCGCGGGTTGCGGCCGCTGCACGCAGCCAGTGCCACGAGCAGGAGTGCCGCAGGAAGATTGCGCATGATGCCTCTCATTCGATCTGGGCCAGGAGTTCGCCGAGCTCGACCGCCGATTGCGGTCGGTCCGCCGCGTCCTTGCCCAGGAGCCGCATCACAAGCGCAGAGAGGGGCGCCGGCACGGCCGGATCCTTCTGCTGCGGCGAGATCGGTATCTGGTTCAGGACCTTGGCGATGAGCGCGATGGGATTCACGGAATCATACGGGAGCACGCCGGTCAAGCACTCGTACAGCACGACGCCGGTGGCATAGAGATCGCTCCGCGCGTCGACGGTCTCGGCCATCAGCTGTTCGGGTGCCATATAGGCCGGCGTGCCGACCACCATCCCCGCCTGGGTGATGGTGCTGGTGCGGTCGGCGAGCTTGGCGATCCCGAAGTCCATCACCTTGAGCACCCCCGCCGCATCGAGCAGCAGGTTCTGCGGCTTGATATCGCGGTGCACCACGCCCTGCTCGTGCGCTACCGCGAGCGAGACCGCCAACTGCCGGGCGATCCCCAGCGTCGCAGCGGGGGAGAGATGCCCGCGCAGGTCGATCAGTTCTCGCAGCGTGATCCCCTCGACGTACTCCATCGTGACGTAGTACGACCCCTCGCGCTCGCCGAAGTCGTGGGTGCGCACCACGTTGGTGTGGGAGATGCGCCGGGCCAGCCGGATCTCGGTCTTGAAGCGCTCGGCCATCGTGGGGTCGCCCCGCATCACTTCAAGGCGGAGGAGCTTGATGGCGATATCCTCGGCCAGCTCCCGGTCGTGCGCCTTGTAGACCGTTCCCATCCCGCCGCGCCCCACCACCCGGATGATGGTGTACCGTTCGGCAAAGAGCGCTCCCGGCAGCAGGGTCCCGGCGTCGAGCTCGGCCAGGGCGGTGTCGGTGCCACCCTGCTTGGCCTGGTCGATCTCGCGCCGCAGCGTGTGGACCTGCTCGCTCAGCCGTTCCTCCCGGGCCCGCACCCCCGCCGCCATCGCATCGAATACCCGCGCCAGGCGGCCGATCGCATCGTCCCGCCGTGCCACCTCGGCCAGGGCGCCGGGAGCGTAGCTCCCGCGCTCCACGGCCGTGGCCGCTTCCACCACCCGATCGACCTGCTTCAGGTAGTCGACCTCGAGGTTCCGAAGCCGCTTCTTCTCGACCGATGCGCTCGCCCGGGCACCCAGGATCACGGGATCGAAGGGCTTGGGCAGGAAATCCTCGGCCCCGGCCTCGATGCACGCGGCAATGGTGGCGAGCTCGTCGGCGGCTGAGATCATCACTACCGGGATGTCGCGGGTGGCGGGATCGCGCTTGATGCGCGTGAGCACCTCGTGCCCGTCGATCCCCGGCATCCGGACGTCGAGGAGCATCAGGTCGTAGGATAGTTCAGCGGCCATCCGGAGCGCGGCGGTCCCGTCGGCGGCGTCGTCGACCGCGTATCCCTGCCGAGTCAGGTGGCGCCGGAGGACATCGCGATTGTCGTCGACGTCGTCCACGATGAGGATGCGCCCGTGGGCGGGTGAAGCGGGTGAAGCGGGTGAAGCGGGTGAGGCGGGTCGCGCGGGTGAAGCAGGTCGAGCAGGTGCGGCGGGTGCGCTCGAGCGGTGGGTGGCGAGGAGCCGACCGGTCGCATTGCGGATCCGCGCGACATCGGCGCTGAATCCGTCCTCGGCGGTCGGAGCGCCGAGCGCGTCCATCGCGGCAAGGATCTGATCGTGGGGGGCGCGGAGGCGGGTATGCAGGGCGTCGATGGCGTTCGGCGTGACGTCCTTCCCGCTCGCGGAGAGGGTGCCGTCGATCAGCGCCAGCACGTCGCGTGCGCTGGCCAGCGCATTGCGGAGCGCCGCACGGCGTCCATCGCCTGCGTCGGCGGCGGCATCCTCGAGGAGGAGTTCGCAGTAGCCCACGATGTGATTGACCGGCGTGCGCAGGTCGTGCCGGAGGGCCGACACTTCCTCGGCAGTGAGCGGGGTGGCGCTCGTCACGGCGTGGGGGCCTGGCCCAGCAGGGCGGACATCTTGCCGAGAAGTCGCGGCATCTCCACCGGCTTGGTGTCGTAGTCGTGGCATCCGGCGTCCATCGCCTTTTCCCGGTCGCCGGCCATCGCGTGGGCGGTGAGCGCGATGATCGGTGTGGCGCGGAGCGCGTCGATGGCGCGGATCTGTCGGGTGGCCTCCCACCCATCGATGACCGGAAGGCTCATGTCCATCAGGATGATGTCGTAGCCGCCCTGGCGCGCCATCTCCACGCCCTCGGCACCGTCGACCGCCATCGCGACCTCATAACCCGCCTTCATCAGCCGGCGGGAGAGCATGTCGCGGTTCATCTCGTTGTCCTCGACCAGCAGCACGCGCGGCATCACGCTCTCTCCGTCACAGAGTGGTGGGGACGTCGGATCCGCTTCCCGAGGCGCGAGGCGATCTCCGAGAGCAGCTCGTCCCGGGAGTAGCCGCCCTTTTGCAGCACCGCGCTCACGTGGTGGTTCAAGCGGTGATGGTCCTCGGCAGTGAGATCCTTGGCGGTGACGACAACGACCGGCGCGTCGCTCGCCCGGGGTGGGGCCCGGAGGGCCTCCAGGAAATCGAAGCCGTTCATCTCCGGCATCATCAGGTCGAGCAGGATGAGCGAGGGTGCGGCGGCATCGAACCGTGCCAGTCCCTCCCGTCCGTTGCGGGCGATCTCGACGGTCCATCCCTCCGATTCGAGGGTGCGGCGCACCAGCTCCGCCGTGGGCGGGTCGTCCTCCACCACCAGCACCCGTCCGGCGCCCTCGTTCACGCGATAGGGCGCGAGCACCCGTCGCAGGTGCTCCCGGTCGATCGGCTTGGTGAGGTATTCCGTGGCGCCGAGCGCGTAGCCCAGCTTCTTGTCGTCGACGATCGTGAGCATGATGACCGGGATGCCAGCGAGCGCGGGATCGTCCTTGAGGGCGGCCAGCACCTCCCAGCCGTCCATCCCCGGCATCATCACGTCGAGGGTGATCGCATCAGGATGCGTCTCCCGGGCGAGTGCCAGGCCTGCAGCACCGCTGCCGGCCTCGTCCACCGTGAATCCTTCGCGCAGCAGAAAGCGGCGCATCAGCGTCCGCACTGCGGGCTCGTCGTCGATGACCAGGATCCGTCCTGCGGACGCCGCGCCGGGTGGCGGCTCGACCGGCGGCGCGGTGCCGGCCGCCGCCGCTTCGACGTCCTCGGGGATCCGGATCGTGAAGGTCGAACCGACGCCCGGGATGCTCTCGACCTGGATGTTGCCGCCCATCATCTCCGTGAAGTGCCGGGTGATCGCGAGTCCCAGTCCGGTGCCGCCGAAGCGACGGGTGGTGGAGGCCTCGGCCTGGGAGAACGCCTCGAAGAGTCGGGTCTGCTGCTCCGGGGTCATCCCGATCCCGTGGTCCTGGACGCTGAAGAGGACGTCGTGACCCGGCCACATGGCGCCGGACGCCCGGCTCACGCGGAGCTCGATGACGCCTTTTTCGGTGAACTTGCTGGCGTTGGAGAGGAGGTTGAGGAGCATCTGCCGCACCTTGGTCAGGTCGGCGCGGATGGGGCCGAGGTCCGGCGCCACCGTGACCTCGAGCGTATTGGCCTTCTGAAGGATGAGCGGACGAACCGTGGTCCGGACCTCTTCCACCAGCAGCCGGACGTCGAAGGTCTCGAGGTAGAGCTCCATCTTTCCGGCCTCGACCTTGGAGAGATCGAGCACGTCGTTGATGAGCGCCAGCAGGTGCCGGCCCGATGATCGGATCTTCTCCAGGTCCGACGCGTACTCCTCGTTCCCGCGATCCTCGGCGTCCTCCTTGAGCATCTCGCTGTAGCCGATGATGGCGTTGAGCGGGGTGCGCAGCTCGTGGCTCATGTTGGCCAGGAATCGGCTCTTGGCCTGGTTGGCGGATTCCGCCTCGCTCTTGGCCTTGAGGAGGTCGGTGACATCGTGGTAGAGCGCCATGATGCCGACGTTGCGTCCCTCGACCGTCACTGGCACGCCCGCGAGCTCGACGTCGAGGAGGGAGCCGTCCTTCCGCCGCCGCCGGCCGATCCCCTTGGCAGTGGTGTGGGTGGCCTGGGTGGTGTAGGCGTACGCCTCCGACAGGGTACGTTCGTCGTTGATGAGCGAGTCGAGGTCGTGCCCGACCGCCTCCTCCTGGGTGTAGCCGAAGAGGGTCTCGAAGGCGGGGTTCATCGAGGTGATGCGGCCGTCGAGCTCGAGCGTCACGATGGCCACCGGGCTGTTGGCCACCACCGCCGCGAAATACTCCTTTTGTCGTTGCGCGGCGGTATAGAGTCGGGCGTTCTCGATCGCGATGGCGGCCTGGGGTGCAAAGAGCTGGAGGAGACGCAGGTCGTCGGTGCCGAAATTGCGGGTCGGGTCGGCGTGGGTGCTGGCGATGGCACCCACCAACCGCTGCCCGATCAGGAGCGGCGCCACCATCACGGCCTGCACCGTGTCCCGCACGTCGGAATACTTGGTGGATCGACCGGCCCACTCGTCGTAGTTGGGGATGATCAGCGGCTCGTGCGACTCCGCCACCTTGCCCATCGCACCTTCGCCGAAGCCCAGGCGGGTGCCGGTGGAGTCGCGCGAGATACCGGTGCTCGCCACCACGACCAGCGTCCGGGTCTCTTCCTCGTAGATCGCGAGCTCGCCCCCGGTGACACCGAGCAACGCCACCGCACGCCCGAGCACGGCGTGGAGGAGCTTGCTGAGCTCGAGCTCGCCGGAGAGGTCGGCCATCGTGTCGAGGAGGGCCTGCTGTTCATCGGCGCGGCGGCGGGCACTCACCAGCAACCGAGCCCGGCCGATGGCCAAGCTCGCAAAGTCGGCGACGGCGGTGAGGACCTTGAAGTCGGCGGTGGAGAACGCGTCGGGCTCGGCACTCTCCACCACCAGGACCCCGATGGTCTGGTCGTCCACCCGGAGGGGGATGTCCACTTCGGAGCCGGAATCGAGGCTCGGCAAGTAGGCGCGTTCGGTGGCGACTCGCGGGGTGTAGTGAAGCTGGCCGTCCCGGATGGCCCGGTCGCTCAGCCCCTGGCCGGGACGCACCCGCCAATTGGGGGTCACATCGGGCCAGCCGACGCTCGCCTTGAGGACCCGGTCGCCGCCGGTCTCGAGCAGGAACATCCCGAGGAAATCGTACCCCAGGGCGTCATCGTGGAGGCCCGCGACGACGCGCTGGCAGACCTCCGCCTCATCATGCGCCGCGGCCACCTCCGCCGACAATCGAAGCAACGCCGATTGCCGCTGGGCGAGAGTTCCCCGTCGCCCGCGCGGGGCACGCTTCCGGGCAGGCTTGGCAGCGCGTTTTGACCGTCCGGCCATCGAACTCCCAGTGGCGTTGCGGGGACGAGCGTCTTCGGCAGGCATCCTGCGCCATCGAATATGCCGGGTCCATGGGCCTCTCACCAGTCATTCCGGCGGGACGCAACAAGGTCCCGGCCGGTCCTGCCGGGGCCCCTCGCGCGCGCGGTCCGTCGCCACGGTCAGTGCATCACGACTCCCGGTACCAGGTCGGGAAGCGCTGGCGCAGCTGGACCAGCTTCGGGGCGTCATTGTAGTAGATGTACGGCTGGTCGGGATGGAGCGCCATATAGTGCTGGTGATACGCCTCGGCGGGATAAAAGGCCTGCAACGGCTCGATCCGGGTCACGATCGGACGCTCATACACCTTGGTGCGCCCAAGCTCGGCCACATATGCCTCCGCCGCCTCTTTCTGGGCGGCATTCCTGTAGAGCACCAGCGACCGGTACTGGGTGCCGATATCGGGGCCCTGGCGGTCGAGCTCGGTCGGGTCGTGCGCCACCAGGAAGAAGACCTGCAGCAGGTCCGCATAGCGGACGCGCGAAGGGTCGAACACCACCCGCACCGATTCGGCGTGTCCGGTGGTGCCGGAGCTCACTTCCTCATAGGACGGCGACGCGACCGATCCGCCAGCATATCCCGAGGTGGCGGAAATGACACCCTTCACGTGCTCGAACACCCCCTCGACCCCCCAGAAACACCCACCCGCGAATACCGCCGTATCCACCGCCATCGTGCGCAGAGCCGGGGCATGCGCACGGGGCGCGGAGGGAGCGCTCATCGCGGTGAGGGCGAGCATCGACCCGCCGATGGCGGCGAACAACAGGTGCGACGGCAGGCGGTGGGTCACGGGAGGTCCCAGGTGGAGGTCATACCTGTAACGCAGCCAGAGGCCGGGTGGTTCCGTGCGCGGCCCAGTCACCGCGCCTTGGTCGCACTCGCGCTGGGCGCGTTGGCGTTCCAGGTGTCGTACATCAGCTTCCACTCGCCATTCACCTTCCGCCACACCTCGAGATATTTCGATCCTTCGATCACCGGTCCTTGGGCGGTGTTCATCCCCACTTCGACCATCCCGGCGTCGGTCGCGAGATCACCCGCGACGGCGATGTCGATCCGCTCCGGTCGGAGGGTGATGGAGAGCCCGGGTGCGGTGAACAGCCCGGCCAGCATGGTGCGGATCGCCTCGGTCCCGCGCACGGCCGGAAGTCCCGGCGGCATCACCGATGCGTCCGGCGCATAGAGTGCCGTGGCCGCTACGACATCGAGCTTGGCCACCGCGGCCCCGAATCGGGCGTCGAGCGTCCGGATGGCGGCCGCCTCGGCCTCGGGATCCACTTTCGGGGTCACCGCGCAGCCGGCCAGCAAGGTCAACACCAGGAGGCCGGATGGAACGAGGGTGGATCGGTGCATCACGTCACATCTCCTTGAGCGTAGTGCCGACAGGTCCATCGGCTTGACTGCCAGGTCACTTGGCCTTTTCCCATTCTTGCACGGGGCCCGGTCGTATGCGAAAAAGCGGGTGTGGCGCGGGCCGGCGGACTGTGAGCGCTGCAGAATGTCGAACGCGGTCACGGCGGCGAAGTTTGCGCAGCAGGTGCTGCCATTCGAACGCCAACTGCCCGCGGTGCTCGACCAGCGCGCGCCGTGCGCGGGCCCCGCGGATCTTGCCCGCGTTGAAGTGGTAGCCGCGCGCCCGCGCCTCGTCCAGCACCCCTTGCAGGTATCGGTTGATCGCCGCGACGGGGTCCTTGGTGCGCTGGAATCGGATGAGCTGCGGGTGGTGGCGATACCCTCGGGTCCTGCCGAGGAGGACCGCACGGGCGAGCAAGCCTTCCCGCCAGAGGGCGACCAGCCCCTTGGCGTCGAGATACTTCGGATGAAGGGTCCACAGGCGCATCGATGGTCGCGGGTCAGCGGTACGTGGGGTCGATGGATCAGTGAGCTATAGGATACCGCCGTCGCCCATCTGGAGACATGACGACCGGGACGGATCGTGCAGCATCATGAGGTGCGGTCAGCCCGCGAACGCCGCCCTGGTGATCTCGTAGACGACCCGCTCTTCTCCCTTGGCGTTCTTCCTCGGCGCGATCGGATGCCCCCCGATCTTCTCCACCGCGCGGCGGGACCGGACATTCTCCGGCCCGACCACGAAGACCACCCGCTCGACGAAGCGGAACGCGTGCGCCAGCAGCAGGCGCTTCATCTCGCCGTTGTAGCGCCCGCCCCAATGGGAGCGGGCGAGGAAGGTCCATCCGATCTCGACGACACTCTTTTTCACGTCGAGGCCGCAGTAGCGGGTCGAGCCGATCACCGCGCCGGTGGTGGTGTCGACGACGAGGAAAGCGCCCCCCGACAGCATGGCGCCGTCAAAGAAGTGCTGGAACACCTCCCGCTTCCAGCGATCGTGCTCGGGGTGCTGCTCCCAGACGCGCGGATCGGCAGCGACGGCATAGAGGCGCTCGAAGTCGCCCTGACGGAGCGGTGCGAGGCGTACCAGAGCACCGTGCAGGGTCGGCTGGAGGTCGAAGGGAATGGGCGGAGTCACCAGGCGCATCGACGGGAGCGGGTCGGTCGGTCAGGGTCAGGCGTGGGCCGGGACCATGTGTTCAGGCCGCATAGCGCAGCACCGCCACGTAATGGCAGGCGCTGCCGACGAGCACCAGCAGGTGCCAGATGAAGTGCCCGTACGGGAGCCGTTTGGTCGTGAGGAACCCGACCCCTACGGTATAGGCCAGCCCGCCGGCCACCAGCCAGACGAACCCCGCAAGTGGGAGGTGGAGCCAGAGCGGACGGATGGCGACGACGATGAGCCACCCCATCCCGAGGAAGAGGGCGGTCGACGCCTGCGGGTGTTGCATGGCGCCGGTCGCGGTGAGGACGATCCCCAGGATGGCGAGTGCCCACACGACGCCGAAGAGCGACCACCCCCAGACGCCATGCAGCGAGACCAACGTGAACGGGGTGTATGTGCCTGCGATGAGCAGGTACACCGCACCATGGTCCAGGATCCGGAAGGCACGTTTGGCCGGCCCCGCCCGCACCGCGTGATAGAGCGTCGAGGACAGGTAGAGCAGCACCAGTGTCGCCGAGAAAACGCTCACGGCGGCGACCGCGGTCGGGTCGCCATGGAGCATCGCGGCGCGCACCAGCCAGGGGGCCCCCACGAGCGCCAGGACGAATCCGATCCCGTGGCTCACACTGTTGGCGATCTCCTCGCCGAGGGTCTGGGGCGTGGTGTGGGTCGGGAGCCGGTCCACCGGCGCCGTCGGAGCGGGGGGCGTCACTCCTCGCCACCACCCGCTCCGCCGCTCTTCGCCACCTGGTCGGCCTTCACGTTGGCCACGTTGAACCGTCGAGCGGCGCCCAGGATCTTGTCGACCGAGTCGTCGAAATCGGGGTGCTTGTCCTTGACCCAGCGCAGGTGGTTGATCCGCGCCACCACGAACGCCTTCAAGTACGGACTCTCCAGCCCGCGCTCCTTGAGCTTCTTGACCGCCTCGTTGACATGGTCGTTGAGCTCGAGGAGCTTGGCGGCCCGCGCCTTCCGGATCTCGAGCGCGGCGGGGAGCTTGACGGCCAGGAACTGGTCGCAGCGCTTGAGGATCGGATGGTAGGCCCCGCCGGAGAATCGGCCGTTCTCCTGGTAGCAGAGCCCGAGCGTGATGAACGCCGATTCCTCGAACACCTCGGCGAATCCCTTTTCCGCCCCGTCATCCAGCGCGGCGAGCGCCTGCGCCAGTCGGGAGACCTCCAGCGACTTCTCGCGCAGGTTGTGGGCCTTCTCGGTGTTGAGCGCCAGGATCCGGTGTGCCACCTCGGGTTCGGGCACGACCAGCGCCACGATCGCCTTGGCGCCGAGCTGCTGCATCGCGCCGAGGCGGTGAAATCCGTTGGGCGACCAATACCCGCCATCGGGGGCGGGGACCGCCACGATCGGATCGAGGAAGCGGTCGAGTTTGTCGATCGCGTCCGCGAGCCGAGCCACGTGCGTGTCGGAGAGGTCGCGTTGGTACGGCGTCGGCGCCACCGTGTCGATGGGCAACGCGGCGAGGATCTGCCAGCGCGAGCCGAGCGGGTCGCGATAGGTCGCGAGGACCGTGCCGCCATCGGCCGCGATGCGGGTGCTGAGCGCTTCGACCGCGGCGGGCGGGGCGGTGCTGGTCAGGCGGGTGGCGTCGAGGCCGCGCGACTTGGCCACACCGGCCTTCTTGGACCTCTTGGGAGCGCGTTTCTTCTTGGGGGTCGCCATTCCATAGAGTGCAGGCGGAGGGTGGGGTGGCGCAAGGGGTGGAGGGCGGCCTAGCTGGTGGTGGCGCGTCCGGCGATGGTCATCCCGATCCCGCCGAGGACCAGGACGGCGGCAACGGCCAGCCGGAACGTGAGTCGTTCGTCGAGGAGGAGGATCCCGCCCAGCCCGGCCAGGAGCGGGACCGCCAGTTGGACCGCCGCCGCGGTGACGGAGCTCAGGTGTCGAAGGGCGGCGTACCAGATGACGTATCCGATCCCTGACGCGACCGCTCCCGAGAGAACGGCCCAGATGATGCCGGTCGGCTGGACGTGCACCGATGCGAACGCCACGAGCCACACGACCCAGACGACCGGTACCGCGCGCATGAAGTTGCCGGTGGTCTCAGCCAACGCGTCCTGCGCCCCGTGGCCACGCAATGAGTAGACGCCCCAGGCGGTGCCGGCGACGAGCATCAGGACCGCGCCCAATGGTGCTGGCGCCGTGATGCCAGGGAGAAAGAGGTAGACCAGCCCGCCGAAGGCGAGCGCCAGGCCGGCCCACTGGCCGGGGCGGGGACGCACGCCCCGGAGCATCGACGCGAGCACCATCGTGATCTGCACGGCGCTGAAGAGGAGGAGTGCTCCGGTGCCGGCGCTGAGACTCAGGAAAGCGAACGAGAACGGGACGCCGTAGAGGGCGAGCGCCGCGGCACCGGCCCACGACCCGCGCGGTCGCGTGGCGTGCCCCGGGCGCCGGAGCTGGAGGAGCAGCAGCAAGCTCGTGGCGCCGGCCGCGATCCGGATCGCCGAAAAGCTCGCGGCGTCGATGGAGCCGTTGCGCAGTGCCAGGCGGCAGAGGATCGAGTTCGCCGCGAAGGCGGTGAGCGCCATCGCGGTGAGGGTCGGCGTCGTGCGGCGCTCAGTGGACATGGCGCCAGCGGGGTATGGGTGTCATCAACGGGCGTTTGGCGCACGGTCGAAGCCATAGTCCGCCAGCTCGAGGTCATCGCGCAAATTGGCGGCCACTACGCGATCGGCGAGGAACCCGATGCTGAAGAGGCGGGTAACGGCGTTGCGTACCGCGAGGCCGAGGGCCGTCCGGGGAGCGAACGACGATGCGAAGTTGGCCGCCGACGCCTGCTTCTTCCGGAGGAAGGGCTGGAGCTGCTCTTCGTAGCGCGCGAAGGCGGTGGTGTGGTCGCCATTGGCGCGATGGAGTTCACCGGCCAGGACATACGCCTCGGTGATGGCGAGCCCCGTCCCTTCACCGGCGAGGAGGGATACGCACGCCGCCGCGTCGCCGATCAGTGCCACTCGACCCCGGGTCCAGTGCGGCATCCGGATCTGGCTCACCCCGTCGAAGTACACCGCATCGACCTTCATCATCGCGTCGAGGATGGCCGGCGCTTCCCATCCGGCATCGGCAAAGATGTGGCAGAGTGCAGTGCGGCGTTCCGCCTCGGTCGCGGGAGCGGGCGTCGGAAGACATTCGTCGTGGAAGACGAAGAGGAACATCGTTCGATCCCCGCGGAGCGTAAAACGGGAGATCTGCCGCCCCGGAGCCCCGTGACTCACGAATGTCAGCTCATCGCGGGGGCGATATCCTTCGACCTGGAAGGCGGCCAGGTGGTAGCCGAGGGCGACCTCCTTCCCGGCGTCATCACCGAAGACGAGGTGGCGCACCCGTGAGTGGAGGCCGTCGGCGCCGATCACGAGATCGACCTCGCGCGCCGGGGCATGGTCGAAAGTGAGTCCGACCCGGTCGCCGCGGTCCTCGATGTCTGCGATCGAGTCGCCGAAGAGCTGCTCGACCCCGGGATCCAGGGCGCGGATGATCGTGCCGGCGAGGTCGGAGCGGGGGAGACTGGTGAACCGCCCGCCCGTCGCCCGATCGAAGACCGCCGTGCTGAAGCCGCCGCGCCGGCGCCCGTGCCGATCCACGATGCGGACCTCCTTCACCTGATAGCCGAGGCGGCGGATCTCGGGGATCAGTCCCATCCGTTCGGCGATGTCGTATCCGAGTCCCCAGAAGTCGATGACGTAGCCGCCGGTGCGAGGCGCGGGGGCCTCCTCCACCAGCAGGACCTCGTGCCCCGACCGGCGCAGCCAGAAAGCGAGGGTGGGTCCCGCGATGCCGGCGCCGTTGATCGCGACCCTCATCGTGTCGGCCCCGCGTGGATGGGCATCACCGAGCAGTGGCGGCGCCAGCGGCGGCCTGGGCCGCGGCTGCGGCGATGGCGCCGGTGCTCCCGTCCGGGAACAACACCACACCCATCCCGAGCCCACGCAGCTTGTTCCGCCAGAGGATACTCCCCGTGGAGGCATCGAGGCAGCAGAGCTCCCCCTGCGCGCCGGCAAGGATGCGATCACCGACGATCGACACCGTCGTGACCGACGACATCTTCACCTTGGTGCGCCAGACCTCCTGGCCGGTCGAGCGGTCGATGGCGACGACGTGCCCGCCGACGCCGATGAAGAGGGAGTCGGTGAGACGTGGCATGGCTGGATCCCTTCGCTGGAAGATCGGAGTTTTCCGCGGGCGCCCCGCCCGCGGATGTCCCCAAAAGCAACACTCCCGACCTCAATGCGCCAGAGGGTGTTCGTCGGTGGAACGCCGGCCCCACGCTCTTGCCACGCTCGCGGCGCCGCCCCATACTCCCCTGCCACCCTGACCACCCAACGCCCCGACCTCCCCGGAGACACGATGCGCGGAACGTTGTTCGCCCTTGCCCTGCTCAGCATTGCCACGACCGCCACGGCGCAGGATCCCGGCAGTCGTGTGCCGACCACCCAGAAGGTCGGCGGTTCGAAGAACATCACGGTCCTTGCCCACGTGGTGACACACCCTGGCGCCTGGAAGCTCTCCGACATCGAGATCGAACCGGAGATGAAGCGCCCCTACGTCTACGCGTCCGGTTTCACCAACAACGACGTGCAGATCTACGACATCAAGGACCCGCGCCATCCGACGAAGATCGTCGATTGGTCGATCGAGAATCCGGAGCTCCACCGCGGCATCGGTGCGATGGACGGGAAGGCGTTCAGGATCGGCGACAAGTACTACTTTGCCCAATCGTACCAGTTCATGCAGGGAAGCCCCGACGCCGACCTGGGCGCGGTCATCCTCGACGTGACCGGCCTGCCCGACCCCTCCACGGTCAAGGTGGTGGCCCGGATCCGCTACCCCGCAGCACCCGGCGGCTTCCACAACACCTTCGTCTACAAGCATTCCGACGGCCGGGTGCTCTACTTCGTCACGGTCAACCAAGCCAAGGCGGTCATCTACGATCTGGCCAAAGTGGTGGCGGGTGACACCACCAACGCCATCGTCGGCTCAGTGCCGAACCCGACGCCGTTCCGGGCCTTCGGGGCGGGAAGCTACCACGACTTCTACGTGGGCTACGACGTGGCGCGCAAGCGCGACGTCTTCTACGGCGCCGGCCTCGGCGGCTATTCGGCCTGGGACATTTCCCATCCGGAGGCGCCGGTCCAGCTCTTCACCATCACGGGGATGGGGCTCGACATCGCCCATACGTTCACGCCCTCACCCGACGGCAACTACGCCGTCACCGAGACGGAGTACCAGTACACGCCGCTCAAGGTGTGGGACCTCCGTGAGGGGCAGGACGGCACTCGCAAGAACTTGGACCTTCCGATCTCGGCGTGGAGCGCGGACTGGCATGACCTCTCGCACAACCACGAGGTGCGCTGGCCCTACGTTTTCGTCTCGGCGTACGAGGACGGACTCTTCGTCTTCGACCTGAAGGATCCGAAGGCCCCGAAGACCGACGGCTGGTACTACACCTGCACTACCTGCGTGCACGAGAACGGCTTCGGCGGGAACCCGGACAACGGATGGCAGGGCACCAACAGCGTGGAGCAGGGCGCGTTCGGGGTGGATGTCCGGAACGCGGACGGCCTCATCGTCCTGAGCGACATGCGGACCGGCCTCTGGCTCTTCAAGATGAAGGGCTTCGACGGATGGACTGGCGCGAGCATCGGCCAGCCGAGCATCTCGAGCGAGCAGGACTACACCCACGGTCCTACGGGGGCTGCGGCGTCGAAGTGAAGGCGTTCGCCGTCCTGGGTTGCCTCGCGCTGGCTGCGACCAGCGCGGGGCCCAAGCCCGGACCATACGATATGGCACTCGCGCCGGGTCCCGCGGCTCCTTCCGCGCGTGGCTCGGCGCGGCTCGTCTTTGCCGATTCCCCGTTCGGGGTGGCCGCCACCGCCGACGGCCGGCTCCGGTTCGATATCCGCGTCACTGCCGAATCCCTCCCGGCCCCCTCAGCGCTCGGCGCGTACCACGCCTATGTCGCGTGGGACGTGAGCACTGACCTTTCCGACTGGCGCCGGCTCGGCACGATCACCAACGGCGTCAGCACCGTTGGCGTGGCCGAACGGAACAAGTTCCTTTTCGTCGTCACCGCGGAAGCAGATACTGCCCCGGCGGTGCACGCCGGGCCTGTCGTGCTGCACGGCACCTCGCCGAGCGGGTGGCTGCAGCGGTTCATCGGCCAACCGCTCTTTCGCGGCGCACCGAATTGACCCGCCGCTCGCTCTTGGCGCTCGTCGTCATCCTCAGCGGTGCGGGCCCGCTCGCCGCGCAGGATCCGGGGATGGCGGGGATGCAGATGGGCTCCGACTCCACCGCGATGCTGCCGATCCCGATGCCCAAAGGGATGATCATGCTTCCGGGGCTCGTCGGGCTCACGCCGCCGGTGGCGCCGTTCCTTCCGGGCGCAGGAGTGGATCCAGCCACCGTCCCGCTGGCGCATCCATCGACCATCGTTCCACTCAAGGATGGCGATACCCTCGACCTCACCGCCGGGCTCCTTCGGCGCACCATCCGCGACCGGACCTTCGTGATGTACGGCTTCGACGGCCAGGTGCCGGGGCCGCTGATCAAGGTGGCGCAGAACTCGACCATCATCGTCCGGTTCCACAACCGACTCGACCTGCCGAGTACCGTGCACTGGCATGGGGTGCGGCTCGACGATCGCTTCGACGGCGTGCCGGGGGTGACACAGGATCCGGTGCCACCAGGCGGCGACTTCACCTACACGGTGCACTTCCCCGACGCGGGGATCTATTGGTACCACCCGCACGTGCGCGAGGACATCGAGCAAGCGATGGGGCTCTACGGCAACGTGATGGTTGAGAGCGCCGATACCGCCTACTACTCCCCCGCAAACCAGGACGTCGCCCTGATGCTGAGCGACCTCCTGATCCACGCCGACACTCTCATCCCATTCGGGAAGGAGGCGCCGGATTTCGCGCTGATGGGACGGGTGGGGAATGTGCCGCTGGTGAACGGAGAGCCCGACTACGCGCTCACCGTGCACCGGGGAGCAGTGGTGCGGTTCTTCCTGACCGACGTGGCGAATGCGCGGACCTGGAACCTCTCGATCCCGGGAGTCCGGCTCAAGGTGCTGGCGTCGGACGTGAGCCGATTCGAGCGGGAGGAAATCGTGCCGAGTGCGATCCTGGCGCCGGCGGAACGGTATGTGGTGGCGGCCGAGTTCGAGCGACCGGGGCGGTATCCGATCCTCAACTCGGTGCAGGCCATCGATCATTACCGGGGCGAGTTCGACGCCGAGGTGGACACGCTCGGATGGGTCACGGTGGATTCGACCCGGGCCGCGCCCGACTACACCGCCGCCTTCCGGGTCCTCCGGGCCAATCCGGCGGTGAGTGCGGAGATCGCGAAGTATCGCCAATACTTCGACCGGCCTCCCGACAAGCGCATCACGCTCACCGTGGCCACGTCGGCGCTCCCGCTCCCGACCGTCCAGTTCATGAGCGTGGACACGGCGTATTTCCATCCCATCGAGTGGACCGACGGGATGCCGGAGATGAACTGGCTTTCGACGGGCAAGGAGGTGCGGTGGATCCTGCGAGACGATTCGACCGGCAAGGAGAACGAAGCGATCGACTGGCACGTGCGTCAGGGGTCGGTGGTCAAGCTGCGGATCTACAACGATCCGCACTCCTTTCACCCGATGCAACATCCGATCCACCTGCACGGTCAGCGGATGCTCGTCGTCTCACGGGACGGTGTGCCCACGACGGACCTGGTGTGGAAGGACACTGTGCTCATCCCGGTGGGGTCGACCGTGGACCTGCTCATCGACGCATCGAACCCCGGCGCCTGGATGCTCCACTGTCATATCGCGGAGCATCTGGGGGCGGGGATGATGATGACGCTGCACGTGGATCAGGGGATGTAGCGTCGCAGGTCTTGCATCGCGGGCATCGATCGTGTGACCCGTGACCCGCGACGACCCTACCCCTGCAGGGCCCGGACATCGCACCCCTTGAGCGGGCCGCCCAGCGCCGCGCTGATCCAGCACCAATCCATCACACTTGAACTGAGCGGGAAGAAGCTCCACACCATCGACGCGATGCCGAGGGGGTGGGAGCGGTAGATGTAGCCCACCACCAGGAATCCTGTACCTGCCACCAATCGAAAGGACCGTCCGGTCCTGCCGTTGATGAAGCGCGAGAATCCCGTTCGGTTGAATGCGTTACTTACGGACATCGGGTCTCCGGGGTCGGGGTGAGTGGGACGCCCTGCTGTCGGGATTCGAGGTCTGTCGCGGTGCCCGCCTCGCGAGCTCAACCCTCGATCTTGAATACCTCGCGGTGCCCTGACTCGACCAGGTCGTGATAGTCCTTCATGATCTTTTCCATCTCCTTCCCCTCCTCGGCGCTCTGGCCTGCGCCTGACATCATCTTCTCGAATTCCCCCAGGCTCGGGACTTCCATCTCGGCGACGAGGGTCCAGTAGCGCGCACCGGCCATGTCGGTGAGGATCCGCATCGGCGGCATTCCCGACTTCTGGCCGAGCTTTGACATCGCCTGGAACTTCTCGACCAGGGAGCGGACCTTGCCGGGCCGGCAGTGGAAGATTTCGCGGATGAGCAGCATCTGGGCTCCTCTGTGGAAGGGTGTGTCAGGTCGCAAGCGCTGCGCCCGCGACCGCCAGCGCGGGCATCGCCGTGACGAGCAGCGTCTTGTACCAACGCGGTTGTGCCGCGCGGGACTGTCGGGCGGAGAGGAGTCCGAATCCCACCATCAGTGCCGCGAGCGCGAGCCCGTGGGCTACCGGGGCATGGTCGGCGATCGCCCCGGTGATCCGGCCACCGATCAGCGCGGCCAACCCGCTCGCCGCGATGTTGGTCGTGAGGTAAGGACGGGACGGTGGGGTCGAGGGCATCGACCGCAATGCGGACGCCGGGACCCGAAGGATGAAACGGACGGCGAGGATGGTAGCGATGACGACGATCGCGGCCATCGCGGCGTAGCCGGCCAGCACCGCCAGCACACTTCGGAGCATCTGCCCTCCTGGTCGGGACGATGTCGTCGCTGCCGATCCGCTCAGCGCAGGTCGAAGAGGTAGTTGTTCATGTGCTGGATGGTGGCCTGTTGTTCGCCGACGGTATGTGCCATCAGGTCGCCGATGGTCACGATGCCGAGCAGTGCTGCGCCATCCGAGACCGGGAGGTGGCGGATCCGTTTGGTGGTCATCAGGCCGGCGCAATCCTCGACGGTCATCTCGGGGCGGCAGGTGAGCACCGGCGTGGTCATCACGGTGCTCACCGTCGTCGTCGCGGGGTCCAGTCCGCGGGCCACGACGCGCCGCAGCACGTCGCGCTCGGTGAAGATGCCGGAGAGCGTTTCGCCGTCCTGCACCACCACGCCGCCGATGTTGCGGTCGTTCATCACGCTCGCGACGCGCTGGACCGTGTCGCTGGGCCGGACGGAAACGATCGAGTGCCCTTTGTGTGCCAGCAGGTCTTGGAGGGTCGCCACGGCGTGCTCCTCGGGGAGGGACGCCCTAGCATACGGCGCCGCCCCGTCCTGCGCCAGAGCAGGACGGGGCGGGTAGGCCGGCCAAAGCCGGCGCGCCGAACTACCGCTTCCAGCTGTTGTTGGTCGTGTCGGCATCGACCCAGATGCCGCCATCGATGGTCACCGCCTGCACCGCGTGGGAGGCCCGCACCGAAATGACGGCGCGATGGCCATTGTGTTCCCACACCGCCGCGGTCTGGTGCTGGCGCTGGGTGGTGCCATTGGCCAGCGTCACCACCAGGTCGAAGGGGGCGTCCATCCCGCCGATGTTGTCCACGGTCACCGCGTACCCCCCGCGGGACTTCGTCACGCCCTTGATCGCGAGGTCGATGTAGGCGTTGCCGAAGAACCAGTTGGTCCAGAACCAGTCGAGCGGGCGACCGGCGGTGTTGTCGAAGATGTAGAAGAAGTCCCACGGCGTCGGATGCTTCCCGTGCCACCGCGACATGTAGGCGTGGAGGGACTTCCGGAAGGCCGCATCACCCAGCATGTCCTTGACCGCGAGATAACCGAGCGCGGGCTTCCCGTAGGCGTTGATCCCGTAGGCACCGCCGGTCAGCTCATCGGCCGGCGTGAGGATCGGAAGGTCCTCGCTCGGCGCCGGATCGTGGGCCCAGCGGGACACGCGGAACTGCTTGAAGAGCGTGGCGGCCGTGTCCTTGCCCATGTCCAGCTGGTTGATCAGGTATTCGAAGGTGGTGGCCCACCCCTCGTCCATGAAGGCGTAGCGGGTCTCGTTGATCCCCATGTAGAACGGCATGTAGGTGTGGGCGATCTCGTGCGCGACCACGAATTGCGCGAACGCGTCGCTCGGGTACGACTCGTCGTTGGCCATCATCGGATATTCCATCCCCGCGCCTCCCTGGAAGCCCGTCATCTTCTCGTAGGGGTAGGGGACGCCTGGCCACTGGTGCGAGAGGAAGTCGAGGGAGTGGGAGACGAATTTCACCATATGGTGGAAGTCGGACGCGGTGTCGTTGTACGCCGCCTGGGCGCTGGCCCGGCGGTGCGTGCTGTCATCCACCATCACGCTCGCGGCGTCCCAGTCGTAGTGGTCGCTCAGGCCGTAGGCCATGTCCGGGATGTCGGTGGCGGTGAAGTGCCAGGCGTTCATGGAGTCGCGTGCGGTGATCAGGCCGGCGCGGATCTGCACACCGGTGCCGACGTGGATGGTGGTATCGCTGGTGAAGGAGGCCTGAAAGCGCGCCAGCGCCGCGGGCTGCAGCAGGTCGGCGGCGTTGGTAAGGGTCCCGGTGCCCCAGACGACGAAGTTGGTCGGGACCTTGACGGTCACGTCGTAGTCGTTGAAGTCGCTGTAGAACTCGTGGCCCGAATGATCCATCACGTCCCAGCCGTTGTAGTCATCGTACACGGCCACGCGGGGATAGAAGTACGCCACGTAGAACGTGGTCGAGTCGATCACGCCCTGGCGGCTCGCCCGCGCCGGAAGGTCGTACCACCACTCGAATGCGAGGTGGATCGACTGGTGCGGGGCCAGTGCCGTGGGGAGACGCACCGGCTGCGAGGTGAAGTAGCGAGGCGAGTCGTTCCACGTCTGGGCAGTGCCGTTGACGGCAAAGGAGGTGATGTGCATCCCCGAGGTGAGCTGGTCCGGTCCCGCCCCGCCATCGCGCGGTGCGCCGGGACGGTGCGAGTTGGGGAAGAGCTTGATCACCAGGGTGTGGAGGGTGTCGGGGCTGTTGTTGGTGTAGGTGATCTCCTCGGTGCCGGAGATCTTCGGGTCGGGCGGCGTGGCGGTGATGGAGATCTTGTACTGCCCGTGGTCCTGCCAAAAGTTCGGCCCCGGCATCCCCGCCAGCGTCCGGGTCCCGGAGGCATAGACCTTCTTGATGGATCGGGGCATGTAGAGTGATTGAGCGGAGACCGCGGGGGGGGGAGCGGTCGCGAGCAGGGCGAGCAAAAGAGCGGGTGCGGTGCGGCGCATCATGGCGCTTTCCTCTTGAGGTGTCAGGTCTCTGAGGGACGGCGGCAGGGCCACCGCGGATGTGGACAGCTCACCAAGACGGAGAACACGAAGAAAAGTGACAGCAAGGCGCCCGTCGACCTGACCGAGCGCCATCTGGGAATGTCAGTCAGTCATCCCGCCTGGTCCGATCAGCTCGCCGCGTCGACCAGGAACTGCTCGACCTTGCCGTCGGGCATCGTGTAGGTGCTGATCCGCACCTTGCTCCCGTTGGAGAACGCGGCCTCGAACCCGCGGTACGTCATCCCCCCACGCAGCGAGCTGCCGGTCTGGTGGAGCGAGGTGATGGTGCCCAACGGTCCCAGGCTCGACTGGAAATCTCCCAGTGCCGTCTGGTCGAAGTAGAAATTCGCATTGGCCGTGAAGAGCGCGCGGTCGATCTTCCCCTGTTGCAACCCTGCCAACATTGCCCTGATCTGGGTCTCGGCCGCAGCAACGGCCGCCGGATCCCCGGTCGCGTTGGGCGGCGTCGGCAGCAGGACGTCCGAGATGGCACGCCCAATGGCACCGGCGGCTGAGCTGGCCTCCTGGTTGGTCAGCACTGCGATGGCGATCTTGTCCTCGGGGAAGACGATGTTCTGCGCCACGAACCCGCCCACCTCGCCGCTGTGCGCCACCACGCGGTGGCCGTCGCGATAGCCGAGGGAGACGCCGAGCCCGTAGCCGATCTCCTGGCCGTTCTTGAGCTTCATCGGCGTCTCCATCGCGGCGTACGAGGCCGGCGCGAGGAGCGACTGGTCCATCATCGAGATGTCCCAGGTCAGCAGATCACCCACCGGCATCGCCATCTCGCCGTCGGCGAAGTACCAACCGGGGGCCTCGGTCGTGGCAGGGCGCAGCGGCCCCAGCGCGTTCCGGGCATACCCCGTCGGCTCCAGCTGCGAGTGCTGGGTGTCGAGGTCGATGGTGCGGTCCAGGTGCAGGGGCTTGAGGATGCGGGTGGAGAGGAAGTGCCAGAACGGCTGCCCGCTCGCCTTCTCGACGATGAGCCCCACGATGTTGAAGTTGGTGTTGCTGTACTGGTACTGGGTGCCGGGATCGAAGTCGAGCGGCTTGGTGGCCCACTCGTGGATGACCGCCTGGGCGGTCGTCGGCTTGGTCCACACCGGGATGGTGTAGTCCTGCGGCGCGTAGTCCTCGTAGCCGGAGGTGTGCGACAGCAGGTTCCGGAGTGTGACCTCGTTGGCGCGCGTCAGCTCGGGGAAGAACTTCGAGACCGGATCATCGAGCGAGAGCTTGCCCTCCTGCACCAGCAGCATCACGCAGGCGGCGGTGAACTGCTTGCTGATCGAGCCGATGGCATAGTGCATCTCGGGCGAGGCGGGCATCGGCGGCGACAGCCGCGCCATCCCGAAGGCACCGGTATACACGATCTTGCCGTTCAACACGATCCCGACCGACGCACTCGGCACCTGGGACTTCTGCATCACGTCGTTCACCGCGGTCTGCACCTTGGCGAACACGTCCGGGGGCAGGGTGTTGACCCCCTGGGCCGCCAGCGTGATCGGCGCGAGGATGAGCGCAAGCGCCATCGAGTGGCGAAGGGACCGGAACATCTGGCGCATCGGGATCTCTCAGAGAATGGACAGAGGGAATATATCGGTCGGCACCGCCGGGCGTCACCCGGCGGTCTTGTCGCCCGCAGCAGGGTCAAAGCGGAGTTCGGACCAGCGCGGATGTCCGTCTTCCTCCAGGTAGTCCGCGATCCGGGCGGCGGGGGCGCTCGGCGGCGCCAGCGCGCCGGTGGCGGCCCAGTCCTGGAAGACCTGGATCATCGGCATGATCTCCGCCGAGCTGCTGCGGATGGTGGCTTGCATCGGCGTGTCCACCAGCCCCGGTTCGTAGGAGAGGATCGAGACGTCCGGCCCCGCAGTGCCGGCGCTCCGACCATCGAGCTCGGCCGCGAGGATCATCCCCGCCAAGCGAAGTGCTGCCTTGCTGCTGCCGTAGGCGCCGAGGCCTGGGAGTGGCGTTACCGCGGCACCGGTCGACACGTTCACGATGCGGAGCGGGACGTCCGGCCGCAGGTGCCGGAGGAACCACCCCATCAGGAGGATCGGCACCGTGGTGTTGACGGCATACACGTTGAGGAGCTCGACCGGGTCGATCTGGTCGACGGGCCCGAGGAGGCCCACGAGGGCGGCGTTGTTGACGAGGCCGATGCGACGGACGTCGGGGTCGGCCAGGATCGGCCGAATGGTCGTCTCCAGCGCGGCGGTGGTGGCCGCGAGGTCTGCGAGGTCGAGTCGCAGGTGGATATACCCCGGTGCTTCGATGGCCGCCGCCCGGCGGGAGATCCCCGCCACCGACCAACCGCGACCCAGGAGGTCCCGGGCGAGCGACGCGCCGATACCGGAGCTGGTGCCGGTGACGAGGGCAAAGGAACGGAGTGCCGCCATTCAGGCCGCCTGCTGTCGGGCGCTTCGGATCAACCCCACCCCGAGGGCCAGGACTGCGGCGGCAAGGAAGAGGGCGCCGACATAAGCGAGGTCCATCAGGACGTTGGGTGCCGTCGCCCCGGGTGATGCCACCGAGAGGAAGAAGCCGGCGGGGATCAGGATCGCCGCGATCGGAGCGCCGGTCCGTGCGATCCACCTCCAGAATGGAGATAGCGACGCCTCATCGACATAGCGGAGCATCACCAGCGAGAGCACGAGGTACACCCCGGCGTGGGCGTGTCCCGCCCGCCAGAGATCGTGGCGGAGAGGGTTGTCCACATATCCGGGGGTCCGTCCAACCAGGAGCATGAGCAGCGACAGGCCACCGTACATCACTGTGGGGAGGACCACCAGCAGGATCCCCGCGGTCATCCGTGATTCCCGGGACATCACTCCCTCCGATCGGTCATTGCTGGTGACACGCCATGCAGGAGAAACTGGAGCCGTCCATCATCCCCGTCTTCGGGTCGGGGTCGGTGCCGCTGAAGCGGGCCACGTTGGCCTCTGCGTCCTGGATCCGCCGCTCCAGCACCGGGGCAAAGGCCCAGGTGCGGTAGCCGGGGAGGAGCCGAGCATTGGCGTAGATGGTGCGGGCGGTGCGCCAGTCTCCCGCCTTCACCAACATATCGCCCATGTTGAGGAAGAACCCTTCGGCGTTGTGAGGCGCGATCCAAGTGTCGAGGCAGGCACGGACGTCGTGGACCTGGGAGAGGAGGCTGGTGAAATCGGGGTTGGTCCGGTCGATCTTCCGGCCGGCGCAGACATCCAGGTCGCGCCACTGCCACTCCAGTCCCTCCTGGAACTGCGCTGAGTTGGCGGGAGCGCCGCTCAGGACGTATCCGCCGGTGAAGAGGTTGAAGGCGGGCCACGCTTTGATGGCATCGAGCATCGTGAAGTACCCGCGGCGGGTCAGGCGCTCGTCGTGCTGGATGCTTCCCTCTCCCATCCGGACGCTGGCCAGGAAACCGAGGGTGCGGGGATCGGAGGGATCGAGCCGCACCGATTCCTCGAAGTACCGGCGGGCGAGAAGCATCTCTTCGATGATGGCCGCGGAGGCGGTGTCGTTCCGGACATGCTCGGCGATGCGCCACAAGTGCATCCACCCGAGGTGCCCCGCGGTGACCGGATCGTTGGGAGTCGCGGCATAGGCCCGGGCAAGCATCTCGACCGCGTGGGGGATCTGGTCGTAGTCGGCGCCGTGAAAGGTCTGCCAGAAGACCGAATCGGCGGCCATCGCGGCAGGAGTGCGGGTCGCGATCTTCCGCTTGGCCGGAGCCGACCAGATCGCGAGGGAGCGGTAGTTGAGCGCGACGAGGACGCCGATCAGGAGCGTCAGGGCGACCACCATCGTGAGGAGTCGCTTGCCGCGGGAGGTCATATGCCTCTCTCTCTGGGTTTGGTGCCGGTGACGAGGGCAAAGGAACGGGGTCGCGGCATTCGGGCTCCGTTCACGTCGCGATCGGCCGGGAGATCGTCCAGCGGAAGTTGTCGGGGTCGCGCACCCGGAAGACCCGCGCACCCCAGGGCGTGTCACCCAATTCGGTGTCGAGGGTGCCGCCTCGTTGCTTGATGTTCATTGCGATCGCGTCGATATCGTGCGAGGAAGTGATCTGGAACGACATCCCCTCACCCTTCGACCGGCCGCGACCCTTGGCCCCGTCGTCCTGGTTGAGGAGGATCTTCACCGTTCCCGCCGTGAGCGCGATGCTGCGGAGCTTCCCGTCCCGCTCGACCCGGCGGGCGACGGTGAATCCGAGCATGTCGACGTACCAGGTGGCGCTCGCCTCGAGGTCATTCACGGTGAGCGAGGCCTGCAGTGAATCGCCCTGCAACGATGCGGATGTCATGGTTTCCCGATCTATGGTCAGTGGTGGAAGTTGGGGGTGTGGAGCGCGCTCACCCGGGCGTCCCCGAGAGTGAGCTCAGAAGCGTGGCGATGCCGCCCCAGGCGATCTGCGCCCCGATGCAGAGCAGGATGAAGGAGACCAGGCGCTGCACCCCGCTGGCCACGTGGGTGGGGATCATCCGCTGCAGCCGAGGCGCGTAGGCATAGCTCAGGAACACCACCACCGCCAGCAGGATCACGGCGACGAAGATCGCCAGGTGCGCCAGCAGGGTCGCTTCCCAATCCCTCCCCGAGGCATCGGCGCTCAAGGTGAGCACCACCACGATGACCCCGGGGCCGACGGTGAGCGGGAAGGTGAACGGATAGAACACCTGGGACATCACGCTGTCGACGCCGCGCGGCAGGCTCGGCTTGTCCGTCACCGGGGCATCGTGCGCGTTGAGCATCGTCCAACCCATGATGGCGAGGGTCAGACCCCCGGCGACCTGCAGCACCGGCAAGGTGATGCCGAAGAACTTGAGGATCGCGGCACCCAGGAGCTCGATCACCGCGATGAAGATGACCATGTTGAACGCGATGCGTCGCGCCATCCGGTGATACACCTCCGGCGGCTCATCGCCCACGATGTTCATCAGGATCAGTGCGGTGCCCAGCGGATTGAGCAACGGCAGCAGGGCGCCGAAGGCCAGCGGCACGAACTTGAGGGCGGCGTGGGTCAAGTCAGCAGAGCTTTCTATAGTAGCGATGGAGACCGACAGTCCGGTCATCGGAAAGATAGACGGAGCCCGTACCCTACCGCAGCAGGTCCCGGTATGCGTTCCGGAGCCGCTCTGCGGTCGCGACCGCATCACCCCTGGGTTCGGCGGGGAAGGGCGTCTCGGCGTGCGACCACCCCTGCTCCCAGGTGCACATCTGGACGGCAAAAGGAGCCCGGTCGAACGGGACCCCTGTATCAAGCGAATGGTCGAGCCCCGCAAAGAACACCTTCCAGCGCGGCAGGAAATACGACGAGAACATCCCCGCCCATTCCTTGAAGGCGTACAGGTTGAGATCGTCGTTCTGGCCCTCCGTGCACTTGTTGCCCCACAGCGTGATGATGTTCCGCGCATTCCACTCATACAGCCGGCGCTCCGCGTCGGTGTGGCCCCACGCCCGTGCGGCGTCGATCCAGCGTCCGAGCAGGAACTCCTTCCGCGTTCCCACCAAGGTGTCGAGATCGCCGAGGAGACCGATCACGCGTGATTCCGCGGCCGCGAGCGCCGGACGATCGCCGCGGGTATATGCGGCCTGCACCTGGGTCACCAGCGGAATGGCCAACTGACCCAGGATCTGACGCGTGAGGTTGACGACGTCGTAGCGGTAATTGTCGTTGCCGCTGAGTGCGGGGGCAGCGCTCAGCAGCGAATCCAGCGCCTCGGTCAGTATCCGCGTGTCATACGGCGCCACCGGCTCGGAGCGGTAGGCCGTGCCCTTGGTGTAGAACTGCGGACGTTCGGCCAGGAAGTTCCCGGTCTGGGCGCTGGAGCGGAACGCCGTCTCGAGCAGCCGCTGCCACGCGTACCACGCGGCGGAATTGGCGGCGTCGTAGCGGCGGGAGATGTAGTCGTGCGTCCACGCGCTCAAGTCGGGCACGCTGTCACGCCAGATCTGGTCCATCACGAGGTCGGGGACGATCGGATTGGTCCCCAGGCCTTCCATCATCATGCCGAGTCCCACCAGCTGTCCGTGGGCCGGGCTCCGGAGTGCGCTGTCGAGGTTCCGGGTGATGGAGGGGAGGTCGCCGTTGACGCTGGTCTTGCCGCCGAAATTGTAGAGCACGTTCCACACCCACGGCTTGCCGTAGAAGGCATGGCGCGCCTGCCACACCGGGTGGCGATCGCCCCAGAGATCGAGCACGACCATCCGATCATCCGGCACGGCGCCGAGGAACGCCTCGGCCTCTGGGTCCTGCCAGAATTTCGTCTGGTAGTAGAGGAACCAACCCTGGAGGAGCCAGACGGCCTTCGGGTCTGCCTGGGCCATCGAGGAGTAGATGGCGTGGCCCATCCCCGCGAGGAAGGTGGAGTCATTCGACGGCGGGTCGATCTCGTTGAACGGATCGGCGGCGTAGAGGTGGTCGGTGCCGTAGAGCTCGGTCTGGCGTTCGATGAAGCGCCGGCCGATGCGCTGGAAGAGCGGATCGAGCGGGTCGAGGAACCAGGTGCCGCTGAATCCGGCCGACCAGTCACCGGTCTGGTGGATGTGGGCGCCCGGGAACACCTGCGTGATCGACTTCGGCACGTGACCGGTGAACCCTTGGAGCACCGGCGTCATGCCGAGCGCACGCTCGCGCGCAAGGATCTGGCGTTCCAGGGCGATGTGGCTGTCGATCCAGGAGTCGGGGAGGGGGCCGCCGAGGCCGTCGATGTTCCCCATCCATCCCCAGGGGAGGTAGGCGGGACCCACGAGGAAGGCAGAGATCTGCGCGTGCGAAAAGCCCAGGTCCGTGAGCGTGGCGCGCCAGACCGCTTCCTGGCCGGTGACGGCAAGGGGGGTGTTGATCCCCTTGAGCGCCATCCAGTCGATCATCCGCTGCCAATCGGTCCAACCCCACCAGGCCATCGAGTAGGAGAAGGTGCAGTAGTTGAAGAAGTACCGGATGCGGTAAGGAGTGGTAATGCGGACTGGGGCAGGGATCGGCGGCAGTGTTGACAAGTGGATCGGCTGGAGCGGGAGGGAGACGTTCACCAGCGCGACGTGCTCCAGGTACCAGTTGAGCGCCGACGCGAGCGCGACTCCCGACGATCCGCGGAGGACGATCTGGCGGCCATCCTGGGCCACTTCGAAGACATCCCGGCCGGCGCTGTCGGGGATCTGGGCCAGCCGGAAGTCGGCGGCGTGGCCGGGGACCACACGCTCGATGAGTGCGGTGGCGGCCGCGAGGTCCACGCTGGGGCGTTGGGCGGCAGCCGTCGACGCAACGAGCGTGGCGGCAAGAATGAGTGCCGTGCGAGAGGGTCCCATTCACTTCCGACCTTCGAGGCGTGCGTCGGCCATCGTCGGCTCGAAGAGCTCGATCGGATTGCCGGAGGGGTCGTCGACGATCACCTGCTTGCCGCCTACGCCGGTGATGATATCGCTGCGAAAGTGGACCCCGGCATTGCGCAGCCTCTCGACCAAGGCTGCGATATCCGGTGTCTCGATCGCGAACCGATTCCACCCGCCGGGGCTCGGCGTCTGTCCGTCGGGCAGCGACTGTCCACCGCCGCCCATCGGGTTGGGTGCGCTCAACACCAGCCGGAGGTCGCCGCGGGAGAGCATCGCGAAGGGCGGGGCGGGATGCATCACGAGCGTGAAATCGAGCTGCGTGGTGTAGAACGCGATGGCAGCATCGACGTCATGGACGATGTAGCGGACCTGGACGGTGGCCATGAAAGGGTGCCTCGGTTGAGTAGACGTACGCACGGCGGGTGCGGATGATCGGAAACGACCGTCAGGTCGCGCGCAGCGCTTGTCGGGTCAAGTACCGGGCTGAGAAGAAGATCGACAAGGCTGAGACGACCGGGCCGACACCGAACACGCCGATCAGTCCGCAGAGGTTGCCGGACGACGCGGACGAGCAGGCGGCGAGTATCCCCGCCATCGTGCCGGCGATGAATCCCGCCACACCGGCGGTGGTGGTCACGGCGATGTACCGAAGTACGGACAGCTCCTGCTTGGGTCCGGGGGCGTTGCGGTAGCTGACATACAGGATCGGCAACGCGATCAATGCACCGATGAACAGTAGCGGTATCACCACTGTGAGCGATCGCATCAGCGTCTCCATCGTACTCCCGTTGGAATGCGCCCTCTGGAAATGAAGGCAGGGCAGCCCCGAACGCAATGCGGGGGCGCCGATCGGCCCCCCCGCTTCGTACCCTGGTCAACCGTCCTATTCACTATGGTGCGTGCGGTGTGGTTGGGCGGCGCCGGGAGGTCGGTCTCTTGAAAGTGCGCAGCGCCGGCGTGTGCAGGGCTACGACCACCGCTGCGGCGGAGACGGCCCACGACACCCAGAGCTCCGTCCAATTGGTGCGGGTCGCGGGGGCCGTGATCACCGCCGGCACCCAGACGAGGAGGGTGAACAAGCTGACCATCACCGCTTCCAGGCAGACAGCAAGGCGTGGCAGGATGGTGCAGACGATCCCGAAGCCGGCGGCGAGGTGGCAGGCACCGGTGAAGTAGACCCAGTCGACGTGGAACGGGAGCCAAGCCGGCACCATCGGCAAGGCGTCGGCGACGTACACGAAGTGGGAGATCCCGACCGGGATGAGCGCCAGGCCGAAGAACTGGCGCGCGATATTCCGACCCCACTCATCCCCGGGGAAGCGGCGGACCCCAGAAACGGTGTAGAGTGTCCACGCCCCCGTCAGCAGCATCCCGTACATCCCGCACTCGAGCCAACTCACCTCGGTACCGGGCTGTTGCACGACCGGAGGCACCTTGAGGACCAGCCACCAGAGAGCGACATAGATGAATAGGGCGAGCGAGGCGGCCATTGCCGTCCTCGGAATGAGCAGCCCGATCCCGACCGCGAGCGCGACGACCGACGCGACGGAAGCGAGCGTCGCTCCGCCGGCGATCCCCCCTGGGAAGGTGCCCCAGATCAGGGGAAAGTCGCGGAATACCAGGCCGACGACACCGAGTGAGATCATCGCCGAGGCGAATCCGGCGCGGGAGATCCCCGCTGCGCGATCCACAGTGGTCACTCAGCGCCCGGAGGTCGGAAGTGCATTTGAGCCGTCGGACCAACGGCGCACCGGAATGAGGGCGGTCACGAACGGAGCGTCCGACACCGCCGGGGAGCCATCGATGATCGGGGATCCCTCGTCAGCGGCGCCCAGCATCGACGCGGGAAGGGATGTGTCGTAGAAGAACATCAGGTGCGGCATCCAATGCGGGTCGCGGTCGCTCAGGTACTGCTCATGCGAGAGCATGTACGCCATCGCGCCAGCGGCGGGCGCACGGAACTCGTGCGTGGCATAGGCCTTCGCGGTCCGCGCGTCGGCTTGTGTCGGGGTGGCGCCGCTGAGGATCCAGTCCATCCGCTTGAGCCACATCGGGAGAACGCTCTGCGTGGCGGGAGCGTTGAAGCATTGTGGCGCGCTGATCTTCACGTTCCAGAGATTCCGATCGCTGCTCGGCGCCGCGAAGGAGCGAAAGACGGCACAGGTAAATCCGTTGGTGCCGTGCACCGCTTCGACGAAGCCGGTGCGGGTCATCACCATGATGGTCGCAGAATCGGACACGTTCCTGGGTGCCGCGGTCCGCGCGAGCGTGATCTCCGCCGCACGGTCGGCGATGAGATAGGGCCCGAAATTGCGGGGCTGCTGTGCGGCGACGGGGAGGGCGGTAACTGACAGCCAGAGTGCCGCGAACGCGGTGATCTTCATGGTGATACCTGGCAGAGGAAGGAGCAGGGTCGCTGTGGTCGGGCGGATCACCAGAAGACGAGTTGCAGGGCCCGGGTTTGCACAGAGGGGCTCGCGCCGGCGCCCTCAACGCTCGGCGCGCGACCGATTCAGCTTGACCGCCGCACGGATCAGCGCCTTGAGTGCGGTCTCGTCGACCTTCTCCCCTTCGCCGAAGTCGATGGCGCGCCGAGTGGCCCCTTCGAGGCTCGCGTTGAAGAGGCGTGCAGGGTCCTTGAGGGCTGCGCCGTGGGCAAAGGTCATCTTGACCGCCTGTTTGTACACCTCGCCGGTGCAGATGATCCCGTCGTGCGACCAGACCGGGACCGCCCACTTCCATTCCTCGACGACTGCCGGATCAGCATCCTTGATGAGCGCGCGGAGGCGGGCCAGCGTTTTGCCTCGCCAGTCATCATACTCCTTGATCCGCGCGGTGATCAGAGCCGATGGAGACTCACCGGTCTTCGATGGGTTCTTTTTCATCATGCCTCAGCGGCGTGCCTGGATCAGTTTCCAGCCATTCCCCGACGGATCGCGGAACCCCGCGTCCACCGTGCCGTAGCGGTCCACCGGCTCCTGGGTGAACTCGACCCCCTTCGCCTGCATCCGCGTGAATGCCGCTCGGCAATCATCCACCACCAGCACGAGCGGCGGCATCGCTCCTTTCGCGACGATGGCGCGCACCGACTGCGCCGTGCCGGCATCGAGCACCGGCGGCCCGGGCAAGAACAGGCCGAGCTGGAACGACGGCTGGTCGGGGTGCTGGACCGTGAGCCAGCGAAAGTCACCGTTCTTGACATCGGTGTGGACGCGAAAGCCGAGCTTCTCGACGTAGAACGCGAGCGCCTCATCCTGGTCGTGGACGTACAGGCCGACCACTTCGATCCCTTGACTCATCGGGCCTCCATTTTGGGTGACCCGATCATAGCGTTCAACGTTCGGCGCCGCTTCTCCGAAACTGCGGTCGTCAGATGAGGGCGGTGGGCGGCGCGCTGGACGCAGGCGGGCACCGGACTGGGCGCGCGGGAGCTGGTCTTCCCACGGGCGCGGATGGCGCTCGGGCTTGCCCCGGTGATGTCGCGGAAGGTGCGCCCGAACGTCCCCAGGCTCTGCCAGCCGGTCTGGAAGGCGATCGCGGTAATGGAGAGATCGGTCTCGCGGAGGAGCGTCGAGGCGCGTTCGATCCGCCGGGTAAGGAGGTAGCGGTGCGGCGGCACGCCGAACGCCTCCTTGAACGAGCGCGCAAAATGGGCCGAAGAGACGCCACTCACCTGCGCCAGGCGCGGAACCGGCCACTCCTCGTCCGAGGCCGCGTCCATCCGGTCCCTGGCGCGGAGGAGGCGGCGCAGGAGGGCGGGGTCCTGCGTCGCGGGAAGGTCGGTCACGCGGAGGGCGGCCTCGGGTACAATGGAGCACTAATGATGCGTGGGCGGGCTGACGAACGGAACCGAGCGGTCCCTATTCCTGCCGCAGCGCCACCACCGGGTCCACCCGTGCCGCTCGGCGGGCCGGTACATAAGTCGCCACCAGGGCCACGAGGCCGAGGAGCAGGGCGGTTCCCGCGAACGTCGCTGCATCGGTGCTGGTCACGCCGAAGAGCAATGAGCGGAGCGTGCGGGTCACGCCGAATGCCGTCCCGAGTCCGATGAGGAGCCCGATCCCGACGAGCACCACGGTCTCGCCCAGCAGGAGACCGATCACGTCGGATGCGCGGGCGCCCATCGCGATCCGGATCCCCAGCTCCCGGGTGCGCTGGGAGACGGCATACGCGGTCACGCCCGCGATGCCGATCACGGCCAGGACGAGCGCCAGGACCGCGAAGAGGGTGATGAGAGCGGTGATGAGCCGGAGGCTCGTGTACTGCTGCTGGATGATCGCATCGTAGGTGGAGATGCTCGCGATCGGCTGGATCGGATCCACCCCGTGGACCACTCCCCGGAGCTCCGGGATGACCCGCAAGGGATGCGCCGAGCGTACGATGACCCACATCACGTCGTAGTCCCTGTCGCGCGATTGCGGAAGAGGGACGTAGACGGCGGGCTTCCCCTCACGCTCAAGCGATTCGTCGCGCACGTCGGCTGCGACGCCCACGACGACGGCGCTGCCATCGCCTCCCATCCCGGCCTGGCCGATCGGGTCCTGGTCCGGCCAGAGGCGGTGCGCGAGGGCTTGGCTCACCACGGCGACGTGCTTCGCATCTTCGCGGTCCGCGGCGGTGATCGCGCGGCCCCGAAGGATCGGGATGTGCAT
Organism: Gemmatimonadales bacterium; assembly: GCA_049680185.1. Lineage (GTDB taxonomy): Bacteria > Gemmatimonadota > Gemmatimonadetes > Gemmatimonadales > GWC2-71-9 > CAMLHU01. The sequence goes on along the minus strand of JBAUHI010000043.1, from coordinate 26,219 downwards.
GGTCGAGAAGAAGTCGGGCCCGACGCTCATGGCGACGATCTCGAGGAACTGGTCGGGGTCTTCGGGCCGGATGTGCTGAGGTTCCATCCCCACTGTAACGACCTCGGCGAGCGGCAGACCGTCGGCGATGGTGATCGCGCCGACGCCCGGCTGCGCGCGGAGGCGCTGGACCAGGTCATCGTAGAAGGTGCGCTTTTGGCTCGCCGTCGAGTACCTGGCCGGTGTGAGTCGGATCTGCGCCGCGAGGACCCCTTGGGGGTCGAATCCGGGATCGACCGCGTTCAGGCTGATGAAGCTCCGCACGAGGAGTGCTGAGCCCACGAGCAGCACCAGCGCCAGCGCCACTTCGCTCACGACGAGTACGTTGCGTGCCCGCCGGTGCGGCCGGCCGGCCGAGCCCCCGGCGCCGTCGCGGAGTGATTGTTCCAGGGCCGGCCCCGACGCGCGGAGGGCCGGAACGAGGCCGAAGCCGAGTCCGGTGGCCACCGCCAACAGGAGGGTGAAGCCGAGGGTCGCCCCATCGATGCCGACGGTGTATCCGCGTGGCACCTGGGCCGCGAGGAGGTGTAGCCCAACGGCGGCGAGGACGAGCCCGAGTGCGGCTGCGGCCAGGGCCAGGAGCAGGCTCTCGACCAGGAGCTGGCGGATGATCGCCCCGCGGCCCGCGCCGATCGCGCGGCGCACGGCGAACTCCTTTTCCCGGGCGTTGGCGCGGGCGAGGAGCAGGTTCGCCGCGTTCACGCAGGCGATGAGGAGCACCAGCGCCACGGCGCCCACCAGGATCAGGAGCGGCTGTCGCGCGTCGCCCACGATCTGGTCGCGCAGCAGGTGCGCCGCGAAGCTCTCCCCGCTCCCGAACTTCGAGGTCGCCTCCCCGGAGGCGGTGATGCGGGTGCCGAGGAGGTCGAGGTCGTGGCGCAGCTGGTCGAGCGAAGCGTCCGGCGCCAGGCGCGCCACGGTCGAGAAGGCGCGATACATCCGCATATCGGCCATCTGCGGCGCATCGGTGAGCGCCCATCCCACGGGGATCCAGACATCGGTGGCGGCGTCGGGGAACGCGAAGCCCGTGGGCATGACCCCGATGATCGTGAAGCTTTTCTGGTCGAGCGAGATCGTGCGGCCGAGCACCGTCGAGTCACCGTTGAAGTTCGTGACCCAGAGTCCGTGCGAAATGACCGCGAGGGGCTCGTGCATCTCGCTCGCGCTGAAGGTGCGCCCGATGACCGGCGGAGTGCCGAGCACCGGAAAGAGGCCCGCCGTGATGCGTGCCACCTGGAGCTCGCGGGCCCCGTCAGTCGTCTGGAAATTGTAGCGGTCGTTCGAGTAGGCGGCGATGCCTGCCACCGCGTTGGTGAGCTTTCCGATGTCCTCATAGTCGGGGTAGGAGAGGGCCATCGCCGAGTGGGCGTCCGCGCCAGGCCTCCCGCTCACGAACGACGCGATGGTGACGAGGCGGTCGGCGTTCTGGTAGGGGAGGGGGCGCAACAGCACTGCGTCCACCACGCTGAAGATCGCGGTGTTGGCCCCGATGCCGAGGGCGAGCGTCAGGATGGCAACGAGTGCAAAGCCGGGGTTTCGGCGGACCGCGCGGAGGGCGTAGCGCGCGTCCCGTACCAGCTGTTCGAGGGCCACCACACCGCGTGCGTCCCGGGTCGCCTCCTTCGTGGCCTCGACGCCGCCGAGGGCCAGGCGGGCGCGGCGCGTTGCCTCTGCCGCTGGCACACCCTCGCGCCGGAGCTTTTCCGCTTCCTTGTCCAGGTGGAAGCGGAGCTCGTCGTCGAGATCCCGTTCCAGCGTGGCCCGCTGGAAGAGGGCGCGCAGCCGGTGACGCACCTCGCTCAGCAGGGTGCTCAGCATCCGTGGCCTACGCCATCCGGAGGATGGAGGCCACCGCCGCCGCGAGCCGCCGCCAATCCTCGGCCTCGGCGTCGAGCTGCCGCACCCCCGACCGGGTCAGCTCGTAGAACTTGGCACGGCGATTGTTTTCGGAGGTGCCCCACTTGGCCGCGATCCAGCCTCGGCGCTCGAGCCGGTGCAGGGCCGGATAGAGCGAGCCCTGAGGCACCTCGAGTGTGGCCCGTGACACCTGATGCAGCCGCTCGGAAATGGCCCAGCCGTGCTGCGGCCCCAGCGAGAGCACCTTGAGGATCAGCAGGTCCAGCGTGCCCTGCGGGAGGTCGAGTCCTTCCTGTGCCACGATGTTCCCCCTTGTGCTTCTACAAGAGAGAGTACGTGACGACCTGTAGAAGCGCAAGGGGAAGCCGCCGACGACCTGGGCCGCCGGGGGCGTCCCAACTGGGCGCACCCGAGCGGCGGGCCGACAAGCTGGCTTTGAGGGATTCCGCGGCTGGAATGCGGCAGCGTCGTATCATCGATACGTGATATGCCGGAATCCGGCGGCGCGGACCACGGCATCTCTACGTGGACTGGCCCAGGATCGATGCTTCCTTGATGTGATCCGACGAATACAGTCGCAGCGGTCTCGCTGGAGATGGCAAGTTCTGATCCCTCCACCCGTAGCTGTGGTGGATGAAGACGTTGTTCACCATCGCGCGGCCAGTCACGGGTGCAGGGCAGACCGCCATCGAGCGGGGACTGCTGGCGGCCTTCCAGTGGCGCGCAACCGCCACCGACCCCATCTTCCGTTCGTGCCGCGCCATTCGATCCAGCTCCAAGTCCGCGTTCTCTGGGAATCCCGGGTCGGGAGCGCCCTCCGCCGGGTCGGCCTCGGCAGCGTACGGACCACCATCCTCACCCTCGCGGTGCTGGCGACACTCATCCCGTCGCTGGCCACCGGGTGGATCTCCTACCGCCAGAACCGCCGAGCGCTCGACTCCGCGCTGAACCGGGAGCTCGAGAACTCGAGCGATCAATCGGCGCGCGAGGTGGGGCTCTGGCTCAAGGGTCAGATCTACAACTTGCGGGTCTTCGCAGCGTCCTACGAGGTCACCGAAAACCTCGAACGGGGCGGTGGTGGCGCGCACCGGCTCGCCGACTACCTCAACTCGGTCGACGTACGCTTCCCGGACCTGGACGCGCTGATCGTCTTGGCGCCGGATCTTCGCACGGTCGCCCATACCGGGCGCGCCACCGGGAAGCTGGACCTCAGCGCCGACTGGGTGCGCCGGGCCCGGGAGGGGGGGGCGGTCCTCGGCGATCCGAAGCGCGCCGACTCGGCCTCCATCGCCACCATGGAAGTGGCGGTCCCCATTGTGAACGCGGCGGGGCGCTTCCTCGGCATGCTGGTCGCCCGCCTCAACTTCACCGGGATCGAGAAACCGGTCCAGGGCGATCAGGCCGGCGCGGCCGGCCGGGTCATCGTCGTGCGTCCCGACGGGCAAGTCGTCGTCGCCGTCGGCACGAACGCCACGACGTTCCCGGTGACGACCCTGGGGGCGCTCCTGCAGGCCGACACCGGGCGGTCGGTGGCCTACCGCTCCTCCGATGGCGTCAACGTCCTGGGCATGCAGGCGCCGGTGCCCTCGGCGGACTGGGTGACCGTGGCCGAGATCCCGGCGACCACCGCCTTCGACGGGATCCGGCGGTTGCGCAACACCACCGTGATCCTGGTCTTGCTGCTGCTGTTGGTGGTCGGCTCGCTGGCCTACGGGCTCGGCCTCCTCGTCGTGCTGCCGCTCGAACGTCTTTCCCACGCGGCCGACCAGGTGGCCCGGGGCGATCTCGAGGTGGAGGTCCCGGTCTCCGGCGGGGGTGAGGTCTCACAGCTCACAGCCGTCTTCAACGACATGGTGCGCCGGCTGCGCGACGGGCGCGCCGAACTTGAGCGCCTCTCGGTCACCGATGAACTCACCGGCCTCGCCAATCGCCGGCACCTCGACACCGAGCTTGAGCAGGAGGTTCAGCGACACGAGCGTCACCAGCGCACCTGCGCAGTGCTGATGCTCGACGTCGATCGCTTCAAGTCCCTCAACGACACCCACGGGCACCCGGCGGGGGATGCGGTGCTCCGGCAGCTTGCGCGGGTCCTCGAGCAGAATACCCGGAATGGGGACACGGTGGCGCGCTTCGGCGGCGAGGAGTTCGTGGTGATCCTTCCCGAGAGCACGGTGGCGGGCGCGGTCCAGAAGGCCGAGCGGATCCGCGCGGCCACCGAAGAACATCAATTTGTGATCGAGGCCAGTGGTGCCGAGGCGCGGGTGACGGTCTCGATCGGTCTGGCCCTGTTCCCCCAGCATGGTCGCACGCCGGACGCGCTGATCGTCGCCGCGGATGAAGCGCTCTACCGGTCCAAGCAGGAAGGGCGCAACCGGGTCACCACCGCGGATTAGGGGGTCGCGCTCCGCACCACGCTCTGGTTGATCCAGGCGCTGGCGCCCTGAGGCGTAGCCACCTTCAACCAGTCCTGCTGATACGAGTATGCCGTGAGCGCCGTGCCGGCGGGGACCGTCGAGACCACCGACGCGGAGCCGCTCGGTGCGGCGCGGAGATTGGCGTTCGAGGTGGTGGTGAGGGAGACCGGGAGCGCGAAGAGCCGCTCGCCGGGGAGTAGCGCTGCGTCCCCGCTTTCGGCAAGGCGGCCGCGGCCGGCGGTCGCCGCGCGCTTGGCCTGGGTGGCAAGATAGACCGCCCCGCCGTAGTTGGCGGCGTCGAAGGCCGCACTGGCCGAGTGCAACGCTGCGTCCGCCTGGGCCACTTCCGGTGGGGTTTGTTGCCCCGCACGGCCCCGCAGCTGTTGGAGCGTCACCTCGGCCTCGGCGATCGCGGAGGCTGCTTCCGCGCGCGTGGCCAGAGAGCGGAGGCGGGCCATCGCGCGGACCACTTCGGTGGTCGCCTCGGTGAGCCGCCGATCCATATCCTCGAGACGCGCCGAGCGCTCGAGCAACTGGACATTGGCCCGCGCGAGTGCGCGCTCCATCTCGGGGTCACGGACCGTGACCGTCTCGGGTGGGGCACGGACGATGCCCGGAGCAGGCGCCGGGGCCGCAGGTTGTGGCTTGCCGGCGCAGCTGATCGCGATTGCTGCACCGAGAAAGACGACGAACCGCATTGATGATCCTCAGCTGAACGCCAGGGGGTGCGCCGCATACTGGGGTAGTGCCGGGGAAAAGCTCGCACCGGGAGGGGCCGCAAGTCCAGCCCTCGGCCGGGACGCGGGCCGGAGGCCAGGCCTAGTCTCCCGTATTCTCGTCGTCCCGGATCATCGGCTCCCAGAGTTCGACCTTGTTCCCCTCGGGGTCGATGACCCAGCCGAACTTGCCAAACTCCGAGTCGTCGATCTTCTCGAGGACGTTGCAGCCTTCCGCCTTGAGCGCCTTGAGCAGGGCGTGCAGGTCTTCGACGCGGTAGTTGACCATGAACGCGGCGGTGCTCGGCGCGAAATGGTCGCTGGTCGCAGGATCGATCGACCAGGCGGTCGTTCCGCCGGTGGGCTTGCCCTCCGCGTCGGTCCAGTCGAACGCAGCGCCGCCCCACGGCTGGACGTCGATGCCGAGGTGGCGCTGGTACCAGGCCTGCAGGGCAGGGGCGTCCTTGGCCTTGAAGAAGATGCCGCCGATGCCGGTCGCTCGTCTCATATGCACCTCTCCTGTGGGGCGCGGGCCGAGGTCGGCCGGTCAGAGGATCGGCGTCAGGGCCATTCGGCCGTACGCGATGAACGCCATGAGGAGGCCGAGCACGGCGCTCATGATGATGGGTGCCATCTCGCGATACTTGACGTGCACCCCGATGAACACGAGGCTCTCGATCGCGAGGATCGTGGCGGCCACGACGGTCAGGGCCGGGTGCCAGTGAAAGGCGGCGGGGACGATCAGCCCGACCGTGCAGGCGAGTTCGAGGATGCCGAGGGCCGTCCAGGTTTGCCGCGGCAACGCACCGAAAGATGGGACGCCTTCGCTCACCTTGTCGAACAGGAAGACCTTCATGACGCCCGACGCTCCATACAGGAGCGCGCCGAGGGCCTGCAGGATCCACAACAGCGTGTTCATCGTGGGCCTCCTTTGGTCACCGTCGCGGCTCGTACCGCATCACCACCGCCCCCGAGGCGAACTCCAGCCGACTCACGAGCTTCAAGTCGATGCGCTTCGAGAGCCCCGCGAACAACGTCGGTCCATGGCCTGCGATCCGAGGCTGCACCACGAACTCGTACTCATCGATCAGTCCCAGCTCCGCCAACGCCAGGGGGAGCGTCACGCCTCCCGTGAACAGTCCCTTGCCCGGCTCCCGCTTGAGCTGCCGCACCGCCGTACCCAGATCCCCGCGTATGAGCTCCGCATTCCAATCGACCTGTTTCAGGGTGCTCGAGACGACGTACTTCCTGGCCGCGTCGATCGTCCGGGCGAACGGCTCCATCCACTCGGGCGTCGCTCCGGACCTCGGCGACCGCCAGGCGGCCTCCATCATTTCGTACGTCACCCGGCCAAAGAGGAGGGCATCGGCCTGCGCGAGGTTCTCGACGGCATGCCGGTGCAACTCTTCGTCGGCGATCCCCGCCCGATGATCGCAGCACCCGTCCAATGTGACGTTGATGGAATACCGCAGGGGTCGCATGTCGTAAGCGTACCGCCGATATCGGGGACGGGCAACCGCGGACGCCGCTATCGCTTCCCGCTGGTCCGCCGAGGCGTTCACCCCTCGCGGACCGCCTCCAGCGCGTCATAGCCCTTGAGGCGGTAGATGACGAGCGAGCCGATCCAGCTCAACACGAAGACGCCGATGATGAGGTAGCCGATGGAGCCGAAATCGCCGTTCAGCGTGGCGATCCCGTCCCAGAACGCACCACCAAGGCCCAGCTTGCTGCCCACCAGCCCCAATACCTCGAGGCCGCCCACCAGCAGCGCCACGATCACGGAGACGAAGGTGATGGTCATGTTGTAATAGAGCTTCCGGATGGGCGTCGTGAACGCCCAGCCGTAGGCGCCCACCATCAGCACGCTGTCGGTGGTGTCCACCAGCGACATCCCCGCCGTGAACAGCGCCGGGAATACGAGGATGTTCCACAGGCTCATCCCCCGGGCCGCTTCGGCAGCCGAAATGCCGAGCAGGCCGATCTCGGTCGCGGTGTCGAAGCCGAGCCCGAAGAGCAGGCCGAGCGGATACATGTGCCAGCTGCGACGGATCATGGCGAACATCGGTCGGAAGAGCCGCGCCAGCAAGCCGCCGCCCGCCAGCAACGTGTCGAGGTCCTCCTCCAGGCAGCGTCCCTCCCGCTGCACGCGATGGAAGGTCCGGTACACCGAGACCAGGATGAACAGGTTCATCACCGCAATGACCAGCAGGAAACCTGCCGACACCGCCGTGCCGATGACGCCGCCGATCTGGTGCAGCGCCTGGAAGTGCGTGTTGAGGGCGATGGCCGTCGCCGCGATCGCGACCGAGGCCACCACCACCACCGTGGAGTGCCCCAGCGAGAAGAAGAACCCGATCCCGATCGGCCGCTTCCCCTCCTGCATCAGCTTGCGCGTCACGTTGTCGATGGCGGCGATGTGGTCTGCATCGATGGCATGGCGCAGCCCGAGCCCGTACGCCAGGAGTGCGGTGCCCAGGAGCAGGGGGTAGTGCCGGAACGCCGCAAGCGCCCAGATCCACCCGCCCACGTTGACGACGGCCAGGAGCGCGTAGAGCACCAGCAGCCGGCGCCGGATGTCGGTCCCGTCATCGCGGAAGAGGTGGCGGAGCTGGGCCATCAGGGCTTCACGCGTCGCGGTAGCGCTCGATCAACTGAATGATCCGTTGGACCGCTGCGACCGCCGCAGGGTGATTCTGCGAGAAATTGAGCCGGATGCTGTCGGTAGCGTCAGGGCTGAATTCGGTGCCCGGCGTGACGATCGCGCCGGCCTGCGCCCGAAGCGCGCGCACAAAGTCATGTAGCGACAGACTCAACGCCGGCAAGCGGGGGAAGAGGTAACTCCCCGCCTCGGGCGTGCGGACCGAGAGACCGGGAACAGCCCTGAACAAAGCGATCAGGTCGTCCCGAATGGCCTGGTGCTGTCGGGTGCGCTCGGCCAGCCATCCCTCCGGCTCATTGAACCAGGTGCGCAGCACCGCCTGCGAATAGCCCGGTGCCCTGAGCGACACGATCGCCTGCAACTGTTCGGCGCGGTCGATCAAGTGAGCCGCGCCGAACGCGACACCGAGTCGGTACCCGCTCAGGGACTCGGTCTTTGACGGCCCCATGATGGTGATCACCCGGTCGGCCGCGATCCCTGACGCACACAGGTGCGTATACCTCTGACCGGAGTACTGCAGTCGCGAGTACAATTGATCCACGATCGCGGTCACGCCATAGCGGTCGGCCAACTCGACGATACCCGCAATTTCCCGGGGTGAATAGATCACCCCGGTCGGATTGTTGGGATTGGAGAAGAGGAAGGTCCGCACCCCGGACTTGAACACCGCTTCCAGCGCATCCAGGTCGAGGCCGGCCCGGTCGGTGTGGGCCAGGTGGTCGAGCCGCACCGGGACGACCTCAGCACCCAGGAAGGTCACCAGCTTGCGGTTCGCGAAGTAGTCGGGCCACACGATGGCGACCCTGTCCCCCGCATTCACCGTCGCCCCAAGGGCCAGGAACAGGGCGCCTTGGGTGCCGGGCGTGATGATCAGCTCCTCTGCCGCCGCGATCGGATGACCGGTGAACGTCGCGAGCTTTCGGGCCACCTGGTCGCGCAGCTCGGCGCCGCCACGGTACTCCGTGTACGCCTGCGTGCCGCCGCGATGCTCGCCCTCGATGAAGGCGTCCAGGGCACCGGGCGCTGGCGCAAAGGCCGTGGCGTTCACGTCCCCATGGGAGAAGTCCACGGGGATCCCCGGCAACGGCCCTCCGCGCAGCACGGCGTCGGGGAGCGCATCGCCCTGTCGCACTTCCTGGCCCGGCGCGTGATCGGTGCCAAGCGCCGCGAATTTCGCCTCAAGCGAACTCATCTGACCTCATGGTGGACAGCGACGACCAGCGCGCAACGATCGGTGATCTCGACGGGTCATCGTCGGTCGGCGCCGGTTCGAACTGAAAGTGGCGCGTCAGCGTATCGCCGGTCCCTGGGGGCGTAGAACTATACCACAGGGCCGTTGCGCCCGAATGCGAGCGCAGGGCCGAGTGGCGTCATGGCGTCAGATGCAGCGCCGGGTGCGCTGCTGCGGCTCACTCTGCCTTGGCGTCGGCACCGTGTTCGGAAAGCTGCGCACCGAACCAGCGATGGATGGCGGTCAACAGATGGAGATCGGTCGTTGTAAAGGTGATCTCGGCGCCTGCGGCAAGCTTTGCATATGAAACGGTGATGCCCGCGGCACCAGCCCGCAGTTCCTTGAGCCCCGGCATGTCTGCGCCATGCAACTGTGCCAGGTCCGCATAGTCCCCCCGCCGGAAGTTCTCAGCCTCGTGCAAAAGGTGTTCCTGGATCAGCGCAACTTGATCGCTGTCGCGTGGATCCCTCACCACGACCCGTTGCACGCCTCCCGACTCTGTCATGGTGAAGATGTGTACCGTCTTCGCCATCGTGAAGGGCATGGTGCCATGCGACATATGGTGGACGCGCTCCTGCGGCGTCTGCGCGAACAGCATGGAACTGCTTGCCAGCATCAGCACGGCGATGGCCTTCCCGAACGTCACACCGGCCCTGGCGAACGAACGCATGGGGTCCCCTTCGTGATGTCAGTGCAGCGACGTGAATGATGTGGTGCGGCCCAACGGCCGCACTCGAGCTTCGGGTGTAGGGTCAGGATGAACGAATGCATTGGTCTCGCTTGGACTTTGCGATCCATCGCCGACCTACCGCGCCCGGAATTGTACGACCCGTCCACCCTACGTACGATCGCCAGGGCATCGACCGGCGCTCATTACGGGGCGGCGCGATCCTGACGGCGCATGTTGTACGCGGTCAGCGCCCCCAGCAATCCCGCCTGGACGACCACTTGGCCGAGCCAACCCCAGGAGAGCCCGAAGGCGGTGATGAGCGATAGCGCGACACTGATGCCGGCCGTGAAAAATCCCTGGCCATAGTCGTGCTGACCAATACGATAGTAGAGCACGCCGCATGCAACGAGGATCAGGACATTGATCGGCATATCGCCTCAGCGGTCATCTCTGGTCCATCACGGCGGCCGAACGGCTTGGCCCCGCCCTCAGCTCGCGCGGGTCAGGTCGCGTGGAGACAGACCTCGGCCTCGATCTCCACTGGCATCCCGAATGGCAGGGCCGCCAAGCCGACGGCGCTGCGACTGTGCGCGCCGACGTCGGGTCCGAATACCTCGAGGATCAGGTCCGAGAAGCCATTGATGACTTTGGGCTGCATCGTGAATCCAGGGGCGGAATTGACCATCCCGAAGACGCGGGTCCAGGCGCGGATCCGGTCGAGGTCGCCAAGTGCCCGGTGGAGGCTGCCGAGTATCGAGAGCGCGGTCAGTCGGGCGGCCGCGTAGCCTTGGTCGATCGTGAGTTCGATGTCCACCTTGCCCAAGGGGCCAGCGAGGCTGCCATCGGGGTCCTGCGGTCCATGTCCGGAGATGAAGGCACGTTGGTCGAGGATACGCACGGACTGGAACGGCCGGACCATGCCCGGCGGGAGCTTCGGCGGGGGAGGGAGCACCAGGCCGAGTGATTTCAGGCGTTGCTCGATGAGCGGCATGCGAGCGTCCTCAAGGGTCGGGGGACCGCGGATGGCGGCGAACGTCGGCCACAAGTATATGTCGCGCCGCGTCGACCCGCCGTCCTGGATCGGCCCCTTGCGGGTCGCGGGTGCTGTCGCTATACTGAACCATATGGTTCAGTATACGCGAATCCGACTGGATACCTCGTTCGCCGCCCTCTCGGATACCACTCGGCGCGGTGTTCTAGAGCGGCTCGGACGTTCGAACGCGTCGATCACGGACCTGGCCGTGAAGTTCCACATGACCCGCACGGGGATGAAGAAGCACGTCGGCGTCCTGGAGCGGGCCGGGCTGGTCACCACGGAAAAGGTCGGACGGGTGCGGACCTGCAGGATCGGCCCACGCCGATTGGAGGAAGCGATGGCTTGGCTCGAGCGGTACCGGCAGCGCTGGGAGGAGCAGTTCAACGCACTGGACGAGGTCGTCGAGGAACTACAGCGGCAGGAGGAAACCAATGAACGCACGCACAGAGAGTGAGGTCGTCCCGATGCAGCACAGCACGAACGTGGAACGGAAGTCCGACCGCGAGCTGGTCGTCACCCGGACCTTCAACGGCCCGGCACGCCTGGTGTTCAAGGCGTGGACGACCGCCGAGCTCTTCAAGCAGTGGTGGGTGCCGAAGTCGTTCCCGATCACCCTCCTGTCCTGCGAGATGGACGCCCGCACCGGGGGCGGCTACAAGCTCACCTTCGCCAACGGCGACGCGCCGCCGATGGAGTTCTTCGGCAAGTACCTCGAGGTGGTGCCGAACTCGCGGGTCGTCTGGACCAACGAGGAAGGGGGCGAGGGGGGCCCCGTCACGACGGTGACGTTCGAGGAGCAGGGGGGTACGACGCTGGTGGTGTTGCGCGACCTCTATCCCTCGAAGCAGGCGCTCGACGAGGCGATGGTCTCGGGGAGCACGGGCGGCTTCAGCGAGTCGTTCGACCAGCTTGAAACCCTCCTCGGCTCACTCGGCGCGAACGCGGGGCGCTGACGAAGTCCGTGTCCGTCAGTTGGCCGGCGTCATCTACCGGTCCGATCTCGTCAGGAGGCCACCATGCCCATCCGCAAGAAGAAGATGATCGTGACCGGAGTCCGGAAACCGGCCAAGCAGAAGGCAGCGCAGGGCTTCGTGGTCATCACGCTGCCGGAAGCGATGACCGGCAGGGCAAGCCCCGCCAAGGCCGCGGTCGGTGACAAGCCGGTCTTCGCCTACATCGCCAGCCTGCCACAGCCGCAGCGCGGCATCGCCGAACACATCGATGCCCTGGCCGCCAGGACGCTGCCTGGCCTGCAGCGCTCGGTGAAGTGGGGCATGGCGTACTATGGCGTCGGCGACGGCTGGTGCTTCTCGTGCGGCGGCTTTGTCGGCCACGTCAAGCTGATGTTCATCAACGGCGTGGCGCTCACGCCGGTCCCCCCGGTGACACCGGTGGGGATGGGCAAGTCGACGCGGGGCGTGGAGCCGAGATCCGTGGACGATCTCGACGAACGCCAGATCGCGGCATGGATGAAACAGGTCGCGGCGGTGCCTGGTGTCGGCGGGAAGAAGCGATAAGCCCGAAGTAGGTCGCGAAGGCGGTGGTCACGTCGGAGCCGGGTGCCCGGAGCGCAGCCGACGGTTCGTTCAGGTCGCTGGCGGGTCCAGTCGCCGGACCATCGAACACGGTGCCGGCAGCCCGGTCTTCGATCGGACGTCGATCGCTTTGGTGTCAGGCAGCTAGCAGCTGCAGATCCGGGACTTCACCACTCCACCACTTGCCGCCAAGGTCGTTCAGGGTGCGCCCGGCGCCGGCCGGTCAACGACGTGCGCTTGACGCATGAGGATGCGCAGCGAGTCGTCGAGGGCCGGACCGTTGTCGTGCGCCAGTCGCGCCTTGGTGTCGAAAGCGGAGGACACCCCGTACACGATTATGCTGACGCGGCGAGCGGCGTCGTACCACACCGCGCCCTGCACGTGGAGGATCACGTCGTGGAATGGAGCGAGCTGGGTCTGCCACGATGTGGCGGGGGGCATCCCGAGGCTTTTCGCCAGGGGGGTGGTCGCAACGCTCAGGTCGCTGTGACTCCGCATGTTGCCGACGAAGAGCGACCGGACTCCGCCGTCAATGACGACCTGCGACCGGCGCAGCGGCCCGACAAGTTCCGCGACGGGAGCTGAGTCGCCCATGGCGGCCAGCCACGCGCGTTGGTCGTACTGCGCGAGGTGCGTGATCAGTTCCCCTTGGCGTGCTTCATCGGCGGCCGAGGCCGAGTCCAGTCCGCCGACCACGACGTAGGCGCCGAGCCACGCCTGATAGAGGGGCGAGGCGGGGTCGGACCGCGCCGCGAAATTGTTCGGGGTGACGGGACCGCCGAAGGCGAAGTAGTTGACGCCTCCCATACCCAGGGGCTTCCAGATCTCATCCATCGGGCTCTGCTGGACGATCCATTCGGCCGGCAGCTGGCCGAAGGTCACGGTCACGCGCGTTGGCGCCTGCGCCGCAACGGCCGAACAGAGGCAGGGGAGAGCGAGCATCCACGGTATCGGTGTGGCGAGTGGTCGGGCGGACATAGTCACTCTCAGGGAATGGGTCATGGGCTCTTCCGGGGCGAAGAAGGGCGACCTCGACCGGCTGTCAGGCCGCCCTCACTCACGCACATAGCGCACGTGCGTGGCTGCGGGGCCGTCCAGGACGCGGTCGATGCGGAACTGCGGCCCGGGCTCGCGCAGGTTCTCGAAGAGACGTCGCCCGCCACCGAACAGCACGGGTGCCAGGGCGACTTCCAGTTCGTCGACGGCACCCAGGTTGAGGTACTGCTGGATCACATCCGCGCCACCCGCGATGCGAACATCACGGCTGCCCGCGGAGCCCCGAGCCAGCTCCAGGGCATGCTCCGGCCCGTCGTTGATGAAGTGAAAGATCGTCCCACCAGGGCGCACCCACGGTTCGCGTTTCTGGTTGGTCAGCACGTAGACCGGGGTGTGAAAGGGAGCCTCCTCCGGCCAGACGCTCTCGCCCTGGTCGAACATCCGCTTGCCCATGATGTTGGCGCCGATGCGCTCGGTGGTGTTGCGGACCAGGTCATTGACCGGGCCGGTCTCTCCCCCTGATCCGAGCTGGAGGTTCTCGCGGAAGTACCGTTGGGTGACGAGCCAGGCCATCAACGCACCCCACTTGGCGCCCCAATTCTTGTACTCCGGCTTGTCCATGGTCATCCCGTCCGGTGCCATGTAGCCGTCGAGGCTCAGGCCGATGCTGACGAATACGTTGCTCATGATCCTCCTCGTGCAGGTCCGGATGCCGGCCTACCCCTCGCGCGTGGGCTGCGGGCGCCAAGCCCACGTCAGGCGGAGATCGTCCGCCCCCGAAGCATATGATACAACCAGGAGCCAAGGCAGAAGTGGGTCGTGGCAACGATCGCCGCCGCCAGGGATAAGACACCACCCGCTACCACGCCGGCCCGAAGGAGACCAGCGCTCATCAACCAGCCGGCGGCCGCGCTCCAGATGGCGGCGACAGCCATGGCGAACCGACGGGGGGCCGGATTCGGCCCCAAACGCGGCGCGTGCACCCACCGGCGTACGATCGCATTGAATAGGGCGTCGAATGGATGCCAGCCTGCAGCGCCGACCACGGCGATGAATGCGAACGACCACAGCACAGTCGGGGACCGGAGCGCGGTCCCGATGATGATACAGATCGTACTCAGCGTGGGCGTGAAGCGCAGCCAGCGGGCGTTGACCATGATGCGCGGGTCCGTGTCGCAGGAGAAGCCCTGCGAGATCAATCGCGAGCGGATCACTTCAGGGGTCAGCATCAGGAGACCTCGCCGCCGAATGCTCGCGCTGCGGGCGTCGAGCCAGGGTGAGCGACTTCATAGTTTCCATCATGGCCTCCCGATCTAGCGTCGGTCTATGGAGCCTTGGCCGTGACGGCCCGCCAGCATCAAGCGCACGTTGGACGGCGCGTCCACTCACGAGGCGGTGAACGGCCATCGGGCCCAGACCCGCACGCGGCAGCCCTTGAGAAGGGCCGGCCGGAATCGGGTCTGCGGCACCAGCAGGAGCGCTCGGGCGGCGATGACTGAGTCGCTTCCTGGCTCGATCGTCAGGGTGCGGAGGTCCGCGTGGCCGCTCGTGTCGATGACGAACCGCAAGATCGCGTGCCCCGGGGACGGGAAGTCCACGCTCGTGTCGATGGTCACGACCTCCGCATCGCGATCGACAGCGGTACTGTCGAACGTGAGCGAGCCGGTCGGATCCCGTCGCCCGCCTGTTGGGGGGCAGGGGGTCGCCGCGGCGGAGGAAGGGGCCGCTCGTGGCACACCCGCGCATGATGGGGCGGTTCCCAGTAGCAGAATGGTGAGCAGCACGTCTGCGACCAGCACGGATCTCATTCTCGCGCCCTCTCGGTAACGTCGGCTAACGCTCGGCATGAGCGGCGCAGGCGACCATCAACGCGTCGGCGTCGCTGATCGTCATGCCCGATCGTACGCTCTCTCGAGTACTGCGACGTCGAGCTTCACCATCGTCATCATGGCTTCCATCACCGCTTGTACCTTCTTGGGGTTCTGATCGCTCATGAGTTCCATGAAACGCCTCGGAACGATCTGCCACGTGACACCGAACTGGTCGGTGATCCAGCCGCACTGCAACGGGGTTGCGCCGGCATTGACGAGCGTGTTCCAGTAATCGTCGACCTCCTCTTGGTCTTTGCAGTCGACAAAAAGCGAGAACCCTTGGGAAAAACTGAAGTACGGGCCGCCATTGTAGCCCATGAAGGACTGACCACCGATGACGAATCCGGCGGACGTGATCGGGCCGTCTTTTCCGGTACGTGCAACGTTCTTGATCCTGGAGTCCGGGAACGTAGCGGTGTAGAACGCGATCGCCGCCTCGAGTTGGTCGTTGAACATCAGGAACGGCGTCACCGTGGGCATCGGTACATCTCCTTGTTTGTGGTCGCCGACCAACGCTCGCGCTTGAGCTGCGGGCGTCGAGCCAGGGTGAGCGACTTCATAGCTTCCATCATGGCCTCCCGATCTAGCGTCGGTCTATGGAGCCTTGGCCGTGACGGCCCGCCAGCTCCACGCGCAGTTCGGGCGGGTGCTCATGTCCCACGCGTGGACAGCTGTGACTCCTGGCTCGGACTCCACGTCGACGATGCCTGGCAAGGGGTTGCCTGCAGTCAGGTGTAGCGCCCCACTCGGCGGGAGCTGAAACCGGCGGACCCAGGGCTCGACGATGAGCAATTGAGTCACCTCGGTGGATCCGACCCCCGCCCCTTTGATGTGTCAGGGTCAGGGGCAGAGGGCGTCCGCGGCGGTCTCGGCATCTATCAACTGGACGAAGACCACACCGGGGATCGACGCCGCGATCGTGCTCGGCCAGTGACACGCGGTGGGCTCGCCCCCGGTCCCGCTGTGCTGGACGAGCCCAGAGTTGAGGAGGAGGGCCCCACCATTCGTGCCGGTGGGGCCGGAGGAGACGACCGTGGAGTGGGTCTGTCCGGCGTCGGAGAAGTAGTAGTCGTCGGCCGGCGCGGTGGTGCCACTCCTCGTGATCGTCACGCCCGATCGGCCGACGCCCTGGTAGCGAAAGATCGCCGCGATGACACCGCTGTCGGCGAACGTCGGCCCGACCAGGCCGGCGGCGGCGCTCCAGGCGGAGTCGGTCTGGTTGCGCGTCACGAACGCGCGAAGCACCTGGAACTCCCCGACGGCGGTAGGGGTGACGACGACCGTCGGGCGGTGGCGGTCGTCCGTTCCCAAGGCGTCGTCGACCGAGACGGCGAGATAGCCCGACGGCGGTGCGGTCAGGTTCTCAGCGCGGTAGCGACCGCGGTCGTCGACGTAGAGGGTCGCCGAGGCGAGCGGCGTCGCGGCGCTGGGGTTCGCGGCGAAGTCGTCCGCGTCGTAGAACCCGATCGCGACCGAGCAGGGCCCGTCGGCGGAGGGCGACGTCCCGCAGGGGGCGCCGGTGGCGCCCGCCGCTTCGAGGAATGCGCCGCTCTCGACGTCGGCGATCTGTCCGCACACCGTGATCTTGCCTGCGACCGGGGCCGGGCAATCGAGCGTGGTAGGCGCAGTCGACATTCCGTCGCCTCCACAGCCGCTTGTGACAACGGCAATGCTGCAAAGTACGATCGAATAGCAGTTGAACATTGTCATGTGGATGGCCCCTTGTCGTGTTGTCCAACGAGCGTGTCGACGATCCATGTTACTTGCAAAAGGACCAGCGCGCCAACGCTTGAGCTGCGGGCATCGAGCCTGATCGAACGAATTCAATGGTTCCATTGCGGCCTCCCGATCTCGCATCAATCTATAGCGCCCTGGCCCTGTCGGCCCACCAGTTCCAGGCGTTTGGCAGGCCGCAGGAACCACCACGCCAGGCGCGCTGTATAGTGGAGGACAACGCGGACGCCACCGACGATCCCCCGCCCCACTGCGAGTAGCGCGCACGCGAAGCGGGCACGCCGGCTCCGGGGCCGTCTCACGGGCCGAAGTGGCTCGACGGTTTTTTCATGCAGGGCTGAACCCATTCGGGCACATACCGCATTAGTTTTCGGGCTTGAGGTCGACGGGGCCGCGGTGCGTACCGACGCGCGGCGCCATGGCGGGCACTTGAATCGGCCGGCGTGTCGCCGGTGTGGAGGGCGTTTGAGCCAGATGCGCTTCGGTGATCGCCGGGGGATCGCGCCCCGTCTCCTGATGGCCGGCGTGACGCTGCTCGCCGGGTGCGGGCACGGCGGCGCTCAGCAGGGCGGATTCCCACCGGCCCAGGTGTCGGTGGTGACGGTCCGGCCACGGAGCATTCCCGAGTTCTTCGAGTTCCCGGGCCAGGTCGAGCCGTACCGCGAGGTGCAGGTCCGCGCCCGCGTCTCCGGCATCATCCAGGAGCGCCCGTTCACTGAGGGTGCGATCGTCGGGCGCGGGCAACTGCTCTATCAGATCGACACGACGCTCTACGAGGCGGCGGCCCGGAGTGCGCAGGCGCATTACGAGAATGCCCAGCAGAGCTACGAGCGGTTGGAGCCGCTCCTGGCGCAGCACGCGGTGGCCCAGCAGGATGTGGACAACGCGCGCTTCACCCGCGACGCCGCCAAGGCGGCGTTCGATGCGGCCAGGAAGGACCTGGCCGACACCCGCGTGGTGGCCGAGATCTCGGGACGCATCGGGCGGACGCAGCTCGACGTGGGCGCCCGGGTGACCGGCCCGGGCGATCTCCTCACGACGATCGCCCGGGTGGATCCGATCTATGTGACGTTCCAGCCGTCGTCGCAGCAGGTCCTCGAGTGGCGCGAGAATCCGGCGTGGCGCAGGCTGATCCAGGCCGGCAGCAGCCTCACGGTGCAGGTGGCCCTTCCTGACAGCTCGGTCTATCCGCATATGGGGCGGCTCGACTTCGTCGCCCCCGCGCTCGATTCGACCACTGGCACGCAGGAGTTCCGCGCGGTCTTCCGGAACCCCGAGCTGATCCTCGTCCCGGGGCAGTTCGTCCAGGTGCGTGTCGTGGGCCTCGAGCGCGCGAACGCCGTCGCGATCCCGCAGCGCGCGGTGCAGACCACGCTCGGCCGGCAGTTCGTCTATGTGGTCGGGGACAGCGACCTCGCCTCGATCCGGGACGTGGTGACGGGGCCCTGGTCCGGCGATCTCTGGATCATCGACCGCGGTCTCTCGGCCGGCGATCGCGTGATCGTGGACGGCGTGCAGAAAGTCGCTCCCGGGCGGCCGGTCAAGCCGGTGCCGCTTGCCGATAGCACCGGGGTGGCCGGGGATCGCAGGGCGGGCACGTGAGCGACACGGGGAACCCCGCTCCAGGGCGCTACCAGCCGAAGTATTACTTCCTCCGCCGGCCCGTGCTGGCGGGGGTGATCTCGCTCATCATCACGCTGATGGGTGTGCTCGCCATCCGGCTCCTCCCGATCTCGCGGTACCCGCAGATCTCGCCGCCGTCCATCGTGGTGACCGCGGTGTATCCCGGCGCCACCGCACAGGACGTCGCCCAGGCGGTCGCCGCGCCGATCGAGCAGCAGCTCTCGGGACTCCAGGGATTGCTGTACTACTCGTCGGCCAACGCGGGCGACGGGACGATGACGCTCTCGATCTACTTCGACGTCGATCGCGATCAGGATCTGGCGGCGGTCGACGTCCAGAACGCGGTCCAACTCGCGGAGCCGCAGCTCCCGGCCACCGTGCGTCAGCTCGGGATCAGCATCGTCAAGGCGAACACGGACATCCTGGGGGTCGTCGCGCTCTCGTCCGACAGCGCGCGGTACGATGCGTCGTACCTCACCAATTACATGCACCTCAACGTCGAGGACGAGCTCAAGAACGTCTCCGGCGTCGGCAACGCGCAGACGTTCGGCGGGCTGCAGTTCTCGATGCTCATTCAGCTCGACCCGAACAAGATGGCGCGCCTGGGCGTCACGGTGACCGACGTGGCGAACGCGGTGCGGGAGCAGAACGCCACGAACCCCGCGGGACGCCTCGGTGCGGAACCCGCACCCTCGGGCACCCAGCTCACCATCCCCGTGACGACCACGGGGCGGCTCACGACGCCGGAGCAGTTCGACCAGATCGTGATCCGGGCCTCCCCCGATGGTTCGCTCATCCGCGTCCAGGATGTGGGCAAGGCGGTGCTCGGTGCGCAGAGCTACGACTTTGCCGGGCGGCTGAACGGCAAGCCGACCGCGTTCATCCTGCTGTACCTTCGGTCCGGCGCGAATGCCTTGAAGACGCGCGACGCCGTGGTGGCGAGGCTCGGTGAGCTTGCCAAGGGGCTCCCGCCCGGACTCCGGCTCGACATCCCATTCGACACCACGCCCTTCGTCAAGACGTCCATCCACGAAGTGGTGATCACCCTCCTCGAGGCACTCGTCCTCGTGGCGGGCGTCGTTTTCCTTTTCCTGCAGAGCTGGCGCGCGACGCTGATCCCGATGCTCGCCGTCCCGGTGAGCGTGATCGGGACCTTCCTGGGCCTGTACGCGCTCGGGATGTCGATCAACGTGCTGACGCTGTTCGCCCTCGTACTCGCGATCGGGATCGTGGTGGACGACGCGATCGTCGTGATCGAGAACGTCGAACGCATCATGGCCACCGAAGGCGTCTCGGCACGCGTGGCCGCGGACCGCGGGATCCGGCAGGTGGCACCCGCGCTCGTCGCGATCGTGCTCTCGCTCGTCGCCGTCTTCGTGCCGGTCGCCTTCTCGGGCGGCGTCACCGGGGCGCTCTTCCGGCAGTTCGCGATCACGATCGCGATCTCCGTCGTGCTCTCGGGGATCGTGGCGCTCACCCTGACGCCCACCCTGTGCGGCCTCCTCCTCCAGGACGCCGCGGAAGTGCATACCACCGGCCCGTTCGGAGTCTTCAACCGAGGCTTCGCGCGCGCGCGCGATCTGTACGTGCACCTCGTCGAGCAGGCGATCGGCCGGCCTCGCGCGTCGGTTGCCGCGTTCATGGTGGTCATCGCGCTCGCGGTGCTGCTCTGGCGGATCGTTCCCTCGTCGTTCATCCCGACCGAGGACAAGGGCTACTTCGCGATCGCGATCCAGCTCCCCGATGCCGCCTCGCTCCAGCGCACCAAGGCCACGCTGGAGGAGGTCGAGGGATTCCTGCGGCAGGATCCCGCGGTCGTGAACATCGTGGCGCTCACCGGGTTCGACATTTTGAGCCGCGCGAGCCAGACCAACAGCGCGGTCATTTTCGTCAGCGTCAAGCCGTGGGACGAACGCGGGAAGAACGAATCGCTCGATGCCATCACGGGCCGGGCGACCGGGAAGATGCTCGGATTATTGAAGGACGGGATCGGCTTCGCCTTCAATCTTCCGGAGATCCCGGGACTCGGTGCCACGGCCGGGGTCGAGGCCAACCTGCAGAACCGGAGCGGCATGCCGGTCGAGCAGTTCTCCGCGGATCTGCAGGAGTTCGTCCAGGCGGCGGACCAGCTTCCCGCGGTGCAGGCGGTGCAGACCAACTTTCGGGCGAATGTCCCGCAGCTCTTCGTGCACGTCGATCGCGCGGCTGCGATGTCCCGTGGCGTGGACCTGAGCGATCTCTACGGCACGATGCAGGCGCTGCTGTCCACGCTCTACGTGAATGACTTCAACCTCTACGGCAAGACGTATCGCGTGCAGCTCGAGGCCCAGGCGCCATACCGCCAGACGCCCGCCGATATCGGGCGGCTCTTCGTGCGCGGCGCACACGGCGCCATGGTGCCGGTCTCGGCGGTCACGACGACCGAGTTCCGCAGCGCGCCCACGCTGATCAGCCGGTTCAACGGGTTCACGTCCGCGTTGCTCACCGGTGCGCCGAAGCCCGGCCACAGCACCGGTCAGATGATGACCGAATTGGACAGCCTCGTCCGGGCGCGGTTCGCCTCGCAGGGACTGGGCCTGGCCTATTCGGGGCAGTCGTACCAGGAGCGGGTCTCGAGTGGCGCGGCGGGCACGGTGCTCGGCCTCGGGCTCATCATCGTCTTCCTGGTGCTCGCGGCGCAATACAACAGCTGGTCGTTGCCCTTCGCCGTCCTGCTCGGGATCCCGTTCGGCGTGCTCGGCGCGTACTTCGGCGTCTGGCTCCGCGGCGAGCCGAGCGACATCTACGTGCAGGTGGGGTTGATCACGGTGGTCGGCCTCTCGGCCAAGAATGCGATCCTGATCGTCGAGTTCGCGAACAAGCTCCGCGCCGACGGCGTGCCGATCGTTCGCGCGGCCGTGGAAGCGGCGCGCGAGCGGTTGCGGCCGATCCTCATGACCTCGCTGGCATTCATCCTGGGCGTCTCGCCGCTCGTCGTCGCGGGAGGCGCGGGTGCCATGAGCCGGCACTCCATCGGGATGACGGTCTTCTTCGGGATGGGGGTCGCGACGTCGATCGCCATCCTGTTCATCCCGTTCTTCTTCCGCGAGATCCGCGGGATCGCTGAACGGGTGGGGGGAGACGGCCCTGGGCCGGAAGCCGGCCTCGCGGAGTCGGAGCACGCGCCATGACCCGGCGTCTCGTCGTGATGGTGGGCCTGCTCGCGGTGGCCGGCTGCGTGGGCGGCTCGTACCGGACGGTCGCGCCCATCCCCGCGGGCACCGCGGTGGGTGCGCCGCGGTCGAGCGACAGCATCCGGACGTTCTTCGACTCGCTCGCGGCGGCGCGTGCCGCCGATACGGTGGGGTATGCGGTCTCACCGGTCGTCACCCGCCCGCTGCCGATCGACTCGCTCGCCGATCTCGCCTGGCTCGACGTGCTGCGTGACACCGTGCTGCACCGCCTCGTCACGACCGCGCTCCGGCAGAACCGCTCGTTGGCCGGCGCGCGTGCCGCCATCCAGGAGTATCGGGCGGAGCTGGGCGTCACGCGGTCGTCGCTCTTCCCGAGCGTGACGCTGAACGGAAGCTGGGCGCGGAGCAAGGTGGCGTTCGGCACCCTCGCGATCCCGGCGTACACCGCCTGGCGCGCCACCGGGGACGTCTCGTGGGAGCTCAACTTCTGGGGTCTGGGCAAGGGACTGTCGGCCGCCAATGCCGATCTCGCCGCGCAGGAAGCGTCCGAGCGTGCGATGGCGCTCTCGCTGGTGAGCGATGTCGCGACCGGCTACCTGCAGCTCCTCGAGCTGGACCAGGAGCGCACGGTCACCGAGCAGGCCCTCGCCTCGGAGAACGCCACGTTGTCCCTGGCGCGCCAGCGTTTTGCGCGGGGCGTGATCTCGGAGCTCGACGTGCGGCAGTTCGAGGCGCAGGTGGCGGTGCCCGCGGCGCGCCTCGCGCAATTGGAGCAGCTGCGTGCGCGGCAGGAGCACGCGTTGAACGTGCTGCTGGGTGAAGGACCGACGCCGATCCCGCGGGGCGCTTCGCTGGCCGAGGCGGCCGAGGCCATCTCCGTGCCCGACTCTGTTCCGTCCGCGCTGCTCGCGCGCCGGCCCGACGTCGAGGCGGCAGAGCGCACCTACGCGGCGGCGTCCGCACGGGTCGGCATCGCCGACGCGGCGCGGCTCCCGACGATCCTGATCACCGGGTCGTGGGGAGCGCAGGCGCAGGCGCTGAGCGCCGTCTTCGATTCGAACTCACGGGTCTATCAGGCGCAGGTGGGCCTCTCGATCCCGATCTTCACCGGGGGCCGGCTGGTCAACGAGGGTCGGGCGGCGCGGGCGCGGGCGGAGCAGGCACGTGCCGCCTATGAGCAGACCACGCTCACGGCGATGCAGGAAGCGGGCGATGCGCTCTCGGGCGTGCGCGCTGCGCGGGACGTCGCCGCGGCGAGCGAGACCCAGGCCAACGCGCTCCAACGCGCGCTCGACCTGGCCACGCTGCGCTACGGCACCGGACTCTCGAGCTACCTCGACGTCCTCGATGCGCAGCGGAGTCTGTTCGCCGCGCAGCTCGCGGCGAGCCAGGCGGAGCTCGACCAGCTCACTGCCGCCGTCGAGCTCTACAAGGCCATCGGCGGGAGCTGGCCGGAGGTGGACTCGCGCGACCGCCGGCGGTGAGGCGCAGCGTTCCGGGGTAGGGGATGAGGAGCGCCCTGCCAGCTCCAAGCGCTTGTTCACCAGCGCCCGTTCGGACTCCGCGCCCGAGCGTCCACGAAGGATGAGGTATCATGCAGCGCGCCAACATCTCGCTGGCGCGCGATCAAGCGGGAACGTACGTCAACCGTAGCAGGTCTTCGGCGATCAGGTCGCTGGCCACCAGGTGGAGCGGCGGTCGGGGTCCGGCGAAGAATGGCGTGCCGCTCCCAAGCACCACGGGGCGAAGGTAGAGTCGATACTCATCGATAAGACCGGCCTCGGTGAGGCTCCGCGCCAATCCTGGTCCGCCAACGTCCAGTTCGCCATCCAGTTCAGCCTTGAGCTTGCGTATCGACCCTGCGAAGTCCTCCGCGATCAGCGTGGCATTGGGGCCGACGGCCTTGAGCGAACGCGACACGACCCACTTCGGTCTGCTCCGCCACGCCGCCGCGAACTCGCGATCCTCAGCATCCCAGTCCGGAAGGCCGTCGTCCCAATAGCGCATGATCTCGTACAGGCGACGACCGTATATGCAGCCCGTCAGACCGCGCACATGGTCGACGAAGTGACGAAAGGCCGAGGGCGCGGGCGGCCCTAGCTTCAGGTGGTCGACGTAGCCATCGAGGGATTGGCTCATTCCGAAGATGAGTCTTGCCATATTGTAAGTCCCCTCCGAGCGGCAGGCTTCGGTGGATGGTGCAACACGTGTTGAACAGGAGTACGCTGGATGTGCTTCGGCCATCTCCTCGATGGTGCCAGGGTGCGCGGGCGGCTCGGCGGTCTGGGCCCGAAGCGGCGCCACCGCCATGAGCGCCACCACGGCGGCCGTGCCAACTGCCCTGAAGGGCCGCGACCAGCGGTCCTGGATCGCCACCGCGCGACGAGCAACTTGAAGGCCACTACTTTGGCGGCATCCCGGAGTGCATCCAGGCGTGCATCGCCGAAATGGAACACGAGCTCTGTGAGTTCGGCGTGCGGATCATGACCCGACATAACGAACTCGCGCCGTGTCAGTGCGAGATGGCTCCGCTGTTTGATGACACCGACGTCGCGGCAGACTTCACCTGATCGCGATATGCATTCCAGTCCATCATCATTGTCGTTTCTCCCGATTAATCGTGTCGCGAAATGTCGTCAGCGTACGTATGAACCGCGCGGAACTGTTCGTCAAGAGGTGCGACCCGATGCGGTGTGAGGCTCAGGTGGCGCCACGGTGCTGGCGGGCGAATCCGCTCTCTGACGCCGTTGCAGCCTGCGCCAGCAATGGATATAGTATGATGCCACCGGTTGAGCTTCGCAGCCAACTGCTCGCCACCTGGCTGCGGGGCGACCTCACACCGAGGAGAACTAGCCATGCCAGGGCCGCTGATCATCGATTGGACGCAGATGCCGACGTACAACACGATCATGGCGATCGCGGCCGGCACCGGATTGATGTCTCTCGTTTCTTTCGCGCGTGCGCTACGACGAGAGCGCGATATCCTCCTCGAGTCGTGGGCGGTCGCGTTCGCGGTACCGGGATTCATTCTCGCGGTCACAGGCATCCACATGAGCCTGACCTGGCCGATGGCGAAGTACTTTCCATTCGACAACATCATTTTCGGGGAGCCGAGTTGTGGATTCGGTGTCCTGCTGCTCGCCGCGGCTTTCTATTTGTGGAAGTGCGCGCCGACCATCCGTGCGAATGACGATATGGCGCGTTACCTCGCGCGCGCCACACGTCCGGTGTCGCTGTTCGTCTTTGGACTCGGCCTGGCACTTATCGCGATCGCGATGGCCGGACTGGTCTTCCAACTGTTTGCCGCACCGCCGCAGGAGCCTATTTCCGGTCTTGTCTCAGGCTATCCGTGGATCGAAGCCATCTTCATGTCGGGGATGTTCGGCTTTGTCGGAATCGGTGCAGTGCTGTTTCCCTTCGCACTGCGCGACTTTTCAGCCGCATCCCCACCCAACGGGCTTGCGCGCACCATTGGGTTTGTTTGGGGTTTGAGCGGACTGGGTTTCTTCCTGTTCGGCGCGCTCAACTACTTCACGCACATCGGACTCGTCATTCACACAATGGGCTGAAGCCAACCATGAACTGGTCATCGGATTGGGAGTAGGCGGGGTCGGGGACCGTGATGGACCACTGGTCGGCGAAGGCGGTGGCCGCCTCCTCAAAGCTGACCCGATGCTTCCGCAGGTCGGCGGTGGCCTTCTGTGGGTCCCACGTGAACCGGAAACTCATGCCACCAATGTAGGGACGGCGGGGCGCCACTAGGCCCGGCCCAGCCGCTACCGAGAATGCGTCACCGTCGCAGAATCTGATGGCGCGCTGCCGGACATCTTCAGCAAAGCTTCCATGACAGTCGCAATATCACTGCCGTCCTCACCGCCGAGCTGGCCGACCTCCTTGCCGGTCGGTGTCAGGAGCCAAAGTCCGTCATAGGATCCACCCGCGAGATAGTATCGGTGCTGACTAACGAAGAGATCTCCGGTGTATCGGCCACGCGGCACGACCGCGACTACGCCGCCGGGGCAAACGTAGGACTCTTTTCCCGATGCTACCTCAACCATATGCACTGCGCCTGAAACCACCCACGCCGCGCTGTTGAAGTACAAACGCCGACCGTCGGGCGAAAACAACGGGCCGTCCAGATCCGCCAGAGTACGTTCTGGGGTTGGGGCAGCGTGACCACGGACAAGTCGGCGAGCTTCGCTCCCGTCGGCGTGCATGATCCAAATCTCGCGTGCCGGCTCCGATCCGGGTCCGGACTCCACGAGGTCGTTGGGGGTATCGAGTACGCAAACAGCCCACTTGCGATCGGGAGATATCGCCCCTGCCACGTATCCGACATCCGAGGTGTCGGGTGACATCGCCGCGCGGAGGCAACGGTCAGTGCGAGGCCTGGAGATAATTTGAGCCATCACAGGCTGAGCCGCGAGCAGAAGCGCGATCGAGAGGCATTGGGGCTTCATCGACATGTGGAGTCCGCCGATAGTTGGCTGGCGCATCCGTCTAACGCTCGCGCTTGAGCTGCGGGCGCTGAGTTGGATTGAACGAATTCATTGGTTCCACTGCGGCCTCCCGGTCTGGTGTCATTCTATGGAGCCCCGGCCGTGAAAGCCCGCCAGCTCCAAGCGCTTGTTACGCGTCAGGGCGCCAGCCGCATATATTCCGGCC
>JBAUHI010000042.1:0-61822 GCA_049680185.1 Gemmatimonadales bacterium | reverse complement strand
CCATCGCCACCCGCTTAGGCCAGCGCAACGCGCCTCCCGATCCACTTGAACTCGAGCCACACCACACCGCCGAGCAGGAGTGCCAACAGGACGCTCATGGCACTGGCGGTGCCGAACCGCGCGAGTTCCCACCCTTCCTGGTAGATCCGATATACTGCAACATCGGTGACGTGGCGCGGTCCGCCCTGGGTCAGGACCGACACGACCGTGAACACCTGGAACGCGGCGATGGTGCCGGTCACCAGGACGAAGAGGATCGTGGGCTGGAGGAGCGGCAGCGTGATGTGCCGGAATCGCTGCCAAACTCCGGCGCCATCCACCCGGGCCGCATCGTGATAGACGCGCGGGATCGACTGCAGCCCGGCCAGCAGGATGATCATCTGGAATCCGACGTGGACCCAGACGCCGATGAACATCAGGGCCGCCAGGGCGGTGCGCGGGTCGCCGAGCCAGTCGGGGCCGTGGATGCCCACCGCGGCGAGCAGCGCGTTCAGCACACCGAATTCGGGGTGATAGATCCATTGCCACACCAGCGACACCGCGACGACCGAAGCGATGCACGGCAACACCAGCACCGCGCGAAGCACCCGCACCGACCATCCACTGCGATCGAGGAAAAGCGCCGCGCAGAGCGCGAGGGCGAGCGCTGCCGGGATGTACATCGCGTAGAGTGCGGTCACACCGAGGGAATGCCAGAATCCGGGGTCACCGAGGACGGACGCATAATTGGCAACACCGACCCAGGCGTGGGTGGTGCCGGTCAGCCCCCAGCGGTGCAGGCTCAACCAGAGGATGAACACCAGCGGACCGAACGAGAAGACCAGCAGGTGCGATGCGGCCGGCGCAAGGAAACCCCACGCAGTGAGCGTCCCCCGGAATCGTTCGCGCATGCCCGCGGCACCCGCGGCCCACGCACTGAACGCGAGCCCTGCCATGAGCAGCAGCACCCACCCCGCCAGCTCGGCCCGCACCCCATCCAGCCGGAGGCGGTATGGCACCATCGAGAGCCGGATCGGGCGGCCCCCGCTCAGCATCCCGGCCACGCTCGCCTCGGTGGCGCCCTCGACCTGGTCCCGGCGGACCGCACGGCCAAGGTCCACGGAATCGGCGCTCTCCACCTGCATCCCCGGCGCCAGGCGCGCCAGCTCCGCGAGGCTCCGCCGGCGGCTCACCGATGCCACTTCGGCCAGTCGCCGGGCCCGCATCAAGGACCCGTCGGTCGCCTGGGCCGCGGTCTTCCCGAGCGACCGCGCCGAGGCGACGCCGAGCGCGATCATCAGCGCCATCGGGATCGCCGCCGCCACCCGCCGTTGCCACGCCGTGGCTCGTGTGGTCGTGAGCCAGGCGGTGCGCCCGATCGCCAGCAGCACGCAGACCGCGAGCACAATCCGGAAGAGCGGCATGCCCGCTGGCGTGACCGCACCCCACACTTCGACCCACCCGCGCACCGCCTGGAGCGCCCGGTCGCGGAGCGGCACAAAGACCGTGACCCCGCCATCGGGCCGGACACCGATCTCCCACGCGGATCCCGCGCGAAGGCGCTCGACGACATCCGGTGGAGGTGGCGCACCGTTGGCGGTATCGGGAAGCAGCGGCGTCGAACCGCTCGCCACCTGCAGGCCCGCCTGCCAGAACTCCGACGAGGCCAAGAGCGCGGCGTTGGAGAGGAGCCGACCGCCGTCGTACGCGCCGGTCGGGTCGGCCGGCACGGTCAGGGAAAAGAGACCCGCTGCACCCTGCGCCGCCGCGACCGCCACGTCGGCCCTGAGCGCCCGATCGCCGGCCGTGGTGGTGTGCCACGATCCGATCACGGCGACCACGCCACACAGCGGCCCCACCAGGCGCCACCATACCATTCCGGTGCGGGACGTCACCGATCATGCTCCCGCAGCGAAGCACCCACGCCGCGGCCGGTCGCATCGAACCAGCGGAGGTTGACCGGGTCGAACCCGAGGCCCACCCGATCACCCCGTGTGAACTCGCCCAAGCCCGGCACCCGCACGATCGCCTCCCCACCTTCGGCCACCCGGACGTGCACCAGCGTCTCACTGCCGAGTCGCTCGACCGCAGTGACCTCGGCATTGCCGGCACCCGAATCGACCGGCACCAGCGCCAGATGTTCAGGCCGGATGCCGACTTGGACGGCACCCTCAGGACCATCCGGGAACTTGAGACCCTGGCGGAAGAGGTTCATCCCCGGCGTCCCCACGAAGCGCGCGACGAACACGTTGGCCGGCGTCGCGTAGATCTCGCGCGGTGTGCCCACCTGCTGCACCCGTCCACCATCGAGCACCATGACGCGGTGCCCCAGGGTCAGGGCCTCGGCCTGGTCGTGGGTCACGTACAGCATCGTCGTCCCCAACGCCGCTTGGAGCGCCAGGAGGTCGGCCCGAAGCTGGACCCGGAGCGTCGCGTCGAGGTTGGAGAGCGGCTCATCGAGCAGGAAGACCGCCGGGTCCCGCACCAAGGCGCGGCCCAATGCCGCCCGCTGCCGCTGGCCACCGGAGAGCTGGTCCGGCATCCGATCGAGCAGGTCTCCCAATTCGAGTCGACGCGCGACCGAGGTGATGCGCTCGGACCGGGTGGCGGGACGGACCTTCCGCATCCGGAGCGGGAATTCGAGGTTTTCCCGGACCGTCAGGTGCGGATAGAGGGCGTAGTGCTGGAACACCATCGCGACGTCGCGCTCGGCGGGCGGCAGGTCGTTGACCCGCGCATCGCCGATCAGGATGTCGCCGGCCGTCGGCTCCTCGAGTCCCGCGATACAGCGCAACAGCGTGCTCTTGCCGCACCCCGACGGACCGAGGATCGCGACGCATTCCCCCGACGCCACGTCGAGTGAAACGTCATCGACCGCGCGTGCGGGAGGATGATACGACTTGACGAGACGACGAAGGGTGACGGAGGCCATCGCGGCTCAGGGCGATGCGGTGACGACGCGGTCCACCGTCCAATCGGTGCCCGTCCGTCGCAGCGACAGCAGCTGCAGGCGAGTGCCACCGTTACGAATGGCGCGCACCGTCACCCACGCGGTGCCGAGGTCGCGCTGGAGCTGCACATCGCTCCGCACCAGCACGAGCGAATCGCCGGCGAGCGTCGCATCGCGAAGGACGCCAGGGGCCCCTCGGGCCAATGCATCGTAGTAGGTGACGATCGCGGCCTGCGCGGACGCCAGTTCTCGTGCCGGGCCGGCGGGCGGCCGTTGCTCGAGCCGGCACCCCGCGGCGACGAGGACGAGGACGAACCCGATCGCGATGGCACGATATTGCTGGTGGGTCACGATGGGCGGTTCCGGACGATGCGAGTGGGTGGCGGGACGGCGGCGTGGGGACCGGACCGGCCCCGAACCATTATATAGTACGATACCCCTGTCCCTCGGGCCAGCGTACGCCCGGCAGAGGAGGACCCCATGGCAGTCCCGGTCTACAGACCCTGGATCGCCGGCGCACCGAGTACCCGCGCAGGCCGGACGATCGACCAGATCACCGATCCGTTCAACGGCAATGTGGTGGCGCACGCGGAACAGGCCGATGCCGACGACCTCGAGCGCGGCATCGCGGCGGCGGTGCGCGGAGGCGATGCACTCCGTGCCCTTCCCCGCCACGCCCAGCGTGACATCCTGGAGCAGGCCTCACGGCGCATCACGAGTGACCGCGATGCACTGGCCGCGCTGATCGTCAGGGAGAGCGGCAAGCCCATCACGCAGGCGCTGGGCGAGGTCGATCGGGCGGCGTTGACCTTCTCGTTCGCCGCCGACGAGGCCCGGAGCTGGGGTGGCGAACTCCTCCCGCTCGATGTGGACCCCCGCACGCCTTCGGCCCAGGCCATCGTCTCGCGGTTCGCGGCGGGCCCGGTCGCGGCCATCTCGCCGTTCAACTTCCCGCTCAACTTGGTCGCGCACAAAGTGGCACCGGCCATCGCGATCGGCGCGAGCATTGTGCTCAAGCCGCCGCCGCAGGACCCTGGAGCGTCCTTTGCGCTGGCGCAGATCCTCCTCGAGGCGGGGCTGCCGCCCGAGGGGCTCAGCGTGTTGCATCTGCCGATCCCGCTCGCCGAACGCCTGGCGACCGACGAGCGGATGAAGGTGCTGTCGTTCACCGGGAGCGCGGCGGTCGGGTGGCACTTGAAGGCGGTGGCGCCCAAGAAGCGCGTGTTGCTCGAATTGGGCGGGAACGCCGCAGCGATCGTGCACGAGGACGCCGGCGACTTGGCGGCCGTCGCCGCCCGCATCGCCAGTGGCGCCTTCGCCTATGCCGGCCAAGTGTGCATCAAGGTCCAGCGGGTGCTGGTCCACCGTCCGGTGCTGGCTGTGTTCACCGAACTTCTCCGGGCCGCGACGCGGGCACTCGCCATCGGCGATCCCGCTGACCCCCGCACCGTCGTGGGTCCGATGATCGACGGCGCCAACGCCGATCGAGTGACGGCGTGGGTCGACGCCGCGATCGCCGTCGGGGCCCGGGTACTGGAGCGCGGCACTCGGCGCGGCAACGTCGTGGCCCCGATCATCCTGACCGACGTGCCCCATAACGCAAAGGTGTGGGCCGAAGAGGTGTTCGGACCGGTGCTGGTGGTGGAGCCGTATGACACGTACGACGCGGCACTCGAGGTCGTCAACGATTCGCGCTACGGGCTGCAGGCGGGGGTGTTCACCCACGACGTGCGGCGGATCTGGCAGGCGTTCGAGCGACTGGAGGTCGGCGGTGTCATCGCCAACGACTATCCGACCTTCCGCGTCGACAGTTATCCGTACGGAGGCGTCAAGGACAGCGGGTTCGGGCGGGAGGGAGTGCGCTACGCGATGGAGGAGATGAGCGAGTTGAGGACGCTGGTGCTCGCCGGTCTGTGAGGGGTGAACGGTGAACGGCGAACGGGCAACACGGAGTCATCCCGAGCAGAGCGAGGGATCTTCTCCGCGTGCATCGGAGTTCGGTCGCCGACCTCCGATCTCGGCAAGCAAGATCCCTCGGTCACTTCGTTCCCTCGGGATGACTCCGTTGACAGACGGCCCGCGCCCCGAGCGCAAGGCGACTCCCGCTCACCCTTCACCGTTCACGCAGTCGACTCGGATCACGCCTTCGCCAGCGCCGCCATCAGCTCCGCGGTGCCTCGTTTGTGCCCCAGCTCTTCCTCGTTATGGCTCCAGCGGACCATCCCCTGCGCGTCGATGACGACGTACGCCCGGCTGGCGAAGAACTTGTCCTCGAGCAGCACACCGTAGGCCCGACTCACCTCCCGCTTGAAATCGCTCAGCAGGTCCACCGTCATCCGCTCCTTGGCCTTGAATTCCTTCAAGGTCGGGGTCGAGTCGACGCTGATCGGCAGCACCACCGTGCCCGCGCCCTGAAATTGTGCATAGTCGGTGCTGAACTCGCAGAGCTCTGCCGTGCAGGTGCTGGTGAAGGCCAGCGGGAAGAAGGCAAGGAGCACCTTGCTGCCCCGTAACTTCGACAGGGTGACCGACGCACCGGATGTCGATGGCAAGGTGAAGTCGGGTGCGGGGGTGCCGAGCGCGGGGAGAGCGGCCATCGAGGTCCTCGTTGTTTAGAGCTTAGGGCTTAGAGCTACGAGCGATACGCCCTCGCTGTCATCCCGAGGGAAGCGAGGGACCTGGCCCTCGTGATTCGGGGGCTGGTCCGTGTTGCCTGACCCTCACCCCCGGCCCGTCTCCCTGCGGGAGAGGGGGGGCGAACGAAAAGTCATCCCGAGCAGCGCACGGAGCCATCCCGCGCAAGGTGTCATCCCGAGCAACACGAGGGATCTTCCCCGCGTGCATCGGAGTCCGGTCGCCGGCCTCCGATCTCGGCGGGCAAGATCCCTCGGTCACTGCGTTCCCTCGGGATGACACCCGAGTGGGTGAATGGCCCGGTTCACCGTTCACTGTTGACCATTCACGCTGTTACTTCGCGAACCGCTTCCCCACCACATCCCAGTTGACCACGTTCCACCAGGCGGCGAGGTAATCGGGCCGGCGGTTCTGGTACTTGAGGTAGTAGGCGTGCTCCCAGACGTCGCAGCCCATCACCGGGGTGCGCCCTTCCATGAGCGGACAGTCCTGGTTCGGCATGCTCTCGACGATGAGCGTGCCTTCCTTCGTCCGCGCCAGCCAAGCCCACCCCGACCCGAACCGGGTGGCGCCGGCCTTCTGGAACTGCTCCTTGAACTTGTCGAAGGAGCCGAACGCCTTGTCGATCGCCTGGGCCAGGGCGCCCGTGGGCGCCTTGGCGCCACCCGGCGCCATGATCTCCCAGAACATGGAGTGGTTGTAGTGGCCGCCGCCGTTGTTACGGACCGCGGACTGGATCGCGTCGGGCACCGAACCGAGGTCGGAGATCAACGCTTCCAGAGACTTCTTCTGGAGGTCGGGCTTCCCGTCCAGGGCCGCGTTCAGGTTGTTGACGTAGCCAGCGTGATGCTTGTCGTGATGGATCTGCATCGTCTGCGCATCGATGTGCGGCTCGAGGGCGTCAGGCGCGAACGGGAGGGGGGGCAGGGTGAATGGCATGGGGACAGGCTCCGGGTGCGGGGTACATACTGCCAGCGGCCATCTGCGAGCTGCTACCACAAGCGGCCAGCGGCCCATCCCAAACTAAAACCTCCCCCGCAGGACCCGCCACCGTCACGGCGTGTCCGGTAGCGTGGGAAGGAACTCCGGCGCGCGGCGCGCCTGGGTGGCCTGCTCGAAGGCGAAGCCGACCCGGATCATCGTGCCTTCGCTCCAGGCTCCGCCGATGAAGCTGAGCCCCACCGGGAGTCCGGTGACCGACCCCATCGGCACGGTGATGCTCGGGTACCCGGCCACCGCCGCCGGGGTCGAGCTGCCCCCGGTGAAGTGGTCGCCGTTCACGAGGTCGGTGGGCCACGCCGGATTCCCGGTGGGCGCCACCAGCGCGTCGAGCCGGTGCGCGGCCATCACCGCGTCGATCCCGGCCTTCCGCGACAGCTCGACGCACTTCCCCCGCGCCGACCGATACGCCTTCTCAGTGATCGGTCCGCGGGCCTCGGCCTTCAGGAACTCCTCCTGCCCGAACCACGGCATCACGCGGTCCTTGTGTTCCTCGTTGAACCGGATGATCTCCGCCAGCGTCTTCCTGGGCGCTGCGGCGCCCAGGTCCGCCAGGTAGGCGTTCAGGTCCGACTTGAATTCGTAGCTGAGGACGACGCCTTCAGCCGCGTCGTACTCGCCGCTGTGCGGCAATGCGACTGGATCGATCAACTGGGCCCCGGCGCGGGTCATCACGTCGAGCGCGTCCTGGTAGAGCTTGTCGACCTCCGGATGGTATCCCACAAAGCTGCCGCGGAGCACCCCGATCCTCGCGCCCTTGAGGCCATCGGCCCGGAGAAAGACCGAGTAGTCGGCCGCGGCGTGACCTGCGGCGCCAGCCGTGGCCGGATCACGGGGGTCCGGGCCCGCGAGCGCGCCGAGGAGGAGCGCCGCGTCGGTCACGGTACGGGCCATCGGCCCGGCAGTGTCCTGGCTGTGGGAGATCGGGATGATGCCTGCCCGGCTCACCAGCCCCACCGTCGGCTTGATGCCTACCAGGCCGTTGGTCGCGGAGGGACAGACGATCGAGCCGTCGGTCTCGGTCCCGACACCCACGGCCGCGAAGTTGGCCGAGACGCCGCTGCCGGTACCCGAGCTTGAGCCGCATGGATTACGGTCGAGGACATAGGGATTGCGGCATTGTCCCCCGCGGCTCGACCAGCCGCTCGTGGCCCGGGTGGAGCGGTAGTTGGCCCATTCGCTCAGGTTCGTCTTGCCGAGGATCACGGCGCCGGCCGCCCGCAGGCGGGCCGCGACACCCGAGTCACGCCGGGCGATGCACCCCTCAAGGGCGAGCGAGCCCGCGGTCGTCGTCATCCGATCGCCGGTGGCGATGTTGTCCTTGATGACCACCGGGATCCCATGAAGGGGTCCGCGGAGCTTTCCTGCCGTCCGCTCCAGATCGAGTGCGTCGGCGATGGCGAGCGCATCGGGATCGTGGTCGAGCATCGCACGGAGCGTGGGCCCCTGGCGGTCCATCTCGCCGATGCGACCGAAGTAGAGTTCGGTGAGCCGGCGCGCGGTGTACTTGCCCGACTTCATTCCCGCTTGAAGGTCGGCGATGGTGGACTCGTCGAGTTCGAAGGCGAGAGGATGAGCGGACGGGCGGATGGACGGATGGACGGATGGAGTCGGCGTCCGATGATCGCCGACCTTGGGGCCGATGACCGCGCCAGCACCGGCGAGCGTGGCGGCCGAGAGGAAGTCGCGGCGGGAGAGGTCGCTCATCGGAGGCCTCGCAGATCGTATTGGGAAGTCACGCTCGGTCCTGCAGATTCCACAGGCACGTCATCCTGAGGGTGCGAAGCGCCCGAAGGATCGGCCAGCACACGGGTCATGGAGCGTACCGGGATCGAACCGGTGACCTCCTGCTTGCAAAGCAGGCGCTCTCCCAGCTGAGCTAACGCCCCGCGTGGTTAAACCTAAGCAGGGCTTCGGCCGCTTGCCATCCGACGGGATGACCTCGAGTATTGACTACGCCATGCCGCCATTCGCCGAGTCCATCCGTATCATCACCCTCGGTCGCTGTGCGATCGAGATCCGTGCCGAGACGGCCTCGACCGAACACGCATTCGGCCCCGGGAAGCCGTTCGCACTCATGGCATATCTGGCCGCGTCCCCCGGCCGTGCTGCGGGGCGGGAGCTCCTCCTCGATCTCCTCTGGTCAGACGCCGACCCGGAGCGCGCCCGCAATTCTCTGCGCCAGGCGATCTGGCTGCTTCGGAGCCGCCTCGGCGACACGGTCCTGGCCACTGACGGTGATCGCGTCTCGCTGTCCCGATCGGTCGCGGTCGACCGTGACGAATTCCTCGCCGCCGTCCAGTCGGGCGATCCGGCGTTGGCACTCGGCGCGTACCGAGGTCCCTTCCTCCCCGAGCTGGCCGCACCCGGTGGTGCGCAGTTCGAACACTGGGCCGACATCGAGCGCCAGCACCTGCACGCGGCGTACGTCCGCGCCGCGGAGCTGGGAGCCCGTCACCACCTCGACGCCGGCCATCCGCGCCTGGCCATCGAGGTGGCGACCCAGCTCCGCTCCCGCGAACCGCTGCGGGAGGCGAGCTGGCGGCTCCTGATCGAGGCGCTGCTCGCCGACCAGAGCCAGCTCGCCGCCGCCACCGAGGCGGATGGGATGCTGCGTATGCTCCGGGACGAAGGACGGGAGCCGGAGCCAGCAAGTCGACGCCTGGTGGTCCGGGTCGAGGCAGCCGCCACGCCCACGAGCGTCGGGCCCACGCCCCGTCAGATGGTCGCGGAACTCATCGGCCGGGAGGCCGAGTTCAGCATCGCCATGCGGCTCTGGCAGGAGTGCCGCCAGGGGAGCGCACGGCACTTCCATCTGACGGCGGAGGCGGGGATCGGCAAGACCCGGCTCATCGAGGACGTCACCGCACGGATCCGATCCGGTGGCGGGCGGGTGATCGTGGTCCGGGGACGGGCCACCGAGCGACACGTGCCGTGGATGGTCGCGGGCGACCTGGTGCGCGCGCTCTCGGTCCTCCCCGGCGCCGCGGCGATCTCTCCCGCAGCGGCCGCAACGCTCGTCGGAATGGAGCCGGAGCTTTCAGTCCGCTTCCCCGGCGCCGTTGGTCCGATCGTGGGGACCGACGAACTCGCCCGGCACCGGTCAGCGGCGCTGCGGGAGCTCATCGGTGCCGTGAGCCACGAGACACCTCTCCTGCTGGCGATCGACGACGTCCATTGGGTGGACCGTAGGTCGTGGGAGATGATCGGCCTTGCACTCGCTCGGGTGCGGGAACATTCCGTCTTTGTGGTGACCGCGACGCGCCCCGAGGCGGACATCGGCGACCTGCCCACACCAGACGCCCACGCCACGCTGCTTCCGCTCACTCCCGTCCAGGTCGTGGAGCTGCTGGCAAGCCTCGGCACCTTGCCATTGGAGCCGTGGGCCAGGGCGCTCGCCGAGCGGACGCATCAGGCCACCGATGGCAATCCACTGCTCGTACTGGAGACAGTGGCCGCGTTGACCGGCCGTGGTCTGCTCCAGGTGATCGACGAGGAATGGCATTCGGATGATCCGGATGCCCTGATCCGCGCGCTTATCGTGCCGGTCGGATTTGCCGAACGGCTGGCGCGACTCTCCCCCGGCGTGAGGGACGTGATCGAAGCGCTGGCGATCTTGCCGGTGGGCCTGAGCGTTGGCGCGCTGGGACGTGCCTGCGAGCGCGACCCTGTGGAGTTGCGGGCGGGGCTTGATGAACTCGGACGTGAAGGAATGGCGACCGAGCGAAATGCCGTGTGGGAGCCCGCACACGACCGGGTCCGGGATCGGATCGTGGCGCTGATGGATGCGGACCATCGTGCCACGCTGGGTGCGCGCCTCTCGGGGAGTGCTGCGCTCGACCCCGAGGTCCCGGCCCGGCTGCTCCCTGCCCTGGCGCCGATGCTCGCGCCGCCCGGCGCGTTCCGTGACCTGGAACAGGTGTACCGACGTTGGACCGCCGCACGACGTGCGGTCGGAGACTACAGCAGCGACCGGACCCTCGCCCGCGACCTGCTGGGCCCGGCAGCGAGCGACGCACTGGTGACCCGCCTGCTCCGCGCCCGCCCGCTCACCACGCGCATCGGAGGCGGGCGGGCGGTCGCGGCCGCGTTCGGCGCCCTCGTCCTGCTCGGCGGTTGGGGCGCGCGCGCTTGGGTGAGTCGACCCACAAAACTTGCGCTCGTCGTGGCCCCGGTCGGGATCGGCGGGCCCGGGATCGGGATCGTGCCGGCCCCGGTCGTCGAGATCGAGGACCGGTTCGGGCGGCGGGTGCCGGCCGATACCAGTCTCGTCTCCGTGCGGATCACCGGTCATGGGAGAGTGGTCGGTGATTCCGTTGTACGGGCCGTCGCTGGGCGCGCCGTGTTCGACAACATTGCTGACGATGATCCTGGAGCACTTGATTCGGTGACATTCCTGTTCGAGGCGCCTGGTCTAACTCAGGTCCGCTTTGCGACACCCGCCGGTAACAGCGACGTCAGCCTCGGGATCGTGAGCGGGGCCCTCAACGGTCAGCGACTCGATCCGTCGCATCCGGAAGTGATCGTGGGGCGCGATGCGGAGATCTCGGGAGCGGTCACGTTCGACTACATCACGCGCTGGGCCGCTGCCGCCGTGATGCTGGGCGTCGTGGCCACCTGGCGACCTGGTCCGGCCGGGATCGTGAGCCAGATCCCCCTTGTTACTCCGATCGAACATGGCCGGTCGGATCTCTCGGTCCGGGTTCGCGCACCATCCGTCCCGGGCCGATACCATCTCGTGTTCGCGCTCGGCGCCGAGCCGGACTTCAAGTGGGTGGCATCGGGGACGAACTGGTCCTGGGGCACACCGAAATGGGGGGACGGCAACGATGTTGCCGAGTGGAGTGATTCGGTACTCGACCAAGCCCGGCGGATCGGACGGATGACCAATCGTTTACTTGCAGGAGGCCCCCTCCGGATCCGGCCGACCAATGTGCCGAGTCGAGTGGTGGATGTGGTGGTGCGGTAGGAACGTTGTGGCCGCCCGGCAGTGTTTGGCTGCCTCGCGGCGCATCTGTGGCATGGTCTCCACCGCTCGCAAAGTCGGACCCCGGACGCGAAACACTTCACGATGTCCGATCAACCCACAGTTGGCGTTGACATTAAGTAATTGATCGATTAATTAGCGTTTCATGCCCGATCACCCGCCGGCCCGCTCCCAGATCCTCGATGCCGCCGAGTCCCTCTTTGCCCGCCAGGGATTCAGCGCCACGCCCATCAAGGCGATCGCTGCCAAGGCGGGGGTCAATTCCGCCCTCCTCTACTACTACTTCGTCGACAAGGAAACGCTCTACAAAGCCACCCTCTCCCGGGTCATCGAGTCGATGATCACCTCGCTCTCGAGCCGGATGGCCGGCGCCACCGACCCGGCCGATGCGGTCCGCCGATTCGCGACGGCACAGACCGAAGCGATCTTCGAAAATCCGCTCTTCCCTCGGCTCATCCTCCGCGAACTCCTCGACCACGAGGCCAAGCACGCCCACGAGCAGATCGCGAGCGTGGTAGGTCGCGGGCTCCTCCCCCTCGTCCACGCCATCGAACTCGGCCAACGCGCCGGCATCTTCCGGGCCGACGTCGAACCCCGTTTCGCGGCGATCTCGATCGTGGGACAGGTGATGTACTTCTTCGTCGCCAACCCGGCGGTCGCCGTCCTACTCGGCACCACCCCCGGCCCACTCCCCACTGAGACGGTACGCAAGTTCGCCCGCCACGCCGGCGACTTCGCCGTGAAAGCGCTCTCCATATGATCAACGCGCCACGATATCTCTCCCCTCTCCCGCAGGGAGAGGGGCCGGGGGTGAGGGTCCCGTCCGCCCGTGCGCCCGTCCGCCTGTACGCCTGTGTCCTCCTCCTCGCCGCCTGCCACAGCGCCCCTGCCCTGCCGTCCGGTGTCGGCACGCTTGAAGTGACCGAGATCGATCTCGCGCCATCGGCACCGGCGCGGCTCTCCCGGATGCTGGTGCAGGAGGGTGATCACGTCCGCCCCGGCGACACCGTGGCGGTGCTCCATCAGGCCGGACTCGGCGATCAGGTGGTCGAGGCGCGGGCCCGCGTGGCGTCGGCAGAGGCCAAGCTCCACGAGATGGAGAACGGGTCCCGCCCCGAAGACATCCGCCGGGCCGAAGCGGAGCTCGCGGCCGCGCAGGCGACATCCGACCGGGCGGCGCAGGAGCTTGCCCGCGTGAAAGCGCTGGCACCCACCGGCGTCTCGACCGCGCAGCAGCTCGACGACGCCACGGCTGCGGCCCAGGAAGCGGCCAGCCGTCGCACCGCCGCAGAGGAATCACTCCGACTGGTGCGGGCCGGTCCACGGGTGGAGCAAGTGAATGCGCAGCGCGCCGAGCTTTCGCGTGCCCGCGCAGCGCTGGCGGCACTCGCGGCCACCGCGCAGGACCTGGTGCTGACGAGTCCGGTCGACGCCGTTGTGATCTCCCGGAACGCCGAACCGGGGGAGATCCTTGGCGTCGGAGTGCCGGCGGTGACCCTGGGCGTGGTCAAGCATCCCTACACCCGCATCTACGTCGGCCCGACGGTGCTCCCGAAGATCAACGTGGGGGACCACGCGGTGGGTGTGCTCGATGGGTTCCCCGACCTCCGGTATCCCGGACGTGTCGTTTCGATCGCGACCAAGGCCGAATTCACACCGAGGGTGGCGCTCACCGAGCGCGAGCGAGGCGACCTCCTCTTCGGCGTCAAGGTCGACTTCGACGACACGACCGGCGTCCTCAAGGCAGGACTCCCGATCACCGTCACGGTCGGCGCCGCCCGGTGACCGAACTCGCTGTCAGCACTCGGGGCCTCAGGAAGGTCTTCGGCCAGCTTGTGGCGGTCGAGGGACTCGACCTGGACATCCCGCGAGGTCAGATCCTGGGACTCCTGGGCGCCAACGGGAGCGGGAAGACCACGACCATCCGGATGCTCTGCGGCCTCCTGGAACCCACCGCGGGCGATGCGATCGTGGTCGGGTTCGACATCCGCCGCGATGCGGAGAAGGTGCGGCGGCGCATCGGGTACATGTCGCAGAAGTTCGGACTCTATGACGACCTTACTGCGCTGGAGAACCTCCAGTTCTACTCCGCCCTCTATGGACTTCGGGGGGAGCGGCAGACCGCACGGATCGGAGAGCTCACTGAGGAACTGGGATTGGGAGGCCGGGCGCGCCAGCTCGTGAGGCAGTTGAGCGGCGGGTGGCGGCAGCGGGTCGCGTTGGGCTGCGCCATTGCACATGAGCCCGACCTACTGCTCCTCGACGAGCCGACGGCGGGCGTGGACCCAGCGGCGCGAAAGCTTTTCTGGGAGCGGATCTATCGGCTGGCAGAGTCGGGTGTGACCATCCTGGTGACCACGCACTATATGGATGAGGCCGAGCGGTGCAACCGCCTGGCCGTCATCAGTCGAGGGGTGCTGCTTGCCACCGGCTCGCCGGACGAGATCCGGGCGCATTTCCATGTGGGGACGCTCGAAGACGTGTTCATCGAGCTGCAGCACCAGAGCGGGGAGTTGGTCGGATGAATGTCATCCGCGCACTGCAACGGTCCGATGTCTGGCCGATGCTCTGGAAGGAGTTCCTTCAGTTGCGCCGCGATCCGCTCACCATCGCGATGATGGTAGGACTCCCGGCCATCCAGCTGCTCCTCTTCGGCTATGCCATCCGGACCGAGGTCCGCCACCTCCCGACGGTGGTGCTGGACGAGTCGCGCACTCCGGAAAGCCGAGCGCTGGTGGCACGGATGGTCAACACCGGCAATTTCGACCTGACCGCGATCGTGCCGGACCGCGACGCGATCCGCGAGTGGATCGAGCATGGACGCGCCGCAGCGGCGATCGTCATCCCGCCCACCTATGCAGCGGACCTCAAGCGGGGACGGGGCGCCCAGGCCCAGGTCATCGTCGATGCCGCCGACCCGATGGCCTCCTCGGCGGCGCTGTCGGGGGCCCAGCTCGCCGGCGAGGCGGAGGCGCTGGCCCATTCGAAGATGACCGGGCCATCGCCGGTCCAGGTGCGGGTGCGCCCCTGGTACAACCCGGGCCAGCGGAGTGCGGTGTACATCGTGCCAGGGATCATCGGCGTGCTGATCTCGATGACCCTGGTCCTCATCACCAGCGTCTCGATCGTGCGGGAACGGGAGACCGGCACGCTGGAGCAGCTCATCGTGACGCCGATCGGCAAGCTCAGCATCATGATCGGCAAGCTGGCGCCGTTCGTCATCGTCGGGTATGTCCAGATGACGGTCATCCTGCTCCTCGGCATCTTGCTCTTTCAGGTGCCGGTGGCCGGAAGCCTCCTCCTGCTCTACCTGCTGGCCCTGCCGTTCATCGTGGCCAACCTGGGACTCGGACTGCTCCTCTCCACCCTGGTCCGCACCCAGTCGCAGGCGATGCAGTTGGGGTTCTTGTTCCTGCTCCCCAACATCCTCCTCTCAGGATTCATGTTCCCGCGTGCCGCGATGCCGGTCGTCGCGCAGTGGCTCGGCGCCGCGCTCCCGCTCACCTACTTCCTCGACGTCCTCCGCGGCGTCCTGGTCAAGGGCGTCGCGGCGAGCGCGTTGGTCCCCGAAGCGGTGGCGATGGTGCTTTTTGCAGTGGGCAGCATTGCGGTGAGCGTGCGGCGCTTCGCAAAGACGATCGAGTGAGCGGGCTGGAGGCGAGAGGCTGGAGGCTAGGAGCTGAGGACTGGAGGCTGGAGGCTGGGAGCTGGAGGCGCGCGCATCTTTATGCACCGAGCCTGTTGTGAATTGGTGACGGCCCGGTCCGGCAGGGCCCTTACATTGTCGACCCAGGAGGACCTATGGGCGACTACCGCAAGCTTGAAGTCTGGAGGCTGGCCCACCAATTGACGCTCAATACATATCGTACCACTGGCGGGATGCCCAAGTCCGAGATCTACGGACTCGTCTCCCAAATGCGCCGAGCGGCTGTATCAGTCGCGTCGAATATCGCGGAAGGGGCCGGGCGCCGCGGAGACCGGGAAATGGCCTACTTTGTCCGAGTCGCGCTGGGATCGGTGAGCGAGCTCCAATGCCAGTACCAGCTTGGTGCGGATCTTGGCTGGATCGCACCCGACGTTCACAACGAGAGTATCGCCACGACCGACCGGTTGCGCGCCATGCTTGAAGGATTGAGAGTGAAGTTGAAATCGCGCCGTATTCCTCGTTCTGGGGTGGGATCGGGATGAGGCGAGGGTGGGGAGTTTGAGTCCGGGCCCTCACCGGGGCAGCCCCTGATACTCCGGCATCGATCGCCAGATGCTCCGAGACAGATGCCCAGACTCAGCTCTCTCACCCCAGCCTCTAGCCCTCAGCCCTCAGCCCTCAGCCTCCAGCCTCCAGCCTCAGCCGGTGCCCTCCGTCACGGCACCCGCGTTCGGTGAATATTATCG
Organism: Gemmatimonadales bacterium; assembly: GCA_049680185.1. Classification (GTDB taxonomy): domain Bacteria; phylum Gemmatimonadota; class Gemmatimonadetes; order Gemmatimonadales; family GWC2-71-9; genus CAMLHU01. The sequence continues at coordinate 45,881 of JBAUHI010000042.1, read as the reverse complement.
TGCATTCACGGTCGGCCACACAACCGAACTCACGGAGGATCTGTGACCCCGATCACTCGATCTCTGCTTGCCGGTACGATCACGTTGGGGGCGCTCGGACCTGGCGCGCGATCTGCCGCGGCCCAGCGCACCATTCGCATCGGCGTGAGCTATAGCGGCCTCTCGACCCAGACCTCCGGCGATCAGTCATCCGGCGGGATCGGGCTTTCGGTCGGCTACCTGTCCCATCCCAGCAACGAGACGGTGCTCACTGCCACGCGATGGCCCGACGCCTCGTTCGGGGGATCGTCGCCTGGAGCCACTGCGTTCACTCTGGATGATCGCTGGTATCCTGTCGATGCCACCGGCCTGGCACCGTACGTCATCACGGGAGTCGGTGCGTTCCGCTACACCGAGCCTGCAGGGCTTCTTACGCCGGAGCAGAAGAAGTGGGGATTCAGCTACATCGCCGGTTTCGGGATCGGCACCACGATCGGGCAGGACTGGGCGGTGAGTGCCGAGGGGCGGCTGCGCTCGGATGACGGTGACCGGAACATCGAGTACCGGCTCGGGGGCAGCTGGGGCTTCGGGAAAGAGCATCCGTCCCAGGCGGTCCCGGGCACCATCGAGCCGTTCATCGCCTGGCTGGGCCATCTGAACGCCGGCGCGCCGTATCGCTCGGCATCTCCTCTGGGCGGCGTACGGTTTCGGCGCGACCTCACCACCCACCGTGCCATCGCGGTCGAGGTCGGTCTGGTCGAGCTCGATCCCGCCACGACCGCACCCCTCGGCACGGCGGCCCGGACCACGATGTACCTGATGCAGCCCAGCTATGAGTTCGCCCTCGCACCGAGGTGGGGGCGAGCCTATTTGGGCATCGGACCGATGCTGGCGGGATTCATCGATGGTCCGGACGCCGGCCTACGCGCCGGGATCCAGGCCGGGGTCGGCGCCGACTTTTTCGCCTCCGGTCACCTGGAAGCCGGACTCCTGACCCGCGTCTCCTGGTTCCAGAGTGCCGCCGGCGCCGACCAGTTCGGCCTGATGCTCGGCCTCACCGTGGGACCACGGCTCCACCCCGACCGCTCCACGCTGCCGAACAAGGCTCCCACCGACGAATGATCCGTGGGTCGAAAACGAGAACGCCCCGCCAGCTCGACGGGGCGTTCTCGTGCGCTGACCGAACGCTCGCTACTGACTCACCGCCACCGAATAGCCGGAAAGCGTCCGCTGCACATACGTACTGCGCTGCGCCACCTGCCCCACCAGGGCAACGTAGCCCGACGCGGATGCGCCGGCCGGCACCGTCAGATTGGCGACCAGGCCAGTCCCGACATGCCCCGCCACGATCACCGTCACGGTATCGTGACCCGCGCTGCGCCGATAGTATCCCGAGTAGGCCACCGGGAACGTGACCGAGTCGATGCCGGGACCACGCACCGTGAACATCACCGCGCCGTCATCCGCGTGTGGTGTCGAGAGGGTCAGGTGCAGCGTGCCGCTGCCCGAGGGCCCCGTGGAGCCGCTCCCGCAGCTCACGCCGAGGAGGACAGCCACGATGATGAAGGCCCGAGAACGGAGGAGACGAGGCATCGTTCAGCGCTCCCGACCCGGGGCGGCCGCTTGCCGTTCCAGGATCCGTTGCATGACCTGAGGCGACAGCGCCTGGCCATAGTCATTGAGGAAGGCGAGAAGATCGCCGAGGTCGAAGGCAGCGTTGTTGTTCCCGATCGCATCGACCAGCTGGCGCTGCGAGACGGTGAGCGTTGGCGTGCCCAGGAGGTCGCTGGCCACTTGGTCCGCGGTGATGCCCCCAGTGAATGCCGCAAGCACCCGATACGGTCGCGTCATCGGCAGGGCGAGGGTCGCGTTCGTGGTCGTGGTGTCACCCTTCCATCCCAGAAATGTGGCACCTCCAGCCGGGGCCGCGGTAAGCGTCACCGTCTGGAATTCGTTTGAGAACGCGCCAGCCGCAGTCGTGTCGCCCGCCGGACCACTCACCGTCCCGGTACCGTTGACCAGAACACGGGCCTGATATTGCGGTGTCATCAGCACCGTGAGTGTGTCCGGACTTGACCCCGCAACGATCGCGTGACTCCTCGCACCAGAATCGCTCCACGACGAGAAGAGGAGTCGCACGCGACCGCCGCTCACCACCTGGCTGTCCGGCACCGACAAATGCAATGTGTCGCCAGGGACAAAGATCTCCCGATAGGTGGTGGCCGTATCGCCGTTGGCGATCACCTTGGCACTTAGCGCTGCTTGATTGCTCGTGACGAGCCACGGCGCCGACTTGACGAACCGGAACGCGATCGGACCGTTGGCGGAGACCTGGAAAATCGAGTCTACCTTGAACCCCGCGAGCGCCCCGCTGTGGAGGATCAGATTCGGGTTGGTGGTGTAGCCGATCGTGTGGTTGTTGCTGGTACCCGGGTAGGGGTCGCCGGGATCGCCGCGATTGCCGCCGCCGGGGGTGCGCAGTTGGTCGAGCCCATCGGCCTGCAGGAGCTCGAGCCCTTCCTTGCCACCGTGCGCCGCCTGTGAGTTGACGTCGTTGTTGGCCATCCCGGCATTCATGATCGTCTGGTCCACGTGGAAGACCAGGAGCCCGGGGCCCTTGATCTGACTGCCGAGGTTCGGGTTGATCATCCCGCTGTCGCTGTTGAGCGGCTGGCGGTTCTCCAGGAGGTAGAACTCGCTCGGCGAAGTGCTCTGGACGTACAACACCGTGTCCGAGGTCTCGACTGGCCCCAGCGTCGTGGTGGCGGTGGTGGAGATGGTATCGAAGTTGGCCCACCCCATGTAGAACCGTGACCAGGCGTCGTAGAAGGAGGGGCTCTCCGGCACCGTATAGTTGCCGCTCGACATCAGGCTCCACGAGCCGATCCCCTCGGTCGCGCTCGACGCGTTCTGGTCGGTGTCGTAGAGGTCGGGAAGCCCGAAGGTGTGACCGGTCTCGTGCGCCACGGTCCCGATCGGCATCAACTGGCCCGAGGTGCAGGAACCCAAACCTCCCTGGCCGCTCTGCACGGTGTAGTCGTCGATGGTGATGAATTGACCCGGATGGCCAGGCCACGGCGTGTTGGTGACGAAGGGCCCACCGCCGAACACGCTGCCACTCTGGGCCAGGCCGAGGAGGCTGTAGCGATGGGCCCAGATGTGATTGGTGCTGCTCCCGATGCACTCGGCGCCGGTCAGCGGCTGGACAAAGATGACGAAATCGACGACACCATCGTTGTTGCTGTCGTACTGTGACCAGTCGACCCCGGCGGAGTCATCAGCGATCGCCTCGCGCAGACCCGCATACAGGTGGGCCATCCCGGTGGCGCAATAGATCGCTGAACAGCCTGCGCCGTAGTACGATGAGTCCTGGCTCAGCGTCACCCAGTCATGGATGTCGCCGGTGATGTCGAAGCGGCCGCTGGACAGGGCCTGGTAATAGGTCCGCAGCGAATAGGGACGATCGCTGGGTGCGGCGGAGAAGAAGACGTTGTCGTAGCTCGCCACCGGGAATGGTGCGGTGCCGTTCTTGAAATCGAGCAGGAAGACCGGAATCTTGAGCGCCGACCCGAACCCACCCGGCGCCATCAACGCGTTGGCGCCCTGGACATTCTTGGCCGCCAGCATCGCGCGGCGCTGCTGGGCAAGGGCGCGGTACTGGACCCGCAACCCGCCATTGGGCCGGAAGTCGAGCCCCCGCACTTCCCACTGCCCCCTGGGCGGCGGCGTCGGGATGAACCCGGGCTGCTGCTGGGCAGCGGCCGGGGCCGCGATCAGGGTGACAGCGAGCGCCCAGGCGGCGCCGGAGGCGACATGCATGCAGAAGCTCCACGGGGGGGATCGGACGACGGAGCGGCGACGGCACGGACCGGATGAACGTTACCGGCCGGACCGCCCGCTCGCAACCGGACGGATCATCGTACTTCACTGAAGACGCCCGGGATGTGCCGAAGGTCACACAATCTTGCTCCATCCCCGCCCCGCTCCTACATTTATCCCCTCGACGGGCCCCGTGGGCCCGGCCCCTTCGACCGCGAGGCCCCGTTGGATACCCAGACCCTGCAGAGCGCGGCACTGCTCGAGAAGTGCCGGTCGTTCACCCGCGCCGACGAGATCAAGGCGGCGGGCCTCTACCCCTACTTCAAGCCGATCTCCGAGTCCGAGGACACGGTCGTCACGATCGAGGGGAAGAAGCGGATCATGCTGGGGTCCAATAACTACCTGGGCCTGACGCATCACCCGAAGGTCCTCGAGGCGGCCCAGCGCGCCCTCCACCGATACGGCGCCGGATGCACCGGCTCCCGTTTCCTCAACGGCACCTTGGACCTCCACATCCAGCTGGAACACGAGCTGGCGCAATTCGTCGGGAAGGAGGCCGCGATGGTCTTCTCCACCGGCTACGGCGCCAACCTCGGACTCATCTCGGGACTGGTGGGCCGGAACGAGACGGTCTTCCTCGACAAGTTCGACCACGCCTGCATCGTCGACGGCGCCCGGCTCTCCTACGGCGAGACCCAGCGCTTCAACCACGGCGACTACAAGGGCCTCAACCGCCTGCTCGAGAAGCACGGCACGACCACCGGCTCGATGGTCATCGTCGACGGCGTCTATTCGATGGAAGGCACCGTCGCCGATCTCCCCGAACTGGTGCGCCTGGTCCGCAAATACGGCAGCGTCCTGGCGGTCGACGACGCCCACTCCCTCGGCGTCATGGGACCCAACGGCGAGGGCACCGGCGCCCACTTCGGGATGCAGGACGAGATCGACATCATCGCCGGCACCTTCAGCAAGTCGCTGGCCTCGGTGGGCGGATTCGTCGCGAGCACCGAGAACACCATCAACTACCTGCGGCACCACAGCCGGCCGTTCATCTTCACGGCGTCGCTCCCGCCAGCCAACACCGCCGGCGTCATCGCGGCGCTCGAAGTGGTCAAGCAGGAGCCGGAGCGCCGGGAAAAGCTCTGGGCCAACACCAAGCGGCTCCACGAAGGCTTCCGGAGCCTGGGCTTCGATATCGGGCCCACCGCGACCCCGATCGTCCCGGTGCTGATCGGCCCGATGGACAAGACCTTCATCATGTGGCGCAAGCTGTTCGACGCCGGAGTCTTCACGAATCCCGTCACCGCGCCTGCTGTGCCAGCATCGCAGTGCCGGCTCCGCACCTCGCTCATGGCCACGCACTCGTTCGAGCAGATCGACCAGTGCCTCGACGCATTCGGCACGATCGGGAAGGAATTGGGGGTCATCTGAGCACGGTCACCGTCCGGCCCGTTGTCACCAAGGCCGATCTCCAGCGATTCGTCGACCTGCCCTACCTGCTCAACGCACGGGACCCCAACTGGGTCCCGCCGTTGCGTATGGACGTGTCCACCATCCTCGATCGGAAGAAGAATCCCTTCTTCGAACACGCGGTGGCGGAGTATTTCCTGGCCGAACGCGATGGCAAGGTCGTCGGCCGGGTGGCGGCCAACCACAACTTCCTCCACAACTCGACCCACGAGGACAAGGTCGGCTTCTTCGGCTTCTTCGAGTCGATCGACGACCAGGCGGTGACCGATGCGTTGCTGGCGGCCTCGGAAGCATGGATCCGCGAGCGCGGCCTCGACACCCTCCGCGGACCCGCGTCGTTCTCGGTCAACGATGAGTGCGGTCTCCTGGTCGATGGTTTCGACACGCCCAACACCCTGATGATGCCCCACAACCCGACCTACTACCAGCGGCTGCTGGAGCGATCGGGCCTCGTGAAGTCGAAAGATCTCCTTGCATACCAAGGCGGGGCGCTCGATCACGTGGCACCGACCCCGGAGCGCCTGCTCCGGGCGGTCAACTTGATCATGAAGCGCAACGGGATCACCCTTCGGCAGATCGACATGAAGCATTTCGATGCCGAGGTGGACCTGATCAAGAAGTTGTACAATGCCTCGTGGGAAAAGAACTGGGGCTTCGTCCCCATGACCGACCACGAGATCGAGCACCTGGCCAAGCAGTTCAAGCCGGTGGTCATCCCGGAGCTCGTGGTCTTTGCCGTCAAGGACGGTCAGGCCGTCGGCTTCGGGCTGGGCCTTCCCGACTTGAACGAGGTGCTCCGTACCAACCGCAACGGCACCCTGATCCCGGCGCTCTTCAAGATCCTCTGGAAGCTCAAGACCAAGAAGCTCACCCGCGCCCGCATCCCGCTGCTGGGCGTCACCCGCGAATTCCGCGGCCTCGGGATCGATTCGGCGCTCTATCACTGGATCTGGTCGAAGGCGGGCGAGCGCGGCATCGGCTGGGGCGAGGGAGGCTGGATCCTCGAAGACAATCCCGCCATGAACCTCGGCCTGCAGAAGATGGGCTTCACCGTCTACAAGACCTACCGGATGTACGACCGACCGGTGCGGACCACCTCCCCGAAGCCCTAAGCCCTAAGCCCTAAGCCCCAAGCGCTTCGGGCTCGGGGCCAGCGGCTCGGCTGCTTCCTCCAACATGAATATCCTGCTCACCGGTGCCACCGGCTTCGTCGGCGGACACGTCGCTGACCGGCTTGTGGCCCGCGGCGATCGTCTGACCGCCCTGGTGCGCTCCGCGGCGCGCGCCCAGCGGCTTGCCGATGCTGGTGTGGTCCTGGTCCTCGGCGACCTCGACGATCACGCCGCCCTCCGGCGCGCAGCGGAAGGGCAGGATGCAGTCTGCCACATGGCCGCACTCACCGGCGCCGTCGACGAGGCGGAGTTCCTCCACGCCAACCGGGACGGGACCGCCAACCTGATCCGGGCGGTCGAGGAGATCGCGCCCAACGCCCGGTTCGTGTACGTGAGCTCGATGGCAGCCGGCGGGCCGGCCCGACACGGCCATCCACGGGTCGACGGGGAGCCCGACGCACCGGTCACGATGTACGGCCGCAGCAAGCTCGCCGGCGAGGTCGCGACGCGCGCCGCCCGCCTGCCCTGGGTCATCCTCCGCCCGCCCGCGGTGTACGGGCCCCGCGACCGCGACAACTTCCTGGTGCTCTTCAAGGCGGCCCGCGGCGGGATCGTCCCGATCTTCGGTGACGGCACGATGGAGCTCTCGGCCGTCCACGTGGGGGACCTCGCCGACGCCATCGTACGAAGCGTGGACGCTTCCCGCGTCCTGGGCCGGTCGTTCTACGTGAACCATCCGGAGGTCGTGACCAGCCGAACACTGGTGACCACCATCGCCACGGTCGAGGGCAAGCGTGTCCGCATCGTGCCACTTCCGGAATTTGCGGCTCGCGCGGCGCTCGGTGCCATCGGTGGCATCGCCGCACTCCTCCGCCGCAAGACCATCCTGCGCTACGACAAGGCCAACGAGTTCTATCAGGAGGCGTGGACCGCAGACCCGTCGGCGTTCGTCGCGGCCACCGGCTGGACACCCGCCTTCGCCCTCGCACCGGGCCTGGCCGACACCTTCCGCTGGTATCAGGAGGCCGGGTGGCTGTGATCGAGACCATCCCCTCGCCGCGCTACCGCCTGGTGGACGGGATCACCGCCCTGTACGCGGTGGTCGTCGCCACGGTGGCGCTCCGGGTGGCACTTTCTGCGCCGGAGGTCTGGTGGGTGGCCGGAGCACACCTGCTCATCCTCCCGCTCATCTGGATGGTGCGCCGTCCCGGCCAAGGCCGCGTCGGCCGGTTCATCGCCGAGGTCTATCCGATCGCGCTCATCGCTGCGCTCTACACGGCGCTCGACCTCCTGCGCGGGCCGACCCGCCCTGCCGTGCACGATGCGCTCATCCAGGGCTGGGAACAGGCCGTCTTCGGCGGACAGCCGAGCCGGGACTGGTGGCGGGCCTACCCGAGTCTGTTCTGGTCGACGGTACTGCACGGCGCGTACTTCATGTACTACGCCATCGTGCCGCTCCCGGTGCTCTGGTTCTGGTTCCGGAAGGACTTTCCGGCGCTGCGGCGGACCGTGCTGATCGAGATGACCGCGTACGTGTTCTGCTACCTCTGGTTCGTCTTCTTCCCGGTGGCAGGGCCGTACTACGAGTTCGCGCGCCCCACCGGTGCGTTCGTCCAGACGTTCACCGCACGGCTGGTCTACGGTGCGCTCGCGACCGGCAGCTCGTACGGTGCGGCATTCCCGTCCTCCCACGTCGCCGCCTCGGTGGCTGCCGCTGGCTCCGCCTGGCTCGGCGACCGACGGTTAGGGGCGGTGCTCATCGTATTTGCGGGCTTCTTGACGGTGGCCACGGTGTATTGCCAGATGCACTACGCCATCGATGCGACGGCGGGGCTCCTGGTGGGCGGAACAACGGTCTGGGCGGTGAAGTGGTGGGGGCGGACCGGGTAGGACGGCAATGAAAAGGGGCCCCGACCTCTCGTCGGAGCCCCGTCTCATGCCTTGCGTCCGGCCTACTTCGTGACCGTGATCTGCCCCCGCATCCCCATTGCGAGGTGCGGCAGGCAGTAGAAGTGGTAGACGCCTTCCGGGGCACCGGCGAAGGAGATCTCGTCCGTCGTGCCGACGGTCACGAGCAGCTGGCTCTCGAGCGGGGCCATCGGATCCTTCATCGCGGTGGTCAGGAAGGCCTGTCCACCCGCCGGGATGCTGTCGGGCCAGAAGGAGACGTTGTGCGGTCCGCCTTCCTTGTTGATGAATCGCACGATGTCGCCCTGCTTGATCGTCAACGTGGCGGGGCTGTACTTCGGCGTGGTCCCGTCCATCGTCATGTCGATCTCATGCACCGTCGCGTTCGCTGCCGCCGGGGCCGAAGCTGCAGGAGCAGCGGCCGCCGGGGCCGCCGCAGGAGTCTTCTCGCCACCGCCACACGCTGCCACCAGAACCAGGCCCGTCGCCAGCCAAGTCGCACGCATACGTCAATCGCCTCCGATTCCTGATAGATTGTCGTGGTCCATCGACCGTCCCCGGTCCGCGTCCCGGGCCTGGGACCAGCTCTTGTGAATGGTTTCACAAGGCTTTTACAATCATAATCCCCCGCCCCTCTGCACGCGAGGGGGAGGCTTCTCTGATCCCGATCCCGACCTGTATCGCCCTCGGCCCCCAGTGCCGTGAGCTCAGCGTGACCCTCCGCGTCGGAGGGCTCCAGGATGGCGTCGCCAGCCTCGATGACGAGGCCACCTGGCTCCTCGGCCACACGCAGAACATCACCTTCGGGCGGGCCTGGCAGGAGGAGCAGAGCCTCTTCGCCGAGGCCACGCTGCATGTGCCCTGCCGCCACCTGCGGGAGGATGGAGAGCAGGCGACCTGTGCGGCGCTCGGGCATCGCGGCCCGGCGCCGCTGGAGCCCATCCGGGTGCCCGCGCGCCGGCGCCTCAGCACCGGCGAGTTCGAGGTGGTGGATGGCCTGGCCCTCACCACGCTCACGCTCCCCGCGGCACCGCCACCGGCCGGCCTCCCGATCTATAGTGGAGAGAACCCCTGCCTCACCGCGCCGTGCCGCACCGCCGACAACGTCCGAGGGGCCGCCTGCTGCCGCGACCTCCAGCTCGGGATCCGGTGCGACAAGGGCGACGTGGCTCTCGAAGCCTTGGTACGGGCTCGACGTCCACCATACCTCTGCAAGGTGGATCGGGAATCGGACCGCTACCTCGGGGTGGAGATGATCTCCGCCTGCGCCTATCTCGAGGACGATGGCCGGAATTGCTCCCTCCACGATCGGGTGCGCCCTGACGGCCGGCCCGCCAAGCCGGAACTCTGCTACGATTGGCCGGACGGCGAGGTGTACCACCGGGGGTGCGTGTTCGCACCCGCCGAGGAACGAGAAGCACGACAGAAGAGCGCCGCGGCGGTGGGAGAGCGATCCTGATCCGCGGCCGGGCGGTGTGCACCGTCCGTCGATGCGTACGTCCTACACACTGACGGCCCCGGGGCGGCCCCCGGGATCACCGTCGAGGGAATGCAGGACGACGGTCCCTGTCCGCTGAGGTGCTGGAAGAGATCCCAGTACGCGGCTCGACGGCCAGGGCCGTCACCCCCCCGCTCTCGTCAGGGCCCGAATGACCGACGACCTCGAGGCGCTGTACCAATCGACCTACACGTCGCTCGTGCGATTCCTCTTCCGCAAGGTCTGGGACATCGACCGCGCGGAGGACCTGGCGCAGGAGGTCTTCGTGCGGGCCATGCGGCATCAGCCCGAGAAGCCGCGAGCGTGGGTATTTGCGGTCGCGGCCAATTTGGCACGTGACGAGGCACGCGCGGCGGTCAGGCGCAAGCGGCATCTGGTCCTCCTGACCTCCGATCCCGCCGGATCGCCGGCGCCGGAGCCCGATGCGCAGGACCTGGTGGAACACGATGAACGCCTCGCCTCGGTCCACCGGGCGCTCGACACCCTCAGTCCACGGGACCAGGAAGTGCTGCTCCTGTGGGACGCCGGGCTCAGTTATCCTGAGATCGCGCTCCGGACCGGCCTGGCGGTGGGCGCCGTCGGTACCACCCTGGCCCGGGCCCGCAAGCGCCTCATCGAGGCCCACGAACGAATGACCCATGATCGGACCGATGCGGCACATTCCTGAAGAAGAGCTCCACGCCTACCTCGACCAGGCGCTTTCGCGCTCCCAGGCCGTCGAGATCGAGAGCCACCTCGCGGACTGCGACCGGTGTCGCGGCCTGCGCGATGACGCCGCCCTCCTGCGTGACCGCACCACGGCGCTCCTGGCCCGACTCGGTCCCGGCACCATCCCGCTCCCGCCCTTCGAGGTCATCCGCCGTCGAGCGGCCGCCGAGCACCGGCAACGACGCACCATACTCCGACGCGCCACGTGGGCGGCCAGCATCGTGGTGGCCGCCGGGCTCGGCTGGGCGTCACGGCGGATCTTGCCCGCTCTCCCCTCGACCGAGCCCTCAGCGGCCGTCACGCCCCAGCGCGCCGCGGGTCCCGCGGAAGCGGCGATCGTCCGTCATCCGCCGGCCACGCTGGCGTCGACGGCCACCATCCAGGCCAGGCATGCTCCGACCCGGAGCATCCGCACGACGGTCGAGTCCGACGCACTGCGGCGGGAACCGGCGGCCGGACCCGCCGGACTGTGGCACAGCGTGTCACTGGCCGGAGCCGCTGCTGCGGGGACGCCCATCCCGCGGGTCGCGGGGCTTCCGGTACTCCAGATCCAGCTGCAGGAGAGCCCCGAGGCGACCCCGGTCGTGGCCGTGGACCAGCAGATGGCCAACGGCCAGACCGTCCGGACCATCGAAGGACCCGCCGGCCAGGTCTGGAATCTCTACACCGCCACGACGGTACCGACCGACAGCGCCGGGGCATCGACCTTGAGCCTGCGTCAGGGCGATCGGATGCTCTTCATGACCGCACGGGTGTCACAGGATTCCTTGCGCGCGATGGTCGGGAAGCTGCTGATGCGGTAGCGGTGCGTGAGTGAGGGCGATTCGGGGGCACCGCTCGGGCCGGGGTGCCCTTTCTCACGTGGGGCCTGACGTGCAACGGGGCCCCACCAACGGGGCCCCGTGCTGCAGATCAGACCCGCCGGGCGTTCTGACGGTCAGTGGTGACTGCGTTCCTTGTTCAGCGCGATCATTGCGAGCCGCGGGGAGACCATCGGGAAGGTCCGCGCGAAGAGCGCGTACGACAGCAGGAAAAGTCCGAGGAATGCGAGCGTCGAGCCGAGCTCCGGAAGGCCGAACATCGGGCCGTCCTGGGCGGTGATCGACGGCAGGACGAGCAGGTACCGCTCCAGCCAGAGCGTGAGGACGATGACCAGCGAGAAGAGCCCCAAAGTGAACGGGAACTTCTTCGGCGCCACGCCCAGGAGCCCGATGAACGGGACCAGGAAGAGCCCCAGGAAGACGAGCCGGCCCACCATCTCCCAGTGTCCCCAGAGCCTGGCAAAGACGAAGCCGGTCTCCTCGGGCATGTTGCCGTACCAGATGACCAGGAACTGGGACCACATCAGGTAGGTCCAAAAGACCGAGAACCCGAAGATGAGCTTGCCCAGGTCGTGGCGCTGCTTGTCGGTGATGAGATCGGTGATGCCCAGCTGCCGGCCACCATACATCATCAGGAGTGCCAGGGCCGCCTGCGACCCCAGGAACGCTCCCATGAAGAAGTATCCGCCGAAGAGGTTGGAGTACCAATGCGGTTGGAGCCCCATCACCGTGTCGAAGGCCACGAGTGTGAAGGCGAAGGCGTAGACCCAGACGTAGAGCGGGGCCAGGCGGGACAGGCGTTCCTCGACCTTGGCGGCATCGTAATTGGCGGTCCACCGTTCGTACTGGGCCCGGCGGCGACCGGTGACGATCGCCTTGGCGGCGTGGAGGTCGCCCAGCAGGTTGTTCCACACGAACCGGAGGCCTATCGCATAGAGCGCGCCGAGGGCGATGAACAGCCGCCAGAACATCCACGGCCGGGACATCCACATGTGCTTTCCAGGCGACAGCGAGGGCAATTGGTCGTGCAGGTGCCCGAAGATGTGCGGATACCCGATCGAGAAGATGACCAGGAAACCGAGGAACGATATCGGCAGGAAGGCGCCACACGCCTCGGCGAACCGGATGATGACGCCGTGCCACTTGGCACGGGCCGTCTTGTACGCCGCGGACACGACCACGCCACCGGCGCTCAGGCTGGTGAAGAACAGCCAGTTGACATGGAAGAGGTGCCAGGCGCGATCGGCATCAGGCCCCGAGGCGCTCAGCGCGAAGAGCGCGAGGCCCACCAGCGTGAACGCAGCGCCGAGCCCTAGGAAGAGGGCGTACGGCGCGCTGACGGAGCGCTCGACCAGCCGGTCGTGGAGGGTGGTGGCGTCGGCCATCAGTGCGTTCCTCCGGCGCGGCCGGTGTCGGCGGGCGCTGCCTGGAGCGTGCGCACGTAGTTGACGATGGCCCACCGGTCCGCGGGTTCGATCTTGTCGCCGTAGCGCGGCATCAGGCCCCTGCCGTAGCGGACCATGCTGTACAGGTAGCCGTCCTTAAGTGCTTTGGCATGGGGGGTGAGGAGCGAGAGCGCGCCGAGCTTTGGACCCACCGTCGCCGCGGCGGGATCGCCGGCGGGGCCATGGCACACCGAACAGAATGTGTGGTACATCGTATCGCCGCGCGCCAGCGTGGCCGCCTTGTCGGTCGGATTGACGACGCGGTCTGCCACAAGCGTGTCGAACGCGTACTGCAGCATCATCGGGTTGCCGGTGCCCCAGTCCCGCTCACCGCCGGTGACGGGCACGGTGCCCTCCGGCGTGTCGCGCGGCACATCGGCGAACTGATACGGGTGGACGCTGCGCTGGACGATCATGTGATCGAACCACGGCACCGCGTGCATCAGGTCGTCGGGACTGGGCAGGGTGTTGTAGTACCAGTTGCAGCCGCCGGTGAGGACGAGCCCCGCCGTGGCGAGCGTGGTCAGGAGCTTACGCGGCACGGCGCACCTCCACCGACCCGGCGCCCGAGAGGATCTTTTCGACCGCGGCCTGCAGGTCGGGGCGGCACGCCACGAATACGCCGATCTTGTCATCGGTGAACGACTCGTCGTAGGCCATCCCCGTGGTGGGCTTGAGGAGGGAGAGCCCCACCACCGACGCCACCGCGACGAGCGACCCGAAGAGCACCGTCAACTCGAACATGATGACCACGTAGGGAGGCACGGTCGCGATCGGCTTGCCACCCACCAGCAGCGGCCAATCGAGCGACATCCAATAGGTCATCGAGAGCCCGGAGGCGCACCCGATGATGGCGGCGATCAGTGTGAAGACCCGGACCGGGCTCACCTTCTGTTCGAGGGCGGCCTCGATCTCATGCTGGGCGCACGCCGAGTAGACCGTGAGGTCGCGATGCCCCTGGGCCCGCAGGGTGCGGATCGCCTCGGCGGCCGCGTCGACGTGGGCAAAGGAGCCCAGGACGCCCGGAACGACCTTGCGCATCAGTGGGCCTCCCGTCGACGCGGCATCGGGATCGTTTCCTTGATCTCCTGGATCGCCACGATGGGGAAGGTCTTGAAGAAGAGCAGGAAGTACATGCTGAACCAGCCGAATGAACCGACGAGGATGCCCCAGTCGGCCCAAGTCGGGTTCAGGATGCCCCACGCCCACGGATTGAACTCGTTGGAGAGCGAGGACTCGATGATGACCCAGCGCTCGAACCACATCCCGATGTTGATGAAGATCGACAGCACGAACAACGACGTCAGGTTGGTGCGGATCTTCTTGAACCAGAGCAACTGGGACAACAGCGCGTTGCAAATGATCATCGTCCAACCGCCCCACCACTGCGGCCCGAACGCCCGGCGGAAGAACGTCGTCTGCTCGAAGGTGTTGCCGCTGTACCAGGAGACGAAGTACTCCATCGAGTACGAGTAGAAGAGGATCGTCCCGACCAGGAGCGTCAGCTTGGCGAGGTTATCGAAGTGGTACTCGGTGATCATGTGCTCCAGATGCAGCACCTTCCGGAGCGGAATGAGGAGCGTCAGCACCATCCCGACACCGGAGTAGATGGCGCCGGCCACGAAATACGGCGCGAAGATGGTCCCGTGCCACCCCGGAACGAGCGCCATGGCAAAGTCCCACGAGACCGTGGAGTGCACCGAGAGCACCAGCGGGGTGGCCATCGCGGCCATGTACAGATACGCCCGCGAATGGTGCCGCCACTGCTGGTCGGTGCCCTTCCACCCGAAGGACATCATGCCGTACACCTTCTTGCGCCAGCCCCGCACCTTGTCGCGCACCGCGGCGACGTCCGGCACCAGCCCGAAGACCAGGAACGTGGTCGAGACGGTGAGGTAGGTCGAGATGGCGAACACATCCCAGATGAGCGGCGACTTGAAGTTGGGCCAGATGTAGCGCTGGTTCGGATACGGGATGAGCCAGTAGAAGACCCACTGGCGCCCGATGTGGATGATCGGGAAGAGCCCGGCGGTCATCACCGCAAAGACCGTCATCGCTTCGGTCGACCGGTACACCGCGGTACGCCACGGCGAGCGGAAGAGGAAGAGGATCGCCGAGATCAGCGTCCCCGCGTGCCCGATGCCGACCCAGAACACGAACGTGGTGATGTACACCGACCACATCACCGGCGGGTTGTATCCGGAGTGTCCCAGGCCGTCCCGCAGCAGGATGATGAACGTCACCAGCCCGATGGCCAGGGCAAAGAGCGCCCCGCCCAGCAGGTAGTAGTATCCCCGCCCCGGCGCCTGTAAGGTGGCAAGGACGTCCCGGGTGACCTCGGCGTGCGTCTGGGAGGTCGGCGGCTCATACAGCGTGGTCGCCACGGTCAGCCCTCCACCGGTCGCGTGACCTTGGCCAGGTAGGTGATCGCCGATCGCACATTCAGCTCATCGAAGATGTGGTACCCGCGGGAACTCGCCATGGCCGCATGGACCACCTTGCTGGCCGGATCCTTCACGTTGCCGAAGACGATGGCCCCCGACGGGCATGCCTGCTGGCAGGCCGTCACGACATCGCCATCCTTGAGCGCCCGGCCGGCCATCAGCGCTTCATGCTGGGCCCCGCGGATCCGCTGCACGCAGAACGTGCACTTCTCCATCACGCCCCGCGCCCGCACGGTCACATCGGGGTTGAGCTGCCAGTTGAGCGGCTCGGGGAACGCCCGCTTGGCGTACGCGTACCAGTTGAAGTAGCGGACCTTGAAAGGGCAGTTGTTGGAGCAGTAGCGGGTGCCGACGCAGCGGTTGTACACCTGGCCGTTGAGGCCGTCCACCGTGTGATACGAGGCGTACACCGGGCAGACGGGCTCGCAGGGCGCGTTATCGCATTGCTGGCAGAGCATCGGGACGAAGCGTGTCTCCAGCGGCTCGCCGTCGCTCCCGCCCTCGTAGTACCGCTCGATCCGCATCCAGGTCATCTCCCGGCCGCGGAGGATGTCGTCCTCCCCCACGATCGGGATGTTGTTCTCCGCATAGCACGCCGTGACGCAGGCAGAACAGCCAGTGCACTTGTCGAGGTCGACGACCATCCCCCACTTCGGGTGCGCCTCGGCATAGCCGCCGTGCTTCTGCTTCTCCAGCACGCTCTCGCGGAACCCCTCGATCGCTGCGACCTCGTTGGCGGGGTTGTCGTGGGCCTCCGGATGACCCGCGGCCGCGTACGATTCCTTGAGCGTGAGGCCCTGCCGGGCGGCCGCCAACGGCATCGCGTCGGCGATCCCGCGGCCGAGCTGACGGTTGGAGCCTTCGGTCTTGGCGACCTGGCGGTAGTCGCCGGTCTTCACGGCACTCACCCGGGTCGAGACGTAGGGCAGGTACCCGTTGCCATCCTTGGAGTCGATCAGGTCGAGCGCATTGACGCCGCGCCCGCTGGCATAGCGACCGAACGTGGCGTGTCCCCACCCGAGCGGGACCGACAACGCTCCCGGAATGACGCCGGCGTAGACGTACACGGGCGCGTCCACGGTGCCGTGGGGAGAGGTCAGCCGAAGGATCTCGCCTTCCCGCACGTCGAGCGCCTGGGCGGTGTCGGGATGGACCTCGACCCAGCTGTTCCACGTGATCTTGGTGACCGGATCGCTCATTTCGAGCAACCAGGGCCGGTTGGCGCCTCGGCCATCGGAGAGCATCGAGCCGGCCGCGGGCAACAGCACATAGGCGCCGTCACCGTCGAGCGTGGCGCCCTTCGCACTCACCGACCAGGCACCGGGGGCCAGTCGCACGGCCTCGGTCGGCCGCGGATCGTAGAGGCCGCCGCGCTGCAGCGCATCGCGCCAGAAGCCGACGGCGTCGGCGTGGCCACGCTTCTTGGCCAGTTGGGCCCAGGCCTGCTCGAGATGGGTCTTGAAGTCGGGAGCGCTGAACTTGCCGAGGGCGCCACCCAGCTTCTTCGACACCTGGAGCAGGACGTCGCCGGTGTGGCGGCCGGCAAAGACGGGTTCCATGGCCGGCTGGAGCAGCCCGGTGACGCCGGCGCGGGGCCGGAGGTCATCCCACCGCTCGAGCGCATGGAGGTTCGGGAGGATGAGGTCGCAGGCGTTGGCGGTGTCATCGAGCCAGAGCGCGGTCGAGACCTTGAACGGCACCTTGGCGAAGCGGGCGGCGAAGTTGCCGGCCTTGGGAAGTGCGTAGAGCGGGTCGGCCTCGTGCACCAGCGCCACCGCCACCTGACCCTGGTCCATCCGAGCGAACAACGCTTCGACCGCGCCATAGCCGTCGCCGTGCTGCAGGTCGGCGCCGAAGACCACAGTCTGGCCGACGTTCCCGGCGACGTAGTTGAGCAGGTCGACCGCGGCGCAGAGTTCGAGCGCCTCGCGGTGCTGGCCGTTGACGCCCCCCGCCACCGCCAGCGATGGCTTGGCCGAGGCGAACTCGCGGGCAAGGCGCTGCACCACGGCGGGCTGGAGCCCGGAGGCCTGGCCGGCCTTCTCCGGGGTGTACGGCGCCAGCGTCGCGCGGAGTCCGTTCGCATCGGCCGGAGCGCCGCTGCGTTCGGTCAGGATCACGTTGGCCATCCCGAGCGCCAGCACCGCCTCGGATCCCGGCGTCACCGCCTGCCACTCGTCTGCGTTCATCCCCGTGAGCGACATCCGGGGGCCGATGAACACGTGGCGTGCGGCGGTCCCGCCGGCGAATCCGTGTGACTCGGCGAATCCGCGCTGCTGTTCGGTCGGGGCCAGCCAGGTCTCGAGGAAGTCCGCGCCGAACGAGACGATGTGCTTCGCCTTGGCGAAGTCGTGGTACGGCAACTGATCGAGCCCGAAGACCTTCTGGTGGGCGAGTCGGAGCGGCTCGTGGTCGAACGGCTGGTAGCGCACCACCGTGCCACCGAGCGTGCGGGTCCAGTCGCCGAGGAGGTCGTCGAAGGTGCCGCGGCCAGCGCCCGAGAGCACCGCCACCTTGCCCGCGGCGGCACCGAGCTTCGAGGCGAGGAGCGCGATGGCGTCATCCCAGGAGATGCTCTTCCACCCCGAACCGTCCTTCTGCATCGGGCCCGCGAGACGATCCGGGTTGTAGAGTCCCTGCAGGCCGGCCTGGCCCCGGGAGCAGATGGTGCCCGCGTTGACCGGGTGTTCGGGATTGCCTTCGAGCTTGATGGCGCGCGCCTCGCGCGTCTTGACGTGCAGACCGCAGCCCGCAGCGCACTCGGTGCAGGTGCTGGCGTAGTAGGTGGGAATGCCCGGGACCTGGTCCTCGGACTGGACCAGGTACGGCACCAGCTTCTCCACCCGCTCGGTGGAACAGCCGGACAACGCGGCGGCCCCCGCACCGGTCACGCCCACGACGGTGAGGAACTTGCGGCGATCGATCGACTTTGGCGATTCGTCGGACATCAGGGCTCCGGTGCCTGCGAGCTATCGGCTATCGGCGATCAGGTATCGGCGATCAGCGATCAGCTATCGGCTATCAGCTATCGGCGATCGGCTGGCTGCGCTGGCAGCTCCTGGCTCTTAGCTGATAGCTGATAGCTGATAGCTGAATAGCTGATAGCTCAATAATGACATGCCGTACAGTCGCGGTTGACCTTCCGCTCGAGGTGGCACGAGATGCACCACCCCATGTTGTGGACGTTATTCACCGCGAACACCTGCGGCATCCGTGACACATTGCCGTGACAGGTGGCGCAGGCCACCGGCCCCATCGCCTTGATATGGAGCTGGTGGGGATAGTGCACGAAGTTGGCGACGCGATGGATCCGCACCCACTCGATCGGCTGCTTCGCGAACCATGCCTTCCGGAGCTTGCCGATCTCGACCTTGTTGCCGCTGTCACTCCCCGAGATGACCAAGTGGCATCCCATGCAGGTCTGCATGCTCGGAATGCCCGGCTCGGTCGCGACCGAGACGGAATAGTGACAGTACTGGCAGGGGATCTTGTATTGCCCGGCGTGGATGTCGTGGCGGAAGAAGATCGGCTGGCGGGGGCCCTTCAAGTGCGACGAATCGGCGGCGGAGAGTTCCCAGCTCGCGGAGGGTGTCTGGGCCGCGACGGAGCGGGACACCAGCGCGAGGGCCCCGAACGCCATCGCCATCAGCACACCGCCGCGGAGGACGCGCAGGCGCATGTCGATCACCATTGTGCTTGAGTCAGGACCATGCGAACGCTCGACGCAGGAAGGGCCGTCAGGTAGATTTGTGAAATGTTTCACGAATTCAGATCGAATAGAGCGGCACCGCGACCTTCGACGACCAAGTATAAGCGGGACGTGACGAGAGACAATCCCGCGTCATCGCTCTTTCCCGACTATATCACTCGGCATTCAACGCGTCCCCGAAAACAGGAACGGCGGACCAACAAGGCCCGCCGTTGTGGGTCGAGCGATCGGCTCAGCCCGCCGCTTTGCGACGTGCGGCTGGTGTGGCCGCCGCCGCCTCGACCTGCAGCCATCCGACCTTCCGACGGGCGAATCCGAGGAACGCTTCGGTCACCTTCCGATCGGAAAGCTCGATCCAACACCAACGCACCGGACCGGTCTGCTGACCATATCGGATGGCGCTCACGATGGGCGCAGCAAGCTTCGCGAGCGCCATCGCCTGGCGCTCTTCGTTGTCGCTCACCGTGAAGGTGGAACTGATCCCATCCTTCATCAGGTGCACCCAGCAGACGCGACGGGTCCCCAGCCCATACTCCCAGGTCCAGCGCCACGTGGCACCCATGAAGCGGACATGCTCCACGACGTCAGGCAACTTCTGGAGCCCCTCCCGCAATTGACGAAATCGCTGTGCCGCGAGCGGAGGGAGGTCGCGGTACGGCGCACTCGGACGCGGCTCCTGCCGGGCGTCGAGGTACAGGTTCGTCGCCCAATAGGCGGCGGATCGGCCCACGGCGTCTCCTGGGACTGGGAATGTCGGTCGGGGAACCCCTGCAAGATAATGGGGGACTTGCGGTTAGAGAAGGTCTGAGGCGGCAGGAGGCTGGTCACGCTGCAATACCACAAAGGCAACAGAAAGACAGCCTGGCTTTCCATCGTAAGTGATTATGTAACAACCATTTACACTTCTGTGAGAGGCGCTGGCCGGTGTGATCGGTCCTCGGGGCACCCCACCCGCCGTACCGGGCCAGCGGCCCTTGGTACTAGTGCCCACCCATCCCTCCTCCCCTCATTCCCCTCCCACCTTACCATCCTTCTCCCGCACGATCCCCTTCCGCTCGAAGAACCGCACCACTTCGATCCCCATCGCCCGCACCAGCGCCGCCTCACGATGGTCCAGGTCCGCCCGGTAGAGGATCTCGCGGAACGATCGCATGACCGCCTTGGGCTGACGGGTCTTGAAGAACTCGATCGCTTCGAGCGCCCCCTCCCAATCGGCGAACATCCGCTCGAGCAGGTCGTCGGGTGCGTTGTCCGAGCTGCGGCGCGGCCCCTTGAGCGCCAGCCCCTCCCCACCCCGCGCCACCATCACCTCGTAGGCGAGCACCGCAACGGCCTGGGCCAGGTTGAGGGAACTGTGATCGGGATTGGTGGGGATGGTGACCAGCGCGTGGCACCGGTCCAGCTCGTCGTTGGTGAGGCCGTTGGTCTCCCGCCCCGCCACGAACGCGACGGGCCCACCCGCAGTCCGCGCCACCAGCTCGGCCGCAGCCTGCCGAGGCCGCTGGATCGAACGCTTGTGGGTGCGGCCGCGGGCGGTGAGCGCGACGGCGTAGACGCAGTCGGCGAGCGCCGCCTCGAGCGAGTCATAGTGCCCGATCGCCTCGATGACATCGGCGGTGTTGTGGGCGATACCCTCGATGCGGTACGCGTCGAACACCCGGGGGCGCACCAGGCGCACCTGGGCCAGCTCGAAATTCTTGGCGATCCGGACCACGCTCGCGATGTTGACGAGGTCCTGGGGCTCGACCAGCACGACGACCGGCGCGGACAGGGGCCCGGTCACTCCTTGACGCTGTCCAGGAACGAGACGTCGTGCTTCTTGGCCTTCAATCCGGCCGCGAACGAGCTCTTGTCGACCGACTTCATGTACGCCTCTTGCGACGTCACCTGCTTCTTGTCCACCAGCTCCATCAAGGCGTCATTCATCGTGACCATGCCCAGCTTCTTGCTGGTCTGCATGATCGACGGGATCTGGAAGGTCTTCCCCTCACGGATCAAGTTGGAGACGGCCGAGTTGGTGATGAGGATCTCGCGCGCGGCCACCCGGCCGCCGCCGATCTTCTTGCACAAGGTCTGCGCCACCACACCCTTGAGCGATTCCGAGAGCATCACCCGGATCTGCGCCTGACGGTCGGCCGAGAACTGGTCGATGATCCGGTCGATGGTCGAGGCCGCCGTCGTGGTGTGCAGGGTACCGAAGACGAGGTGCCCGGTCTCGGCGGTCTCGATCGCGATGGCCACCGTCTCGAGGTCCCGCATCTCGCCCACCAGCACGATGTCCGGGTCCTCTCGCAAGGCGGCACGGAGCGCGTTCTTGAAGCCCATCGTGTGGAGCCCGACCTCGCGTTGGGTCACGATGCACTTCTGGCTCTTGTGCACGAACTCGATCGGATCTTCGATGGTGATGATGTGGTCCGACCGGCTCCGGTTGACCAGGTCCACGATCGACGCCAGCGTGGTCGACTTGCCCGAGCCGGTCGGACCGGTCACCACCACCAGGCCCTTGGTGAGGTACGCCAGGTTCTGGACCTCCTGGCTCAATCCGAGCTGGTCGGCGGTGAGCACGGTGGTCGGAATGACACGGAAGACCCCGAACGGCCCCAGGCGATCACGGCCTGCATTGCAACGGAACCGGGCCAGGCCGTCGATCTCGTAGGCCCAGTCGGCGTCGTTGCGCTCCTTGTGTTCTCCGGCGGCCTTCGGGGTCATGACGCTCTGGAGCATCACCTCGAGCTCCGCCTCGCCGAGCGTCGCACCATCGGTCCGGTGCATCTCGCCGTGGGTACGCAGGAGCGGCGGCTCGCCGGTGCGCAGGTGCAGGTCGGAGGAACTGGTCTCGACCAACTGCCGGAACAGCGCCTCCATCCGCTTGCGTGGCCCTTCCAACTCATCGGACACCGCGCGGTACATCTGCGAGGCCCGGGTGGGCGGCGGCTTGTGCCCGGGCGGCGGCGCGGCGACGGGCGTCTCACCAGAAGCGCGCGCGGCCGGTGCGGCGGATGCGCTCCCCAGCCGGAGCCGGGCGGACCCGCCGTCCTGGGTGGAAAAGACGACCTGCACATCGCCGCTGGGCGACGCGTACGAAAAAGTGGCGCTCTGGCCCGCGGCGAGGTCTGCCGCCGGTGCGCCGGTCGCGATCTCGCGCAGCAGCGTCACGATCTGCGGCAAGGTGACCGGGTCCTTCGTCAACGGACGCACACCCGCCGCCGTCAGCAGCGACGCCGGCTTGCCGTGGGCGAGCTCAAGCGCCTCCGCCTTCTGCTCGGCGAGGACCTGGATGAACTTGTCGAGTCGGGCCATGGGATTCTCAGTCGGCCGGCCGGGCGCCCCGGAGGTGCGCGCGGTGGACGATCCAGGTCGCGGAGTGGGTGGCCAGGGCAAAGAACGCCCCGGCCTCGTTGAGAAAGTCGATCGGGCGGTGGTGCGTCGGCGGCAGTTCGACCGACACCAGTCCGGTCAGCACCTTGCCGCCCAGCATCTCGAGCTCGAGCCCGACGAGCTTGGTGGTGGACAGCCGCAGTCCGCCATCATCGGGCGACGGCGGCTCTTCTGCCGCGATCAGCGCGATCTGCGATTTCGGTACGAAGACCACCCCATCGCCGGTCAGCGCCACGGCGGTGAAAGGCTCCGGACGATTGAGCATCTCCACCAGCGTCTCGGGGCCATCGTGATGCGCCACCCGTCCCTGGACGAAGAGCTCCCCCAGGAGATGCGCGCCATCGGCCAGCTGGATCTCGGCCTTGATCCGTTCGGTCGTACCCCAATCATCCATCGGTGCCCCCGACGAGAGGGGAGGAAAAGGTCGCCCCATCCTGCGCGACCGGCAAGGGCGTCAGTTGCATCACCCGCGGATCTCCACACCGGCACGCCGCTCCGCCCGGCGGATGGGGTCGAGATAGTCGGCTTCTTCCCCGAGCTCGGCGCGGAGCTGTGCGGTGAGGTCGCGGACCCGGCCCAGCAGCGGACCCGGGACGCCAGCCCCCTCCAGCACGCCGAGCGCGATCCCGACGTCCTTGTCGAGGAGCGCCAGCCGGAAGAGCTTGGGCCACGTCCCCGTCAGCACCCGCTCAGGCACCAGCGCTTCGCTCGCGAAGGAGCGGCCGCTCGAGGCGTTGATCACCTCCACCGCCTTTCCGGCCGGGACACCGGCCTTGACCAGAGCGGTCAGGCCCTCCGCCAGCGCCAGGATGTTGGCGGCAAGCAAGGCGTTGTTGACCGACTTGAGCGCATGTCCGGCGCCGATCGGCCCCACATGCTCGATCCGCTTGCCGAACGCTTCCAGCACCGGCCGTGCCCGATCGAAGACGGCGTCCTCCGCACCCACCATCACCGTGAGGGCCCCGCTCGCCGCGGCCGGTGGACCACCGCTCACCGGCGCATCGGCGAACGCGACCTGCGCCTCCGCCAGCCGTCGGGCAATCCGCCGGGACGCCGCCGGATCGCCCGAGGTACAGTCGAGCAGCAGCGCGCCCGGCAGGAGCCCGCTCAGGAGTCCATCGGGGCCATCGAGCAACTTCTCGACCTCGGCCGAGGTCGGCAGGCAGGTGAGCACGACATCTGCACCCGCTGCCGCCTCCCTCGGCGTGGCCGCCAGCGTCGCCGTGTGGAGCCGGAGGAACTCTTCGCTGCGGGCCCGGGTGCGATTCCAGACCGTCGTTGGGTGCGCGGCCGCCAAGCGACCAGCGATGGGTGCGCCGAGGGCGCCGAGTCCGAGAAAGCCGATGCGCATGGGCCGGGACGGGTGAGGGTGGCGGGAACAGGCTAGGGGCTGGAGGCTAGAGGCTAGAGGCTAGAGGGTAAGTGCTGGAGGCTGGAGGTTTAACGTTTCAGACTCCAAGTTCATCGTTGAACTCTCAAAGCTGTAGGCTCCAAGCCTCCAGCCTCCAGCCTCCCTCCCCCCAACCATACCCGATTGACCGACGCACTCCAACGTCGCACCTTCTTCGACTCGATGCGTCCCCTCACTCCTGCCCGCGTTGCGCTCGCCATCCTGGGTGCGCTGCTGGTCCTGTTCATCATCGGGCCGCTGCTGAAGCTACTCGTCTCCACCTCGCCGGGCGGGATCCTCGCCGCGTTCGGGGACCGCGAGCTGCGGGATTCGATCGAGCTCACCGTCGTCACCGCCACCGCGGCGACGGCGTGCGGCCTGGCCTGCGGGGTCCCCCTCGCGTGGCTCCTGGCACGCACCCGGTTCCGGGGACGCGGCTTGGTCGGGGCCCTGGTCGACCTGCCGGTCGTGGTGCCGCACCCGGTCGCCGGCATCGCACTCCTGCTTTTCCTCGGACGGCAGTCCGCGGTCGGGGGCGCGCTGGCGCGACTCGGGCTCGAGTTCGTGAGCCATGCGCCTGGCATCGTCGCTGCGATGCTGTTCGTCTCGGTACCGATCATCGTGAGCGGCGCCCGGGAGGCGATCGCCACCGTCGACCCGCACCTCGAACGGGCCGCCCGTTCCCTGGGCGACAGCCCCTGGCGCGCCTTCCGTCGGATCACGCTCCCGCTCGCAGGACGGGGGATCGTGGCGGCGGCGGTGCTGGGTTGGGCGCGCGCGGTGAGCGAGTTCGGCGCGATCGTGATCCTCACCTACCACCCGCGGGTGGCAAGCGTCCTCATCTACGACCGCTTCACCACCGATGGCCTCGGCGCCGCGGTCCCAGCGGCACTCGTGCTCCTGCTGATGGCGCTCGCGGTCTTCGGACTCGTACGGCTCCTCCAACCCGCCGATCACCGATGATCCGCCTCGATGGTGTCGGTGTGACGGCAGGATCCTTTGCGCTGACGGACATCTCGCTCGACGTCCCGGAGGGCGCCCACGCACTGCTCGTCGGCCCCACCGGCGCTGGCAAGACGACGCTGCTCGAGGCCATCGCCGGACATCTGCCCCTCGACCATGGCCGGATCGCGTTGGCCGGACAGGACGTAACGGGAGTCCCCCCCGAGGGTCGAGGGATCGGACTCGTCCACCAGCACTATCATCTCTTCCCGCATCTCTCGGTACGTGAGAACATCGGGTATGGGCTCCGCGCCACCCGTGGGGCACCCCACCCGGCCCAGAGCGTACGGGTCGAGGAACTCGCCGCCGCGCTCGGGCTGGTGGCGCTGCTCGATCGCGCCCCCGGGGCACTGTCGGGCGGGGAGCGCCAGCGCGTCGCCCTCGCGCGGGCGCTCGCGCCATCGCCGCGCATCCTGCTCCTCGACGAGCCGTTCGCCGCACTCGACCCCGCTACTCGCCAGCAACTGCGACGCGCACTCCGCACCCTCCAGGACCGGGAGCGCTTCACCATCCTCCAGGTGAGCCATGACTTCGACGAGGCACTGCGACAGGGCACTCTGGTGGCGGTGCTGGCCGAGGGTCGGATCGTCCAGTGTGGCGCGCCGGATGAAGTGTTCCAGCGGCCAGCATCTGCGTTGGTCGCCGAGCTCGTCGGTGGGGGGAACGTGCTGGCAGGAACGGTGCGCCGCGACGGCCCCGAGGGGGCGGGGCGCTTTGCTGCGGTCTTCGACACCGGGCGCGTCACTCTGGCGGTGGTGGCCGACCGGGAAGGGCCGGCCCATGCGCTGATCCGACCCGAGGACATCCTGGTGGCGCGGGAGCCGATCTCTGCGGCGCGCAACCACCTCGTGGCGGTGGTCGAGCGGATCCACCGGGTCGGCCCGGTCACTTACATTCACCTGACCGGCGATCATCCCTGGATCGCAGCGGTCACGTCCGCCTACGCCGAATCGCTCACGCTCGCGCCTGGCCAAGAGGTGGCGCTCACGATCAAGGCCACCGCGATCACCCTGCTCTGACCTGGCACCCAGCAGGTCAACGCTCCCCGGAGGACGTTGTGCAGAGATCCCTCACCATGATCAGCCTCGTGGCGCTTGTCCTCGCGTGCGCGCCCGCCGCGACACCCGCGAACGATCCACGTCAGGCGTCGATGGAGATCCTGACGACCGTCGGCATCGACAGCACCTCCGCGATCGAAGGCCTGGCGCTCTTCAACGGACGGCTCTTCGTCGCCGACTGGAAGGACGGATCGATCTACCGGGTCGACCCCGCCAGGCCAGCGCCGGAGAAGGTGGGGCAACTTCCCACGAGGCCCGGCACCGCCATCCTCGGCGCAGCGGCCGATTCGGTGGGCGACCTCTTCTTTGCGCAGCCCGATTCGGGGATCATCTATCGTGTGCCGGTCGGCCGGCTGGGCGCACGTGATTTCGACCCGCAGAAGGACGTCGGCATCTTCGCGACCGACGTCAAGCACGCGAACGGGATCACCTTCGACACGCACGGACACTTGTGGATCACGGGCGGAGACGTCGACGCCCTGTACGAGGTCGGGCCGACCGGCGGCCGCGCGCGGGTGTTCGCGAAGGACTTCTCACCGATCGGCACCGACACGACGATGCCGGTGCGCGGATACGTGGTCAACGGCGTCGCGTTCGACTCCAAGGGGAACGTGTACACCCTGAACACTGGCACCGGCACCATCACACGGATGCAGGTGAGGTCCGACTACACCCTGGGCGCCACGACGGTGCTGGTCAGGGACTCCCGCCTTCTCGGCGCCGACGGGCTCATCACCGACCGGAACGACGACCTCTGGGTCAGCTGCAACTATCTGAGCCGCCTGGTGCGGGTGGATCTGACCGGAGCAATGACGATCGTGGCCAGCCGCGCGGCCGCCGATGGCAGCGTGCCGACAGTGGGAAATGGCGTTCCGACCGCGCTGCGATTCCCCGCCGAACTCAAGCGTGCTGGCCGGACCATCTACCTCAGCAACCTCAACTTCCCGTACGGCGCCAACGCCAAAGGCCACGTGCCCGGGGCCAGCATCGCCGCGGTGCGGCTGCCGACGGGGATGTGACCGGGCCGGCGGCTCCGTGAGCGCGCGATTGATGCACGTGGACCTCGACGCCTTCTTCGTCGAGGTCTGTCGGCGGCGGCGGCCGGAGCTCGCCCAGGTCGATCGACTCATCGTCGGCGGCCGTTCGCGTCGGGGCGTGGTGCAATCGGCGTCTTATGGTGCCCGGCGATCCGGCGTGCGGGCCGGGATGCCGATCGGTGAGGCGCTCCGGCTCTGCCCGGACGCGACTGTGTTCCAAGGGGAGTTCGCGTGGTACCGGGAGTCCTCGCGGGCGGTGGCGGCGGTGCTCGAGCGGCATTCGCCAACGGTGGTGATGGCCTCCCTCGATGAGGCCTACCTCGACTTTGGCGGGACCGACCGGCTCTTCCCGGTGTCGCTGTTGCCGGTGGCCGAGCGGATCCGCGATGACGTGCGGCAGGAGACCGGGCTCGACTGCAGTGTCGGCATCGGCCCCAACCGGATGGTGGCCAAGGTCGCGAGCGACCAGGCCAAGCCGCGCGGCCTCCTGGAAGTGCGTAGCGGGTGGGAGCGCGGGTTCGTGGCGGGGCTGCCGCTCAAGGCGCTCCCCGGCATCGGCCCCAAGACCTCAGATCGGTGGCATGAGAAGGGCCTCACCGACGTGTGGCAGGTGCAGCAGATGTCGGTCGATGCGCTGGCCAAGTTGGTGGGGTCCTCGGCCGCCGAGCTCAAGTGGCGGGCCGATGGGCACGGTGGGACCACCCTCACCCGGGACCGGATGGCCCGGTCGATCAGCCGCGAGACCACTTTCGTCGATGACGCCCATGCCGCCGCGCCACTGGAGCCGTTGCTGACGCTCCTGACCGCCCGGGTCGGCAATCAGCTCCGGGAAGAAGGGCTGATGGCGCGGACGGTGACCCTCAAGCTCCGGCACAGCGACTTTCGCACCGTGACCCGCCGCCGGACGCTGGACGCCCCCACCGACCTCGACGCCGAGTTGACGGCGGCGGCCATCGTGCTCTTCCGTGCCGCCTTCGAGGGCGCCCGGGCGCGGCATCAGGGCGTGCGATTGATGGGGGTGACGGCGTCCAATCTCCTCGAAGGCGCCGGGACCGACCTCTTCGAGGTGCCCGCACGCCGGCGCCAGCGGGAGCTCACCGAAGCCGTGGACCGGGTCCGCGAAAAGTTCGGATTCGACGCCGTGACGCCGGCGCAGCTGGTGCGGTTCCGCCGAAAGTCGCAGGACCCGGATGGCTGATTACCTTTGCAAGCACCCCATCATCCGAACGGAACGACGATGTCTGTCAGCCTTCGGCAGTTGATGTTGGCGTTCGCGGTATCGGGCGTGCTCGCCTGCTCGACCGACCCGTCGAACAGCTACGGGTCCGGCGGCAGCACCGGGTCCATCCAGGTACGCGATTCCGTGACCGGCACTCCGAGCGGGGTCGCGTTCACGATCAGTGTCGGGTCGGTGACGAAGCCGATCGCGACCAACGGGGTCGTGTCGTTCACCGGCGTGACGCCCGGAGATTACGCCGTCAACTTCGGCGGCACGCTCGGAAACTGCGCAGTGAGTGGCGGCAGCTCCCAGGCCGTCACCGTGCTCCCCGGCTATATCGAGTATCTCACTTTCATCACCGCCTGCACGTAGCGCAATGCGCAGGCCCTGTCCTTTGACGCAGGAGAATTCCGATGACCCGAAGTATATTGAAGCTCCTCGCCGCGACGGCCCTGCTGGCGGGCTGCAGCAGCCCCAGCGGACCCGACTCCAGCACGCAGGCGAGCGTGAAGATCGTGACCAAGACCAGCGGGGCGAACCTCGACCCGGACGGCTACCGGATCCTGACCACGCTCAACACGCCGCGTCACATCGGGATCAATGACTCGACGGTGTACGACACGCTCCAGTTCGGCAACCACACCTTTACGCTCGACAGCGTGGCCACGAATTGCGTCGTGGACAGCGGTGGGGCGACCCAGACCTGGTACCTCTTCGTCGGCGGCTCCAACCGGTTCACGTACTGGGTCACCTGCAGCTGAGCGCCTGCCCCACGACCGGCAGGACAGCGCCGAGCCGCCCTGGCTCGGCGTTTT
Organism: Gemmatimonadales bacterium; assembly: GCA_049680185.1. Classification (GTDB taxonomy): domain Bacteria; phylum Gemmatimonadota; class Gemmatimonadetes; order Gemmatimonadales; family GWC2-71-9; genus CAMLHU01. Next base: position 17,069 of record JBAUHI010000042.1, on the reverse strand, counting down.
GGCGCGCGAGGCATCGGGGGAATGAGACCGGAAGCGGTGCCGCGTGAGCCTTCCCGAATCTGGCCGACCCCAGTCCTGTGAGGTATGTTACAGCGTCTGGCCGATCGGGCCCTTAGGCTGAGGGTGTTCGGCCGAACAATCGCTTCTTTTCCCCTCTCGACGGCATGCCCCAATGACACGCTCCACATGGTGCACCCTCACCCTGCTGGCCACCCTCATCGGCTGCAGCGGCGACAAGCTCCTCGGCCCCCCCGACGCCCCCGCCTGCACCCGAGGCGCGCTGGTGGCCGGCGCCTCAGTGACCGGCACCCTCAATCGCTCCGACTGTCCGGTCTTCAGTGAATGGGAGTACGCGCCCGAGTATTACGAATCGTGGACCATGCCGGTACAGGCGGGCCACGCCTATCTCGTGCACCTGGCCCCCGACTCGGGGGCCGCGGGAGACAGCCTTGACGCCACCCTCCTGCTCTACGCCCGCAACAGCGGCAACGACCCGGCGCTGAGCGCCGCTGGCGCCCCCTTTGCCGTCGCGCCCCTCAATCTGGTGGGAATGCAAGCCCAGGACCTCTTCTTCGTGGCGCCGGAGGATGCCGCCATCGCGCTGCGGATCGAGACCACCGGTAATGGGACGAACGACACCTTGCACACGGGCTCCTACGTCCTCCATGCTACGGAGTGCCCGTCGCTCTCGCTGGTCGCCAACGATTCCGCGAGCGCGCCGATCAAGGCCACCGCCAGCGCCTGCGTCATCCACCGCGACGCCGATTCGATCCGGGTCTCCGCCTTCCCCTTCACCGGCGGAGCGTCTCACCAGTACACCGCTTCGATGATCATCGACAGCGGCGCCGTCCTCGGCGAGATCTCCCTCGGCGGCCCTTCGTGGGACCTTCTGTGTGACGTGCGATTCGACTGCATCTACAACGACACCACCGGGACCGATTCGCTGGCGACGACGGCACTTCCGGAGACCGCGGGGCTGTACGAGGCCTACACATCCATCGTCATGAACGGCGGGACCGGCGGCTTCCACCTCCGGCTCCACGATTCGGGGCCGCCCGCCGTGGCGCCCTTCCAGCCCACTCGCTCCAGCCGGAGGGCCGCCCGATGAACCGGATCATCACGTTCGCCGCGGTCGCCGCCCTGCTGGCGGGGGCGTGCGGCAAGGATCAGATCGTCGAGCCCACCTACGGTGACGGCTGCAGCAAGGGGACCCTGGCATTGGGAGATACCCTGCATGGCGACCTGCGCCTGAGCACCGCCTGCCTCCAGGATGAGAACTACTGGGACGGTGCGTCGGTGCTGTACAACACCTACAAGGTCCATTTCGACGCAGGGAAGGCGTATCTCATCCGCGAGCAGAGGGAGACCGACTCTGTCGGCGTCAACAGCCTGGATGCCGTCCTCGAGATCTGGGGCACCGATGCGAACGGGACACGTGCGCCGCTGGGTGCGAGCGATGACGAGGGGACGAGCAGCAATAGCAACCGCGACTCGGAGCTCTGGTTCGTTTCTCCGACCACGGCGGACTACAACCTGTTCACGATGAACTACGGCGTCTCCGACTCTGGCGGGTACCGGGTCAGCATGCTGCCTTGCAGTGTGGTCGCCACCCTCGACACCAACGGCACCTACACTGGCCTGAGCCTGACGGCCCCGCCGGCCAACGGATGCCTGCGCCACAATGTGAACGGGAATACCGCCGATTCCACCGGCGCCGCCCTCGCGACGATGCCGCTGGTGGCCAACGACTCGACGGCCGACTCGGTGGTGGTCACTGTGATCACGACGGGTGGATTCCAGCCCGCCATCGAGGTGGGTGGCCCCGGGTTTGACGTGTACGACAACATCTACACCACCAGCCGCTTCGTGAGTTCCGGACCCACTTCGACCGATACCACGTACGTCGGGTTCCGGGCTGCAGAGACCGGGAACTATTCGGTCCTGGTGGGTGCGGCCACCTACGGCGGTGCGGGCACCTTCCAGATCGTGTTCCAGAAGCAGGCCCTGGTCTTCACAGCGCCGCGGCCGGTCAAAGCGCTGAAGGCCCCTCCAGCCTGGCGGGAGAAGCATTACCCGCAGCACTGAGCCAGCTGTCCCATTGCGCCGGCCGCTCGTCCCTCGCGGGGCGGGCGGCGGTTGCGTTTCCGGCGCGCAGATTAGCTTTGGGCCACGGAGGAAGCCATGAGTCATGCCACCACGCCGGCCCCGAGACATTCCCGGGGCGGCCACACCAGTGAACCGCTCGCCACTGAGTCCGAGGCCCGCGAGGTCGCCGAAGCGGCCCGCGAGAAAGAATGGCAGGCACCCAGCTTCGTCCGGGAGCTTTTCGAGGGAACCTTTCAGCTCGGCCTCGTGCATCCGTTCCCGCAGCAGGATCCTGCCGACATCGCCCGGGCCAAACCCTTCCTTGATCGGCTGGAAAAGTTCCTGCGTGAGCACGTCGACAGCGACAAGATCGACCGGGAATCGAAGGTGCCACCGGAGGTGATCCAGGGGCTGCGGGAGATCGGCGCCTTCGGCATCAAGATCCCCGCGGAATACGGCGGCCTGGGGCTCAGCCAGACCAGCTACTCCCGCGCCATCGGGCTCGTCACCAGCCAGGACGGGAGCGTCACGGCCCTCCTCTCCGCCGCCCAGTCGATCGGCGTGCCCCAGCCACTCAAGCTCTTCGGCACCCCGGAACAGAAGAAGCGCTACCTCCCCCGGCTCGCGAAAGGCGCGGTCTCGGCGTTCGCGCTGACCGAGCCGAACGTCGGCTCCGACCCCGCCGGCCTCAGCACCCACGCCGAGCTCTCGCCCGACGGCACCCACTGGATCCTCAACGGCGAAAAGCTCTGGTGCACCAACGGCACCATCGCCGAGCTGCTGGTGGTGATGGCGCGGACCTCCGGCAAGAAGATCACCGCCTTCATCGTCGAGGCCGACTGGCCCGGCGTCGAGGTGGTGCGCCGGCTTCACTTCATGGGACTGCGCGGCATCGAGAACGGCGTGCTCCGCTTCACCAACGTCAAGGTGCCGGTGGAGAACGTGCTGTGGGGCGAAGGCCGCGGGCTCAAGCTGGCGCTCGTGACCCTCAACACCGGACGCCTGACCCTGCCCGCCTCGTGCGTGGCGCTGGGGAAGAAGTGCCTGGAGATCACCTGCCGCTGGGGGATGGAACGGGTCCAATGGGGCCAGCCCATCGGCAAGCACGATGCCGTCGCCCAGAAGATCGGTCGGATGGCCGCTGACACCTACGCGATGGAGGCGGTCAGCGATCTGTCGTCGCTGATGGCCGATGCCGGGAAGGTCGACATCCGGCTCGAGGCCGCCATCGCGAAGATGTGGAACACGGAGATCGGCTGGCGGATCGCCGATGACACGCTGCAGATCAAGGGCGGCCGCGGCTACGAGACCGCCGATTCGCTGCGGTCCCGCGGCGAGCGCCCCGACCCGGTCGAGCGCATCATGCGGGACTGCCGGATCAACCTGATCTTCGAGGGGACCTCCGAGATCATGCGGCTGTTCATCGCCCGCGAGGCGGTGGACACCCACCTCAAGGTGGCCGGCGACCTCATCGATCCCAAGGCATCGGCGGGCACCAAGATGAAGGCGTTGTTCAAGGCGGCGGCCTTCTACGGCTGGTGGTATCCCACCCGCTGGCTCGGCTGGGGACGCTGGCCCCGCTATGGCGAGTTCGGGCGCCTCGCGACCCACATCCGGTTCGTGGAGCGCTCCTCACGCAAGCTGGCACGGACCCTCTTTCACTGCATGGTGCGGTTCGGTCCCCGCCTGGAGAAGCGTCAGGCGGTGCTCGGTCGGCTGGTGGAGATCGGGGCGGAGCTCTTCGCCATCAGCGCCACCTGCAGTCGCGCGTTGGCCGAGGTGCGCAAGCACCCCGAGGATCGCTCGCCGATCGAGCTGGCGGACCTGTTCTGCCGCCACGCCCGGCGCCGGGTGCAGGACCGGTTCCACGCTGTCTGGTCCAATGACGACGTCGCGACGTATGCCGTCGCTCGCCGGGCGATGGACGGCGCCTACCCGCGCTTCGCGGACGGGATCGTGACGGATAACGAGAGCTGAGGGCTCTGAGCTCTGAGCTTAGGGCTTAGAGCTTAGGGCTCAGAGCTTAGAGCTTAGGGCTTAGGGCTGAGGGCTGATAGCTGATAGCCGATAGCTGGTAGCTTCCACTTGAGACCGAGTACCATGGCCATACCTGAAGGACGCACGGTGCCGTTCGTGGGGCCCGAACATGTCGACGTCGGCGCGCTCGAGACCTTCACGTATGATGGGCCGACGCAGGAGATCGTCACCGAGACCCGGGAATTCAGCGCAGTCTGCCCCTACAGCGGGCTCCCCGATTTCGCGACGCTCACCATATCGTATGTGCCGACGCAGTTGTGCATCGAGCTCAAGAGCCTCAAGTACTACGTGAACAGCTATCGGAGTGTCGGGATCTTCCAGGAGCATGCGACCGCGAAGATCGCCCGGGACCTTTTCGACGTCCTGGCACCGATGCGCCTCACGGTCCGCACGGCGTACAACATCCGCGGTGGATTCGACACGACCTGCTCGGTGACGCTGCCCAGCGCGTGACAACGGCAGGGCAAGCGAAAAGCGGGCTCCCATCGGATATCTCGAGTGGGAGCCCGCTTTTTGCCTACCACCCACAGCTCACTTCTTCTTGCCGGTCCCTGTGCGCATCGGCCGGTCGAGACCGGGGCTCGGCTTCATCGGCGACGTCCCGAAGTCAGGCAACGGCACCTTGACCCCGCGCGGGAGGAGCTCCGGCAAGTTCGCCAGCTCCAGCGCAGTGGCGGCCATCACGGACGATGCCTGCACCAGATCGGGGCCCACCGCGTGGTCGTAGGTGTCGACCTGCGAATGGTGGGTGTGATTGTAGCCCCGGCTCTCCTGGTCGAAATTCCAGGACGGGACACCCCACGGCAGGAACGACAGGTGGTCTGTGCCTCCCTTGTTGCCATCCCGGACCGTGAAGGGGCCGAGGGCCGAGAGCGGCGCGAAGATGTCCTGCCAGAGCTGATTGTCCTGGGGTCGTCCTTGCAGCGCCTGGCCGGTGATCCTGCCGGTGCCGTTATCGAGGACCAGCACTGCCTGGATGCTGTCCGCGTCGGCCGCGTGTTCATTGGCATATGCCGCCGAGCCAAGGAGGCCTTCCTCTTCACCGGTAAAGAGGATGAAGCGGATGGTGCGCTTGGGCTTGACGCCCGACGCCGCGATCGCGCGTGCCGCTTCCAGCACAGTGGCCGCACCGGCGCCGTTGTCGGTGGACCCTTGTCCGAGGTCCCAGCTGTCGAGGTGGCCGCCGAGGATCACGACCTCACCGGGCTTCTCGGAGCCCTTGATCTCGGCCACCGTGTTCCACTGCGTCGTCGGTTTGATGGTGACCTTGTTGTCGATCGACGCGGCGAAGTGGGGAGACAGGCCGAGGTGAAGCTGACGCCAGAGCATGGCGTAGTCCTCGTGCCCGATCACCACGTTGGGGAACACCGATGGCCGGTTCGGCGATCCACTCATCGTCATCAGGTCGAAGTCCTTCGAGCCGTCGTACAACTGCCCCAGTGCGCCCATCTGACGGAGGAGGTACGGCCGGTCGAAGGCGAACTGCTGCCGCGCCTTCCGGGTCGCTTCCGACGTGTCCGCCCGCTGGGCCCGGAACGCCTCCGTCCGCGCCTCGCGGGCCGTGCGCATCGCCGCAGAATCGGCCGCGGTCATCGGCGGCCCATCGGGGTTCCACAGCGTGGCCGGGTCATTGAGCAGCACCCATGCGCCACGGACCTTCCCACGGTACGCCGCCAGACTTTCCGCGCTGGCGGCGTTGATCTGGACCACCCGTCCCGCGAGCATCCGCCCGCCGGTCCCGGCGGTCCACGCCCAGCTGTCGCAGTTGATCTTGCGGACGAACGGGGTGGTGACCTTGCAGGTCGAGGGGCCCCGCCAGAACGTCCCCGCAAAGGTCCACGGATCGAGGTGGGAGGACAGGCCCCACGACTTGAACTGGGCCATGCCCCAGTCGTTGGCCTGCTTGACCGCGGCCGACCCGGTGAGGCGTGGGCCGATCACATCGCTCAGGTGCTGCAGGATCGCCATGACCTGCGAATGATTGGTCGCCTGGTCGACCACCGCGCCGACCCCGGCGGTGTCCACCGTGGCCTGCTGTGCCGCGAGCCCGATCGGGAGTGCGGCCCCGAGGGTCGCCAAGAGCATGAGTCGCTTGATCATCGTGACATCGCTCGATGTGAGGGAAAAGAACGTGGCGGGACCGATCCTCGGCACCCCACCGGCGGTACGACCAGCAGCGTCAGGGGTTTCACTTCGCGCCGACGAACCGTTCGGCCGCGGAACGAAGTTGCATCATCACCGGCGTCCCCGTTGAGCGCTTCGCGTCCCACCCAGCGGCGCCATCCCGGGCACCGAGGAGGGCCCCTGCGAGCGGGAGCGCATCGCGGTCGGTGGCCAGGGAAGCGATGAGTGCTTCGACGTCCGGGGAGTGGTACGCGCACCAGAGTGCGTGTTCCACGCTCTGAACTACGGGGGCGTCCCCTTCCCCGTTGAGGCCGATCTCATCCAAACGCTCCAGGGGCACCCGCCGGGCGGCGGCCAGCACGGTCGCCGGAGCATCATTGTTCCGAAGCACTTCGATCACGTCGGGGATGAAATCGTGCCGGCCAGAAAGGAAGCACGCCACTGCGACGTTCACCGCCACGGCGCCCCACCCGCACCGCGGGTCGGGGTGGGTGAGGGATACGACGTGCCAGGTGCCGGCCACCAGATTCTGGGGCGATCGGTACGCCGCCAGCGCCACCGGCACGGCGCAGCCGAGTCCCGCGGCCCGGATCGGGGGCGACATCGCGGATGGCGGGGAATCGTGCCGGGCAATGTGCTCCAGTGCCGTGCGGGTCCAGGGATCGACGTCCTGGCCGTCGGCCCGGATCGCGCCGATCCAGCGGTCCGCGAGGCGTCGGAGGTCGATCTCGGGCGTGAGGAGCTCCTCGGCGGTCTGCAGCGCCAGCAACGCCGTGGCGTCCCTTCCGAGCGCCAGCCCGAGGAGCGCACCGCGCGCACGATCGGCCAGCTCGGGCTCAGGCCGGGGCATCTGCACCTCGGGCGTACCATCCCGGGAACAGTGGAGTATGTTTGGATGCTGGCAAGGTCATTCTCCGCCCAAGCTTGAGGACAGCGCTCGTGTCCAACGACTCACTCACGGTCACCGACAACCGCACCGGCAAGTCTTACGAACTCCCGGTCACCGACGGCACCATCAAGGCGATGGACCTGCGACAGATCCGGACGTCCGAGGACGACTTCGGCCTGATGACCTACGATCCGGCGTTCATGAACACCGCGGCCTGCCGGAGTGCCATCACCTTCATCGACGGCGACAAGGGGATCCTCCGCTACCGCGGGTATCCGATCGAGCAGCTGGCCGAGCAGGCAAGCTTCCTCGAGGTGGCCTACCTGCTGAACGTGGGCGAGCTCCCCAACAAGGCGCAGCTCGAGACCTGGGTGCAGGACATCACGTACCACACCTATGTCCACACCAACATCATCAAATTCCTGGAAGGCTTCCGGTACGATGCGCATCCGATGGGCGTGCTCCTCGGTGCGGTCGGCGCCCTGTCCACGTTCTATCCCGATGCGAAGAATATCCACGACCAGCAGAACCGCTACATCCAGCGCGTCCGCCTGCTCGCCAAGATGCCCACACTCGCGGCGTTCGCGTTCCGTCATTCCCGTGGACTGCCGTACGAATTTCCACGCAACGACCTGAGCTACATCGGTAACTTCGTCAACATGACCTTCAATATCGGAGGCCAATACCAGGCCAACCCGGTGCTGGAGAAGGCGCTGGAGATCCTGCTCATCCTCCATGCCGACCATGAGCAGAACTGCTCCACCAGCGCGGTCCGGGCCGTCGGATCGAGCAACGTCGACCCGTTCTCGGCCGTGGCCGCGGGGATCGCCGCCCTCTACGGGCCGCTGCACGGCGGAGCCAACGAGGCAGTGCTCAAGATGCTCGACGAGATCGGTGACGCCAAGCAGATCCCCGCGTTCATCGACAAGGTCAAGAACGGCTCCGGGCGCCTGATGGGCTTCGGGCACCGGGTGTACAAATCGTACGACCCGCGGGCCAAGCTGATCAAGAAGGTGGCCGACAGCGTATTCGCCGAGACCGGGCTCAACCCCAAGCTCGAGATCGCCCTCGAGCTCGAGCGGATCGCGCTGTCGGATGAGTACTTCATCAAGCGGAAGCTCTACCCCAACGTGGACTTCTACTCCGGCCTCATCTACCAGGCGATGGGGTATCCGACCGACTACTTCACCGTCCTCTTCGCGATGGGGCGCACCCCCGGCTGGCTGGCCCAGTGGGAGGAGATGCTCCTGGACAAGGAGCAGAAGATCGCCCGACCGCGCCAGGTGTATATCGGCGCGTCGGAGCGGCCGTTCGTGCCGATCGCCAAGAGGAAGTGAACGGTGGGCGGTGAATGGTGAACAGTTAACGGTGAACGGGACGTCCGTCATCGATCCATGACAAGGAACCCTCCGACGCGGCGTCCGCGCTGGAGGGTTCATCCTGTTGCGATCCGGAAGCACCCGTTCACTGTTGACCATTGACCGTTCACCGCCCGCCAGTCACCGGTCCCCGTTGTTCTCCACCCGCACTGCGATGCTGTCCTCCAGATACGTGTACCCCTCCAACCCCGCCACGAAATCGGCGATGAACATGTTCGCCTCGGCCCGGGTGATGCTCGTGGCCCGGCTCACCTTGCGACGGAACACCGTCAAAAGGTCGCCAGCGTTGAACTGTACGTAGTTGAGCACCTCGGTCACCGTATCGCCGCGCACCAGGTCGGTCACTTCGTAACCGGACTCGGTGAGCCGCACATGCACCGCGTTGGTATCACCGAAGAGGTTGTGGAGGTCACCCAGGATCTCCTGATATGCGCCGGTCAGGAAGATGCCCAGGATGTACGGCTCATCGTCGAGGAGCGGATGGACCTCGAGCGCCGGCTTCCCCTTCCGGCCGCCGGAGAAGCGGTCGATGGTGCCGTCGGAGTCGCAGGTGATGTCCTGCAACGTCCCCCGTCGCGTGGGCTGCTCCGCCAGGCGGTGGATCGGCATGATCGGGAAGAGCTGGTCGATGGCCCAGCTGTCCGGCAACGACTGGAAGAGCGAGAAGTTGCAGAAGTACCGGTCGACCAGGGTGGCGTCGATGTCGCCCTGGATGTCCGCATAGCTGGCACGATCATCGCCAGTGGCCTTGGCCACCGCCTTGACGGTGCACAGGTACAGCTGCTCGGCGTCGGCCCGGTCGCGCAGCGAGAACACCCCGCTCGCGAAGAGTTCCTGCGCCCGCTCCTTGGCAAAGGTGGCGTCGTGGAACGCTTCGGCCAGGCGCTCCGGCGCCGATTCCAGCCCGTCGAGGTTGTCGCGCATCTCCTTGAGCAGCGGATGCGCCTCCGATCGAAGGGGAGGAAGCACCGCCTCCAACTGCGATTCCACGTCGATGACGTTGACGAGCAGCAGTGAGTGATGCGCAGTGATGGCGCGCCCCGACTCGGAGATCAGGTGCGGGTGGGGGAGTCCCAGTTGCCGGCACACTGTGCCCACGGTGTAAACGATGTCGTTGGCGTACTCCCGCATCGTGTAATTCATGCTGGCAGGCCGGATCGACCTGGACCCGTCGTAGTCTACGCCCAGCCCCCCACCGACATCCACGTGCGTCACCCCGAACCCGAGCTTGTGGATCTCGGCGTAGAATCGCGCCACTTCCTCCAGCCCCGCCTTGATGAACCGGATGTCGGTGATCTGGCTGCCAAGGTGGAAGTGGATGAGCTTGAGCCAGTCCTTCTTGTTCTCCGCCTCGAGCCGGCTCAGCAGCCGGGTCAGCTGGGCGGCGCTCAGGCCGAACTTGCTCTTTTCGCCGCCGCTCTTGGCCCAGCGCCCCGCGCCTTCGGTGGCGAGCTTGATGCGCACGCCGATCTGCGGGGTGACGTCGAACTCACCGGCCACCCGCAGCAGCGTGTCAAGCTCATTCAACTGTTCGACCACGATGAACACCTGGTGGCCGAGCTTCTGGCCCATGAGCGCGAGCCGGAGGAATTCCTCGTCCTTGTAACCGTTGCAGACGATGAGATGGTCCGTGCTCTCCGAGATGCCGAGCACCGCCTGCAATTCCGGCTTCGATCCGCACTCCAACCCCACGCCGAACGGGGTGCCGAACTCGACGATCTCCTGCACCACATGGCGCTGCTGGTTGACCTTGATGGGGTACACGGTGGTGTACGTCCCCTCGTAGCCGAACTCCTTGATGGCGTGGTCGAACTGCGTGGCCAGCGCCTCGAGGCGGGACTTGAGGATGTCGGAGAACCGGAGCAGGAGCGGCAGGCGGATCCCCTGCGCCTCGAGATCCATGGCCAGCTGGAAGAGATCGAGCCCGTGCTTGGCATTGCCGTCGGGATGCACGGTCACGTGCCCTGCAGGGCTGATGCGGAAATACCCCAGCCCCCACCCGGCGACGTTGTAGAGCTTTTCCGAGTCCTTGATCGTCCACGCGGGCGGGGCCGGCGGTGCAGCCACTGCGCTCGGGGTCGCCGGGGTCGGCGCTGAGTTGCCGGCGGGCGAGGCCGGATGGGACGGCTTGGCGGTGGTGCTGATGGCGGTGCTCCAGCTTGGGTGCGAAGGCTCAATAGTAGTGCCCGGTCGGGGTGACGGAAAGCACCCGTGTCCCGCCCGGGGGCTGGCCGCCACCCTCCCTGGCCGGGTATCCTCCGCCATGGGATGGTCCTTCAAGATCGGTCGGCTTTGGGGCATCGCGCTCAAGGTCCACGTCACGTTCTTCCTGCTCCTCGCCTGGGCCGCCGCCGAAGGGTTCAGCGCCGGCGGCACCCAGGGCGCGGTCGGCTCCGTGTTCGTGATCCTCGCTGTCTTCGCGTGCGTCATCCTCCATGAGCTGGGCCACGCGCGCATGGCGGCCCGGTTCGGGGTGGCCACCGCAGATATCATCCTCCTCCCCATCGGAGGTGTCGCGCGGCTGGTCCGGATCCCCGAGGAGCCGCGCCAGGAGTTCCTGATCGCGATCGCCGGCCCGCTGGTGACGCTGGCACTCGCCGCCCTGGCCTATGCGACCGCGCTCCTGCTCCACCTCCCTGCCGATGCCGCCGTCGATGGACCACTCACCGCAGCCACCCTCGTCTGGCTGCTGGTCGAGGTGAACGTCTACCTCCTCCTCTTCAACCTGATCCCAGCCTTTCCGATGGACGGCGGTCGGGTGCTCCGCTCCTTCCTCGCACGGCGGAACGGATTCGTGCGGGGGACGCAGGTCGCCGCACGGGTCGGGAAGGTCATTGCGGTCGGCTTTGCCCTGGTCGGGCTCTTCGGCATCCCGGGCGTCTACCCGGTGAATCCGATCCTGGTCCTGATCGCGGTGTTCGTCTGGTTCGGTGCCTCGGCGGAGGCGGCGGCGGTCGAGTACCGGTCGGTCGGCGCCGGCCTCACGGTGGGCCAGGTGATGGTGCGGCGATTTGACAGCCTGCCGGCGTGGGCGCCGCTCGAACGTGCCGCGGAACTTCTCACCTCGACCGACCAGCGTGATTTCCCCATCCAGGAAGTGAACGGCGGATTCGCGGGACTCCTCACCCGTGACCTGCTGGTGCTCGGCCTCCACCGCTTTGGGGCTGCCGCCGAGATCCGGCAGGTGATGGTCACGAACGTCCCCCTCCTCGCCGAGACGGCCCCCTTCCCCGCCGCGCTGGAGGCATTGCTGCACAGCCGGCTGCCGGCGCTACCGGTGGTGGACGCCCGGGGTGCCGTGATCGGGCTGTTCAGCAAGGACAACGTGGCCGATCTGATGCTGGTCCGCCGTTCCACGGCGCACTGATCGGCGCTGCCTGATGTCACACGATCACGCCTCAGCCACGCCCCCGCCGCCCCACCAGGTGCCACTCCACGTCGCCATCACCGGCGCGTCAGGCCTCATTGGACACGCCCTCGAGGCCTCGCTCACGACGGAGGGCCACCGGGTGACGCGCCTGGTGCGCCGCCCCCCGATCGCGGCGACGGAGCTGCGCTGGGACCCCGACGCGGCGGCGGACCTCTCCGGCCTCGGAGACGTGGACGCGATCATCCACCTTGCCGGCGAGAGCATCGCCGGTGGCCGTTGGTCCGGACGCCGGAAGGCGGCGATCCGCATGAGCCGGGTGCACGGAACCGCCAATTTGGTGGCCGCCATGGATCGCCTTCCTCGACCGCCCCGGGTGCTGATCGCGGCGTCTGCGGTGGGCATCTACGGCGACCGCCCGGACGAAGCCCTCACCGAGGCATCGGAGACCGGTTCGGGCTTCCTCGCCGAGGTCGGACGGGAGTGGGAGGCCGCGAGCGCACCGGCGGAAGCAGCGGGGATCCGGGTAGTGCGGACGAGGTTCGGCATTGTCCTCTCGCCCGATGGCGGTGCGCTGGCGCAAATGCTCACGCCGTTCCGAGCCGGCCTCGGGGGACGCCTCGGCACTGGTCGCCAGTGGATGAGCTGGGTCGCGCTGGATGACGTGGTCGGGGCCATTCGCCACGCGATGCGGACCGACGCCCTGCGGGGTCCGGTGAACGTGACGGCGCCCACGCCGGTCACCAACGCCGAGTTCACGGCCACGCTGGCCCGGTTGCTCCGACGCCCTGCGATCCTGCCGGTGCCGGCCGTGGCGCTGCGCCTCCTCTTCGGGCAACTCGCCGATGAGGCGCTCCTCGCTGGCCAGCGGGTCCTCCCCGCGGCACTCCACGCCTCGGGATTCCAGTTCCGCTTCCCGACGCTCGAGGCCGCGTTGCGCCACCTCCTCGTTCGGGATCCAGTCGCGAAATGACCGCCGGTTCCGGGCCTATATTCCCCGCATGACACAACGGGCGGTGGTGCTCCTGAGTGGCGGCATGGACTCGGCGACGACACTTGCGATCGCGCGAGAGGAGGGTTTCGAGTGCCACGCGCTCAGCTTCCGGTACGGTCAGCGCCACGCGATCGAGCTTGACCGGGCCACCGCACTCGCCCATCGCCTGGGCACCATCGAGCACCGCATCGTGGCGCTCGACCCGGCGGCGTTCCAGGGCTCGGCGCTCACCGGCACCGGATCGATCCCCAAGGATCGCAGCGACGACGCGATCGCCCACGGCATCCCCAGCACCTACGTCCCCGCCCGCAACACGATCTTCCTGGCGTATGCACTAGGGATCGCCGAGCAGCTCGATGCGGCCGACATCTTCCTCGGCATCAACGCCCTCGACTACAGCGGCTACCCCGATTGCCGCCCCGAGTTCCTCGACGCATTCCAGCGGATGGCCCGCCTGGCCACCCGCGCCGCCATCGAAGGCTCCCCGCCGATGACCGTCCACGCTCCGCTCCTCCACCTGACCAAGCGCGAGATCATCGCCCGCGGCCTGGCGCTCGGCGTGGACTACGCGATGACGCTCACCTGCTACGACCCCACCCCCGATGGGCTCGCCTGTGGACGCTGTGACGCCTGCCGGCTGCGCCTGCGGGGGTTCGCGGAGAACGGGACCACGGATCCGGCGAAGTACGTCCGGTCGGCGGTGAACGGCGAACCATGAACGCGAGCGGGACCGACCGAGGTGCCGCCCGTTCACTTTTCACTGTTCACGGTTCACCTTTGGGGATGCCCTACGCCGTCAAGGAACTCTTCTACACGCTGCAGGGAGAGGGCGCACAGGCGGGATCGCCGGCGGTGTTCTGCCGGTTCGCGGGGTGCAATCTCTGGACCGGGCGCGAGGCCGATCGCGCCACGGCCGTCTGCCGGTTCTGCGACACGGAGTTCGTCGGCACCGACGGCCCGAATGGCGGCAAGTTCTCCACCGCCCGGGACCTGGCCCAAAGGGCCGCGGAGATCTGGGATGGCGATGACGAAACTCGCCGCAGCGCACGCATCGGCGCCGATCCGGTCCACCGCACCGCCCTGGTCGTGTGCACCGGCGGCGAGCCGCTTCTGCAGCTCGATCCGGGGCTCATCGACGCCTTCCACGCCGTCGGATTCCGGATCGCCGTGGAAACGAACGGGACGCAGCCAGCGCCCGACGGGATCGACTGGACCTGCGTAAGTCCCAAGGCCGAGGCGCCGCTGGTGTTGACCCGGGGTGATGAGCTGAAGCTCGTCTTCCCGCAGGTCGGCGCCGACCCCGAGCGGTACGGCTCGCTGGAGTTCTCGCACTTCTTCCTGCAGCCGATGGACGGCCCGGAGCTGGCACGGAACACCGGCCTCGCGATGCGGTATTGCCTCGACCATCCCCGGTGGCGCCTGTCGCTCCAGACCCACAAACTCCTTGGCATCCCGTGAGCGGATACTCCGATCGCACCGTGCACGCCCTGGCATTCGCGGCGAAGCACCTCTCACGCGACTCGACCCTCCCGGCCGCCACGCTCGCCCGGCCCGCGAACCTCGCGATCATCCTCACATCGTATGGATGCGAAGAGGTCATCGTGGTCGCAGCGGTATTGCACGAAGTCCTCGTCCAGGCAGCGGTCGACGAGCGGCCTGCGCTGGTCCGGCGCCTGAGCGAGAAATTCGGGCCCGTGGCAATGGCGGTCGTGGGGGACACCCTTCCGCCGGAGCCCGCGGCGGAGCGCTCGCTGCGCACGACATGGGAGACCGAGTGCGTCGACCGGTTGGCGCATCTCGCGACGCTCGAGCCCCGGACGCTCTCCATCCGCGCCGCCCACGAGATCCTCGACTGCGGCACCATCCTGAGCGATGTCCGCCGGCTCGGGCCGGAGTACGTGCCCACGACCCGGGCCGCGACGGGAGGGCAGTTGGTGTGGTGGTTCCGCTCGGTGGCCGAGACGCTCGATCGCCACGAGGCGTGGCCACGACGGGAGATGTTGGGGGAGTTGCGGCTATTGACCGGGGCGCTGGCCGAGTCACTAGGGATCTAGCAGAACAAAACCCCAGCGCGTGGAACGCGCCGGGGAGTTGGGCTTGTCAGGATTGTTCACCCAGGCTGCAAGCCAAACCCCTGGGGCCCATTCGGGCTATGTCACATCAACTTCAACGGATGGAATCCTAGTCGACCCCATCCACGATGGCAAGCCCCCAGGCTGCTGTCGGTACGTAACTCCAATAATGACAGCAGGTTCGGTATATTCACGCGAGCGCGTGACGCTCTGACGGCTGCACCCTGACCTTCGAACCTTGAGGCCCGTGGCCAACACCCCCTCGACCCTGACGCCGGCCCCGCTCGCCACGCACGATCGAGTGCATGCGGCGGTGGGCGAGCGCTACCGGCTCGACACGCTGATCGCGTCGTCCCGGGAGCGGGTGCTGTATGCGGCGTACGATACGGTGCTCAACCGGCCGGTGTCGCTCCGGGTCAACTTCTACACCGACGAGGCGATCCGTCGCTGGTTCCTGCGCGAGGCCGAGGCGCTGGGGCAGCTGGACCACCCCGCCATCCGGCATGCGTACGATGCAGGTGTCGTCGGCGACGTGGCGTTCCGGGTCGGGAACTGGATCGAAGGCGAGAGTCTCCAGGAGGCGGCGCAACGCGGTCCCCGCCCCATCCCTGCCGTCCACTCCCTCGCCCGCGACCTGCTCTCCGCGCTCGAGCATGCCCACGCGCACGGGATCATCGTCCGCCGGATCGTGCCGGCCGCGGTGCTGCTCAACCTGGCGGGCCGGGGCATCGTGACCGAACTGCGGTATTCCAGCTGGACGCTCCCGATGATCCCGCCGGATGTGAGGCCGTCGGGGGCAAAGTTCATGGCGCCCGAGGTGCGGGACGGCCGGGTGGGCGACCAGGCCAGCGACGTGTACACGGTGGGCGCGGTACTGTACTTCGCCATCACTGGCGTCGAACCGCCGCTCGACAGCGCGACGCTCGTCCGTCCGATGGAACTCCGACCAGCGACGCCCGGCGCTATCGAGCGGATCCTCTTGCGCGCCCTCAGGCCCAATGCCGCCGACCGCTACCTCACCGCGTCGGAGATGCTGGAGGACTTTGCCTCCGACGCGGGCACCTTCGACAACCCGGCGCTCATGGTGCCGGGGGGCGGGGGCGGGGGCGGCGACGTGATGCCGGAGGACACCGGACACTACGAGAAGCGCCTGCGGCGGGCGCTGGGCGACGACTACGAACTCTTGTCCCTGCTGGGCGCAGGCGGCTTCGGCCGAGTGTACCGAGTGCGCGACCTGCACCTGGAACGCGAGGTGGCACTCAAGGTGATGCACCCGCACTTGACCGCTGACCCCGCGGTCGTGGAACGATTCCGCCGTGAGGCCCAATTGGCGGCACGCCTGAACCACCCGAACATCGTCGACATCTACGACATCGCGGGGCGTTCCGGACTCCTCTGGTACACGATGGAGCTCGTCGACGGGCCTAACGTGGCACAGAAGGTCGCACGCGACGGTCCGCTCTCGGTCGATGAGGTCCTGCGACTCCTTCGGGAAGCGTTGTCCGCGCTCGGTCAGGCCCACCAACAGGGGCTGGTCCACCGTGACGTCAAGCCCGAGAATCTCCTCCTGGAACGCGACGGCAGGCTCCGGATCACCGACTTCGGCCTGGCGCTGGCCCTGCGGGGCGACGGGAAGTTCGGCGGCGCCACCAGCCAGAGCGGCACCCCCCAGTTCGCGAGCCCGGAACAGCTCCTGGGGGAACGGGTCGACCAGCGGACCGACCTCTACAGCCTGGCCGCGGTCGCGTACTTCGCACTCCTGGGGGAATCTCCCTTCCCGGGAAGCTCGACGGAAGAGATCCTCGCGCGGCAGACCATGAACCGATTCCCCGACCTGCATCGTCGCCGCCCAGATGTGCGCATCCAGCTCATCGAGGTGCTCGAACGTGCGATGCAGTCGGAGGTCGAGCTCCGGTATCCCTCGGCCGCGGAATTCCACCAGGCGTTGAACCGGGTAGTGGGGATCCGGCATCGCAGCGGCGAATGGACCCGCCAGGCGCTCCGGTGGTGGAAGTCACGCCCCTGAACGGGGACGGTGATCGACGCCAAGTGGCCCGCCGCTGAGAACGTGATCAAGGTCTCGCAGGACCCAGCGAATGAACACGACGGGCCGCCTCGCGAG
>JBAUHI010000041.1:0-12377 GCA_049680185.1 Gemmatimonadales bacterium | reverse complement strand
GCTGATAGCCTACTTCAATATCTTCGTCACCACGCCGGCGCCGACGGTGCGGCCGCCCTCGCGGATCGCGAAGCGCAGCCCCTCGTCCATCGCGATCGGCGTGATCAGCTCGATCGTCATCGGCACGTTGTCCCCCGGCATCACCATCTCCACCCCCGCCGCCAGCTCGCACGCCCCCGTCACGTCCGTCGTGCGGAAGTAGAACTGCGGCCGGTACCCCTTGAAGAACGGCGTGTGCCGCCCCCCCTCTTCCTTCGTCAGCACGTACACCTCCGCCTGGAAGTGCGTGTGCGGCGTCACCGAGCCCGCCTTCGCCAGCACCATCCCGCGCTCGATGTCCGCCTTCTCGATCCCCCGCAGCAGCAACCCCACGTTGTCGCCCGCCTGCCCGTCATCCAGGAGCTTGCGGAACATCTCCACCCCCGTCACCGTCGTCTTCTTGTCGCTGTTGAACCCCACCAGTGCGACTTCCTCCCCCACCTTGATCTTCCCCCGCTCGATCCGCCCCGTCGCCACCGTCCCCCGCCCCGTGATCGAGAACACGTCCTCCACCGGCATCAGGAACGGCTTGTCCGTGTCCCGCACCGGCTGCGGAATGAACGTGTCCAGCGCCGTGTACAGCTCCTCGATCTTCGCCACCCACACCGGGTCGCCCTCAATGGCCTTGATCGCACTGCCGCGGATCACCGGCACCTGGTCCCCCGGGTACTGGTACTGGCTCAAGAGCTCGCGCACTTCCAGCTCCACCAGGTCCAAGAGCTCCGGATCGTCCACCAGGTCGCACTTGTTCAGGAACACCACGATCGACGGCACGTTCACCTGGCGCGCCAGCAGGATGTGCTCCCGCGTCTGCGGCATCGGCCCGTCCATCGCACTCACCACCAGGATCGCCCCGTCCATCTGGGCCGCCCCCGTGATCATGTTCTTCACATAGTCCGCGTGCCCCGGGCAGTCCACGTGCGCATAGTGCCGCGCCACCGTCGAGTACTCCACGTGGCTCGTCGCGATGGTCAGGATCTTCGTCGCGTCCCGCCGCCCCTGGCTCTCCGACGCCTTCGCCACCTGGTCATAGGGGATGTACGTCGCCAGCCCCTTGTCCGCCGCCACCTTCGTCAGGGCCGCCGTCGTCGTCGTCTTCCCGTGGTCCACGTGCCCGATCGTCCCGACGTTCACGTGCGGCTTCGTCCGCTCGAATTTGGCCTTGGCCATGGTGCT
This sequence comes from Gemmatimonadales bacterium, assembly GCA_049680185.1. GTDB lineage: Bacteria > Gemmatimonadota > Gemmatimonadetes > Gemmatimonadales > GWC2-71-9 > CAMLHU01. The sequence goes on along the minus strand of JBAUHI010000041.1, from coordinate 11,162 downwards.
TCCTCGCTGCATGGTTCGTGTTCAGTGGCGCTCAGCTATCCGCCATCGGCTATCAGCTATCAGCGATCTGCTATCAACTGCCGGCCATCTGGTATCGGCTCCAGCCATCGCAACTACTGATAGCTGATCGCTGATAGCGGATAGCTACTTCTTGCCCACCTTGGCGATGATCTCTTCCGCCACGGCCTTCGGCACTTCCTCGTAGTGATCGAACTGCATCGAGTAGACCGCGCGCCCCTGGGTCATCGACCGGAGGGTGGTGGAGTACCCGAACATCTCCTTGAGCGGCACGTCAGAGGCCACGACCTGGGCCTCACCGCGCTGCGTCATCCCGCCGATCTTGCCGCGTCGGGCCGAGAGATCGCCCATCACGTCGCCCAGGAAGTCGGACGGGGTCACCACTTCGACCTCCATGATCGGCTCCAGGAGGATCGGACGGGCCGCGCGGGCCGCTTCCTTGAACGCCATCGAGCCGGCGATCTTGAACGCCATCTCGCTCGAGTCGACGTCGTGATACGATCCGAACACCAGCGTCGCCTTGATGTCGACCATCGGATACCCGGCCACCACGCCGTTCTCCAGGGCCTCGCGGATCCCCGCCTCCACCGGCTTGATGAACTCCCGGGGGATCACGCCGCCGACGATGTCGTCGACGAAAACGAAGCCTTCGCCCGGCTTGGCCGGCTCCAAGTTGATCACCACGTGGCCGTACTGGCCCTTGCCGCCCGACTGCCGGATGAACTTCCCCTCGATATCCGTGACCTTCTTGGTGACGGTCTCCCGGAAGGCCACCTGCGGTCGGCCGACGTTGGCCTCGACCTTGAACTCGCGCTTCATCCGGTCGACGATGATCTCGAGGTGCAGCTCGCCCATTCCCGCGATGATCGTCTGGCTGGTCTCGGCGTCGGTGCGCACCCGGAAGGTCGGGTCCTCCTCCGCCAGGCGCTGCAGCGCGATCGCCATCTTGTCCTGGTCGGCCTTGGTCTTCGGCTCCACGGCCACGTCGATGACGGGGTTCGGGAAGCGGATGGCCTCGAGGATGACCGGCTGGTCCTCGTCCGACAACGTATCACCGGTGCGCGTGTCCTTGAGGCCGATGGCCGCGCCGATGTCACCGGCGAGCACTTCCTCGATCTCTTCGCGCTTGTTGGCGTGCATCTGGAGCAGACGACCCACCCGCTCCCGCTTGTCCTTGGTGCTGTTGTACACGTAGCTGCCCGACTTGAGCGAGCCCGAATACACCCGGAAGAACGTCAGCCGCCCGACGTACGGGTCGGTCGCGATCTTGAACGCCAGGGCCGCGAACGGCTCCTCGTCGTTGGTGTGCCGCTCGACGATCTGGTCGTCGTGCTGCGGCAGGTGTCCCTTGACCGGCGGCACGTCCAGCGGGCACGGCAGGTAGTCGATGACCGCATCAAGCAGCGCCTGGACGCCCTTGTTCTTGAACGACGCCCCGCAGAGCACCGGCACCAATGTCCCGCTGGTGACCGCCTTCCGGAGCGCGCGCTGGATCTCCTCGAAGGAGAGCTCCGCGCCCCCCAGGTACTTGGCCATCAGCTCGTCGTCGTGCTCGACCGCGGCCTCGATGACCTCGTGCCGTGCCGCCTCGACCCGGTCGTGGTACGCATCGGGCACCGGCAGCTCGGTGAACGTCTTGCCGAGGGACTCCTCGTCGAACACGAACTGGACCCGACGCAACACGTCGATGTGCCCCGTGAACGTCTCGCCCGACCCCACCGGCAACTGCAGCGGGTACGCCTTCTTGGTCAACCGGTCCCGGATCATCTTCAGGCAGCGGTCGAAGTCGGCACCGACCCGGTCCATCTTGTTGGCAAAGATGAGGCGCGGCACGCCGTACTGGTCCGCCTGGCGCCATACCGTCTCGGTCTGCGGCTCGACGCCTGCCACCGAGTCGAGGAGCGTCACGGCCCCGTCGAGCACCCGGAGGGAACGCTGCACCTCGACGGTGAAGTCGACGTGCCCCGGCGTGTCGATGAGGTTGATCCGGTACAGCTCATCGTGCCGGGTCCAGAAGCAGGTCGTCGCGGCCGACGTGATCGTGATGCCGCGCTCCTGCTCCTGCTCCATCCAGTCCATCGTGGCGGCACCCTCGTGCACTTCACCGATCTTGTAGTTCTTGCCGGTGTAGTAGAGGATGCGCTCGGTCGTCGTCGTCTTCCCGGCATCGATGTGCGCCATGATGCCGATGTTGCGATAACGTTCGAGCGGTGTCTGACGCGCCATTGCCATTCCCAAGAATGCCGCGGGACCTGCCCCGCGTTGTGTGTCCTGCCGCCAGCGAAAAAGCGGGGCGACCGGCCCGGGAGACCCCGGCGGTATCGCTCCGCGCACGTCCGGGCTTTCGCCCTGGACGAGGACCAGATCGGTCCCACGCGTTCTCGTCAGAAGACCAGAGGTGGCGGGCCCACTGCCCCGTCACATGATCCGATGTGTCCCGTTCAGCGGCGGCCCTAGAAGGGCCGCCCTATTCATTACCAGCGATAGTGTGCGAACGCGCGGTTGGCCTCGGCCATCCGGTGCGTGTCTTCCTTCTTCTTGATGGTGTTCCCCTCACCCTTGCTCGCCGCGATGAGCTCGGCGGCCAGCCGGTCGGACATCGTCTTTTCCGTCCGTGCACGGGTGAACTCCAGGATCCAGCGCATCGCGAGCGCGGTACGGCGCTCGGGGCGGACCTCGACCGGCACCTGCAGCGAGGCACCACCGACGCGGCGGCTCTTCACTTCGAGGGCCGGCTTCGCGTTGTTGACCGCCTGCTTGAACACCGCCACGCCCGGCTGGCCGGTCTTCTCTTCAATGATGTCCATCGCGGAGTAGAAGATCCGCTCGGCCACCGACTTCTTGCCCTGGACCATCAGGCAGTTCACGAACTTCGACACCGTCTGGCTGTCATAGCGCGGATCGGGCGGCACCGGCCGCTTCACCGCGGACTTGCGGCGGCTCACTTCTTACCTCCCTTGGCGGCGGCACCCGCTGCGCCAGCGGCCTTGGGACGCTTGGCCCCGTACTTCGAGCGGCTCCGGCGGCGATCGTTCACACCGGCCGAGTCGAGCGAACCGCGCACGATATGGTAGCGCACGCCCGGCAGGTCCTTCACACGGCCGCCTCGAATGAGGACGATCGAGTGCTCCTGCAGGTTGTGTCCTTCGCCCGGAATGTACGCCGTCACTTCGTAGCCGTTGGTGAGCCGCACGCGCGCCACCTTGCGGAGCGCCGAGTTCGGCTTCTTGGGCGTGGTGGTGTACACCCGGGTGCACACGCCGCGCTTGAGGGGATTCCTCTCAAGTGCGGGGGCCTTGTTCTTGGCCACCACGGACCGGCGACCGCGTCGGACGAGCTGATTGATGGTCGGCATGCTACCCTTATTCAGAGCACAAAACTGGCCGTAAAAGACGGCAGACACGAATGATAGACGCAGGGACAGTGGGGGTCAAGGGATGGGCGGATGGGCGGATGGGCGGATGGGCGGAGCCCAAGATGCGCACTAGGCGTTCATCACGCCATCGGCGTAATCCCGAGCAGAGCGCTTGTCCTGAGCTTGCGAAGGAAGGGATCTTCCCAACGTGTAGCGGAACATCACCGGGCGCGTCACCACTCGGACCACAAAGACCGGTTTCGGTGAATATTCGGCTTCACGGTCACTCTGGAGGCTCATACTAATGAAGGCGCACATCGCATTGTCGGCCGCGCTCTTCGTTGCCACCCCCGCCGCAGCACAGACCCATGCTATCGGCCCTCATCCGTCATCTCTCTGGCTGCCGGCCCCGACAACCCAACGCCCTACCTCCGATGGCGGCCTCCTTGGCGATGGATCGAAGGACTACCGCTATGAGGGATTCTGGGGTGGCGGGATCGCGCTGGGACTCCTCTCGGGAGCGGTCGCTGGCGGCCTCTGCAACGACTCCGATTCTTCGGATCACCGTAGTTGCCTCGGCAGCACCATCGGCGGTGCGATCCTGGGCTTCCTCGTCGGTGCGCCGTTCGGCGCGCTGGTGGGAGGGGTTTTACCGAAGGGCGGGCCCGTGACCCCGCCATCCTGAGGGGCCTTCAGCACGGGGTCATCCTGAGGGAGCTTTAGCTCCCGAAGGATCTCCGGTCGGTTATCACGTCATCCTGAGGGAGCTTCAGCGCCCGAAGGATTTCCGGCCTTACTGAGATACCAATTCCCTCGGTCGGTCCTGCCCTTTGCTGCAGGGGGAAGGATCCCCCGCCAGTATGGCCGAGATACTCCGTGCTGACCGCCAGAATCGAGGCACGCAGCGGGATTGCGGACCAGACCGGCCGGAGATCCTTCGGGGCCTGAAGGCCCCTCAGGATGACCCCGTGCGGAGAACGTATCCGCGGCCTGCGGCCGGTTACGCCCTACGCCCGCGAAGCGGCGTCCGATTTACGTCGCGCAGTCATCCTGAGGGAGCTTTAGCTCCCGAAGGATCTCCGGCCCGCCTGATCGAGATGCTCTGTTCTGCCCCCAGCGTTAGGGCAAATGCAGCGATCGCGATCAAGCGGAGAGGAGATCCTTCGGGCGAGGAGAGACATCCCAATACCACCGGCCGGAGATCCTTCCCTTCGCCGCGCTCAGGGCAGGCTCTGGCCTGAAGGCCCCTCAGGATGACCCCGTGCGGAGAACGTATCCGCGGCCTTCGGCCGGTTACGCCCTACGCCCGCGAAGCGGCGTGCGATTTACGTCGCGCAGTCATCCTGAGGGAGCTTTTGCTCCCGAAGGATCTCCGGCCCGCCTGATCGAGATGCTCCGGCCCGACTGACCGGGATGCTCGTCCCGACCGCCAGCCTCAGCGCCTTCAGTTGGATCACGACCAGACTGAACTGAGATCCTTCCCGTCGCTGCGCTCAGGGCAGGCTCCGCGCTGATGCGAGATCGCGATCACGCGGCCCGGAGATCCTTCGGGCGAGGAGAGACATCCCAATACGACCGGCCGGAGATCCTTCCCTTCGCCGCGCTCAGGGCAGGCTTTGGCCTGAAGGCCCCTCAGGATGACCCTGTCCCGCTCCCCGATCACACCTCCAGCCGATCCCCCTGCCGCGCCACCATCAGGTAAAGCACTGGCGTCACCATCACGCTGATCACCAGCCGCGAGATCATCCCGCCGACGATGACCAGGGCGAATGGCCGCTGGGAATCCGAGCCCACGCCGTGAGAGAATGCCGCCGGGAGGAGGCCGATCGCCGCGAGGATCGCGGTCATCATGATGGGACGCAGACGCAGGATGGCCGACTCCCGGGTGGCCGCCGCGATCGATGCCCCTTCCTTCCGTAGCTGGTTGGCACACGAGATGTACACCACCGCGGTCTGCACTGAGACCCCGAACAGCACCAGGAAGCCGATCCCCGAAGAGACCGAGAACGGGGTCCCGGTGACGAGCAGCATGAACAGGCCGCCGATCGGGGCGGAAAGGATCACGCCCAGCACCGTGATCGCAGGGAACTTGAAGTTGTCGTACAGTGCGAAGAGGATCGCGAAGATCAGGACCAGCGTCAGCGGTACGATGACGTGCATCTGGGCTTGCGAGGCGACATAGTCCTGATACTCGCCGCCCCAGACAATGCGGTACCCGGGCGGGAATCGGACGGCCCTGGCCACCGCGCCCTGCGCTTCGCGCACCGCGCTCGCGATGTCGCGATCCCGGACCGAGTACTGGACGCCGATGAACCGCGAATTGTCCTGCCGATAGATGAACGACGCACCACTGGACACCTGGATGTCGGCCAGGCCCTTGAGCGGGATCCGCTCGCCATCAGGCGCCGGCACCAGGATGTTGCCGATCTGCGCCGGCGTCTGGCGGAACTGCGGCGCCAGCCGCACCACGAGGTCATACAGCCGCTCCCCCTGTTCCACTTGGGTGGCCACGCCGCCGCCGACCGCGGCCTCGATCAGCGCGTTGATGTCCCCCGCGTTGATGCCGTAACGTGCGATCTTGCCTCGGTCCACGGTCACGGTGAGCGCCGGCTGCCCCAGCTCCTGGACCAGCGTCAAGTCGGCCATCCCGCGCACCCCCTCGAGCGCGTGCTTGACCTCCTTCCCCTTTTCCTCCAGGACCTGCAGGTCGGGGCCAAAGACCTTCACGTCGAGTGCGCTCTTGAGCCCGGTCTCCGCCTCGTCCACCGCATCCTCGGCAGGCTGGGTGTAGTTGAAGGAGATCCCGGGGAACTGCTTCAACCGCGCGTCGATCGCGGCGACCAACTCGGGCTTGGTCCGGATCGGGCCGGTCCACTCCCCGTACGGCTTCAACCCGACGTAGAACTCAGCGTTGAAGAATCCCGTCGCGTCGGTGCCGTCATCCGGACGCCCGTGTTCCGACCCGACCACCGTCACTTGCGGGAACGATTTCAAGATGGCCCTGACCTGTGGCACGAGCTTCGACGATGCATCGAAGGAGATCGTGTAGGGCATCGTGGCCCGCACCCAGAGCGCACCTTCGTCCAAGTGCGGCATGAACTCCGCACCGATGAAAGGCACCATCAGCAGCGAGCCGGCGAAGAGGGCGGCGGTGGCCGCGACGGTGTGCCACCGGCGAGCGAGGCACCAGTCGAGCGCGCGGATATACTTCGCCTTCATCCACTCGTACCCCGGGTTCCGCCGCTCGCGCACTCCCCGGCGGAGCACCCACGCACACAGCACGGGCAGTACCGTCAGCGTGACCGCGAGCGAGCCGACCAGCGCGAAGATGGTGGTGTCCGCCATCGGCTTGAACAGCCGGCCCGACGGGCCACCCAGCACGTAGATGGGCAAGAAGCCGGCGATGATCACCGCCATCGCGTAGAAGATGGGCCGGTCGACCTCGGACGCCGCCGCGACGATCACGTCCTGCAGGCGATAGTCGGTGCCGTGCCTGAGGGCCAATTGTCGGTGGATGTTCTCGACCATGAACACGGCGCCATCCACCAGGACGCCAAAGTCGATGGCTCCGATGGATAAGAGATTCGCAGGTATGTGTCGGAAGTCGAGGCAGATGAATGCGAACAGGAGCGCCAACGGGATCGCCGTGGCGACAATGAGCCCTGAGCGCACGTCATACAGAAAGAACACCAGCACCACCATCACGAGTAGGATCCCGCGGAGGAGGTTGTCCTCCACCGTGCGCGTGGTGAGCTGCACCAGGTCGCTGCGATCGTAGAAGGGGTGGACCCGCACGTCCGGCGGCAGGATGGAATCGTTGAGCTCCGCGGTCTTGGCCTCCACCCGCTTGAGCACGGTCTGGGTCTGCTCACCCCGACGCATCAGGATGACGCCTTCCACAGCGTCATCGGTGCCGTTGAAGCCGAACTGCCCCAGCCGAGGCGCGTTTCCGATCACCACCTGGCCCAGGTCCTTGACCAGGATCGGCGTACCGCTGTGCACCGCCACGACGACGTTGCCGATGTCTTCCAGCGTCTTCAGTCGCGCCAGGCCCCGGACATAGTAGAACTGGCCGCCCTCGGAGTAGAACCCGCCGCCGGAGTTGCCGTTGTTGTTGGCGAGCGCCTGCTGCACGTCGTCGACGGAGATCCCCGACGCGGCCAGCCGGGTGGGATCCACGAGCACCTGATACTGCATCGTCTCGCCGCCCATGGCCGAGTTGTCCGCAACGCCAGGGACGGAGCGGAAGGCCTTGGTGATGACCCAGTCGTTGATGTTCTTGAGCTCCATCGCCGTGCGGTCGGGGCTCTGGAGCACGTACCGGTACACCAGCCCCGACGGCGAGGTGAGCGGCGCCATCGAGGGGGCCACGCCGTCGGGGAGCGACAGGTCGCCGACCCGCTCGAACGCCTGCTGTCGGGCGAAGTAGTCGTCGGTCCCGTCCTTGAACGTGAGCGTCACGTCCGACAGGCCGTAGAGCGAGATCGACCGGGACACGGTGAGCCCGGGGAGGCCGTTCATCTCGACCTCGATCGGCACCGTGATCAGGCGCTCGACCTCCTCCGCCGCGTGCCCCGGCCACTGGGTGATGAACTCCACCATCGTAGGCGACAGATCGGGATACGCGTCCACCGGCAGCCGCCGGAACGACCAGACCCCCGCCACCAGCAGCACCGCCGTGACGAGACCCACCAGCATCCGCTGCTCGAGCGCCCCACCGACGATCCGATTGACGAGGGACCGTGGGCGCGGCGTGCCGGGCGCGGTCACTGGCCCTGCGCGAACTGCAGGAAGAGCCCGCCCTCCGTCACCACGCGGTCGCCGGGCTGGATCCCGTGGAGGACCTCGTACACATCCCCCACCCGCTCGCCCAGGGTGATGGTGCGCCGCGCGAACGTACCGGCCGGGCCGGCGGCCACGAACACAAAGGGCTGGTTGTCGTCATCCCGCAGCACGGCGCCCACCGGGACGAGGATCCCCGTCCGGGTCCGGCTCGACCGCACCGCCACCCGCACGTACATGTCCTTCTTGAGAAGACCGTCGCGGTTCTGCACCACGACCCGCACCGCGGTCGCCTTGGTATCCGAATCCACCTCGGCCGCGATGTTGTCGACGGTCCCGGCGTACGCCGCACCGCCGGCACCGGGACGCACCTCCGCGCGGTCACCCCGATGGACATCGGGCAGATCCGACTCGAAGACGCTCGTCATCACCCACATCCGCGAGAGATCGGCCACGGTAAAGCAGGGCGTGCTCCCGGCCTGCAGGAGCTGGCCCGGCGTGATGAGGCGCTCCACCACGGTACCGGAGAGCGGTGCCCGGATCACCGCCGGCGGCGGTGCCACCGGCCGATCGGCCTGGAGGGCCGCGAGCGTCGAATCGTCGACACCGAGCGCCCGGAGCTGCTCGAACGCGGCATCACGATCGGCGACGGCCGAGATCGCGTCGGTCTGGGACTGCTCCAGTTCGCGCCGTGCGATTCCGTCGTTCTTGTAGAGCTGCTCGTTCTGGTCCGCCACCCGCTGCAACTGCCGGGCGGATGCCGCGGCCTTCCGATACCCGGCCATCGCTGCCGCGAAATCGGGCGAAGCCACGTACGCCAGAGGATCACCCGCCCGGACGACGGCGCCCGGCTCAACGACGATGCGGGTGACGGGGCCGGAGATGGGAGCCAGCACCGGGGTGGATTGATCGCCGTCGAAGGCGACGACGCCGTTGGCCTCGACCACCGGGGCGAACGGCTCTTCCTTCACCGTGGCGACGGTGATACGCGATCGCTGTGCCTCGGGGATCGAGATGAGCAGCGAATCGCCGGAGGCATCGGCCGCGGCGACCGGTCGGTGGCCACACCCGGCCACGAGCGCCAGCGCGGCGAGCGCGGCGGACCACTTCAGGTCAACGGACATCTGGGTCCCCGGTGAACGTGGAACCGACGGACACTTCGAGCTGCGCCACAGCATCGTTGGCGGCGCCGAGCGCGTCGGTGTATTGGGTCTGGGCATCGAGGAGGTCGCTCTTGGCGCTCAGGACGTCGAGCGACGAGGCGCCGCCGAGGCCGTAGTTGACGGAGACGATCCTATACGCCTCACGCGCCTCCGGGAGGAGTTCATCCCGGACGTACGCGGCCTGCTTGATGGCGGCGTCAGCGGCGGCCCACGCGGCGCGGACCTCCTGCTCCACCTGCGCCGCGAGGTCGACCGCGGTGGCGTCGAGTTCGCGCTCCCGATGGCGCGCTTCCGCCACCTCGCCCCGCTGGTGGTTCCAGAAGAAGAGCGGCAGCGAGAATCCGACCGCAAAGGTGTAGCTGTCGGGGGTGCCCTGCGCGAGGTTCTTGCTCACGCCGAGCGACACATCGGGGAGGAGGTACTGCTGGGCCAGCGACGCCGCCGCGCTGGCGCCCTTCCGTACCGCGGTGAGCCCCTGGACCTCCGGGCGCGCCACCACCGCCACCGCCACGAGTGAGTCGAGGTCGGGAAGCGCGCCGGGCACGACGAGCGTATCGGCGGTGGCGAGGGTGGCACCGAGGGTCCGGCCGATCTGCCGGTTGAGCGCGGCCCGCGCGTTGGCGATGTCGCGGGCGTTGGCGATGAGCAGGTTGTGCGCCTGCGCCACCGCGACCTGCGCCTTGACCACGTCGATCCGCGCCACCATACCGGCGTCGAACCGTGCTTTGGTCTTGGTCAGGAAGTCCTGCGCCAGGGAATCGGCATCGCGCAGGTCGTTCCCGTGCCGCTCCGCCACCAGCAGGGCGTCGTACGCCTGAATGGTGTTGGACGCGGTCAGCTGACGGAGCTGGAGGTACGCGAATTGCGAGTTGTGATAGTCGGCGCTCGCCACCCGGTCCCGCAGCAGGAACTTCTGGGGGAACGGCACCGTGACGCCGACGCCGTAGTCGCTGCCGTTACCCGAACCGACCTGCAGCGGATGCGGCAGGCCGCTCCAGTCCGCGGTGAGGTCGAGATCGGGGAACGCCGCCGCCTCCGTGATCCGGGCGCGCGCCTGTGCCGTCTGCTCCCGGGAAATCTCGAGCTGCGGGTTGTGGGCAAGCGCCTGCGTCACCGCCTCACTCCGGGTGAGCGGCTGCGTTCCTGATGCCTGGGCCTGGAGACCGATACTGACGGTCGCCATCGCCGTGATGATGCAGAGGACTGCCTTCGCCATGGACTCCCCCTCCCTGCGGGAGGGAATTCGCGCTGGACCACGCCACCCCACGATCAGGACGCAGCAGCGCCGGCGATCATGTTCGTGGACAGGAAACGTTCAGGTCAGGCGAGGAGCAGAGGCGGAGCGCGGGAGCGGCGGGAACCGGAAAGGAGGGTGGAGCGTGCAGCGGAAGAAAGACGAACGACCGGCCGGTCGGACACCGACACCACCGGGACCACCGCGGGCAGGACGGCCGGCGTACCGCTCGACGTGATCTGGGAGAGCGGGATGACGCAACGCTCGCCATGACAGGCGGGGTTGTCGCGTGTTTCGATGTGGGGCCGCGCCACTTCGGCGTCCCGATGGAACAGCACCGCATCCACCAATGGCGCGACCGACCCCACCCCCACAAAGAGGGCGGAGAGCAGGAAGGCGCGGAGACGGACGTGGCGGCGCATAGGCAAGTAAATAAGGTGTACGGAGGGGCATTCGCGCAAGATTCAGGGGCGTTGGCGGGGGTCCGGGGGCCCATCGTAGCTTTCAGCGATGCCCACCCTCCAGGACGACCTCCGGGCCGCCATCGAACTCCGCCGCTGGGCCTGGGCGGCGTTGAACGCGCGACCGGCACCCGCACCTGCCGCCTCTC
>JBAUHI010000040.1:0-85526 GCA_049680185.1 Gemmatimonadales bacterium | reverse complement strand
GCCCAGCTTGCCGAGCCGGTCGAGCGCGCGTGCGAGGAGGACCCGCCGCACCCCCCTGGTGGCGGGATCCACTGATGGGGCCAGCGCGCGACGCGCTTCGGCTTCCGCCACCGAGTCATCACCCAGCGCGAGCGCCGCGCGGGCCAGGAGTTCGTGCCCCGACCCGTCATAGAGCGAATCAAGCCATCCACTCTGTCCGAGGATCGACCGCACCTCCGCCCAGCCGCCCCACCCCGCGGCTGCGCGGGACGCGAGCCATTCGGCCTCGGGGGTACGGGTGGAGGGATCCTTGAGCAGCGGGGCGAGAAGGCGGGTGGCGCGCCAGGGACTTCCGGCGGTCAGCTCGGTGCGGGCGGCCGCAATGACGCATTCAGGCGCGGCGCGGAGCGCCGCCCCGGAATCAGGGCACGCAACGAGGAGCAGGAAGGGAAGCACGAAGGGCACGAGAGCAATCTGCCCTCGTGCCCCCGTCGGAGGGAACCGGCGGGCCCGTCAGTGCGCGTACGGCTCCGGGGTCTCCGGGGACGGGACCGCCGACCCACGGCGGAAGAGCGCGGTCGCGCGCTCCCGGAAGTTGTCCAGGATCTCGTAGACAGTGGGGATCACCAGCAGCGTCAGGAGCGTCGAAGTGATGACGCCGCCGATCACCGCGCGTCCGAGCGGGGCCTGAAAGTCGGCGCCTTCCCCGTGACCGATGGCCACCGGCATCATGCCCGCCACCAGCGCGAACGTGGTCATCAGGATCGGCCGCAGCCGGATACGGCCCGCCTCGATCAGCGCCTCGCGCAGCGGCATCCCTTTTTCGCGCGACCATTTGGCAAAGTCGATGAGCAGGATGGCGTTCTTGGCCACGATCCCCATCAGCAGGATGACGCCGATGAGGCTCATGATATTGAGCGTATCTCCCGTGATGGCGAGCGCCAGCACCACGCCGATCAACGAGAGCGGCAGCGACACGAGGATCGCGATCGGATCGAGGAAGGACCCGAACTGCACCACCAGGATCAGGTACATCAGGAGCACCGCCACGAAGAGGGCAGTGAAGATCCGGGTGAAGACGTCGTTCTGGTCGCGGGCTTCGCCACCGGTGGACAGGTCGTAGCCCGGCGGGAGCGGCACCTTGTCGATGCGCGCGCGGATGGCGCTCATCACCTGATTGAGCGAGCCCTCGACGTTGGCCTCGACGTTGATGACCTTTTCGCGGTCGAGGTGGTTGATCTGGCCGGGGCCCACACCCTGCCGGATGTCCGCCACCTGGCCGAGCGGCACCGTGATCGGCGCGCCGTTGGCACCGCGGCCCACCACGAGCGGGAGTGCCGCGAGGTCCGAGGGGCGCGCCCGCGAGTCGGGCGCCAAACGGACCTCGACATCGCGGGTCTCGCCGGCGGGATCGACCCAATCGCCTGCGTGGAGCCCCGCGAACGCCGGTCGCAGCGAGAGCGCCACCTGACCCACGGTGATTCCGAGCGACCCGGCCAGGCCTCGGTGGAGGTCCACCTGGAGCTCAGGCTTGTCTCCTTCGACCGAGAGTCCGACATCCACCGCTCCCGGCACCTTCTTGACCTCGGCCTCCATGCGCTGGGCCAGGTCGGTGAGGGTCTCCATGTCCGGCCCCCGCAACTGCAGCTGGACCTGCTTCATCGCCCCACCGAACCCGCTGGTAAAGACCGAGATCTCGGCCCCGCCGAGCTGGGAGAGCTCCCGGCGCAGCAGGCTGCCGAGATCACGCTGGGCGACCGACCGACCGGCGCGCGGCACCAGTCGCACGTACACCAGCGCCTGGTCGACGCCCGGCGCCTTGAGGAATACCTGGGTGCCGAGGGTCGAATAGGTGTAGGCCACCTCCCGGTGGCGCCGGAGCAGGGTCACGACCTCGTCGACCTTGCGGCGGGTGTATTCCAGGCTCGAGCCGGGCGGCGTCTCGACGATGATGTTGATCTCGCTGCGATCGGAATCGGGAACAAACGCCCCGCCGGGATGGCCGGCCCGGATCATTGCGATGGCCACGACGAACGTGGCCGTCGCGATGCCCACCATCGCAAGCCGGTGGTCGAGCGCCCAGGCAATGACCTGCTGGTAGCGGTCCGCCTGACGATTGAACCAGAGGTTGAAGCGCTCCAGGACCCGAGTGATGGGGCCTTTCTGGTGTGCCTCGAGCTCCGGGTCGGCCCAGTACGCGGAGAGCATCGGGTCGAGCGAAAAGCTCACGAACAGGGATACCAGCACCGAGCAGGCGATGGTGAGCGCGAAGGGCTTGAACCATTGGCCCGCGATCCCGTACATGAACGCCACCGGCACGAACACCGCGATGATCGAGAAGGTCGTGGCCGCCACGGCGAGTCCGATCTCGTCGGTGCCTTCGAACGCCGCGCGATAGTGGTCGGCGCCGAGCTCGATGTGACGGACGATGTTCTCCCGGACCACGATGGCGTCATCGATCAGGATGCCGATCGAGAGCGACAGACCCAGCAGCGACATCGTGTTGAGCGTGAAGCCGAAGGCCCACACCGCGATGAAGCTGGCCAGGACACTGACCGGGAGCGCCAGGCCAGTGATGACGGTGGAGCGCCAGGAATTGAGGAACAGGAACACCACGATGACGGTGAGGAGCGCGCCCTCGATGAGCGCTTCCTCGACGTGCTCGACCGCGTTCGACACCCGGACCCCGGCATCCTGGACGACGCTGAAATGGACGCCTTGCGGGAGCGTGGGCGTGATGCGATCGACCGCCTCGTGGATCCGCCGCGATACGTCGGTGGTGCTGGCCTCCCGGGTCTTCTTGATGTCGATACCGACGGCCTCGTGCTCGTTGAAGAGCGCCTCAGTGCGGGCCTCCTCGTGGCCATCGGCCACGTCGGCGAGCTGGCCCAGGCGGATCGGCTGGCCGTTCCGCTGGGTCACGACGAGGTTATAGAAATCCTCCGGGCGCTGCGGCCGCCCCGCGAGCCGGATGGCGGTCTCGTTCAGGCCGCTGGTGATCCGTCCCACCGGCGCCGCCAGGTTCTGGGAGGTGAGCGCGTTGACCACATCAGAGACACTGACACCGGCGGACTGGAGTGCGCTGGTATGGAGCTGCACGGTCAGCTCGCGCTTGACCCCACCCACCACAGTGGCCTCGGCGACACCGGGGATGCCCCGGATCGCCCGCGTGATGGTCGGATCAGCGATGCGGGTCAATTGCGCTGGCGTGAGCGAATCCGACGTCAGCGCCAACTGCATCACCGGCAGGTCGCCCGGATCGATGCGGGTGAGCACCGGCTCCTTCATCTCGACCGGGAGGTCGGAGCGCCGGGCCGAGATCGCATCGCGGATGTCCTGGGAGGCCTGGTCGACGTTCTTCTCGAACGAGAAGAAGGCCGTGATCTGGGCCAGGCCGTCGGTCGCGGTGGCGGTGGTCTTTTCGCCATCGAGCCCGCTGATGGCAAAGACGCCTTCCTCGATCGGCTCGACGATCTCGCGCTCGACGGTGGCGGGCGAGGCGCCCGGGTAGGCGATCGTGATCACCACCACCGGCTGGGAGACGACCGGGAACTCGTCGGTCTGGAGATTGAGGAGCGATGCGATGCCGAACGCGACCAGCGCGATCATCACCGTGATGGTGACGATCGGCCGCTTGATGGCAAAATCGGAGATGACCATCAGGGCGCCTGCCGGCGGGCGCCGGCGTCGGGGAGCATCACCTGGACCGGCGTGCCTGCGCTCAGCGCCTGTGCGCTCCCGAGGAGAAGCGTGTCGCCGGCCGCGATGGGCCCGAGGAGCTCCACCCGACCGGCAAGGTCATCGCGCACGCCGAGCCGCACCTCGATGATCTCGACCTTGCCGTCGTGCAGGCGGCGCACCACCGGCGCGGCTCCGGTCAAGTCCACCGCCGCGACCGGCGCAGAGACACCGATCCTGACGACGGTGCTGACCCGACCCTGTGCGTAGAGGCCCGACACCAGCGCGTGTCCCGAGTTGGGGATGCTCACCCGGATGCGGACCTGACGCGTGGCGGGGTCGACCGACGGATTGATCCGGTCGATCCGGCCGATGAATTGGCGATCACCCAGGCCGTTCACCGAGAAGTCGACGGGCGTACCGAGATGGATCGCCGTGAGCTGATCCACCGGGACCTGCGCTTCGAGGCGCATCCCGACCGGATCGACGACGCTCACGAGCGGCGTGCCGATCTGCACCACATCTCCGGCGTTGACCGGACGCTCGCTGACGAGCCCGCGGAACGGCGCACGGATCTCGGTGCGGTCCAGCTGCAGCTGGGCATTGGCCAGGCGTGCCTGGGCGTCAGCGAGTGCGGCGTCGGCGGCGAGTGACGCCCGCTGGGATGCTTCGAGGTCGCGGGCGGCGATGGCCCCGGCGTCGGCGAGGCGCTGGTCCCGTGCCACATCGCGATGGGCTTGGTCGTCGGTGGCCTTGGCCGCCGTGACGCCGCTGCGCGCCGAGAGCCAGGCATCCCGGATGGACGCGTCATCGAGCTGGATCAGGAGCTGGCCCTTGTCGACCGGCTGTCCCGGATCGGCGAGCACCCGCACGATCCGTCCGCCGACCTCCGCCCGCAGGGCTGCTTCCTGCTCAGCCGCGAGGGTACCCGATACGGTCGGTCCGCTGCGAAGCGTATCGCGAACGATCACGACCACGTTCTCAGGTCCGATGGTCACCGGGTCGAGTGCGGTGGCCGCGGCGCCGGGGGCCGCCTTGTGACAGCCGGCCGCCAACAGCGCCATCGTGATCGTCATCAACGCGATGCGTCCTGCCGTGATCCTGTGCATGAGCTTCTGGTCCGCCTTCATTGATCGTCCGTCCGTCACTGTCCGAGGGGTAGGTCGCCCAGGACCGCCATCTTGATCCGAGCGAGCTGGAGGTCGCGCGCCGCCTGGGCGCGGGTCGCCTGCGCCTGCTGCAGTTGGAGCCGTGCATCACCCAGCTCGGTCTCGGTCGAGATCCCTTCGCGGTAGCGCACCTCGGCTATCGTGTAGGCCTTCGACGCCTGCTCTACGGTCCCCTGTCCTGCGGTCCACGCCGCTTCCGCCGCCGCCAGCTGGGTCTCCGCCGTGCGGGCATCGAGGGCGGCGGCCTTGCGGGTCTGCTGCAGCTGGAGTTGGGCCTGCTCAAGATTGGCCTCTGCGGTGCGCCGTTGGGCGCCGAGCCGACCACCGGTGAAGAGCGGCACCGACGCACCGAGCACGACATTCCAGTTGGTGACGAAGCTGTTGAGGTCGGGCAACCCCGAGTTCGGGTACGCGAGCTTGGTGTAGGTGCTGCTCAGTGTGAGCGATGGCCACATGGTCCCGCGGGCCGATCGCCGGCGCGCCGTCATCTGGTCCACGGCGGCGGCGGCCTCGATCACCGGGGCGCGTTCATCGAGCGCGGTGTCGCTTGAGAAGCGCGACACCTGTGTCGGAAGCGTGGACGTCGGTCCCTCGAGCGGCGAGGTGAGCTCGAGCGAATCGGTCGACGGCACGTTCAGCAATTGCTTGAGCCGCAGATAGGCGAGCTCCCGCGCCGCCCGGCGCTGGATGAGCACGGGGACCTGGTTGTCCCGCGCCACCTGGGCCCTCAGCAGGTCGAACTCGGCCTTGCTCCCCACCTGGGCGGCGAGCGTGGTCTCCCGTAACGTGCGCTCCGCCTGCTCCAGCGCCGAGTCGGCGATCACGTACAATCGATCCGACAGCAGCGCGTCGAAGTACGCCTGCGCCGTCGTCACGATGTTCTGCGCTTGCTGGGCAGTGAGCTCCGTCGTCGCCGAACGCTGACCCGCGGCCGCCGCGGCCCGATCGCCGACGTTCTGGAGGCCGTTGAAGAGCACCCAGCTCCCCTGAAGTCCGAGGTCGTATTCGTTGGGGCGCCCGAACGGCAGGTCCTTGAACGCCGAGAACGGATTGGCGCCGCTCTGGCACTGCACCGCCGCTTCGAGCGAGTCCACCCGCTGGTCGATGGGCAGTCCCGAATTGGGCACGAACTTGTTGCAGCTGGTCGATGCGCTGGAGTCGGACCCGCCGCTCAGGGCCGAGAACTGGGTCTTGAGGGTGCGGGTGTAGCTCGCGACGCCGGTGAGCTGGGGCAGGAACACGCTGCCGGTCCGCGTGAGCTCGGCACCGGCGCGATCCACCCCGGCGCGCGCAATGCCGATCGCCTCGTTGGATCGTTCCGACAGCGCCACCGCGGTGTCGAGCGAGAGCCGGCGCACCGGCACCTGCGCCGCGACGGGCACGGAGAGGACGAGCGACACGACGCCGATCACTGCTGGCCACTGCTGCATCTTCATCCCTTTGCCATGGCCCGGAGCTCCACGCCGATGCCGCGCAGGAAGGTCCGGACGTGTTCATCCAGGTCGTGCGCCGGATCCCCGCCGAAGAGGCCGGGCATCACGTCCCGCACGATCGCATCCACGAAGAGCACCGACAGGAACATCATTGCCGCCGCGCGAGGGTCGAACGGCGCGCCAGCCGCACCAGAGCGCTGCAGCTGCCCCAGATACGCCTCGAGTTGGACCCCGGAGACCGTCATCGGGTGCTCCGACGGTCGAAGCAGGTCGGGATGTTCCTCGACCTCGCCGAGCGCGGTCCGGATCAGCGCACCATGGTGCCGGATCTCGGCCACCCGGCGGCCCGCCCACTCTCGCAGCTCCACCGCTGGATCGCCCGGCTCCGCCGGCAGCGCAAAGTCACCAGCATCAGCCTGACACGAACCGATGGCGGTGTGCAGCAACTCCGCCTTGGAACCGAAGTGACGGAACAAGGTGAGCTCGTTGACCCCCGCCTCCTGCGCGATGCGACGGGTCGTGGCACCACGATACCCCACCTCGGCGTAGAGCTTGGCAGCGGCATCGAGCAGTCGTTGGCGGAGATCCATGACCGTCTAAATAACCAAAGGGTCAGGTAGGTGCAAGTACCCGCTTACAATTAGCAACATATGCTCAGCCAAGTCAGCCATATGCCGCTGCGGAGCGCTGAACGTTTCATGTCGGTACGTTTGATGGCGGAAGGAGCCGAGGGCACGGAGAACGATCTACCACGGAGGCACGGAGGAAACGCGAGACACGGAGAACGGCAGGTGGTGTGCTCTCGCACGCGGAGTTCGCTCGCAAGACCACAACAAGTGCTGTTCTCCGTGCCTGAATGTCCCTCCGTGCCTCCGTGGTCTGCTGTTGCAGTTCCCCCACCCGCCACGGTGATGAGAACACATTCGTACGGGTTGGCCTGCGGCCACCCCACGGGAAACGATCGCAGAACTGAGGTGAGTGGTTCTCCGTGGTCTCGGCCAGTCTGAGCCATTGTTGCCCCCCGACTGAAGTGATAGAATCGGGCGATGCCTCGCCCGCCGATGGGTTCCTTCGAGCCGACTTCAGCGATGCACCGGACGCCCCGGACCCGCTTTGCGCCGAGCGTCTCGGGGCATCTTCACTTGGGGCACATCGTGAGTGCGGTGTATGTCTGGGGGATCGGTCACGCCCGTGGGGGCAGCATCGCGCTCCGCCTTGAGGATCACGATCGGAGCCGGTTCAAGTCCGAGTTCGAGGCCTCGATCCTGGATGACCTCGACTGGCTGGGTCTGGTACCGGACGCCGGGACCACGGCCGAGTTCCGGGGCGGGCGGAGCCGGTTCCGGCAGAGTGATAACGGCGAGCGGTACGGGGATGCGCTCGATGCGCTGACGCGGCGCGGGTCGGTGTATGTCTGCGCCTGCCGTCGCATCGATCGAGGTCCGGCCGATGGGGGACCGGGCCACGAGCTCTGTTACCCCGGCACCTGTCGTGAGCGGGCGTTGGAGGACGGGCCGAGCCGCCGGCTGCGGGTCCGGATGGATCCGGGCACCGAATCGTTCCAGGATCTGGCGCTCGGGCCGCAGCGACAGGATCCGGCGAGCCAATGCGGCGACCTGGTGGCGCGGGACTCGGCCGGCAACTGGACGTATCAATTCGCCGTCACCGTGGACGATATCGAACAGGGGATCGACCTCGTCATCCGGGGGCAGGATCTCCTGAGCTCGACCGGGCGACAGATCCGGCTTGCGCGTCTGCTGGGCCGGGACACGCCGCCTGCCTACTATCATCATCCACTGGTGACCGGTGCCGACGGGCGAAAATTGAGCAAGCGGGAATTCGCCAAGGGGATCCGGGATCTGCGGGCGGAGGGGCGGAGCCCGGGATCCGTCCTGGGAGAGGCGGCGTATCTGGGCGGCCTGCTTCCAGCGCCGCGGGACCTGACCGCCGCCGAGCTCCCCGGCTTGTTCAGATGACCGGTGAATGGAACGGAGTTCACGGAGAACAGCTCACCACGGAGACACGGAGGGCACGGAGAAGTGCATGGTCGTGTGGCCGTGCCATTGGACTCCGTGAACCTGATCGGGGCTTCAAGGCCACGGAGAGCACGGAGCACGATCCACCACGGAGTGCACGGAGTTTCACGGAGGGGTGTTGTGTGGGATTCCATTCAAGCTCCGCTCCTGCTCACGGAGCGTGACTGCGCGACCGCAATATCAAGCGGTTCTCCGTGTACTCCGTGCCTCCGTGGTAAGTCGTTCTCCGCTCTCTCCGTGCCGGAGCCTGCCCTGAGCGTAGCGAAGGGTGGTGAGCAGTTCTCCGTGTTCTCTACCAGCCAGCGAGAACCTGATGCCCGATACCCCTGAACGCGTGCGGCTCGACAAGTGGCTCTGGGCGGCGCGGTTCTACAAGACCCGGGCGCTGGCGGCGGAGGCCATCGACGGCGGCAAGGTCCAGGTCCACGGCGATCGCGCCAAGCGGGCCAAGCTCCTGGCGCTCGGCGACGATGTGCGGATCCGGCAGGGCCCGTACGAGTTCAGGTTGACCGTGCGCGGACTCTCGGAGCGGCGCGGCCCCGCCGCGGTGGCAGTGACGTTGTATGAGGAGGACGCGGCGGGACGGGCGGCGCGGGAGCATCTGGCGGCACAGCTGGCCGCGGCACCACCTCCGTTCCCGGTCGAGAAGGGGCGACCCACCAAGAAGGACCGCCGGGAGCTGGAACGCTTCCGGCGGTCGACGGAGGGAGGAGAGGAGTGACCGGGGCGATCGATCTCGGGCTGACCCTACGGCCGCACCACCCCGAAGCGATACACCGTCCGAGACATGAACCGCTCACCCGGGCGCAACACAGTCGTCGGGAAGTCGGGATGGTTCGGCGAATCGGGGAAGTGCTGCGTCTCGAGCACGAAGGCACCGCGGTGGACGTACCGATGCCCCGCTTTCCCGTGGATGCTGCCATCCAGGAAGTTCCCCGTGTAGAACTGGACCCCCGGCTGGTCGGTGGAGATCTCGAGGGTCCGGCCGCTCACCGGATCGACCACACGAGCGGCGCGCACCAGCCCCGGTCCATCACGATCAAGGACGAAGTTGTGGTCGTACCCGCCGGCATACTTCAGTTGCGGATCGGCCGCCGCGATCCGGGCCCCAATGGGCGTTGCGGTCCGGAAATCGAAAGGCGTCCCCTCGACGGGAGCGAGGGCCCCGGTCGGGATGAGGGAGGAGTCGATCGGTGTGTACCGCGATGCATCAAGGGTCAACTCTTCGCCCAGGACGGCGCCGCTCCCCTCGCCGGCCAGGTTGAAGTAGGTGTGCTGGCTCAGGTTGAGCACCGTGGCCTTGTCGGTCGTCGCCGCATATTCCACGGTCAGCTGGTCGTCGGGTGCGAGTGTGTAGGTCACATGGACGGTGAGGGCGCCGGGGTATCCCTGATCGCCGTCGGGGCTCACGTACGTGAACGCGACACCCACTGAATCGCCGTGGCGAAATGGCACCGCGTCCCAGAGCACCTTGTCGAATCCGCGGATCCCGCCGTGGAGCGCATTCGGCGGATCGTTGATGGCGAGCTGGTACTCCTTGCCATCGAGTGAGAATCGCCCCCGGGCGATCCGGTTGGCATAGCGACCGACGAGAGCGCCGAAGTACGGCGACTCGGTGAGATACGGCGGGAGCGAGTCAAAGCCGAGTGCCACGTCGGTTCGGCGGCCGTGGGCGTCGGGTACGGTGATGGACAGGATCGTGGCGCCGAAGGTCATTGCCCGGACGGTCATTCCACGACCGTTGTCGAGCGTGAAGGCCGTCACGGCCCTGCCATCGGGCAGCTGCCCGAACGGCGCCTCGCTCACGCGCGATGCGGCGGTGTCGGTCACGTCGTCGATCCCCAGGTCAAAGACCTGGCCACCACGATCCTGGTGCACGTGGACGGCCAGAAGATTCGAGCCCATCCGCAAAGGCCAGCGGGAGGCATCGAGTGGGAAGAGTCGGTACGCCGAGGTCCAGCCATCGTAATGCCCGATCAGCGCACCGTTCAGGTACACATCGGCCGCGTCATCGTGCGCCAGCCGAAGATATGGTGCTGTCCAGGTCGTGTCGTGGACGACAAAGGTGCGTCGGAGCCAGAGATCGGGCGTATGCCACGCCGTGGCCACCGGGATGTCGGCGCCAGCACCGAATGGCGCGCGCCCTACGGGCCAGCGCCGGTCGTCAAAACCGGCGTGGGTCCAGCCGGAGTCGGGTCGAGCGGTCGTGGATCGCCACATTCCCGCCGCCGCAAGGCGTACCCGTAACGTGGGCGGCGCATGGATCAGAAGATGATGCAGCGCCGGCGCTTCCGACGGCAGCTTGATCACCGCGCGATCGTAGGTCATGACCCCGTTCACTTCGCTCTCGACATCGGATAGCTGGGTGTAGACGGCCGCCGCCACCCCCGCGCCTTCGAGCCGACGCACCTGCTCGATCAGCGCGAGATACGCGTCACCCAGCGAATCGAGGTCGCCGAAGCGGCGGTATCCCCAGCTCCCCTGCTGATACCAGGTGTGCCCGGTGAGTGGCAGGCCGAGGCCGCCGAACTCTCCCACCACCAATGCCCGCTTCGGATCCGGCATCGGGAGGTCGGGCCCTGGGTAGGTATGGACGTCGTGGACATCTCCCACACCGGCGTCGGTCCAGCCACTGGCGTCGTCGACGAGGCGCGAGGGATCGCGCCGCTTGAGCCACGCCGTGACCTCACGCGTCGCGGACGAGTCCCATTGTCCCCACCCCTCGTTGAACGGCACCCACATCACGATGGACGGATGCACATCCAGCGCGTCCACGATACGGGCGAGCTCCGCGCGGAACTCCACGCGCTCGGCCGCCGTGCGATTGTCGGCGCTCGGCATGTCCTGCCAGACGAGGATGCCGAGGCTGTCGCAGTCGTAGTACCAGCGGGCGGGCTCCACCTTCACGTGTTTCCGGAGGAGGTTGAAGCCGAGCGCCTTGATCGTCACCAGATCGTTGAGCCGGGCGGCCTCGGTGGGTGCGGTGTAGAGGCCGTCGGGCCACCATCCCTGGTCGAGGAGCCCATACTCGAAGAGCGGGTGCCCGTTGAGAAGAAGACGGAGCGTCCCGCCGGCATCCCGACCGACGGCGATGCTTCGCATCCCGAACTGGCTCACGACGGTGTCCCGACCGAGGATCGCGCGAACGTGATAGAGATACGGATCGTCCGGCGACCAGGGGTGCACTCGCCGGATCCGCAGCGACGTGCTCCGGCCCGCAGACACTGCCGCCGACGCCAGCACAGAGTCACCCGCGAAGATCATCACCTTTGCGCGGGCGCCGACGGGCCCAGTGGCACGGACGGTCACCATGACCGTGGACCGAGCGAGGTCGGGTACGAGATCGAGCCGATCGACGTGCGCCACCGGCACCGACTCGAGCCAAACGGTCTGCCAGATGCCCGTCACGGCGGTATACCAGATGCTGCCGGGTTTGAGCACCTGCTTGCCCCGGGGCTGTCCACCGGAATCGGTCGGATCGGCGACCTTGAGCACGATCTCTTGCGGGCCGGCCGCAGTGAGCGCCGAGGTCACATCGAACGTGAACGGGTCGTAGCCGCCCCGGTGGCGGCCGATGAGCTTCCCATTCACCCAGATCAGCGTGCTCCAGTCCACGGCGCCGAAATGGAGGAGCCACCGCGTTCCCGGCGCCGGCCGCACATCCACCTGGCGATGATACCAGAGCGCGTCGTGCGGACCGACACGACGCCGTACGCCCGACAGCTGGGATTCGACCGGGAACGGCACGATGATGCGCCCATCGAACGTTGAGGGGCGTGACACGGCCGCGGGACGAATGGCATAGTCCCAGGGTCCGTTGAGATCGACCCACTCCCCACGGCGGAGCTCCGGCCGCGGATACTCCGGGAGGGGATGGGCTGTGTCGACGGTCGCCGCCCATCGGGTGACGAGCGTGGACTGCGCCGATGCGGCGGATACACCACCGGCCAGGATGAACAGCAGAGACGAAAGGATCCGTCGGATCGACATCGAGAGGCACGCTGGTGAGAGGATCGTTCTAACTTACGGGCATCCGACCGGAGGTGCCACCGCACACGGCGCCGCGGCAGGGACGCATTCACACAGATCGGAGAGACCGATGGCCCACCATACTCCCCTGCCCACCCGTCCTCTCGGCACCACCGGGATGGAGATCACTCGCGTCGGGCTCGGTGCCTGGGCCATCGGTGGCGGCGACTGGCAGTTCGGCTGGGGCGTCCAGGACGACGATCGATCCATCGCCGCGATCCGGCACGCCGTGGCGTCGGGGATCAACTGGATCGACACGGCGGCGGTGTACGGGTTGGGGCATTCCGAGGACGTGGTGGCGCGAGCGCTCAAGGTCCTGCCGACCGCCGACCGGCCGTTCATCTTCACCAAGTGTGGCATGGTATGGGATGAGGCCGATCGGTCCCGCCCCCCGAAGCGGCTCGCGAGTCCTGCCAGCATTCGCCAGGAGCTCGAGGGTTCGCTCCGACGACTGGGCGTCGAGCGGGTCGACCTCTACCAGCTCCACTGGCCGCCGGAGGACGGGACCCCGCTCGAGGAGTATTGGGGCACGATGTTGGAGCTCAAGCGCGAAGGAAAGATCCGCGCGGCCGGCCTCTCGAACCACAAGGCCGACCAACTCGCCGCAGCCGAGCAGGTGGGCCACGTCGATTCATTGCAGCCACCATTCTCGGCGGTGCGGCGCGACATCGCCGAGCGGGAACTGCCCTGGTGTGCGGACCACCGCACCGGCGTGATCGTCTACAGCCCGATGCTGTCGGGACTTCTGAGTGGGGCGTTCACCCGCGAGCGGGCGGCGGCACTGCCGGAGAACGATTGGCGCTCGCGAGCCGTCAACTTCCACGGCGAGGCGCTGGAGCGGAACCTGGCGTTGGTCGAGACATTGCGTGCGGTGGCCGGTCGGCACGGTGCGGGAGTCGGCTCGGTGGCGATCGCGTGGACGCTGGCGTGGCGGGGGGTGACCGGCGCGATCGTCGGCGCCCGGGCCCCGGCACAGGTGGATGGGTGGATCGACGCCGCGGCGCTGGAGCTCACGGCGGCCGACCTGGACGAGATGACCACCGCCATCCGCCGTACCGGCGCGGGGAGCGGGCCGATCACGAGCCCGGACCGCTAGGCGGCGTCCAGCAACTGCGCCGGGGCCGCCCGTGCCGCGCGGAGAACGGGGGCCAGCCCTCCCGTCAGCGCCGCGGTGCAGAGCAGGCCGGCGGCGCCGAGGATCGTCGGCAGGTCCCACTCAGGCACGCTCGGGATGACCCGGTGCAAGGTGCCCCAGATCCCGATCCCCAACCACACACCGACGACCGAACCCACGGTCGCGAGTGCCAGCATCCGCAGGACCACGAACAAGACCACACTCCGCCGCGAAGCTCCCACCGCGCGCCGAATCCCGAGTTCCAGCACCAGCGAATCGATCCACTGATGCACCACCGTCGCAGTCCCGACCGTCGCGATGATGAGCAGGGCGCACCCTACCGCGCCGAAGACGCCCGCGAACCAGCGGACTGGCGCCCCTACGGCCACGCGGATCGCGGAGGCAGTGGTGCGGCCGGAGACCGCCACCTTCACCCCGAGCGGCAGGCGCGCCGCCGTGACGCCGGCGGCGGGAGATCCAGCATCGACCAGCAGCTCGACGTCGGGCGGCGGTTGCTGCAGCACGCTCAGGTAGATCGCATTCGTAGGTGCATCTCCCCCGCCCACCCCCTCGACCGGCCGATCGGCCACCACGCCGACGACAGTGAACCGGGACCACGGCCCCGCACCCAGCCGCACATCGTGGCCCAGCGGATCCCCCCCTTCGAAGTGGGCCTGGGCAAAGCTCCGGTCGACCACGGCCACCCGGGGTGCATTCCACGTGTCCGTATCGGCGATACCGCGGCCAGCGATGACAGGCACGCCGATGGCCCGGAAGGAATCCGAGCTCACGGCATAGTGCATCACTCGTGCAGGCTGGTATGGCGCCGGAAGTCCGCCGAGCGAGCACCCGTCACCGCAATGCACGAACGCCACATCCGATTCACCGGCGCCCGACACAACGCCGGGACTCGTGATCGCGGCGACGTGCACCCCTGGCGTCCGGGCCGTCGCGGCCAGGATCCCTGCCCACGCCGCCGACCGGTCTGCGGGCGCGGTGTCCCGGGAGGTGGAGAGGTGAATGACGGAGAGGTCGGTGGCAGACGTACCGGGCATGGCCTTTCCGACGCTCCCTTGCCAAAGCAATGCCGCCGCGACCACGGCTGTGAGGCTCAGGCCCAGCTGAAAGGCGGGGATCGCGAGCCCGAGCGGCTCGCCCCCGACCGCAGGCACGGTGGTCCGGGCCCGAGCGTATGCCAGCGGGACGAGGGCACCCAGGATGACGGCCCCTCCGAGGGCCGCGATGGTGACGATCGCGAGTGCGGCCCCGCCTGGGGCAAGCTGACCGGGCCAGTGGCGTACGGCGAAGGCCGCGACGGCGCAGCCGAAGGTCGCGCCGATGCCCGTGCCGACGAGCGCCACCGCGCCACCTTCCGCGCCGTGGGAGAGCACCAGCTGCCAGCGTGATGCGCCGACCGACCGGTGGATCGCGACCTCGCTCCGGCGCTGATGGGCGCGGGCGGCGGCGAGGGCAAAGATGGAGCACAGCGCCACCACCATGAGTGCGCCGGCGATGCCGAGCAGGAGCTGGTACAGCATCTGGATGCCGTGGGCTTGCAGGTCCGCGGGGCTCGCCGCCGCGGAGCTCCAGGCCAGGCCGAGATCCACGGCGTGACCTGCGAGCGGTGCGAGCCGCGGCAGGACGGTCGAGCCTGCGGCGGACAGACCCGCCACTGGCACGAGGGCCGCGAGGGCCAAGGCGGTGGCTGCCGCGAGCAGGGCGGCCGTCCGCCAGTAGGTCCGGAGACCGACCGTGACCAGATGGAGGGTGCGGTGCTGCAGGCTCATTCGACGGCGGTCCTCCAGGACCGAACGAGCCCCGCGCCGGAATACTGGCGGGGGCTCAGAGCGGTGCTGAACAGCGGTGTCACGGTGTGCAGAACGTGCCGCTCACTGCACTGTGTTGATCATTCCGAAGATCGGCAGGTACATCGCGACCACCATGCCTCCGACCACAACACCGAGGACGACGATCATCACCGGTTCCATCAGCGAGAGGAGGGCGCCGACCGCGACATCGACCTCCTCGTCGTAGAAGTCTGCGATCTTCGATAGCATCTCATCGAGGCCGCCGGTCTGTTCGCCGACGGCGATCATCGAGACGACCATCGGGGGGAAGACCTTGGACTTCGCGAGCGGTGCGGAGATCGTCTCGCCACCGGCGATCGATTGCCGCGAGGCCATCACCGCATCGTGGATGACGCGGTTGCCGGCGGTCTTGGCCGTGATCTCCAGGCCGTCGAGGATCGACACGCCGGACGAGAGCAGCGTGCCGAGGGTCCGGGTAAAGCGGGAGACCGCCGACTTCCGGATCAAGTCACCCAGGATCGGCAGCTGGAGCATGATGGTGTCGATCCGCTTCTTGCCGTCCGACGTGGTGTAGTACTTCTTGAGGGCGAAGACCGCCCCGCCGATCACGAGGATGATGGCCCACCAGAATCCAAGCAGGACGTGGGAGGCCCCGATCACGATCCGGGTGGGGAGCGGCAGCACCATGTTGACCGAGGCGAACATCGTCTGGAAGGTCGGGATGACGAAGATGAGCAGCACGCAGATGGCGATGCCGGCCACCGACATGATGACCATCGGGTACACCATGGCGCCCTTCACCTTGCGAACGAGGGCGTCATTCTTTTCGAGGAACCCGGCCAGCCGGCCCAGGATGGTGTCGAGGATGCCGCCCGCCTCGCCGGCGGCCACCATGTTGACGAAGAGTTCGCTGAACGCCTTCGGGTGCTTGGCCATCGCATCCGCGAGGGTATTGCCGCTCTCAACGTCGTAGACCACTTCGCGGGCCACCTGGGCGAGCGCCTTGTTCTCGGTCTGCTCGGCAAGGACCGTGAGGGATTGTACCAGCGGCAAGCCGGCGTTGATCATCGTCGCGAACTGACGGGCGAAGATCACCACGTCGCGGGTGGGGATGCCGCCCCCGCCCAAATTCAAGTTGATGTTCAACTTCTTCGGCTGTTCACGGATATTGACCAGCAGCAGCTTCTTCTGGCGCAGCTGCTTGGCCGCCTCGTCCTTGTTGGGGGCGTCCATCGTCCCCTTGAGGATCTGGTTGTTCTGCGGATTACGAGCCGAGTATTCGAAGATCGGCATCCGACACTCCCTTCCGGACTAGCGCTTGAGCGCGGGTCGCTGTGACTTGTCGGCCGTGCCGAAGTCCTCTTCGACCGGCGTGATCCCGACCATTCGCTGGAATTCGATGGGATCGTGCGTCACGCGGAGCGCCTCCTCCAGCGTGATGTCGCGGTTGGTGTAGTGCTGATACAGCGCGTCGTTCATGGTCTGCATACCGTGCTTCTTGCCCGACTGCATCGCGGAGTAGATCTGGTGGATCTTGTCGTCACGGATGAGGGCCCGGATGGCGGGCGTCGCCACCATGATCTCGGCGGCCATGACCCGTCCCTTCCCCTTCGATTTCTGCAGCAGCGTCTGGGTGATGATCCCCTCCAGCACGAACGCCAGCTGGGCCCGCACCTGCGACTGCTGATTCGACGGGAACACGTCGATGATCCGGTTGATGGCCTCGGCCGCGGAATTGGTGTGCAGCGTGGCGAACGCGAGGTGACCCGTCTCGGCGATGGTCAGCGCCGCACCGATGGTGTCCAGGTCGCGCATTTCGCCGATGAGGATGACGTCGGGGTCCTCGCGCAGGGCGTACTTGAGCGCCGAGGAGAAGCTCTTCGTGTCGGTCCCGACCTCGCGCTGGTTGATGATGCACTGCTGGTGGCGGTGGATGAACTCGATCGGATCCTCCACCGTGATGATATGCCCCTTCCGCTCCTTGTTGATCTTGTCGATCATCGCCGCGAGCGTGGTGCTCTTGCCGGAGCCCGTCGGCCCGGTGACGAGCACCAGGCCCCGGGGACGCTCGGCCAGCTTCGCGATGATCGGCGAGAGCCCCAGGTCCTGGAAGGTCTGGACGCTGAAGGGGATCATCCGGATCACCACCGCCACGCAGCCCCGCTGCTTGAACACGTTGCCGCGGAACCGCGCCAGGTTCTGGATGCCGAAGGAGAAGTCGAGCTCGTTGTCGTTCTCGAAGCGCTTCTTCTGGTTCTCGGTCAGGACCGAATACGCCAGCGACAGGGTGTCCTTGGGCGTCAGGACCTCCTCGCACGACGAATTCACGATATCGCCGTCGACCCGCAGCTTGGGACGCTCGCCCGCCGTGATATGCAGGTCCGACGCCTCGCGCTCGATCATCTCCTCGAGCAGGCTCCGCAGGTTGACCGTCATTCCGCCGTCTCCTTGATCACTTCCTCGAGTGTGGTGACGCCCTTGCGCACCTTCACGATGCCGTCCATCCGCAGCGTGAGCATCCCCTCGGTCACCGCCAGGTCCCGCAACTCGGCCACCGACGCCCCCCGCAGGATGCTCCGCCGGAGCTCCGGCGAGAGCGACATCACCTCGTAGAGGCCGGCACGACCCTTGTAGCCGCTGCCGCTGCAGGTGTCGCAGCCGGTGCCCTTCATGAACTCGACCTTCTTCGCCTCTTCCGGGTCCGGGAACAGCGGTGAGACCTCTTCCGGCTTGTACTTGGCCGGCGCCTTGCAGTTCTTGCAGATCCGCCGGACCAGCCGCTGCGCCACCACCAGATTCACCGCGCTGGCCACGTTGAACGCCTCGATGCCCATGTCGATCATGCGGGTGATGGTCGAGGGGGCGTCGTTCGTGTGCAGGGTCGAGAGCACCAAGTGGCCGGTGAGCGCGGCCTTGATCGCGATGCCGCCGGTCTCGAGGTCGCGGATCTCGCCGATCATGATGATGTTCGGGTCCTGCCGCAAGAACGCCTTGAGTGCCGCCGCGAAGGTGAGCCCCACCTCGTTCCGCACCAACACCTGGTTGATCCCCATCAGGTTGTACTCGACCGGATCCTCGGCCGTCATGATGTTGACGTCGATCTTGTTGACCTGGGAGAGCGCCGAATAGAGCGTCGTCGTCTTCCCCGAGCCGGTCGGGCCGGTCACCAACACCATCCCGTACGGATTCAGGATGTTCTTCATCAGGTCCTGCTCCGCCTTCGGTTCGAATCCGAATTTGGAGAGGTCGAGCGTCAGGTTGCCCTTGTCCAGGATCCGGAGGACGATCTTCTCGCCGAAGAGCACCGGCACCGTCGACACCCGGAAGTCGATGACCCGCGCGCCCATCTTGAGCCGCAACCGGCCGTCCTGCGGCACCCGCCGCTCGGCGATGTTGAGCTGGGAGAGGATCTTGACCCGCGATGTGAGCGCCGCCTTCATCTTGATCGGCGGCTTCATGATCTCCATCAAGGATCCGTCGACCCGGAAGCGCACCCGGATCTCGTGCTCGAACGGCTCGATGTGGATGTCGCTCGCCCCGCGCTTGACCGCCTCGGTGAGGATGGTGTTGATGAGCTTGACCACCGGCGCATCGTCGATCTGGGCCTGCGAGGCCTGCTCCTCGTCCTCCTCCTTGACCACCTCGACGTCGTCGGACTCCCCCTCCCCCTCCATCTCCTTGAGCAGGTCGGCCAACTGCTGGTCGCCCGAGTTGTAGTGCTTCTCGATCAGGCTGCGGAGGGTGTACTCCCCCGCGATCACGGGGAACAGGTCGTACCGCGTGATGAACTTGAGGTCCTCGATCAGGCCGGAGTCGGTGGGATCGGCCATCGCCACGGTGAGCGTCCGGCCCTCCCGCTTGAGCGGGAGCACCGACTTCTTGAGCGCGAGCTCCGCCGGGACCAGCTTGATGATCTTGGGATCCACTTCGAACCGCGAGAGGTCCACCGCAGGCATCCGATACTGCTTGGCCAGGACCTTGGTGACCTCAAGCTCCTGCACCACGCCCAGCTTGACCAACACATAACCCAGACGATGCCCCGAGGTCTTCTGCTCGGCGAGCGCCTGGTTCAGTTGGTCCCGATTGATGAGACCTTCCCGGACGAGGATATCGCCCAGGCGCTCATTGCTGGCTGCCGCAGTCGCCATGGGCCCGAAAAGAGTGGAGAGTGAAGAGTGACAACGGGTTACGGCGTTTCTTGAAGCTACTGGCTGCCTGATAGGTGTCAAGGGACACCAAGGCCCCAAGCACCGGGTTCGGCGGTTCAGTGACCCGACCTGGGCCGCGGTCGGCGTCCGGTCCGGCGGCGGGGCGGAGTTGGCAGTGGAGTTGGGGCGTCCAGGAGCAAAGTCTCGCCCGGGCGCAGCCGCACTCCGGCATCCGGCGCCGCGGACCGAGCGGTGTCCGCCGCGACGCCAGAGAACGCGGCGTGCGGTGCCACCCGGCCCAACAGGGCCGGACCGACTCCAGGGACCCGGTCGAACCCGGCCAGCCCACCGAAGCTGCCGTGCGCCTCGCGATCGGCCACGATCCGCGCCGCCAGCCCCGGCCCGATCCCCGGCAATCGCTCCAGCTCCCGCGCGCTCGCGCGGTCGAGGTCCACCCGCTCATCCGCACCCAGCGGCCGAGATGCGCGCAGCACACTGTCCCGCTGTGCCGCCGGTGACCCCACCCCCCGCGGCACCGACAATACCTCGCCGGGCGCCGCCGCCGCACTCCCCCGCCAGTGCAACGCCAGATGGCCGGCAGCGGCCAGACCCAGAAGCGATAACGCCGCACGACGAGGGGACATGGGCGAGGGGAGGAGAGATGGAGGCTAGAGGCTAGGGGCTAGGGGCGAAGAGCTGAGAGCTAAGAGCTAAGGGCTTAGAACCGAGCGCTAGAGCCCACAGACATAGGCGACGAGATGAATATTGGGGACAGCACAACCTCCGGCATCACCAAAAGATCGGTGGCGGACATCATTCGAACGCGTTCAGTCAGTCATGCCGACGGCGGCCACACCGCTCACTCACGGATCCAAACCCTCGGAAATCCGCGCTCCCCTTCTCTTATCTTATCTTCCCTTCGTTTTCTCCTTTCTCGCTGCTCGCGCCTCACGGCATTTCCGTCCGCACCATCCCCATCGACACATCGCCGACCGCCTGGAGGCTCGCGACGCTCAGCTTGTCGGCGGTATCGTCCTTGGTGTGCCAATAGTCGTAATTGAGATCGATGACGTCGATGGCGCGGATGCCCACGCGCTGCAGTTCGATGTGATCATCGATGATCGGACCACCCGGTGTCGCGGGAAAGAGGTCGGCGTGGCCAGTGGTCCGGGCCATCCCCCAGAACCGCTCCACCACGTCGGGCGCGGCGGAAACCGAATACCCCTCCGGGCTCAGCGAGACGTGCTTGTGCCCCACCATGTCGAGGAGGACCGCCCACGCCGGGAGCGGGCCCGGAGGGAGGTGGTCGGCGTAGTAGCGGGCGCCGACGAGGACATCGGGGCGTCCGGGGGCGTCGAAATCACCGAAGTCCTCGCCGTCGACGAAGAGGAGGTCGACGCCGGTGCCGGGGGCATTCTTCTTGAGCGCATCCGCCATCCCGAGGAGCACCGCCACGCCGGAGGCACCATCATCGGCCCCTGGCACCGGTGCCTTGGGGTCCTTGGAATTGGGGCCGTCGGAGATGGGGCGGGTGTCCCAATGGGCCAGGAAGAGGACGCGGTGGGAGGCCGTCGGATTGAACCGGGCCAGGTAGTTCTTCATCTGGACCGGGGGTCCGTGGGCGGGCGTGTGGGTCCACGCTTGGACGATGACCGTGTCGGCCCGGGTGCGGAGGAGGGAGTCGAGCCAGGCGCCCATCGCATCATGGCCTCTGGTCCCGGGGATCCGGGGGCCGAAGGCCAGCTGCTGGTCGACGTAGCGCATCGCCTGTGTCCCGTCGAATTCCCGGGAGGGCGGCGGCGCGGACGCGCAGGCGGCGGCGAACGCGACCAGGACCGCGGCGCGACGGATCATCGGTATCCTCCGGAACTGAGCTGGATGTTCATGCTGGCACTCACAAAGAGACTGGTGGTGTATTGGTTGACCTCTCGCGCCTCGTTGACGGTATAGCCGAACGAGAGCCCGGCCTCCGCGAGGGCCACGAGGTCGGTGTAGAAGGCCCCGCTGAGCTCGGTACGGCGCTGATCGGACACGCTGGTGCACGGTCCACCGGCCTGACTGGCGCAGGTGGTGGAGATGGAACGTAATGCCGAGAACGAGGCGCGGACCTGGCGCCTCAAGTGGCTGAGGCTCGCCGGGAGCCGGAAGACGTCGTTGAGCGTAGCGTTGAATGTGCGCTGGGCGGTCTGGGACTGGTTGCCGCTCACCGAATTCACCTGATCCACCTTCGAGTAGTTGAGCGTCATCGACATCCCGTTGCGGAACGTGAGCGCCGCATCGGGCGACAGGCTGGATGACAGCACCCGACCGGTGCTGCCTGCGCCGGACGTGACCGGCGTGAAGGTCGTGCCCTCGGTCTGCCGGATGTTGATGCCGGAGCTCAGGAGCACCAGCGGACCACTGCGCATCGGATGGGTCCATCGCACCGACCCGACCGGCCAGTCGGTCTGGCGGGTGTCGGTCCGCTGGTAGGTGCCGGGCACCCGTGCGTATTGGGACCGTGTCGTGAGCCCGTACGTGGCCGTGAGACTGAAGCCTCCGGGGAGGTCGGCCGCGCCGGTGAGCGCGTCGGTGGTCCCATCGGTCGTCGCCAGTGCGGCGGTGCCCTGCTGGGTCAGGAAATCGCCGGTGTTGCCGAAGGCGAACTGGTAGCCGAGCGACGGCTGGAATGCCGCCATGTCGAAGGTCGACGACAGCACCGTGCGTCGGGAGATGTCGAGCGGGCGCACCCGACGCAACGCACGGGCGATCCCGCTGCTGTCGCCAAAGATGGCATTGACCGACTGCGTGAGGTCGACGCCCGCGCCGACCTCCCACGCCTGGGTGTTGTTGAGCGTCTGGGGCAGGAGGAACCGGCCGGCGGTGTCGTCGTCGGCGCGCACCGGATCGCGGCCGGTGAGGTACCGGTTCAGCACGAAGCTGCTGGTCCTGAGGACCCGGGGGGTCAGCCAACGTGAGATCGACGGCGTGAATGCCATCGACGTGGTGAGCGCCCGGTCCCGTTCGACGCCGGCGTCGAACCCGAGGAACTCGCTCCGCTGGGCGCCGACCAGCCGCCCGAGGGGCGTGGAGTCCGGATAGGCCCGAAGATCTCGGGAGCTGGTCAGGTCGGCATTGAGCGTGATGGCCTGGAACGGCTGGAAGGTCATCCCGGCCGAGTTGCGCCAGATATCGGCGAGATTCTGCGAGGCCGTGAGCAGCGAATCGTCGGCGCGGGCCACCGGCACCAGGTACGACACATAGGTCGCCTGGTTGTAAGTCAGCCCGCTGGACCAGCGGATGTTGATCGGCGCCAGCTTCAAGGCGGGATGTTTCAGGCCGTCCCCGAATTCGGTCTGCGCGAGGAAGCGCGGCAGCAGCCCCACGAGGCCGGTCAGGTCGAGGACGGTATTGGGGGCCGCGACCGGGAGATTGTACGAAGCCCCCAAGGCGTAGTTGCTGGTCGACGAGGTCGAAAGCAGGCCCGTGGCATTCCCGGTCGAGGTCTGGGCCGAGAGGCTCAACGGATCGACCAGGGCATGCAGCCACCAGCGCTTGGACACTGCGGTACGTCGAAGCGTGAGCGTCCACGATGTGGAGGTGCTCACCGGCTTGCGAAGCCCCGCCAGGTCCGCCCCGCGGAGGTCGGTCCCCTGCAGCAGGTCCGGATCGGTGGTGGATCGGGACAGCCCGATGGTGACCGGTGCGGCGATCCCCAACGATGCCGGCAGGAACCGGTCCAGCCGCACCGTGGTCCCGGCCGATGCTGTGGTGTTCGTCTGGTAGGTCGGATCCTGCCCGATCTGCTGGTAGTTCCCGTCCTGCCGGATGAACGAAAGGTCGACGTCGGCCATGTCGGAGGCGGAAAGATGTGCCGTGAGCGCCGCCGCGGTCCCGATCTCCGCGATCGGGTCGCTCATCCGGATGTCGTCCACCCAGAGCTCGGCCGTGGGAAAGGCCGAGCTGCTCGAGTCGTAGATCGACGCGGACAGCTCCTGGACCGCCGCCAGGTTCGGCGGGTTGATCCCCGGGTTACCCACCTGGACGAGGTAGGGACCGTCGCACGCCACGTAGGCGGTCGAATCGCCGCCGCACGCTGCAGATCCGCTGGGCGGTTGACCGGTGAGCCAGCGCGACTCGATCTGGGCCCGCAGCTGCCGCCACTTGGCAAGGTCGATGACCACTTCCGGGAGCCACGACGTCGTCACCGCATTGGTCCGGTAGGCGTAGAAATCCTTGTCGTCGCTGCCGACTTTGAAGATCGCCTGCAACTGGTGCGACTCCCACCCCGCGCCACGCCCCCGCACCCAGAGCCGGAGCGTCTGGTACTTGAGCAGGTTCTGGGGTCCGGCCGGGAAGCGACCGACCGCCTCGGCCCGCTGGCCCGCGCCCAGATCGGTAGCGGTGATGCGGAGTGAACGCTCGTTGACCTGCACGCCGCTGCTGATGGAACCGATCTCATTCGACTGATCCACCGCTCCAGGCGGCGGCACGTAGCCGAGCTCCTGGTTGTCGGTCGAGACCACGCCGACATCGACCTCGCCGGTCGGCAGTCCCACCGATCCGCTCAGCCCCTGGATCGGGGTCGCCGCCCGCCGCAGCCAGGGGGAGCCCACGAACTGCATCCGGGCAAAGCCGAACCGCGCCAGCTTCTCGGGAGATGCCGTCGGCGGCACCGCGATGGTGATCCTGAGCTGCTGCACCAGATGGAGGTCGGGTGTCCCCAGGACCGCGTCCGGTTGCCGCAACGGGATCCGGTACAATGCCCAGCCGGGACCACCGTTCCGCACGAAGTACGGGGAGTTGGCGAGGTCCACGATGTACCGGTCGACGTTGTCGCCAGCGCCGTTCGCGTTGAGGACGTTGTCACCGTTCAAGTCCTCGGCGTCAAGGGTGCCGTTCCCGTTGGTGCATCGCACATCGAGGTCGCCCCAGCCGTACAGCGGCACCGACGCCGACAGCTGACGCTGGCACAGGGCGACACTCGTGAGCATCTGGCCGTTCACCACCAGCGAATCGGGACGGTCCTGCAGGATGCCGATGTCATCGGCCGCCGCGTTGAAGACCCCGGTCGGCTCCCGCTCGGTGTCGAGTCGGCCCACCCCGGTGTAGCGCCGGCCGTGGAAGCTCGAATCGACGCCATTGGGCGAGACCGTGAGCGATTCCGGGACGATCGCGAGCGCGTCCTCGTTGACCGACCCCAGGTCGAACACCAGCCGCGCCCCGACCGAGTCGGCGCGGCGGGGACCATCGAACGGATCCTGGTATACCCAGAACTCGAGATACTGCGTGCTGGAGAGGTCGGTGCCGGTCTGGCTCAGCGCGGTCACCATCGTCCGCCACCGGGGCTGCCCCGGCCGGGCCGGCTGGCTCCAGCGCAGCCGCACCGCCTTCACCACCGAGTCATAGATCGGAAAGCCTCCAGAAGTGTCGGGGTGGATCGCGACGTAGAGCACCGTTTCGAGCGGCGAGCCACTGGTCAATCGGATCAGGCTGTCGATGTCGGTGGTCCGCACCTGCACGGCGCCGCCGGTGCTGGGATCCCGATAGAGGTTCTGCCAGGTGAGCATCACGGCGTCGGCGGAATCGAACCCCGCCGCGAACCCGATCCCTTCGAGGCCGTACGGGTGCTGGGGCACGCTGGAGAAGTTCCAGCTGTTCTCCCGCAACGACACCTGGAGACCGCCGCCCCCCTCGAAGTCCTCGACGTAGGCGGCACCGGCCTGGTTCGGATTGGGCTTGGTGAAGGCCAGCTCGCCGTGCAGGTCGAGCCGCGACGGCGCGGTGGCGCCGGTCGGCGAGAGGTGGCCCACCAGGCGGGTCAGGCCACCGCCCTGGAACCCGAGATTGGTGGTCATCCCTCCCGTGAAGTTCGACGTCGGCTCGAATCCGATCGGCGGCCGATTGTAGGCGGACTGCTGCTTCTGGTAGATGCCGATGAGGTTCACATCACCCACGTCGCCGATCTTGTACGTGCTCGTGAACCCGAAGATGCTCGTCGGCGCGACCGCAAAGATGCCGCGCTCCTCGAACCGCGCTTCCACGTCCACCGGCCCCGCATTGCCGAACAATGCGTCAGGGTCGAGGAACGTCACCTGGCCCAGGTCGTAGGAGATGGAGTAGTCGACGTCCCGGGTCAGCGCGCGCCCGTTGACGGTGATCTGCTCGCTCTGGGGCCGCAGCTGGAAGGCGTTGAGGCTGAGGGTATTGCGATCGCCCGAGACGGCAGCGTTGTACTTGAACCCGAAGGTGAACTTGGTGGGCGGTCCCTGCGTCAGCAGCAGGTAATCCGGCGTGCGATAGAGCGAGTCGTCCCGCTCGGTCGGCTGCAGCCGGGTCGGATCCGCGAACGGCGTCAGGTGCGGAAAGATGATGTAGGACTCCCGCACCACCGCCGCCGCACCCGGGTCTCGGGTGCGGGGAAAGAGCCGGTTATCGACGTCGAGCAGGTGCGGATCGCTGCTCACCGCCAGTCCCAGCTGGGCCAGGTAGGTCGGCGCCCCACCGAGCGGACGCTCCGACTGGTTGACCGTGATGGCCACCTGCAATGACGAACGATCGAGGTCGGTCCCGGCAATGCGATAGACCTGGCGCATCTCGTACCGGAAGGTCGGCACATCGGGGCCCCGGCGCGGCTCCACGATCAATTCCAGCGAGTCGTTGCCTGCCGGATCGTCCTGCGACGGAAAGGTGCCGACCTTGTTGCCGGCCACGGTCACGTACGACACCGCCAGGTAGGAGTTCTGGTCCAGGTTGGCCGCCAACGCGAACCAGGTGCCGGACGGATCGAGATAGTAGTCCGTCCCTGGCACCAGCAACTCCCACCGCAGCCGTCCGGTCGCCTGCGGGCTGTCCGGGCGCGTTGCCACGGCGGTGATGCCGGTCAGGTCGGAGCTGGTGCTCGATTGGGTCACCGGGCGGTACCGATACACCCGGATCTGGGCGGGGCGCTGGTCGGGGGTGAGGACGGCCGGATCGACGTTCAGGATGTCGACGGCCGGATAGCCGGGAAGGCGCACCGGGTCCACCACCCAGAAGAACCGCCCCGCCTCGTAGTCGAGGTCGCGGATCTGGCGGTCCTGGGGCTGGCTGGTCGTGGCACCGATGGTGTAGTGCCGGTCGGCCACCACGCTCCCTTTCTGGGACGCCGCCAGGGCCTGGACCTGCAGGTCACCGATCTGGAATCGGGCACTCACCCCGAAGCTGTTGGCCGGGATCGTCGCGGTGATGAACCGGGACGGCGGCGCCACGAAGGTGACGGTCCCGAAGTCGAGCCGCTGCAGGACTTCGTCCTGGAGGCCCTGGTAGTAGACCCGGATGTCGTTGTTGGCGGAGAAGTCCCGCTGGCTGTCGTAGTCGAGGTCGACGTGCAACCGGCTGCCGATGGTCCCGGCGGCCCGCATCGTGAGTTCGTCGTTGATGCTCGGCGGGGTGAAGATGCCTCGGCATCCGCTCGCGGGATCGAGGAGCTGGTAGGAGGTGCACCGTTCGTTCTTGTCGCGCTGGGTCCGGACCTCCACTCGACCCTGGCCGTCCAGGCTCAGGTCGGCATACCGACGGTCGATACCGAGGAATCCACCGGTATCCGAGACCGCGGCGACCGCGGCGTTGTCCTTGAAGAGTTCCCGGGCCGCGAAATCCGCCGAGCGCACCCGCCGGGCCGAATCGAGGGCCACCGTCACGGAATCGGCCCACCGGGCGGTCCGTGCCGCCCCGTCACGGCGCAGGAACACCTCCGCCAGCCGATGCGCCTCCGGCGGGACGATGGTGTACCGGTAGGGGGGGAACCCGGCCACCAGGTGCGGTCCGACCGTGTCGGCCGGGACAGGCGCCGGTGTCGCTTGCGCCGCCAGACCGACGGGGACCGTGAGGAGGAGGGACAGGGCGACGAAGCGCGCCACGGCAAAGTGGTCGGGGATGCGGCCTTGTAGGGGCGGTAAGTTGGTAATATACTAGGACTTAGACACTCCGACAACCGGCGGACCAGAGCCCGTGCGCCTTCTCGATCGTTACATCGTCCGCCAGTTGGTGGCGCCGTTCCTCTTTGCGCTGTCGGGGCTCACCGGGCTCCTGCTGCTCAATCAGGTGGCCGACAAGATCCCCAAGCTGGTCGGCAAGGGCCTGCCGTGGAGCGTGGTCGGGGAGTTCTTCCTGCTGACGCTGCCCTTCATCCTGGTGATGACGGTGCCGATGGCGGTGCTCCTCGCGACGCTCTATGCGTTCACCCACCTCGCCGCCGACAACGAGATCACCGCCATGCGGGCGAGCGGCGTCAGCGTCCACCAGATGCTCCGTCCCGTGATCGTGGCAGGGCTCGTCCTGTCGGCCGCCAACTTCCTCCTGACCGACCAGATCCATCCCCGCACCAACGCCCGACTCAAGGCCCTCATCGAGGATATCGGCCGGAAGAAGCCGACCCTCGACCTCCGGGAGCAGGCGATCAACCCGATCCCGCCCTCGGCCTATTTCCTGCGCGCCAGCCGGATCGACGCCGCCACCGGCAAGATGCGCGATGTGTCGCTGTTCGACCTGAACGACCGCAATGTGCGCCGGGTCATCTACGCCGACAGCGGGCGGCTGGCCTACGAGACCGGGCACCCGGACCTCGAGCTCCGGCTCTACGACGGTGTCATCCACGAATACGAGGAAGACCACCCCGAGCTTTTCCAGACGACGGCCTACCGGGTCAACACCATCAAGGTGCGCAACGTCGCCAACTCGCTCGACCGCCAAGCCGACACGTCGATCTCCCGCGGCGATCGGGAGATGACCACCTGCGAAATGGACAGCGTGGTGCAGGCCGCCGATCGGGACGCCACCGCCGTTCGGGCCGATGCCGCCCGGCTCCGAAACGGTGATCTTCGGATCATCCTCCGGCTGCCCCCACTCCCCCCACCCTTGCCGACGCGCACCCTGGCGCCACGGCCCTGCGGCTGGCGTCACTGGATCGGCCTCGTGTTACCGAAGACGGCCGAGGCGCAGGTCCCTGCACAGCAGCACCCCGTGCGGAAGCTCTCGCCAATGGGCCAGCAGATCCGGCGCCGCAAGCTCCTCCAAGCCGCCCAAATGAAGCACGATTCCGCATGGGCCATCGACTCGACCCGCCAAGCGGCCGCGACGCGCGACAGCCTCCGCAGTTTGCACGGCGGTGCGGCGCCGGTGGCACTGGCGGGCTCGTTCCGCCTCAGCAATACCCGCAGCCAGCTCCAGTCGGCCGTCATGAAGCGGAACGACTTCCTGGTCGAGATCTGGAAGAAGTGGGCCCTGAGCTTCGCCTGTCTCATCTTTGCCCTGGTGGGGGTGCCCCTGGCACTCCGCTTCCCGCGCGGCGGGATGGGTCTCGTGATCGGTGCCGGGCTGGGGCTCTTTTCCCTCTACTACAGCGCGCTGATCGGCGGTGAGGCCCTCGGCAAGCGGGGGCTCATCCCGCCGTTCTGGTCGATGTGGGCCCCCAACGTCGTGCTGCTGGTGGCCGCCCTGATCGGCATCCAGCGGGTGAGCCGCGAATCGGGGTCCACCCGCGGCGGGGACTTGAAGGACCTCCTCGACTCGATCTTCGGCCGCTTCAGGAGGGCCCGATGAGGCTCCAGCCCCGGATCCTCGACCGCTACATCCTGAGCTCGTGGTCGAAGATC
This sequence comes from Gemmatimonadales bacterium, assembly GCA_049680185.1. GTDB lineage: Bacteria > Gemmatimonadota > Gemmatimonadetes > Gemmatimonadales > GWC2-71-9 > CAMLHU01. The sequence goes on along the minus strand of JBAUHI010000040.1, from coordinate 56,518 downwards.
TTCGTGCTCACGGCGATCGGGCTGCCGCTCACGACGATCATCATCGAGCTCACCGACAATATCAACGGCTGGCTCCAGAATGGCCTGGGGTGGAAGCGCATCGCGCTGGCCACCCTCCTCCGGCTCCCCGAGAACATGTTCGAGGTCATGCCGGCCGCGGTACTCTTCGCCACCATCTTCACCATCGGGAATCTGAGCCGCAACACCGAACTCACCGCGGTCAAGGCCTCGGGGGTGAGCTTCCACCGGATGCTCCGCCCCCTGATCATCGCGTCGATGTTCGCTGCGGCGCTGGGCGTGGTGGTCGGTGAGCTCGCCCCCGGCGCCACGCGGAAGGGGCTCGAGATCGAGGGCAAGAAGCAGGTCCAGTCGCGCAACGAGAAGTACAACTTCGTCTTCCGCGCCGATCAGGGGTGGGTCTACACCATCCGCTCGCTCGACATCTCGGATCGCACCCTGGGCGGGCTCCTGCTCGAACGCCAAGGTACCGGAGATGCCTTCCCCACCATCGTCGTCACTGCCGACAGTGCTCGCTGGGACTCCGCCGGCCGCCATTGGCGGCTCTGGAACGGCGCCACCCGGCTGATCGGCGACCTGGCCGATGTCCAGGACTTCTCCTTCGCGACCCTCCGCCTCAACGCGATGCACGAGAAGCCCGCCGAACTGCTGCAGGAGCCGAAGGACCCCGAGGAGATGCGCTTCGGTGAACTGGGCGACTACATCACCGCCCTGCAACGCTCCGGGAACGACGCCAACAAGCTCATCGTCGAGCGATCGCTCAAGATCGTGCTCCCGATCACCTGCATCGTGATCGCACTCTTCGGCGCGCCACTCGCGCTCACGGCACCCCGGGCCGGTGCCGCGGTGGGGCTGGCCTTGAGCCTCGGCACCACCCTCATCTTCCTGACACTCATTCAGCTCTCCCAGGCCATCGGGATCAGCGGCGTCGTTCCACCCCAGATCGCGGCCTGGTTCCCGACAGTGCTCTTCCTCTTCCTCGGCCTCTGGCTGCTGGCGCGCGCGAGGACGTAACGAGACGGAGGGACGGAGGGACGGAGGGACGGAGGGACGGAGGGACGGAGGGACGACCGAAGATCGTGTTCGAGATGTCAGACGCAATACAGCTGTCATCCCGAGCGGAGCGAGGGACCTTGCTGGCCTCACTCCCACCCCCCTCGTTGCCGCTCTACCCTCACCCCTCACTTCTCGCCGCGACTGTTACCCTCACCCCTCTCCCGCAGGGAGAGGGGTAAGGGTGAGGGTCTGGTGATGTTGGAGAGGGGGACAGGAGCTGAGGCAGGCATCATTGAGCGAATGCCACAAAACGGACCGGGCGCCCCTTTCGGAGCGCCCGGTCGTTGTATTCATCCGCGTCGGTCAGAATGCGTACTTGGCTCCCAGCTGGATCCGCCAGCGCGAGAGCGCGACGCTTTGGACGCTCTGCACCGGAAGCGCCAGGGAGTAGATGTTCCGCTGATTGAACTGATCGTAGCCGGTCTTCCTCACGATGTTCTGGCCTTCGAAACCGCTGGTGGTGCGGATGATGCCCCAGTCGCTGCTGATCAGGTGCAGCAGGTTGATCACGTCCGCCGAGATCTGGAATCGCTGACCGGCGATCTGCGGGGTCCAGGACAGGGTGCTGTTCAGGTAGTTCTGCCAGGGGTTCCGGCAGCTGTCGCGTTGCATCACCTGGCCGCGCTGGCTGCTGAGGCACGACTCGCCATTGATGTACGTGTTGAGCGAGTCGAATTGTGCCGTTCGGGCCGCCGGGCTGGCGCCGTTCATCGTGATGTCGTTGGAGTCCTTCGGCACATAGAACATGTCGTTCTGCTGCGACGTGCCGATGCCGTCGAAATTCGCGTCGCCGCTCACCACGTAACCGTACGGCGTCCCGGAGATCCCGATGTAAATGAGGGACAGGTCGATGGCGTGCGGGAAGTGATAAGTGCCGCTGATCGTGATCTTGTTGGGCCGGTCAAATGCCGAGGGACGGACGTTCCGGTCGGCGAGCGTGCCGTCGAGGGTCGCGAAGCCCAGGTTCGAGGCGGCGATGCTCGACGTCTGCGAGATCAGGTCATACGCCCGGGAGTAGGTGTACCCGGCGGTGAACTCGATGTGATCGGCAAAGTTCTTCGCGACCTGGAACGACCCGGAGTAGGCGTAGTCCTTGTTCTGGTTGGTCTGGACGATCACCTGGTTGAAGTTGTTCCCCCCCGTCGCCTTGATCGGCGTCGGGTTCAGAACGCCGGCGTTCCCCGCGGTCCCAGGATTACCATATACAGGCCGGTTCCCTTCGCCCGCTAAGTGACCCTGGATCCCGAGCAGGTTCGCGTCGTTGAGGTAGAGCGTGTTGTAGTTCATCGCGTACATCAGGTCCACGCTCGCGACCATCCCCCACGGCAGCTTCTTGTCGCCGCCGAGGGTGACGCGGAAGGTCTGCGGGAACTTGAAGTTCTTGTCGAAGACGTTGACCGTCGCCTTCGGCTGGCCGAGCACCGTGGCAGGATTGCACGCGGTGTACTGGGTGGTGTCGGCATTGAACGCCGGAATGTTTCCCGCAGCCACGGTGCAGGTCAGCTGGGCCTGCTCCTTGCCGGTGTTTGCGTAGGCGTTCGAGAGCCAGACGTACGGCGGCCGGCCGCTGAAGATGCCGGCGCCGCCACGGATGATGAGCGAACCATCGCCCTTGGCGTCGTAGTTGAAGCCGAGCCGCGGCGCCCAGAGGATGTTCCCGCTCGGGAAGACGCTGGTGTTGATCCCCATCGAGTCGGAGAGCTGCTGGTTGAACGCCAGCTTGGTGGGGAAGGTCGGGTCGTCCGCCCGGAGCCCGATCTGGATCGTCATCTTCGGGGAGGGGGTGAACTGGTCCATCACGTATAACCCGAACTGATGCACGTCGAAATTTGCCACCGGGCCGTCGGTGCGCCCGCCGGCAATCCCCGCTTGCGCGCCGGTCAGGGCTCGGGTGTAGGTGTTGGGGAGCCCTTGGGCCAACGAGTCCAGCGTCCCGAAGTTCCACTGCCCGATCGACTGCGCGAAGAAGACGTTGGTGAATCCGAAGAATTCGTTGTGGGTGCCGACGGTCAGGTGGTTCTTCGCGTTGAGGTCGAAGCTGAGGTTATCGGTGAGCTCGAAAATCTTCTGATCGAGGGTATTGGCCTGCGAGAAGCGCTCCGCCCCGGCCAGCAGGAAGACGCCGCCGGTCCCGGTCAGCTGGATCGTGGCCAGGTCGCTGTTCGGCGGCCGGTTGTCGCTCACGGACTGATACCCGGCGATGAGCTCGTTGTTGTACCGATCACCCAGCACGCTGGTCAACTTGAGCCGGAGGCTGTTGGTGGTGTTGGTGATCTGGTACATGTTGCTGGTGAGCGCATAATTGCCGTTGATCGACCGCCCGGCGTAGATGTTGTCGGCGGTGGTCTTTCCGTAGTTCTCCGAGATCTCGAGCTGGCTGTTCTGGCCCACTTGTGCGTTGACCTTGCCGAAGAGGTTCGTCGCCGGGTTGTTGGCGTTGAACGTCCCCGCAGTTCCGGCACCGATGTGGTACACGGACTGCAGGGTATCGGCGAACGACTGGGCCAGCGTCTGGTTCGCCCCGGCCAAGAGTGCGCCACTGTACGGAGTGACGGAATGCTGGATGTCGGCGCTCACGAAGAACTGCGCCCTGTCCTTGACGATCGGACCGCCCAGCGAGCCGCCGAAGCGGGTGGTGTTGAAGCTGGCGATCTTGTTCGAGGCGCTGTCGGCCCCGACCAGCCCCTCATTCTGGGTCTGGAGCCAGGCATCTCCGTGGAACTCGTTGGTGCCGCTCTTGGTCACCGCGTTGATGAGACCGCCGGTGAACCCGCCCTGCCGCACGTCGAACGGCGAGACCAGGATCTGGAACTGCTTCACGGCGTCGAGCGGGATCGGTCGGGCGTTCTCGTTCTGACCACCGGGGACGCCGCTGCTGCCGAGTCCGAAGAGGTCGTTGTTGACCGCGCCGTCGATCTGGATGTTGTTGAACCGGTTGTTGGAGCCGGCGATCGACGGGCTCCCGCCCGGCGCCGCGATCACCTGCGGGCTGGCCACGATGAAGTCGGTGAAGTTCCGGCTCAGGGTCGGCAGGCTCGCGACCAGCGAGTCGGAGATGGTGCTCGCCGCACCAGTGCGTCCACGATTGATCAGCGGATCCACCGCGGCGTTGATGGTCAATTCCTGGACCTGGACCACCGACTGGGTGAGCTCGAAGTTGGCGTTGAAGCGCTGGCCCAAGCTCAGCTGTACGCCGGTCAGCGTGTTGGGCTGGAAGCCGACGCCGCGCGCGGAGATGCTGTAGGGCCCGCCCGGCGCCACGTTCTCCAAGGTGTACCGGCCGCCAGCGCGGGTCTGCACCTGGAAGCGCTGGCCGGTGCTGGTGTTGACGATGATGACGGTGGCACCTTCGACGGGCGTTCCCCCCGCCTGGGTGACCTTGCCCTGCACGGCCGCGCTGGTGACGCCTTGCGCGGCGAGCGGACCGGCGCTGCACGCGGCCAGTACCGCGACGATCGCCCAGGCTGCTGCCCGACGAAACCTCGTCATGATGTGCCTCGAATTGTGGGGTTTGCCCTGCAGGACGCGAAACCCCGAGCTTCCCGCTCGGTGAGCTTCGTCACACTCGACCTAACTTACGCGCTGGCCACCCGGGGTCAAGCGTTCCGCCTTCACCCCCGCTTCATGTGGCCGAAACTGCACCGAACCGGCGCCAGAGGAAGAACGCCGGCACCCCCGCGCCAATGATCCCGAAGGTGATCCCGGTATTGAGGGGATCGACCCAGAGTGCATTCACCACCATCCCCACCGACGCCACCAAAAAGAGCACCGGCACCACCGGATATCCCCAGGCGCGGTAGGGGCGCTCGAGGTCGGGGCGCGAATGACGGAAGACGAAGACCGCCGCCACCGCCAGCGCATAGAACGGCCAGATGCCGAGGATGAACTTGTCGGCCAGCTGCTTGAAGTCGTTGAGCAGCACGTAGACGGTGCCCAGCAGCGTGGCCAGCCAGATGGCCACCGACGGACTCTGGAACCGGGGCGAGACCCGCGCGATCCCCCGGAAGAAGAGCCCGCGATCGGCCATCGCGAAGAAGACCCTGGGCCCGGTCATCATCGAGCCGTTGAGCGCACCGAAACAGGAGACCATCACCATCGCGGCAATGACCCCAGCACCCCCGGCACCCAGGAGCGGGATCCGGCGGGCAGCATCAGCGGCAATGAGCTTGGAGCTCCCCATCTCCGAGATCGGCACCAGATAGATGTATGCGACGTTGATCAGCGCATACACCAGCACGATGAGCCCGGTGCCGAGGAGGAGTGCGCGCGGCAGGTTCCGGGCAGGATCCTTCACCTCACCGCCCATGAACGCCAGGTCGGCCCATCCGTCATAGGTCCACATCACCGCCACCAATGCCGTGGCCATCACCGAGAGCCCAGCCGCCGGCGCCGCCGAGGTCGCAGTGAAATGCGTGACGCTCCCCTCCCCCGCCACGAAGGCCAGGACCGCCAGACCGGCAAGTGCCGCGAACTTGAGGCCGGTCGCGATGTTGTTGAGGACGGCCGCCACGTTGACGCCCACATAATTGAAAGCGCCGCACACGATCACCGCCCCGGCGGCGACGTAGCGCACCTCCATCGGCGTGAGCGGAAGGAAATAGCCGAGGTACTCGGCAAAGATGGTGGCGATGGCACCTAACGCGGCGGCGCGAAGCACCACGAGCTCGGACCATCCGAAGAGGAAGGCGGGCAACGGCCCGAACGCTTCCAGAATGAACGCGAAGATCCCCCCCGACCGCGGGAGTGCCGCCGCGAGCTCGGCCAGCGTGAGCGCCCCGGCCAAGGCCACCAGCCCACCGATGAGCCAGAGGACCAGCACCGGGACCGCCGAGCCGATCTCCCCGGCCACGAGGGCCGGGACCCGGAATATCCCGCTTCCTATAGTGGAGCCCACCAGCACGGCCACCGCGCTCCAGAGCCCCAAGCGGCGGCCGAGTCGCTCGCCCCAGGCATCGCGGGAGGGGTCGGGGGTCACAGGGGACCTTTCGGAGAGGCGCACAGGCGCACAGGCGAACAGGCGGACGGGCGCAGGGCCGAGAGTGAACAGATGCTCGGACGCTCGGACGCTCGGACGCCGGAGCGAATCGACCGAGCGAAATCTATACGGGTCTCAGCCTCCGCCTCAGGCACCCCTCAGCCTCAGCGCCCCTAGGCCCCTGCGTCGGAGTACCTGTGCGTCTGTGCGTCTGTGCGTCCGTCCGTCCGTGCGCCTGTGCGCCTATGCGCCTCACGCGCCTGATGCGTCCGTCCGTCCATCCGCCTCTGCGTCCCTCCGTCTCTGCGCAGCTTGACAACCCGCGTTCAAACACGGTTTTTTGACCTCTGTCTGGTCGGCCGCCCGCCCGAGCCCCGCCCTTGATCGTCTGCTGGAATAGGAGTCATGGACCCCAAGCTACTTCGACGCCTGGCCTGGACCGGCGCTGCGTTCACCTTCCTCCTGATCGTCCTGGGCGGCATCGTCCGGATCACCGGCTCAGGCCTCGGTTGCGGCGAGCATTGGCCCAACTGCAATGGCCGCTGGTTCCCCCCCCTCGACCTCCCGACCCTGATCGAGATCAGCCATCGCTGGGTGGCGGCGCTCGTGTCCATCACGGTCACCGCGGTCGGGATCGTGGCCTGGATCCGGCACCGCAATGAACCCCGCCTCCGGAACCCCGCCACCCTCGCCTTCGTGCTGCTGGTGGTGCAGGTCCTCCTCGGCGCCATCACGGTCAAGTTCACCCTCCCCCCCGCGGTGGTGGTGGTGCACCTGGCCAATGCGATGCTGGTGCTGGCGGCACTCCTGGTGACGGCAATGCGCGCCTCCACGGTACAGGAGGCGCTCCCACCGGTCGAACGGCATCCCGGCCACACGCTGGCGCGTGTCACCGCAGGTCTCGGGTTCATCGTAATCCTCTTCGGCGCGCTCACCGCCAATCTGCACGCCGGCTGGTACTGCTCCGGCTTCCCGCTCTGTGACGGCAGCCTCTTCCCGCCGTCCAATTCGCTCGCCCAGATCCATTGGACCCACCGCCTGCTGGCGTTCACCTTCGTCGGTCTCGTACTGGCGCTGGCGTGGGCCGCCCGGGGCAAGCGTGGGCCGGCGGGCCTCCGCTATCAGCGGATGACGGTGGCCCTGCTGGTGGTGTCGCTGGCGCAGGTGGCGGTGGCGGCAGCGATGGTCCTGCACCTCCTGCCCCCCGGCCTCCGGGCGTTGCACCTCTTCACCGGCACCTCGGTCTGGGCCATGCTGGTGGTGCTGATCTTCTTTTCGCGCCGGACCCCGGCGGTGGAGGCAGTGAGCGCCGAGTTGGAACAGGGCGCGCCCGGGGCACGGCCGTCGGTGCTGCGCGACCTGATAACGCTCACTAAGCCGCGGATCATCTCGCTCCTGCTCGTCACCACGGTCTTCCCGATGTTCATCACCGGCCACGGGCTCCCCTCGGTCGGACTGGTGGTGTGGGTGGTCATCGCGGGCTACCTGATGGCCGGCGGGGCCAATGCCATCAACATGTGGTTCGATCGCGACATCGACGACAGGATGAGCCGCACCAAGCTGCGACCGGTGCCGTCGGGCCGGATGCCGGCCTGGGGTGCGCTCGCCTTCGGGATGGCGCTCGGCGCCTCGTCCTTTGCCCTCTTCTGGGCCTACGTGAACCCGCTCGCGGCGTGGCTCGCGCTCGCGGGGCTCCTGTTCTATGTGGTGGTGTACACCATCTGGCTCAAGCGGTGGACCGCGCAGAATATCGTGATCGGCGGGGCAGCGGGGGCGTTCCCGCCGCTGGTGGGGTGGGCCGCGATGGCGGGACGGCTCGACCTGACGGCCATCTACCTCTTTGCCATCATCTTCTACTGGACCCCACCCCACTTCTGGGCCTTGGCCCTCATCAAGCAAGGGGAATACGCCAAGGCCGGGGTCCCCATGATGCCGCTGGTCCAGGGGGAGCACCGCACCAAGCTCCAGATGCTGGGCTACACCGTGATGCTGCTGCCCCTTACGCTCCTGCCGTGGCTCTCCGGCGACCTTGGCCTCTTCTACGCCGTCGTTGCGGTGCTCCTCGGCGCCCGACTCCTCTGGTACTGCATCCGGCTGCTGCGGGAGTCAACGGTGACCCCGACAGCGTGGAAGATGTACAAGTACTCCCTGCTCTACTTGTTCCTGTTGTTCGCCGCTATGGGGGTCGACCGGGCGGTGCCGTTCGGGCACGCCGACCGGGCTCCGGAGGTGATGACCCTCCCCGCGCCCCCTTCGATGGGTCCGGCCGCTCCAACGGAGGCCCCCCACGGCCGCTGACGCCGCCACCACCACCGAGCCACGCAAGCGGTTGATCGCACCACCGGGACAGTTGGCGCGCCTCTGGCCCAGGGTCCGTCCGTACCGCGGCGCGTTGACCCTCGCGCTCGTCACGCTGCTCCTGAGCGGCGGGATCTCCCTCGCCTTCCCGCAGCTCGCCGGCTATCTGGTGGACGCCGCCTTCGTCCGGCACAGCCGGTCCTATCTCGATCAGGTCGCGCTGGGACTGGTCGTGCTCTTCACCATCCAGGCCGCCCTCAACTACGTCCAGACCTACCTCCTCACCGCCACCGGTGAGCGGGCTGTGGCGGGCCTCCGTCGGGAGCTCTTCGGCAAGCTGCTGGAGATGCCGCCGGGGTTCTTTGCCGACCGCCGGATCGGCGAGCTGACCAGCCGCCTGGCGGTGGACATCGGCCTCCTGCAGGCGGCGATGAGCACCCAGGCGGCGGAGTTCTTCCGCCAGACGATGACGCTCGTGGGCGGGATCCTCATCCTGACCCTCAGCCAGCCACACCTCATGCTCACGGCGGTTCTTGTGGCGCCGCTGGTAGTGGCCTCTGCGGTCTTCTTCGGGCGCCGGCTCCGCAAGGTGTCCAAGGGACTGCAGGACAAGGTGGCAGACGCGAATGCGATGGCCGAGGAAACGCTGAGCCAGATCCGGACCGTGCAGAGCTTCGTGCAGGAACCGACCGAGCGGGGCCGCTACACCTCCAAGATCCAGTCCATCATCGAAATGGCCCTCACCCGCGCCCACGTGCGGGGGATCTTTTTCGGTGTCATCACCCTGGTCACCTTCTGGGGGGTCACGGCGGTGCTCTGGGAGGGGGGGCGCGAGGTCTTGGCCGGAAGACTCACCGAGGGCGACCTCATCAAGTTCGTGCTCTACACACTCTTTATTGCCGGGGCGGTGGGGGGGCTGGTCTCGCTCTTCGGTTCCTATAATGAAGCTGTGGGCGCTGCCACCCGAGTCTTTGAGCTCCTGGAGCAGCGGGTCGAGGTGACCGATCCCGCGGGACCGGTGGCGCTTCCCAGGCCCGTCAGGGGAGAGGTCCGGTTCGAGGACGTGTCGTTCCGTTACCGGAATGATCTCGACGCACCCTGGGCCATCCGGAGGGTATCGCTCACCCTGGCGCCGGGAGAGGTGGTGGCACTGGTGGGGCCTTCCGGAGCCGGGAAGACCACGATGGCGTCCCTCATCCCCCGGTTCTGGGACGTGACCGAGGGGCGGATCACGCTGGACGGCCTCGACATCCGGACCCTGGCGCTCAAGGACCTCCGGGCGGCCATCGGACTGGTGCCGCAGGAGCCGGCGCTCTTCAGCGGCACCGTGCGGGAGAACCTGGCGTACGCCCGCCCCGACGCCTCGGAGGCCGATGTGGTGGCGGCGGCGCAGGCGGCGCACGCGGAGGAGTTCATCGAGCGGCTGCCGGAGCGGTACGGTACGGTGGTGGGAGAGCGGGGGGTCAAGCTCTCGGGGGGGCAGCGGCAGCGGATCGCGATCGGACGGGTCATCCTCAAGGACCCGGCGGTCCTGGTCCTGGATGAGGCCACCAGCTCCCTCGATACCGAAAGCGAGCGCCTGGTCGAGGAGGCGTTCGAACGCCTTCTGGTGGGACGGACAACGCTGATCATCGCCCACCGGTTGAGCACCGTGCGGCGGGCCGACCGGATCGTGACGCTGGAGCACGGCGCCATCGTGGAGGTGGGGACGCACGAGGAGCTGCTGGCGCGGGATGGCCTCTACGCTCGGCTCTACCGGCAGCAGTTCCGGGAAGGGGACCTGCGGTCGGTCTGACGGGTGGAGGGTCAGTGGGGAAGCAGCGTGGGCCGCTCGACCAACTTGTCGGCGGCCTTTTAGTGTGTCGCAGTCGATCCAGTGGAAGCGATTTTCGGAGCCCGAGGTCTTCTTCGGGGCCCAGAGACTCGCCGGGACCAGGTGCGGCATGCACAGTCCTGCGCTGGCCCGTCCAGGGCAGAAAAACTCCTCACGTGGTCAAATCACCACCCGCACAACAGCAAAAGGCCCCGAGGAGCGTTCCTCGGGGTCTTTTGCTGTTGTGCGGGACTGGCCGCTGCTCAGAACACGGTGAGCTGGAAACGGATGGTCGCGCCCACCGACGTGCTGCCACCCGTATCGAACGGACCGTAGTTGATCACATCGAGCAGGTAGGTGCCGACCGTCAGTGCGCCGGACTTGGACGTCTCGAATGCTGCAGCCGACGCACCAGAGAAACCGTCCACGGGGTTTGAATAGGTCCCGTCGTCCGCGAGCAAGATCACGTCAATGTCATTGCCGACATTCCAATCGACCCGTGTGTTTATCTTCGCCGCGACCCCGAGGTTATAGCGATAGTACTGGGCGTCGGCCCCGCCATCAGGGCTGTAGTCGGTCGAGTCGAAGGTACCGAGATCCCAGAACCCGTAGTTGCCCTTGGCCGGAAGCTGGATCGTCGGAATGACCCCGAGCGGGCCATCGTTACCCATATCGGCGACCGGCTTCACGGTCACCGAGTTGGTCGACGTGAAGCTGAGTCCGCCGAACACCGAGTAGGTGATGCCGGAGAAGACAACGGCCAGATTGGTGCTCGGCGGGAGCAGGACGTACATCGTGTCCTTGGCCGCCGAGACACCGAGCACGATCGGCGCCATGGCGCCGGTCATTGTGGCCGTCGATGCGGCAGTGAACAGGTAACCGGCAGGTAGCTTGATGGCGACCTTCGTGTTGGCGGCGCTGTCGGCGCGCGTGAACGTCACCGCTCCCGACGAGGGGAGCGCCGCCACCGTCAGCGTGTCGATGGAACGAACCGCTGCATATGCGTACGCAACGTTCGAACGCAGGACCATATTGGTAAAGCGGGCCTGGCCGTGCCCGCTCGGGCCCGGAATGAACTTGAAGGTCGAGCTATCAACGCTTGCCCCGACAACGACCGGTTGGGCTTGCCCATCGCTCGAATCGTTGACGGTCGGGCCCTTGTAGAGGTGCACCTTGGTGCCGGGCGTAAAGCGCCAACCCGCCGGCGCGGTCGCGGTGACGGTGTCGCCGACCAAGGGGTGGGTCACGTTGAGCGTGACGTGGGCCACCAATGCCGTGGTCACGTCGGTGCCGCTGGTATCGAGCGTCGGCGACGACATAAGCGTAGCGCCGCGGGCCGCGTAGGTGATCGTCGGCGTCGACACGTTGGCGAGTCCGTCGAACCGGACGTGCCCGCCGCTGTTCGGCCCGACCGCGACCGTCGCGGTCTCGCTGTCTGTCGAGATACCTACAAGGACCGGCGAGAACAGCGCGCTGTCCGCCGAGGTGGCCTGGTGGTAAACGTTGACCGAGGTCCCGGCGGTGAATCGGACGCCGGTCGGGAGCGTGGCGGTGAAGGTGTCGATCTCGGCCAAGGTCGGCTTGGAAACAGCGATGTTGCCGGTCAGCGAATCGGGTCCGATCCGGACCGGGATGACCACGGTGCCGCCGGTACCGGTGACGGTGAATGATCCGTCGCCGCTCTGGAGCGCCGTCACCACGATGCGGGTGCGGGTCGTGGGGCGGGTGCCGCTGGTCACCGGGGTGTAGCCGGTGTCGATGACGGCCGTGAACAGGGCCGGCGTCGGGTTGGTGATGGTGTAGCTCCCGCTCACCGCTCCGCCTAGCGGGTCCATGGCCGAGGCGAAGATCTCGGCGGTGGTGTTGGCGCGGATGGCGACTGACCCCGGCGAAACGGTCAGCACGGCCTTTCCGACGCTGCTCGAGTTCGGATCCGCGGAGCACGATGCGAGCGCCACGGCGGCGGCGAGTACGACCAGACAATTCTTCACAGCGTTCATGGTAGTGCCCCTTGTTGCGGAAGCTCGGGTCAACTGCTCCGGGTCTTGCGTCTGTCGTTCACGCCGTCGGGGATGGCACCCCTGGGGCGATCGGTGCCTACTGCTGAGTGGTGCTCTGCTCGAAATCGATGTTCAGGTAGCGCTGGATGTCGTCGACCGCGACCGTTCCCAATGCGGTCTGCCAACCGGGCCGTGTGGGTTCGTGGAGGTCATTCGTCGCCACCAGCTCATAGGCGCCGAAGCCGCTCCGATCCACGAAGATGTACCACCGACCCTTGCCGCTCGCGTACCGCCAGACCTCGTAGGGCTGCGCCACTCCGATGTTCTGTCGTTGCAGCCGGTCCGCCGGGTCACCGTTCCTGATGAAGATCCGTCCCCGGTCCGACCGCCAACCTGGGCGGGCATTGGAGCCCCGCTCGGTGAACTTCTGGTTGGCCAGCGCGATCAATCCATAGAATCGCTCGCGGGCCTCATTCTTCGGTGTGCCTGGCGTCTGATCGCGACGTCCCCAGAACTGGACCAGGAAGTTCCGCTTGGCCGCAACGGTCAAGCCCTGCTTCCACACGTCCATGTGATCGTCCGGCCGGGCCAGGTAGTCCAACGGCGCATAGGCTTCGTCGAGCGCTGCTTCGTCCATCGCCCCGAAGTATCCACTGTCGGAGACCAGCGCCACCTCGCGGACCTGCTGATCCTGTTCCAGCGCCGCCTGGAGGCTTCCCATCCGGAACCCTGCGGTCCGGGTCGTGGTGACCCCGTCGACGACCAGGTCCGTCTCCAACTGATAGTGTCCTTCCGGCAGCCCGGTGAGCGGAAGCTGGCCCCGCAGGATCCCGCCTCCGGCGGCGATCAGCACCTTCGCGGGCGGCGTCTGCAGCAGCGCCTTGCCGGCGGTATCCACGACCTTGACGCTCAACGTCCCGGTGTCCGGTTGCTGGGTCGTTCCTGGCGCCGACGAATCCGCTCGGGCGCCGTACGCCTCCAGCAGGTAATACAGGCTGCCACGGTCCTCGTGGATCGGGTCGAGCACCACATCGGCTGCGGCCTGGACCACGGTGCTGCCCCGCCTCCATTCACCGCTCCGCGGTACCGTGTCCGCGGGTCCGGCAATGTGCATCTGCGACGACACCACGAGATCGGACGCTCTTGGCCGGGTGGCGAAACCCTCCACCGGTACCATGCGGGTGAGCGTGCCACCGCCGACCGAATCCTGGACCGTCACCGTGAGCGTGTACTTGCCGGCCTTGACCGGGAACTCGAACATCTCGAGGCCCGTTGCCCGGGGATCCAGCCGAAATGCTGCATCGGCGTGGCCCCGCCATGGCTGCTCCATCAGCGTCAGACCCGTCGAGTCGGTCACCTTGACGGTGATCCGATAACTCAGCTGCGCCCCGGGGCCGGAGCCCGTCGGTGTCAGCGACACGTACGGGAACTCGACGAAGGTCTTCACCACGGTCTGCTGGTACTCGGGACGGTAGAACCGCACCACCCGCACCGTGAGGGCCGGCGCACCCTGCGCCACCGCACCCTGTGGGGTGGCCGCGATCATCAGGCCACCCAGTACCACCGCTAGGACTGATCTCACGTAAGCCTGTCTGCAGCCGGGAACGAAGGAGCGGGCGCGGCCACCCGATCCTCCGCGGTGGTCACCAGCCGACGGTGAAGCTGAAGAAGTGGGTGAACCCGAGGATGCCCATGAACTTGAAGGCATAGTCGAAGCCCAGGTTGAAATCGCCGCTGGCGTACGAAAGCCCGCCACCACCCGCGAGTCCCTGCAGCGACTCATCGAGGCTCATGGCGGTGGGCATCGCGGCCTTGATGGTGTTGGCCGAGGCGTAGGTGTAGCTGCCACGGAGCGCCACACCGAAGGGGCTCGAGCCGAGCTTGGGCATGGCCCATTCGGCGCCGACGCCGAAGCCGGCGTTGTTGTTGTTGGGCTGGTCGAACTCGGTGATCAGCGAGAGCCGGTTGTTGGGCTGGCTCAGCAGGTCGTATCCGAGCGCCACCCGGAAGGCGGTGGGCAGCGGGAACGACTTGGTCCGAAGTTCCGACGGCTGGCCGGCGGTCGGGATCGGATCATCCGGGGTCGGATTGTCGCGCACGGCGTTGGTGTTGAGCGCCGCACCCGTGTACGACATCCCGGTGCCGAGGTTGGTCACCGTGAAGGCCAGTTTGATCGGCTTGTTATTGAGCATCGCGTGGAAGTTGGTGCCGAAGTCCACCGCGAAGGCGCTGCCGCTGGCGTCGCCGAGCTGATCGGAGACGAATTTGGCCGTGAGTCCTGCGGCGAATCGGTCGGAGAAGTTCTGGGCGTAGGTCATCGCCGCGAACGTCTCGCTCACGTTGTAGAGCGACCCGGTGCCATCGGGCTGCTCCACCGTGTAGACCGGCTGGTCGCGGAACCCGAAGGTGCCGATCTGGAGTCCGAAGCTCCGGACGCCGCCGGCGATCGGGAAGGCGACCCCGCCCCAGGTGTACTTGGTGCCGGCCACGTAGTTGTAGGAGCCGACCTCTGCCTGGGGTCGGTTCATCTGCGCGATGCCGGCGGGGTTGTAGTAGAGGGCGCTCACATCGCCGGCGATGGCCGCGTACGAGGCGCCGAGTGCGGTGCCGCGGGCACCGCCACCGAGGAGCAGGAATTCACCCGACGTGGTGCCGAAGGCGGTGTTGTCGTTGGGGATGAACCCCGGTCCGATGACCTGAGCAGCGGCCGCGGCCGGGAGACCCAGCAGCAGGGCACCCGCGAGGGCCCACCGCGTTGCAATGCTGTGCTTCATAAGCTGGTCTTTCTCCTGTTGGGTGGGACCGGGGGCCACTGCGCCCCCGATCCCGTTCCGTGGCTACTGCGAGAAGTTGACGATCGTGAGACGCTTGACCACCCGCGGGCCAGTGGCCGATTCGACGCTGTAGAAGTACACGCCGCTCGCCACGACCTGGTTGTTCCGGTTCCGCACATCCCAGTCCTCGGAACCGCCATACCCGTTCGCCTTGTGGTCGAGGATCCGCACCAGCACACCGCTCGTCGAGTAGATCCGGACGGTGCAGTGCTGCGGCAGGTTCACGAACTTGATGACCTTGGACGTCGGGCTCGCTTCGAACCCGTCCATCACATAGTACGGATCCGGCACCGTGTGGACGGCATCCAGGTCCATTGCCGCGGTGGGCACCAGTTTGTTCACCACGCTATAGGTGGCCGCGACGCTCGCTCCGGTGGCGACGAGCGGTGAATGCACCGGCTTGAACACGTAGTTCCCTTCGCTGCCGGCGTTGCCGTTGCCACCGCTGATACCACCGACGTACGTGCGCAAGGTCCACACCGTCGGCTTGGACGGCGCCACCCCGCCCGCAAGGCCGAAGGTGAAAACATGTCCCGGCATGTACATCAGGAAGCCGTTGTCCGGCAACGGCGCCGAACCCTGCACTGTGGTCTGGATCGCGCCCTGGCTGTTGGTGCCGTTACCGCTGACCAAGGCCACCGGCCCTGGCGTCACCGCGTTGACCAACTTGAAGTTGACGGCCGCGGTACAGGTGAAGAGGCCAGTTTCGGCACCGCGGATTCCGCCGACACAACCGAAATCTCCGATGGTGGCGACACCGGTACGGTTGTCGATCGAGCCTGCCGCGCCGGAACTCCCAGCATCAAGAATGCCCCAGGTGTAGCCATGCTTCACGGTAGTGTCGAACGGCACGATCACGTTGTCGGTGATGTCCACCACCGAGTCGATGGTACCGGCCGTGGTACCCCAGTACACGTTGTAGTCGGCCGCGGTCGCGGCGCCAGTGAGGGCGCCGACGAAGCCGCGGAACGTGCTCGGAGTGTTGCCGTAGGGCACTGCTTCGTAGATCGTGGTGACCCCGCTCAACTTGCCGGCGTTGCTTGCCGTCGTGAGCGGCCACGAAGCCGTCCCGATGACGTAGTTACCGCCGTTGGGGTCCGCGAACGTCTCATTGTTCTGAGGCGACGGGCCATCGAACCAGCGGGCGCCGTTGTAGTCGCACTTGCCCACGGTGAACACCTTGGCCGCGACCCCGTCGGTCGATGGACTCGAATTGACACAGCCGCGGCCGTACAGGCCCGTGAAATACGACCCGGGATATGTCAGTGAATACGAACCTGCCAAGTGAAAGCTGGAATTGCCACCGTACTTGGCCGCCATCGTCGAGTTGATCGGTCCGCCGTCAATGGTCCCAGACGCGGTGTCCGCAGCCGAGGTGCCGTCCTGCGACACGCTGACGGTCGCAGCTACCGTTCCGGCGGCGCTGATGACGGACAAGAAATAGGTGTTCGGAACTCCGGCGTAGGATGACCCGAGGTGCATGCTGTCCACTCGTACTGACATGGCCCCCGACTGGGTCACGACTTGTTTCACAAACGCGCCGACGAAGGCGAGTGAGGCACCAGTGACCGGCCGGGCCGGACCACTCAACACGCCAGTGGTCGGGTCGATCGTCGGATCCGTCGGATAAACACTGTCCATCGACACCCCACCACGTCCGATCACGTGGATCGACAACGATCCGCTGTTGTCCCAGTTGGTGGCCGGATGCACCGGAATGACCGCCTTCGGCACCCGCGGTGATTCCAGGCTCGACGGGCCTGACTGAATCGAGTTCACGTCGAACGCGGTGACCGCGTAGAAGTACCGCAGGTTGTTGAGGGCCGAATTGTCCACGTAGGTGAACGGGATGCCGGTGTCGGTGAGCCCCGGATACTTCCCGCTCGCCGTCCCGGTGACCGCAGTGTCCGCCGTGGTGACCAACGCGGTGCCGTTGGCGAGCGCCACGCGGCCCGAGGTCAAGATGACCTGAACGATCGGTCCCGTGAGCGGGACGGCGACGAACTTGGTCTGCGCCACCCCGGGGGTGATCGCGGTGAATGTGCCGCCGCAAGTGTGATCAGCGCCGAGGCCGGTGCTGCTGACGCCGAGCTCCGGGGCGCAGGTCGGGACCGGGTTGACCTGCCCGTTGTAGTCGTCGATCTCGGTGCCGGCGTAGTCGAACTGGGCCAGCAGGCGCAGGTCGCCCTGGTTCCGGCCGCGGTACACGCGATAACCCTCGACGTCCTTGAACCGATAGTTCGGGTCATAGAGGGGGTTCGGGATCAACGTCGGATTGCCCAGGGAATCCAGCGTCACCGGACTGTGGGCGATCTGGTAATACAGGTCGCCGCTCGCTTCGGTACCCGAGGGCCGCCACATCACGGCCACGGAGTTGTCACCGGGGACCAGGAAGAAGTCCGGGCTCGACGGAGCGAACGGGAGCAGGAACTTGTTGTTGAACACCAGCTGCGCGATGTTCGCCTTCCCAAGCAACGAGCCCGGGGTCACGATGAAGTGATCCTGTTGCGGGCTGGTCTCGGCGCCGGCCGCGTAGCTCACGAAGCCGGTGAGGTGATCCACCACGTTGACGTTCCCGGACGTGAGGCTGTCGAGGCTGCTGAGCGCCTCGGGGTTGCCGGGATTCAGGTTGCCGCAAGCCCCCGCGCCGGCGCCGGTGCTCGCCGTCTGGCAGGGACCGAACTTGACCGGCGAGGCAAAGATGTATGCCACGACCACCGAGCCGGAGCCGCCGGCCGGAAGGTCGAAGGGCCCCGACGACTGGAAGAACCGCATGTCGTTCGGCGCGCTCACTTCGACGTGACAGATGTGCGATGCCACCGGGTCGTGGTTGCACTGGCCATCGCCCAAGGACGGCGACACGGTGCCGGACATGTACCGGTACAGCTGGATGGCGTTGCCCGGGTCACCGAACACGCCGCCGTTCTCGGTGTCGCTGAAGAGCGAGAGCCCGGCCGGCGCCGTGTTCGGCGCGACGCCGGAATCGGGGCTCGCCAGGTACTTGACCCCGACGAAGCCGTAGCCGCCCATGAACGGCGGCCCGGTGACGTCGGCCGGGTAGCCGGTGGCGGTGGAGTTCTGGGCAAAATACGAACTGTAGACGTAGCCGAGCTGGTAGGGGATGTTGACGCTGGCGTAGTTGTTGCCGGCATCCGGCGTCACGTCCATGTCGGCCGCGAAGTTCGCGTAGAACTTGCTGATCGTGTATCCGCAGGCCGGCAACGTGATGCCGAAGGCCGCGTTGTTCTTGGCCTGGAAGACGGCCGCCTGCTGCAACAGGATGGACTGCATCGAGGGCCGCACACCAGCGTAGTCGGCCGCGCAGGTGGAGCTGACGTTGTAGAACGTGTAGATGAGGTACAGGATGTCGTTGTTCCCGGCGGGGTAGTTCCACCCCATCATCCGGGTCTCGACCAGCACACCCAAGGGGTGCTTGCGGCCGGCGCTGAATGACGGGTCGCCATCCCAGGTCAGGAACCAGATATCGCCCTGCGACGCCTCATCCTGCCCCTGGAGGAGCGAGAAGAAGTTGCCGGCGCCACGGTCGTTCTGCGGCACCTTGGCCGCCGCCGGCCACGAGGCCTGGTCGGAGGTGTTCTGGTAGTTGAAGATCGGCTGGACTTCCTGGCCGTGTGAGAGGTCGCCACGGGCGTCAAAGAAGAAGGCGCCGGTGGTGTCCCCGTTCCAAGGATTGCCGGGTGAGTTGATCACCCCGCCGAACTGCATCCCGGAGTTGAACACGTACTGGTTGCCGGTCCCCTTGGGCCAGAAGCCGCCCGGGATCGTCGAGGAGTTGGTGGAGTCCGCGCAGATCTTGCCGGCCGACAGCAGGCCGCAATAGATGCGGTTGACCGTCGCAGCGCCCAGAGAGCGCCCGAAGAGCCGGAAACTGCCAGCGGGAGTGACACCCGGCTTGGGTCGGGCGTTGAGCCCGACCGGCAGGGCCACCGCCAGCGCCAAGAGCGCCGCCAGGGTCACGCCGTACGCACGAATTCGAGAGTGCATCGCAACCTCGCTCAGATGTGTGCAGGTGCGCCGCCGACGGAGGTCACCGGCCTTCCGGTGACCGCCGCCGCCGCCGCTCTTGGACTAGAAGTTGATCTCAAAGCCCACGCGGACACGCCGCGGGGACCCGGTGAAGTTGTTGAGCCCCGACCCGACGTAGTAGCTCGCATCGGAGGCACGGTGCTGCTCGGCCACGCTGAAGACCCCGTCTCCGTTGCCGAAGCGCTGTTCTGCCCGGATCAGGTAGACGCAGTTCGGGGCCGCCGGAGCGTTGGATGCCGTGACCCAGGCGCCGCACCCGTTCTCGCCAGCGCCGCCGAAGGTCAGGTCGATCGCGGACCCGGCGACGTACGCCGAATTCTTCAGCGCCTCGGAGGCAAAGTCGGCCGAGTCGCTGGACCAGTTCTGGGCCTCGAGCAGCCCGTTGGTCACGTCGTTGGTGGCGCTGTACACCGCCAGGACGTTCTTGAAGTTGAGCAGGTTGCGCGCGTCGACGTACGCGGTCAGGTCGTACTTCCCGATCTTGAAGCCCTTCGTGAACTTGGCGTCGAAGGTCTTGATGGCCGGGAGCCGCACCTGGTTCACGTCCGACAGGAAGTCGTTCGCGTTGGCGCACGGTCCTGAAGACGCATTGTCATTCGCGATCACGCCCGCGTTCGACGTGGTGTTGCTGCACTTGGTGAACGGCGTGCCGCTGGCGTACCGGAAGGTGCCGGTCACACCGAAGTTCTGCAGCACCCGACCCGCGGTGGTGCCGCTCCGCCAGCCGTCCGGGAAGTTGAGCGAGAAGATCCCGGCCAGGTTGTGGGTACGGTCCTGCGCGGTGGGCAGGATGGCCTGCGGCGGCGCGGAGTTGCCGCCGGAGAGCAGGTCGACGATCCGGGACCCGAAGTTGATGTAGGTGTACGGATCGCTGCCGGTGTTCTTGGCATCGGAGAAGGTGTACGAGAGCTGGCCGGTGAACAGGTTGCCGAACCGGCGCTGCAAGCTCACGTCGATGCCCTTGGTGTTGCCGAAGTCCGACGAGGTCATCAGGCGGATGTTCTGCGTCGCCTTGGTGGCCGGATCGTAGAGCGCCACCAGACGCGCGGCCGCATCGGCCAGCTTGTCCTTGTTGTAGGCCGCGATGTCGAGCACCATGTCCGGGTTGAACTCGTGCCGGACACCGAACTCGAAGGTGACGGTCTTCCCGAATCCAAGGTCGTTGCCGTAGACCTGGTTGGTGTTGGTCAGCTGCAGGTCGGTGTTGACGCCGGCGAGCAACGTCCCGAAGTCCGGCGTCTGCACCTGGTGCGCGTACGACAGCCGGAAGTTCGTGTGCTGCGTCACCGGGAACGCCACCTGGATGTGCGGGCTCAGGTAGCCGTGGGTGGCGTCCTGCCGGTTCTCGACCAGCGGCTTGCTGCCGAAGTTGAGGATCGTGCCGGCCGCGTTCACGCCGTACGTGCTGGTCCGCGGGAAGTAAGAGTACTGCCCGAAGGTGGCGCTGGTGGCCGTGGTGTCGAGCAGGTACGGCCGCGTGGCGCCGGTGCTGTAGTAGTCGTACCGGAGACCGGCGTCGATGACGACGTCGCCCAGGTCGACACGGTCGGTGATGAACCCGGCCGCCGTGGTCGGCTTCTCGTGCCAGACGTCGGAGAAGATCAGCGTCGTCAGGCCCATCGAGTAGAAGTAGTCATCGTACTTGGTGAAGTCGCCGCCCAACTTGATCCGGTTGTACCGGTCGGCCTGCCAGTCGAGCGCGGCGCGACCGACGATCCGGTTCTCGTTGAACAAGCTGATCCGGCTCGTCGGACCGCCACCCTCGCTGTATCCCAGGAGGCCGTAGGCGTCATTCCGCCACTGGTCGACGGTGCCGTATTGCGAGACGTTCTTGAGGTCGTAGGGCGAGATCCGGGTCCCCGGCAGCTGGGTGTTGTTGTGGTAGTTCTGGACCAGCTGGTCGTTGATCGGAAAGTTGTCGAAGTTGAACATGAACTGCAGCGGCGCGATCATGAACCCGCCGAACGGATCCCGGGAGTTCGCCTCGCTCTGCTGGGTCATCGGGCCGCCGTTGGTCCGGTCGGTCTGGTAGGAGAGATAGGTCTCGAGGGCCAGCGCCTTGTCGGCCGACTTCGAGAGGTTCTGCGACCAGTTCACCGTGAAGACGTTGTCCTGGGTGATGAACCCCGTCTGGTTGGACGGATTCATCATGTTGCCGAGGTCGAGGCCGCTGCGGCCCTGCCCCTGCGACCGGTTGGCCGAGAACTGCAGCCGGTTACCGTTGCCGAAGGTGTAGAGCAGCTTGCCCGACACCTGATAGTTCGAGGTCGCCGTCCGCGGCCGCCACGAGCCGTAGCACTTCTGGCCGTAGTTGCCCGCGATCCCGGCGTTGGTGCTCCCCGAGAACTGGGTGCAGTCGCCGTTGTACTGCGCGAACTTCTCGACCGGCACGTAGGTGGTGTCGGCAAAGGGATCGCCGTACTTGCTCGGCACCGGCACGGTCTTGTCGATCCCGGCCGGAACGAAGAGCGGGGTCACATTGCCGTCGAACCCGGTGGCCTGCGTCTGCTGGCCCTCCACGAGAGCGCTGGCATAGTAGGTCAGGTTCGCCACACCGGGGATCGGACCGCCGATGCCGCCACGGATCTGGGTGTACCCCAGGCTCGAGGTCCGGGCAAAGGGCTGGTCGGTGCTCAACCCGATGTTGGCGGAGAACTGCTGGCCGCCCGAGCGGGTGTTGAAGTCGAGGATACCGGCCTGCGCATTGCCGAACTCGGCATTGGTCGCGCCGGTCGTGACGTTGGCTTCCTGCAGGCCGTTGGCGTTGACCGTCAACGACGATCCACCCGAGCCCACGAAGCCGCCGCCCCGGTAGCCCGGGGTCACCGGCACGCCGTCAACGTAGGTCACGTTCTCGCTTGGACGACCGCCACGGATCGACAGTGTGCCGCCGCCCGCGCTCGCCACGACACCCGGCTGGAGCGCCAGCAACGCAGACACCCGGTCGACCGGCAGCGCCTCGGCCATTTGCCCGTCGATACGGCTCTTCGACGTGACCTGGTCTCGCGGCACCAGCGGATGCTCGGCCGTGATCTCGAGGGCCTGCACCTGGACCACGGAGGCCTTGAGCGAGAAGTCCTGGGTCATCGTCTGACCGCCCTGGACCTGCACGCTGTTGACCTGCACCGGCTGATAGCCGACGAAGGCGGCCTTCATCGAGATGGTGCCGGTCGGCACGTTGTTGATGAAGTAGTAGCCCTGACCGTTGGTGAGGGCCGAGAAGGCCGATCCAACGATGAATACCTGTGCATTCGCGATCGGCTGTCCGGAAGCGTCTCGGACCCGCCCTTCGATCTTGGCGGTGGCCTGCGCCGAGAGGGCACCCGCCCCGAGCACCAGGGCGACCGCCGCCAGGGTGGCCAGGTGCGCGACGCGTGCAACGGCCCTGACACAGCGTTGAATCATGAGCACTTCCTCCAAAGGCGTGAAGACCGGAACTGCCTTGTCACGTAAACCGGCGCAGCACCATCCCTCCGCGGCAAATTGGCCGGATAGGGGCGGCAGGACGCCAGCGTTTGGCCCGCGAGGGAACGCAACTGACTTGTCAAGGAAACGAAGACCGATCTGAATCTGGGACCCGACCGCGGCAGGTCGGGATGAGCAATATGAGGTGACCCCCGTCACCTGTCAAGCAATCCCGGAATGCCCCCGGAACCCTCCACCCGCGTCGTAACTCTCTGCAACGATCCGACGACCCCAATGATCTGGTCCGAACTGCCGGATCCAACGTGATCTCGAACCTTCTCCGCCCGCTACGCTCCAGGAATGATCAAGTCCCGCTGCGGTCGGTCCGGCGTTACCCTCGCCCCATCCGCTCCCCAGTACATATTGACCTCGCTCCGCACACCGAACTCTCCGACTAGATAGACGCCCGGCTCCACCGAGAAGCCCACACCGGGGATCAGGCGCCGCTCGTCGTGGGTCTCAAAATCATCCATGTGAGGGCCGGAACCGTGCAGGTCCCGGTCGATGGAATGACCGGTCCGGTGCACGAACGACGCGCCAAACCCCGCCTTTTCGATGACCCCGCGCGCTGCCCGATCCACCTCGAAGCCGGCCAGCGACTTCCCCTGCTGGACCCGCTCCTGGACCAGCGCCACCGCGGCGTCCCGGGCATCCCGCACCACTTCCCAGACCCGCTGCACCTTGCTCGGCACCTTGGTGCCCGAGAACCCCATCCAGGTCTGGTCGGCAAAGACGGTATCGACCCGACCCCGCCCTCCCCACAGGTCGAGCAGCACCACCTCGTCACGCTCCAAGGTCCGGTCGTGCCCTGCCATCGGCTCATAATGGGGATTTGCCGCGTTGGGCCCGAATCCGACGATGGGATGGCTGGTGAGCCGCAACCCGCGCGCCTCCATGTCCGCCACCACCCGGCGCTGCAGCGCAACTTCGCTGAGCCCGGTCCCGCCCTGCGTCACCGCCCATGCCAACTGCGACTTGGCAACTTCGGCCAGGATCTCCGCCGCCGCAAGATGGTCCGCCAATTCATCCTTCGACCAGCGCGACGCGAATCGCGTCACCAACTGGTCCGACGGCACGATCCTGGCCCCAAACCCCTCCAGCATCTGCACCACACCGTGAGGAATGCGGTCGAGATACGGCACCGCGTCCTTGGGTGACACCTCCATCGCCAGCGTCTTTCCCTTGACGAGCTGCCCCAATGCGGCGTGCAGCTCCTCCCACTTGGCGTATGGCACGATCTCGCCCGGGAACCCTTCCAGCGGCTGGAGTTCGATCTTGTGGGCGACCGCGATGGGCCTCCCCTCCCGCGGAATGAGCACGAAGAGCCGGCGGGTGCCGAGGCCACCCAACGCCAGCACCCGCCCAGCCACCGGATTCAATCCGTGAAAATCGAACAGCAACCACCCATCGGCGCCGAGTTCGGCAAGTCCCTGGGCGAGTTGGGCGCGGTCGATATCAGTTATTCCGCTCATTGGTATCCCCCCACGGCGCTGGCGCGCCATTGGCATCGGTCGTCGCCGCGAGCGCGGCAATGGATATGGCGCATCGCGCCTTCGAACCCGGCAAGCCCCCGAAGCAGCTCGGCGAATGCGGCCCCGTAGAAATCACACGCCCTGCCGTCAGGCACGTCGTCGAGCCCGAGCGGTCCGGGAACCTGGGCGCCCGCCTCGGCGTCCTTGAGGAATACCTGGCCGGCAAAGACTCTTCGCGCCAGCCGCCGCGCCAGCCGCAGTCCCAGGGGACGGGCCGCCGCCTCTGGCACCAGGCCCAGGAGCGCTCGCGGGGCGATGCCGGCCTCCCGCATGGCGCGTCGGGCGGCGCGACGGCCGGCATCGGCAAAGACCAGGTCGGCATCGGGACGCCGCCCGACCAGCCGGAATACCGCCAGCGCCTCCTCGAGCGAGACCGGCACCCGGCGGCCCGCGGCCCAGTCGTAGCGCGCGATCTGCGCCGCGACGGTCGGTGAGAGGCCGAGGCGCTTGGCGACGATCTCGCCGGCCAACTCCTCCAGACCATCCTCCACAGGCGTGTCGACGTTGCGCATCGCCTCGAGGAGACTCAGCGGAAGGATGGCGTCGATCTCGATGGTAGGGAATGGCGGCACGATGAGAGATTCTAATGGTGGCGAGTGGCGAGGCGCGAGTGGCGGGTGGGGAGGGCAACAGGTGGCGTGTTACGGGTGGCGGGTGTTGGACGCGCCACGCGCCACCCACCACCAGTCAACAGCTCCTCGCGAGCCATTGCCTCCCGCGCCCGCCCCGGGGAGTTTACCCCGGATGCCCGATGCCACGGCGAACTACGAGATCGAAGTCCTTCCCCACCTCGACGTGCTGTACCGCGTGGCCCGGCGGATGACCGGGAACGCGGCCGACGCCGAGGACCTGGTGCAGGAGACGCTGCTCAAGGCCCTGCGGGGTTGGGGCAGCTTCCGTCCGGGAAGCAATGCGCGCGCCTGGCTGCTCACTATCCTCCGCAATGCGTTCATCAACGGGTACCGGCGCCGCAAGCGGGAGCCGATCGCGATGGACATCGACACCGCCGACCGGCATTCGATCCTGCGGGAAGTGGCCGACAGCGATCCGGAAGGGACGTTCTTCACCAAGCTGGTGGACGAGAATGTGCTCAAGGCCGTCGAAGCACTGCCGGAGGAGTTCCGGGAGGCCCTGGTGTTGAGCGACCTCGAGGGGATGGCGTATGCGGAGATCGCCCAGGTGCTCGAAGTGCCCGTCGGCACGGTCAAGTCGCGGCTGTTCCGGGCGCGCCGCCTGCTGCAACGAGCGCTGCACGATCACGCGGTGGAGCAGGGGTACCTGAAGGGAGAGGCCGCACGATGAGCGCCCACGACGCGATGGATTGTTCCCGCGCGCTCGACGAACTGCAGGACGTGCTCCGGGGCGAGGCCACACCGGAGACCGCCGACGCGGTGCGAAAGCATATCGACGCCTGCGCGCCGTGTCTTCAGTACGTCGCCTTCGAGGAGCGATTCCTCGCGCTCTTGAAGAGCTGCGCCGGTCAGCGCATCCCCGAGGACGTGCGCGAGCGGCTGCTCAAACGCATCCGGAGCAGTGGCTGAAATGCGCCTGACGCTCGCGGTGGAGATCGCGCTGGCGGTGTCCCTGCTCGCAGCGGGGTTTGGCGCGCTCTCCGGCTGGGGAGGGGTGGCGGCCGCCGCCATTGGCACGGCGGTCCTCTGGGCCGGGGGGTGGGCCGGTGCAGCAGCCCTCTTCGCCTTTTTCCTCTCCAGTTCGGCGCTCTCGCACTTCCTCCCCGACCCCGCGGCACAACACGGCGAGGCCAAGGGCGGCCGCCGCGACGCCGGTCAGGTGCTGGCCAATGGCGGCGCGGCGGCGATCATCGCGCTGATCGCATCGACTCGACCGTCGCTCGCCCTCTGGGCCATCACGGCGTCGCTCGCGGTCGCCGCCGCCGACACCTGGGCCACCGCCATCGGCGCCACGAGCCCGCACCTTCCGAATCACATCATCAGCGGCGAGACGATCCCCGCCGGCACCAGCGGCGGCATCACGGTCCGCGGCACGCTCGGCGCCCTCCTTGGTGCGTTGGTCGTGGCGGCGGCCGCAGCGATGGTCGTCCGAAGCACACGATTGTTCGTCGTCGGCACGATCGTCGGATGGGTCGGGATGGTCTTCGACTCAGGCCTCGGCGGCATGGTCCAGGGCCGGTTCCACTGCCCCGCTTGCGACACAGCCACCGAACGCGCCCTCCACCGCTGCGGCACCCGCACCCACCCGACCGGCGGCTGGCGCTGGCTCACCAACGACGGCGTCAACGCCATCGCCACCGGATCGGGCGCGGTACTCGGCGCGGCCGCGTGGTACTGGATCGGACCCGGCGCACGGTGACTCGACACCGCGCATCGGTGGACGTGCTCATCGCCGGAGCTGGTCCCGGCGGTGCTGCCGCCGCCGCACTCCTGGCCGGCGCCGGACTCGACGTGCTCGTGGTCGATGGCGCGCGATTTCCCCGCGACAAGGCCTGCTCCGAATACATGAGCCCCGCCGCGGTCGCGGTCCTTGCCCGGCTCGGTGTGCTCGCCGATCTCGACGCCGTCGGCGCCCGACCGACGGGTACCTCGGTCTTCGCAGCCCGCGGCGGACTGTTGACCGGCCGCTTCGGTGCGAATGGGGTGGCGGCATTCAGGAGCACTGGCCTCTCGGTCGCGCGCCGACTCCTCGATGACCGATTGGTCCAGGCGGCGCGGGCCGCCGGCGCCGAGGTGCGGGAGGCGACCACCGTGCGCGACCTGCTCTACGAGCGCGGTGCCGTCGCCGGTGCCGTGGTGAGCAACGCCGACGGGCACGTGAGCACGCTCCACGCCCGACTCACGATCGGTGCCGATGGCCTGCGCTCGATCGTGGCCCGGCGCCTCGGCCCGCGCCGCCACGGCGCACCCCGTCGCATCGCGTTCGTGGCCCACATGGCGGGCGTCCGGGGGCTCGGCGACACCGCCGAGATGCATGTGGGGTCGGAGGGATACGTCGGGCTCAACCACATCGGTGGAGGCATCGCGAATGTCGCGCTGGTGGTCCCGCGCGGCGTGAGCATGCTGGCCCGCGGCGATGCTACCGGATTCTTCCATCGACAGCTGACACGATATCCCGGGGTGGCGGGCCGGGTGGATCGGGCCGCTACGGTGCGGGATGTGATGGTGACAGGTCCCTTCGCAGCGCGGGCATCTCGGGTGGTGGCCGATGGCGCCCTCCTCCTCGGCGACGCGGCGGAGTTCTTCGATCCGTTCACCGGCGAGGGCATCTACCGTGCGCTCCGGGGGGCCGAGTTGGCGGCGGCAACGGCAGTGACCACCCTGGCGCACGGCGGCATACCGTCCCGCCGAGCGCTGGCGCCGTATGTGGCGGCGCGCCGGGCCGAATTCGCCGGCCATTGGGCGGTGGAACGGGTCATCGGCTGGACGATGCTGGCGCCGGCGTTCTTCGATCACGCCGTGCGGCGGATCGAGCGACATGGCCTGGCCGACCGGATGATCGGCGTCACCGGAGATCTCCTGCCAGCCCGCGCCGTGCTCCGCCCAGGTTTCCTCATTCGGGCGCTACTGTGACAGAAGACGCCGATCCCGCCGACTTCCGCCGCTTGCTGGGGCACTTCGCCACCGGCGTCGCGGTGTTGACCACCCGCGCCGCGGACGGCGCACCCGCGGGAATGACCGTCAACAGCGTCGCGTCGGTCTCGCTCGCGCCGCCGCTGCTCCTGGTGTCGATCGATCGCACAGCCGACGTGCACGATGTGCTGATCCGCGCTCCACGGTTCGTGGTCAACATCCTGGGTGCGGAGCAGGAAGGACTGTCCCGCCGCTTTGCCCAGAGCGAGTCCGACCGATTCGACGGGGTCGGCTGGCGTCCGTCATCGGATGGAGAGCCAGTGCTCGACGGGACCCACGGCCACATCGAATGCGAGCACTTCGCGGTGTACCCCGGCGGCGACCACTCCATCCTGGTCGGCCGGGTCACCGGCGGTACCACTCGGGGCGGGACCCCGCTTCTCTATTACCGAGGCGGATACACCGGCCTCGGGCCCGGGTGAACGGAGCACCGGCGTTCGCCGCCGGGCACGAGCTCCTGGACGGACCCGACGCCGATCCGGCACGGGTGACGACATCGCTCCGGAACGTCGCGCGGGCCAACCGATGGTTCGGCGGCACCTGGGCCGCACTCCACGGGATCGATCGGGTCTTGTCCGCCGATGCGGCCGGGCCGGCCTCGCTCCTCGACATCGGCACCGGCGCCGGCGACCTCCCCCGCGCGGCAGCACGCCGTGCCCGACGCCGCGGCATCGCGCTCTGCACCGTCGGGCTCGAGCGGCACCTGGCCGCCGCACGACTTGCCCGCGGCGGATCGCTGAACGTCATCCTCGCCTGCGCGAGTGCGCTCCCGATCGCAACGGGGAGCGTGGACATCGTGCTCATCAGCCAGGTGCTGCATCATCTCGACGCAGGGTCGGCGACCGCATTACTGGTCGATGCAGACCGGATCGCGCGCCGCGGCGTAGTGGTGGCAGACCTGCGGCGCAGCCGGTTGGCGCCGCTCCTCTTTCTGGCAGGAGCAGCACTGCTACGATTCGACCGCGACACCAGGACCGATGGCGTGACCTCGATCGAGCGCGGGTACAGTGCAGACCAACTGCGGCGGCTGTGTACGGCCGCAGGTGTGCACGCGACGGTCGAGCGACGCCCCGGCTTTCGGCTGGTGGCCTGGTGGCGCAACGACTCTGCCGCAGCACGATGATGCGCACCGTTGATCAGCGACTGATGCGCGCCCCGATCGATCGGGTGTTCGCCGCCGCCGCTGATGTCGAGCGCTGGCCCGAGTGGCTGCCGCACTACCGGTGGGTCCGCC
Organism: Gemmatimonadales bacterium; assembly: GCA_049680185.1. Classification (GTDB taxonomy): domain Bacteria; phylum Gemmatimonadota; class Gemmatimonadetes; order Gemmatimonadales; family GWC2-71-9; genus CAMLHU01. The sequence continues at coordinate 27,641 of JBAUHI010000040.1, read as the reverse complement.
TCGGACCCGGACGCGGGGACTCGGCGCTGGTCGAGATGGCGGCGTGGCGACCGTTCGGCCCCTTCAATTGGCCGACCTGGTGGACCTCGGAGATGTGGGTGGATCGGTCGACTCCCTCGGTGCGCTACCGGCACGTGCGGGGGGTCACGACCGGGATGGACGTCGCGTGGACATTCTCGAGTGAAGACGGGGGCACCCTGGTGACCATCGTGCACGAGTGGACCGGACCCGCATGGCCCGCCATCGGGCCCATCGCGGCCCAGTGGGTCATCGGCCCGGTGTTCGTGCACGGGATCGCCTCGCGCACGCTCCGGGGCATTGCACAGGTGGTGGAGCGTGGCGATGTCTGAGTTGCGTCGAGTGGTGGTGACGGGCATCGGCGCAGTGACGCCGATCGGCACCGGGGCCGAGCGACTGTGGGCGGGCCTCCGGGCCCGCCGGTCGGCGGTGGGTCATATCACCCGATTCGATGCGACGCCGTTCCGCACGCGGGTGGCGGGTGAGGTGCCTGACTTCCACCCGTCCGATTTCGTCGAGGAACGTCGGGTCAAGCGACTCGACCGGTGCTCCCAGTTCACGCTCGCCGCCGCGCGGCTGGCGATCGCCGACGCGTCGCTCGACCTCCGGCGTGAAGACCCTGACCGCACCGGTGCCATGATGGGCACGGCGCTGGGCGGCGTGGCCCACGCCGAGGAGCAGCATGCCCGCTACCTGCAGGGCGGCGTCCGCGACGTGGATCCCGGTCTCGCGCTCACGGTCTTTGCCGGCGCGGCGAGTTGCAACCTGGCCATCGAGTTCGGACTCACCGGCCCCAACGCGACCAACGGGATGAGCTGCGCGTCGGGTGCCATGGCGATCGGCGATGCGTTCCGTACCATCCGGCGCGGCGAGGCCGACGTGATGCTTGCCGGTGGTGCCGAGGCGCCGCTGGCGCCGCTCTCGTTCGGGGCATTCTCGATCATCCGGGCGATGTCCACCCGCAACGACGACCCGACCGCGGCGTCCCGGCCCTTCGACCAGGGGCGGGACGGGTTCGTGATGGCGGAAGGGTCTGCGGTGCTGGTGCTGGAGGAACGGGGCCGGGCGCTGGCCCGCGGCGCGCCGATCTATGCCGAGGTCTGCGGCTACGGGACCACCAACGATGCGCATCACATGACGGCGCCGCGTCCCGACGGACGGCAGGCGGCGCGGGCCATCTCGATGGCGCTCGCAGACGGCCATGTGACGCCCGCATCGGTCGGGTACGTCAATGCGCACGGCTCGGCCACCACGCTCAACGATCCCACCGAGACCGTGGCCATCAAGCTCGCGTTCGGTCCCCATGCGGAGGGGCTGATATTGAGCGGCACCAAGGGGTACTACGGGCACGCGCTGGGAGCGAGCGGTGCGTTCGAGGCCGCCATCTGCGCGCTGGCCAGCCACCACCGCTGGTTGCCGCCGACCGTCAATCTCGATGCGCCGGACGCCGCCTGCGACCTCCACTACCTGCGCGGGGATGGGATCGACGCCGATCCGGAATTCATGGTCAGCAACTCGTTCGGCTTCGGCGGGATCAACGCGGCACTCCTCTTCCGCCGAGCGGAGTGATCAGTCCTTGTACAGCGCCGGGAATTGCTGGTGCAGCGCGGCCAGCTTCGGCACGTCGTTCGTGACGATATACGCATCGGTCGGGTGCTTCAGGGCGTAGTCCTGCTGGGACTGATCGACGACCTGGAACGCACTGAGCCCCACGATGTCGGTCATGATCGGTCGAGCGAAGCGGTGGGAAGCGCTGAGGGAATCAATGTACGTCCGGGCCATGCTCCGTTGCGAGGCGTTGCCCGCGAACACGACCGACCGATACTCCGGACCGACATCGGGGCCCTGCCGATCCACTTCAGTGGGATCGTGCACGACAGCGAAGAAGATGTCGAGGATCTGGCGATAGGAGATCCGGGTCGAGTCATAGACCAGGCGGACCGCTTCGGCGGCCTCGCTCCGCCCCACCCCGGGCGCCGGGATCGCATAACCCGCCGTGACCGTGGTGACTCCTCGCACGTGCCGGAACACCGATTGCACGCCCCAGTAGCACCCCCCCGCGAGGACGACGGTGGTCGGTGGCAGGTCCGCGGGAGGCACCGTTCGGGCCGGGCCACCACAGGCGATGGCCAGGAGCCCAGCCGCCATCGTGACGCTCTGTCGCGCTGACACGGTCATCTGATCCATTGCACATCCTTGCTGGCCGATCCGGCCGGAAGCTCCTCATCCATCCGCGCGCAGCACCGCCACGGGGTCCATCCCCGCGGCCCGTCGGGCCGGGACCCAGCTGGCCACGACGGCCACTACGATCATCGCCACCACGGAACCGATCAGGGTGACCGGATCGGTCGGCGCGACGTCAAAGAGCAGTGCGCTGAGGAAGCGCATCAGCAGCACGGTCGCCCCAAGCCCGAGGACAACGCCGATCACGGTGATCGACATGGCCTGACGCAACACCAGCCGGCGCATTGCCGCCGGCCTGGCCCCGAGGGCGATCCGGACCGCCATCTCTCGCGCACGCAACCCGACCATATACGCGACCACGCCGTACAGCCCGATCGCCCCGACCAGCAGGGCGGCCGCGGCGGCGATCCTGAGGAGCAGCAAGGTAAAGGACGTCCGTGCCGTCGAGGATGCCACGACCGCGGTCATCGGCCGAACACCGAAGACCGGGACACCCGGGGCCAGCGCGCGCAGCGAGTGTTCGACGGGCCCCGCGAGGGGTACGGGATCGCCGTGGGCCCGCACGACGATGGCCAGCTCGAGCGGCATCCAGCGCGTGCTCCCCGCACCTCCGTCCGGGACGGCCGGTCCCGGCGCAGTGACCAGCGGCAGGTACACCGTCTCGTCGGGCGGATCGGCGAGCCCGGTGCCGTGGATGTCCCCGGTGACCCCGATCACGGTGAAGAGTGGGCCGTCCGGCGCTAACCGGAAGCCCTTGCCGACCGCCGGGTCCACGCCCCAGTAGCGCTTCGCGAGCGCTCGCGTCACGACGGCGTCGAGGCGCGGGTGCAGAGGATCGACACGCCGAAAGGTGCGTCCCTCCACGAAGGTCATGCCCAATGCCGCGAACGCATCCGGCGTGGCGTAGACCACCTGATGCACGTTGGGCATCGAGCCCATCGCGAGCGGCCGGCCTTCGACGAACACCGCAGTATCACGGCGGCCAGCGACGTCGAGCGGCAGCTTCGAGATGGCGCCGACCGCTTCCACGCCGGGAAGCTGCGCCACCGAGTCCAGCTCGCGGGTGATGAGCAACGCCGATGCGATGGGATCGAGGGTATCCGCCACCGGCAGTGCCTGACGAAAGGCGTACGCGTGCGCCGCGTCGAAGCCCGGTGCCACCGCGCGCAGTTGCTGAAAGCTCCGCGCCATCAGGCCGGCGCCCGCCACGAGGATCAGCGCCAGCGCCACCTGTGCCACCACGAAGGCCTGGCGCGCCCGATGTCGGCCTCGGCCCGCGGTGGCGGCCCGTCCGGTCCGAAGGAACTCGAGGGATGCGGCGCCGGCGGCCCGGAACACCGGCAGGAAGCTCGTCACCAGCGCGGTCAACAGTACGACGCCCACGGTCCACGCCACGACCGTCCCATCGACGCCGACGATGTCCAGCCGGGGGATGCCGAATCCGGATCCGACCGTTCGTAACACCTCCACCGCCACGCCGGCCACCACCAGGCCGAGTGCGCCGCCTGCAGCCGCCAGCAGCAGCCCCTCCGCCAGGAATTCGGCCGCGATCTCACCGCGTCCGGCGCCGAGCGCGCGCCGCACCGCCACCTCGTGCTGGCGCTCTTCGGCCCGCACCAGGAAAAGATTTGCGACATTGGCGCAAACGGTGAAGAGGAGGCAGACGGCGGCTCCCAGCACCACCCAGAGCGCCGCTCCGATCCCGCCGACGATCACATCTTGGAATGGCCGGACCACGGTCTGCATGTGCGTCAGGGTGATGGCACCGACCGTGAGCCGGCCCGGATACGCCTCCGGCACGTGGGGAAGCAGCTGCTGGAGGTCGGCGGCAGCGGCCACCGGGGTGACGCCGTTCCGCAGCCGAGCCACGGCCCGAAGGTCGAAGTTGGCCGATCGGGTGCGGACCGGGTCGATGCCGATGGGGAGCCAGAGGGCCGTCTGGTCGTCGGGGAATGCGAATCCCGACGGCATGATCCCGATCACATGATGGGGCACGCCGTCGAGCATCACGGTCCGGTCGAGCATCGCGGGATCGGCGCCGTACCGAACGCGCCACACGCGCTCCGAGAGGACCACGACCGGAATGCTCCCGGGTCGATCCTCGTCGTCCCGGAAGACCCTGCCGCGGAGGGGCGGAACACCGAGCACCCGGAAGGTGCTGGCGCTCGCTCGCGCCGCCAGGACCCGGTCGACCTGTGTCGGATCAGCGGCTCCGGCGCCCAGATCGACATCCACCACTCGATATGCGCCGATGCCGGTGAACACGCGGTTGGCCGAGGCGTAATACAGGTACGTGGCGTCGGACTGATCCACGTGGGTGATCCCCTGCAGCGTCATCGAGTGGGAGAGATCCACCAACTGGGCGGGATGCGCGAACGGCAGCGGACGCAGGAGGACACTATCCACCAGACTGAAGACGGCGGCGGTGGCCCCGATGCCGAGCGTGAGGGTGAGCACCACCGTCGCGGAGAAGACCGGCGCGTGCGCCAGGCGGCGGGAGGCCAGACTCGCGTGCCGGACCAGGACCTCGATCCAGCGGACGGTACGGCGCTCGTGAAAGGCTTCCCGGGCCTGCATCGGGTTGCCGAAACGACGGCGGGCCTCGAGTGCGGCCGCGTGCGGCGCCAGCCCCTCGGCCGCCAGTCGATCGGCCTCCAGCGCCAAGTGCGCGCTGATCTCCTCGGAGAAATCCGAGTCGGGCCGCCGCCACCTCCGAATGACCGACCAAGGCGTCCACATGGGTCACCGCTCCGACGGCCGGGGGCCGAGCACCAGACTGATGGCGTCGGCGAGCGCCCACCATTCGCGGGTCTCACGCACCAGCTGGCGGCGTCCGACGGGCGTCAGGTCGTAGTAGCGGGCGCGGCGGTTGTTCTCCGACGTTCCCCATTCGGCGCGGATCCAGCCGCGTTCCTCCAGGCGCTGGAGCGCGGGGTACAGGGACCCGTGATCGACGAGGATGGATTCGCGGGAAGTGGCCTGGATGGCGCGGGCCACGCCCTGTCCATGGGCCTGGCCTCCGACGAGCGTGCGCAGGATGAGCAGGTCGAGGGTCCCCTGCAGGAGGGGCGGACGGTCTGAGGTAGGCATGCTACCCAACGTGACACGCTTCGGGTCGGATGTCAACCTGAGCGCCGGGCGCCCCTTCCGTTCGCCCCGATACGCCATGTACAATTCCCGCCGTTCGCAGATCCTTCCCCGAAATCATCCCCGAGGCCACGCGATGCGTCCGCTCGCCCGTCCGCTGTTCGTTGAAGCGCTCGGCACTTTCACGCTCGTGTTCGTCAGCATCGCCGCCGCGATGGCGAACAACTATCCCCTCGTCGGGTTCAACACCCTGGGCGTGGCCCTGGCCACCAGCTTGGCGCTCGGACTCGGGATCACGATGGCCCTGCCGTATTCCGGAGGCCACCTCAACCCGGCCGTGACCCTCGGGTTCCTCTCGGTGGGCCGGATCAAGCTCACGAACGCCATCTGGTACATCGTGGCCCAGCTCCTCGGCGCCGTCCTCGGCGCCGTCGCGGTCAAGGCGACCTACCCGAGCGGCGTCACCAAGGTGACCGACCTCGGCGTGCCGACGATCCACACCGCCATCTCGTTCTGGGGCGCGGTCGGCATCGAGGCCCTCCTCACGTTCTTCCTGATGTCCGCGGTCTATGCCACGATCATCTCGCCCAAGGCGACCAAGATGGGCGGCTTCGGTGTCGGACTGGCCGTGTTCGTGATGATGCTTGCCTACGCGCCCCTCACGGGTGCCGTGATGAACCCGTCCCGCGCCTTCGGTCCGTCGCTCGTCACGATGCAGTGGACCGGTCACCTGGCGTACTGGATCGGACCGGTGCTCGGTGCCGTCATCGCCGCGATGGTGTGGGAGAAGTTCCTGATGAAGGAAGGGGCGTAATTGAGGCTGGAGGCTAGAGGCTAGAGGCTAGAGGCTAGAGGCTAGAGGCTCGGTAAGCCGTAAACGGTACCATCGAAGTAATGAATGACAAGAGGGCTCCTATTCGCTATTTCGAATGGGAGCCCTCTCTGCACATGTGTCATACATCGCGACCGCACCGTACTACTGCCGTCGGCCGTCATACCTAGCACCTAGCACCTAGTACCTAGTACCTAGCACCTACTCTCTCCCCCGCGTTGCCTTCCGGCTCCGCACCCAGAGCGAGAGCGTGTAGCCGACGAGGATCACTCCGGTCACGACGTATCCCGCCACCATGTAGCCGCTATTCTGCGGGACCAGTTCAGTCATCGTCCCCTCCGGACAGGTCCGTCGCGAGCGCGATCCCGTAGCGCCAGGTCACGAACCCGACATACAGCACCGTGAACACCGCAAATGAGGTCAGGAGGGTGATGAGCATGGAGGCCGGCAGGGTCGGCGCACTGGGCTTCAGCACCACCGGCTGCGGATGGAGCGTGCGAAAGAGGTAGACGCTCAGGTGGACGAACGGGACCAGCACCAATCCCATGATGCCGACCACCGCGGCAAAGCGCGCCCGCTCGGCGGGATCGGTCACCGCCGCCCGGAGCGCGAGGTACCCGATGAAGAGCAGGAACAGAAAGAGCGTGAGCGTCAGCCGGGCGTCCCAGGTCCACCAGGTGCCCCAGACGGTCTTGCCCCAGATGGGACCGGTCGTGAGCATGACGCCGCTGAACGCCAGCCCGACCTCCGCGGAACAGGCCGCGAACCGGTCCAGTCGCTCGTCTCGCATGATGAGATACGCGACGCTGACGATGCCGACCAGCGAGAACGCGAGCATCGCCGACCACGCGGCCGGCGCGTGCATGTAGAAGATCTTCTGGGCCGGCCCCTGGTGGATCTCGACCGGGGTGTACAGGATGGCGCGCACGATCACGCCGGCCAGCAACACCAGCCCCGCGATCACGATCCCGGCGCCCCAGCGCACCATCACGCGGGGCCGGGCCAACGCATCGTTCATTCGTCCACCACCGTGGAAAAGGCGAGCGTACCGAGCGTCACGAAGACGATGTCGTACAGGATGAGGAACCTAAGCCACCCTTCCACCTCGCTCAACGGACGGCCGGCCAGGAGCCGGGTCGACGCCTGCACACCGATGATGAGGATCGGCACCACGAATGGCAGGTGGAGGAGCGGCAACAGCAGCTCGGCAAATCGGGTGCGCACCGCCATCGCGCTGAAGAGGGTCCCCACCGCCACGATGCCGATGGCGGCCAGCCCCAGCACCACGATCACCCCAGCCCACCCGGTGGTCGGGTCGAGGTTGAAGAACAGGATGAACAAGGGCACCGCCACCACCAGCACCACGCCCACGAAGATCAGGTTGGCCAGGCATTTGCCCAGGTAAAGACCCCCGCGCGAGGCCGGCGCCAGCAACAGCCCATCGAGCGCGCCGTGCTCCGCCTCCGCGTGGAAGGCGCGGTTGAGCGCCACCTCGGAGGAGAAGACCAGCGTGATCCACAGTGCACTCGGTGCCAGGTCGAGTGCCGAGATCGCGGTCGGGTCGCGCGCAAAGTTGAACACCACCAGCACCAGCACCGCGAAGACCGTCGCCGCCAGGAGGGCGGTGCGGCGCCGGAGCTCGAGCTGCAGGTCCTTGCCTGCCACCGCGAGCATCACCCGGATGGCGTCACCCACCGATGGCCTCCCGGTAGAGCCGCACCGCTTCCGAAGCCTCGGCAGGCCGCGGGATATCGTGGACGATCCGCCCGCCGTGCAGCACCGCCATCCGGGTGATGAGTTCCCACGCCTCTTCGGGTTGGTGCGTCACCAGGAGGATCGCGACCCCCTCGGCCCGTCGAGTCTCCAGGATCGACAGCAGCCGCGCCGCGGACGGCAGGTCGAGTCCGCTGAATGGTTCGTCGAGGAGGAGGATCGATGGTGCGTGGAGGAGTGCCCGCGCCACGGAGGTCCGCTGCACCATCCCGCGGCTCAGCGCGGCCACCGGCCGGTCGGCGTGCTTGCCGATGTCGAGCCGCTCGATCGCCGCATCGACCGCCCTGCGCGGAAGACCGAAGAGCCGCGCGGTGAACGTGAGGTTCTCTCGCGGGGTGAGCTCCCCATACAGGAGCGAGCGGTGCTCCACGAACCCGATCGCGCGGCGCACGGCCAGCGGGTCGGCGGCGGGATGCCGTCCGCGCACCAGCACGACGCCGTCCTCCGCGCGGGCCAGCCCGGCCAGCACCCGAAGGAGGGTGGTCTTGCCGGCGCCATTGGGACCCAGGAGTGCCACGGCCTCCCCCGGGGCGATCGACAGGTCGACACCCTTGAGCACGCGGGCGCGCCCGTATCGACGGGTCAGCCCGCGCACCTCGAGGACCGGGGGCTCAGACGCCATCGATGGCGGTGCCGAGCTCGGAGAGATCGAATGGCTTGACGAAATAGTTGCTGACGTGGAGTCCCAGCATGCGCAGATTGGGCTCGACGCTCAGGTAGGCGGTCGTGACGATCGCCGGCAGTGTCGGGTGGAGCTGGCGTGCCTGCTGGAGCAACGCCAACCCGTCGGTGTCCGGAAGCCGCATGTCGAGGATCATCACATCGGGGGGGGCGGCCTTGAGGGCCAGAAGTGCGGCCGCTCCGGTCGCCGCGAACTGCATGGCGTATCGGTCCCGGAAGAACCGCTCATAACTGGTCCGGAGCGCGGGCTCGTCCTCCACGAAGAGCACGCGGCGGCGCGGGGCGGGCGGGGTCATTGCTGCAATATACCCGCGGCACGCCCGGCATCGGTGCGGTCAGGCGCCGGGCGATTCGATGGTGAACAGGTCCTCGAGCTTCGTCAGCACCAGCAGGAAGCGGAGTTCCTCGTTCGCATCGCGCAACACCACGGTCTGGCGCCGCTCCGCCGCCTTGCGCTGGACCAGCATCAGGGCGCCGAGTCCGGCAGAATCGACTTGGCGGGTGGTGCCCAGGTCGATCACCAGGCGGCCGGTGTCCTCGGGCAGCCGCTCCAGGAGGGACACCGCCTGCTGGCGGAAGTCCGTCCGGCTCTGCAGGCCCAGGTGCTCCGGGGCGATCAGGGTCTCTTGCATCAGCGTGGTCTCCATCACTGGCTCCTCCGCCCGGCGATGGCAGGAGACTCCCCTGACCATCGCCGCCGATGGGTATTGGAGAGTCTCCGCGCGGATGCGCTTCCCCTGCTCCACCTTCGGCACCGAGCTATCTCATGGCGCCGGCATCCGCCGGACACGAGACCTCAAGTTTTGCGGCCCCGGATCACTCCGGGTGTGCTCTTATCGGGCGGTTCGTATGTCTGACGCCTTGTGGCGCCGGTCCCTACTAAGGCGAACCTGATGCCGTGTATCATAAGTGCTTGTATATCAATGTCTTAACGCAAGTTTGTGATCGGCGTACCCAGTCAATATCCGTTGCGCCGAGCGTCCTTTTGCGGGGTCTTGCAACCCCTCAATTCTTTGACATCGTACGATTTCTTGACATCTGGACCGAAGATTCCGCGCTTTCATCGGCCATTGATCGCAGCTATGATGGACGAGAGCCCTCCTTCCTTCTATCCGATCTGCTGGTGACCTGCGCCATGACCGACCAAATCGACACCCTGCTCCAGGAACAGCGGCGTTTCCCTCCTTCGCCTGCCTTCACCGCGCAGGCGCTCGCCGGCCATGATCTCGTCGCCGCTGGAGAGGACGCTGAGGCGTTCTGGGCGGCCCAGGCGCGTACCCTCGACTGGATCCATCCGTGGGACCGGGTGCTCGAATGGCACCCGCCCCACGCCCAGTGGTTCCGGGGCGGCACGCTCAACGTGTCGGCCAACTGCCTCGACCGGCACCTGAGCGGCACCCGCCGCAACAAGGCCGCACTCATCTGGGAGGGCGAGCCGGGCGATCGCCGCACCCTCACGTACTGGGATCTGGCACGCGAGGTGGGGCGCGCTGCCAACGCGCTCAAGCGGCTTGGGGTCACGCGGGGAGACCGGGTCGCGATCTACCTGCCGATGGTGCCCGAGGCGGCGATCGCGATGCTGGCGTGCGCCCGCATCGGTGCCGTGCATTCGGTGGTGTTCGGAGGATTCTCGGCGGAATCGCTGCGGGACCGGATCAACGATGCGGGCGCCGTCGCGCTCATCACGGCCGACGGCGGCTACCGGCGCGGACAGGTGGTGCCGCTCAAGCGCTTTGCGGATGACGCACTCAACGGCTGTCCCACCATCAAGAACGTGATGGTGGTCCGGCGCCGCGCCGGCGCCGAAGGCGATGAGTCCTTCGCCAACATGTTGGAAGGGCGCGACCACTGGTGGCACCGGCTCCTCGACGCCGAGTCGCCGGAGTGCCCTCCGGAGGCGATGGACGCGGAGGACTTGCTGTTCATCCTCTATACCTCGGGGACCACCGGCAAGCCGAAGGGGATCGTCCACACGACCGGGGGGTACCTGACCCACGTGGCCGCCACGACGCGCTACGTCTTCGACCTCAAGGACGACGACGTGTTCTGGTGCACCGCCGACATCGGCTGGGTCACCGGCCACTCTTATGTGGTGTACGGGCCGCTGGCCAACGGCGCCACGGTGCTGATGTACGAAGGTGCGCCCGACTGGCCCGAACGGGACCGTTTCTGGAAACTCGTCGCGCGCCACGGCGTCACGATCCTCTATACCGCACCCACGGCCATCCGCGCCTTCATGAAGTGGGGCGAGGCGCTGCCGGCAGGACACGACCTGTCGACGCTGCGGCTTCTCGGCTCGGTCGGTGAACCGATCAATCCGGAAGCATGGATGTGGTACCACCAGCACATCGGCGGGGGGCGCTGTCCCATCGTCGATACCTGGTGGCAGACGGAGACCGGCGGGATCATGATCACGCCCCTTCCGGGCATCACGACCACCAAGCCAGGATCGGCCACCCTGCCCTTTCCGGGCGTCAGGGTGGCGCTCGTCGACACGACCGGCAAGGTGCTCACGACGGGCGGTGGATTCCTGGTGCTCACCGCCCCGTGGCCAGGGATGCTGCGCACCATCTATGGCGACGACGCGCGCTATCAGGAGACGTATTGGAGTCGCTTCCCGGGCCGCTACTTTGCCGGCGATGGCGCCAAGGTGGACGAGGACGGCTACTGGTGGATCCTCGGCCGCGTGGACGATGTGCTCAACGTCGCCGGGCACCGGATCGGCACGATGGAGGTCGAGAGCGCTCTGGTGGACCATCCCGCGGTGGCAGAGGCCGCCGTCGTGGGCAAGACCCACGAGCTCAAGGGCCAGGCGCTCGCGGCGTTCGTGACCCTCAAGGAGGGACGTCGTGCGACGGCGGAGCTCAAGGACGACCTTCGCGACCACGTGGCCAGGAAGATCGGCGCCATCGCCAAGCCGGATGACATCTTCTTCTCCGCCGACCTTCCCAAGACCCGCAGCGGCAAGATCATGCGCCGCCTCCTGCGCGACATCGCCGAAGGGCGCACGATGGGCGACACCACGACGCTCGCCGATCCGGACGTGGTCGCACGGCTGAAGGAGCAGTATGAGAGTTTGGAGTGAGGGGCAGCGTTCGGCTATCGGCTGTCGGCTATCGGCTGTCGGCTATCGGCTATCGGCTATCGGCTATCGGCTATCGGCTATCGCGAAGCTAACGACGACACCGGACTGCAACGTGCTGTCGGCTTATTGCTGATAGCTGATAGCTGATGCCTGATAGCTGATAGCTAGAGTTGTATCTGCGCCCCCATCTCGACGACCCGGTTGGGTGGGAGCGCGAAGAAGCTCGACGCCGACACGGCGTTCCGGGCCATGACGATGAACAGACGCTTGCGCCAATGCGCCATCCGCGATGGGCCGTCCGCCAGCAGGGTCTCCCGACCGAGATAGAACGTGGTGTCGAGCGGCTTGACGGCGGCCTGTGCCAGGCGCGCCGGATCGGCGCCCGCCCGCTGCTGCAGCGAATGGAGGAGCTCCGGGACGTTCGGGGTCTCCATGAACCCGTACCGGGCCACGACCTGGTCAAAGCCTTCGCCGAGTTCCGAGTACGTCACCCGTTCGGCGTCCGGGACCTGGGGGATCTCTTCGTTGATCAGCGAGACGAGGATGACCCGCTCGTGCAGCATCTTGTTGTGCTTGAGGTGATGGAGCAGGACCGGCGGCGCACCACCCGGGTCGGAGCACATGAACACCGCCGTCCCCGGGACGCGGGCGGGCTTCCGTTGGCGGACGTCATCGAGGAAGAGCGCCATCGGCAGCGAGTTCTCGCGGGAGAATGCGGCGAGGAAATCCCGACCCTTCTTCCACGTGGTCATGAGCGTGTACACGACGGCCGCGACGCCCAGGGGGAACCACCCGCCGTCGCTGATCTTGACGATATTGGCCCCGAAGAACGCCACGTCCACGATGAGGAAGAGCGTCGTGAGGCCGAGCGCCTGCCACTCCGGCCACCGCCACCGGCGCACGGCCACCTGATAGAAGAGGATGCTGGTGATGATCATCGTGCCGGTGACGGCGATGCCGTAGGCCGCTGCGAGTGCCGACGACGACCGGAAACCGAGCACCAGCGCCACGCACGCCACCGCGAGGGCGCTGTTGACCTCCGGGATGTAGATCTGGCCGATCTCGGTGCTCGAGGTGTGGACGATGGTGACCCGGGGGGCGTAGCCCAGCTGCACCGCCTGGCGGGTGAGCGAGAACGCGCCGGAGATGAGCGCCTGCGAGGCCACGATGGCGGCGAGGGTCGCCACCACGATCATCGGGTAGAGCGCCCAATCGGGCACCAGCGCGTAGAACGGATTCCGGATGGCATCCGGATGGACCAGGAGGTTGGCCGACTGGCCGAAGTAGTTGAGGACGAGCGCCGGGAGCACCAGCACCATCCACGCGAACCGGATGGGGCGCTTCCCGAAGTGCCCCATATCCGCATACAGCGCCTCGGCCCCGGTCACCACCAGCACCACGCCGCCCAGCACGAGGAAGCCGGCGGTGCCGTCGCGGAGGAAGAGGTCGATGCCGAGCCGTGGGTCGAGTCCGCGGAGGATGGCCGGATGCATCAGGATCCCGCGGACACCCAAAGCCGCGATCGACAGGAACCACACCAGCATCACCGGACCGAAGACCCGGCCGATGACGGCGGTGCCGCGTTTCTGGAGCCAGAAGAGCGCCACCAGGATGCCCACGCTGAATGGCACCACCAGATGCTGGAACGCCGGCGTCGCGACGCTGATCCCTTCGACGGCGCCCAGCACGGTGATCGCGGGTGTGATGATGCCATCGCCGTAGAGGAGTGCGGCACCGAAGAGGCCCAGGCCGACGATCAGCCACGCCCGACGGTGGCTTCCGCCGCGAGGCCGCACCAGCGCGAAGAGGGCGAGGATCCCGCCCTCGCCTCGGTTGTCGGCCCGCATCACGAAAAGGAGGTACTTGAAGGTCACGACGAAGGTGAGGGCCCAGAACACCAGCGAGAGGACGCTGAAGATGTTCTCAGGGGTGGGCGGGACCCCGTGCTCGCCGTGGAAGCATTCGGTCAGCGCGTAGAGCGGGCTCGTGCCGATGTCCCCGTACACCACGCCGAGCGCGCCGAGCGAGAGTCCGGCCAGCGCCGATCCGGCGGGCCCCTGCCGGGTATCGTCTGACATTGCCCTCAGCCGGTCGACCCGGTCGGGCTCGCGGCCCGCCGTCCCAGCAGCGAGACCACGAAGATCGCAGTGATGATCACCGCCGAACCGACGCACCAGCGGCAAATGGCGTGAATGACGAAGAGCTCGAGTGCTGTGAGATAGGCGGTGAAGAGGACCCCGGCGCCCGAGCCCAGGAGGATGAGCCGGTCGCTCCAATGGCGCCGCACGCCACCGGCCTGGAGCGCCACGAGCGCGAGCGCCAGGAGGACCGCGTATCCGAGCACGCCGTAGAGCGACACTTCGACGCCAAGGAACCGGCTCCACGGGCTCATCTGCACCGTCTCGCACCCGCCGGTGCCGCAGGCGAGGGTGCCGATGAGCCCGATCTTGTAGAGGTACAGATAGAGCGCCACGAAGAATCCGAGGAGGCTCAGGAGCCCCGCCGCCATCCGGTGCTTCACCGCGTGGTCGTGGGCTTCGGCCGGGCGGCGATGATCGAATCGACCAGCTTCCCGATCTCGTCGGAGCTCATGTGGTCGACACCGGCGTAGAGCCGCCCGCCGATCACGAACGACGGCGTGGCGTCCACGCCGATGGCCTCACCCTCGTTGAACGAGGCCTGGATGCGGCCAGCGTACTTCTTCGACGCCATGCACTCGTCGTACTTCGTGCCGTCGATGCCGGCCTGCACTGCGTAGTCGTGGATGAGCGACGGCGCGTGGGACGAGAACGCCCAGGTGCTCTGCCAGACGAAGAGCGCCTCGTGCATCTGCCAGTACTTGCCCTGCTCGGCGGCGCAGGCCGCGGCGTGCGAGGCCACGCGTGTCCAGCGATGGAGCTGGTCGATGGGCCAGTCCCGATAGCGCCAGCGCAGCTTGCCGGTGTTGATGAGCTGCTCCCGCACGGCGGGGAACTGCACCCCGTCCCAGCTGGCGCAGAGGGGGCACTGGTAGTCGCCGTACTCGGTGATCATCACCGGCGCACTATCCGAGCCGAGGTAGTAGCCGGAGAACCCGGTCGTATCGGCCGCCGTGACCACGACATTGGCCGGGATGCTCACCGGCGTGGGCCGCAGCACCAACCACGCGATCACGCCGATGCCAATGAGCGCGAGGGCCGCAAGCCACTTGTAGAACTGCGTCAGTCCGCCGGTCTGTTGCGCCATGGAAGGTCTTCGTCTCCATTGTCTTCAGGAGTCCACCCCTCTCGGGCCCGCTCCACCAGCTTGCGGTGCTCCGCGAGTTCCGGGGTGTCATAGGTGACCCGCACTTCATAATGGAACAGTTCGCTGCGTGCCTCGCCCAGCAATCGGAGGAGTTCGGGGACCTTGGCCAGCAGCTCGCCGCGCACTTCCATCTCCCGGATCCGCTCCGCGACCTCGAGAAGCCGCGCCCGAAGGAGCCGCTCCCGTTCGCTGTCATACACCTGATCATGCTCGGACATCGCCCCACCTCCTTGGCCGGGATCGGCCAACGCCCCAAATGTAATCGCGGAGCGGCGCCCCACTGCATTACGGATCCATTCCTTTGTATATTGGTGGCTGTGCACCACCCCATGACGCGCAAGGAGCGCTGTTAATGTCCAAGAAGAAGCCTCGGCGACCGACCACCGGCCCGTCCGCGTTCGACCAGGCGCGCGACGAGCTCTTCAGCCATATCCTGCGCTGCGGAGTGATGGAAGCGGAACCCGAGCACCAGAAGGATTGGTTCGATGACACGATGCTGTACCTCGCCGAGCGGTACGAGGAACTGACCCCGGAAGAAGTGGCGCAGGTTCGTACCCTGGGCGAGCGCTACTGCCAGCCGGTGGTCTCCCGGATGCCCCAGCCGGTGGGCGCGTCGGCCGAGTAGGGCCGGACCAGCACCTGCAGTTCCACGGCGTCCCGCAACTCGCGGGGCGCCGTCTTCGTTCCGGGATCAGCCACCGCGACGCCACCGCCACCCGACGCCGAGACGCACCCCGCCGCCAACGCCGAGTTCCACCACCCACCCCGAGCGTCCTCCCGGATCCCCTTCGAGCCCGAGGACGGCGACGATCCACGCCTGTCCCCGCGGTCCCGATTCCGCCGCCACTCCGCCACCGGCGTAGAGCCCTGCGCCATGCCGCCGCGCGGGGTCGAGCAGGAAATGGGCGACCACCTCACCGCGGACCGCCGCGCCCCGGCGCGCCCCACCCAGGACGGCGAGGCCCAGCCGTAATCGCTCCGACGGCCTGACCGCGCCCCAGAATCCGGCCCCCGTGAATGCGGGGTCTGCCGCGAGCGCCACCCCCTCGACACCAAGCTCCCGACGGACCTGCGCCGCGGCCGGCCGTGCGGTGATGCCCGCGATCAGGCCGGTGAGGAGGAGCGCTCGCTCACCCCAGCTGGAGGTCATAGGTGACCGCGATGTCCGGGGCGAGCGAGTGAAGCACCGAGCAGTACTTCTCGATCGAGAGGTCGATCGCGTGGCGGGCCTTGGCCTCATCGAGCCCATCGCCCGCCAGGCGGTACGTGAAGTGGATCGCCACGTAGCGTCGTGGCTCCTGCTCCCGCCGAGTGCCAGCCACGTCGAGGGACAGCGTGGTCACGGTCACCCGCTTCTTCTTCAGCACGATCAGCACATCGCTCGCGGTGCAGGACGCGGCCGCCAGGAGGAGTGTCAGCATCGGGCCGGGGGCGGCGGCGTTGTCGGCATCGATGAAGCTCTTGGGGCCCGCGGGTTCACCGCCGGCAAAGCGGAGTTCTCCCAACCAGTCGAGGATGACGTGCTTGATCTCCTGGGTCATCATGGCTCCGAGCGAAGGTCAGGTACCGAGGGGCCGTCGGTCGAGGGGGACGGCGCGGGCATAATCATAGATGGCGTACAGCGCGATGGCCGCAGTGGCCCAGGCGAGTTCCTGCAGCAGCGGCGACTCGAGGAGGAAGGCGACGAGGGTCAACACCTGGCCCAACGTCACCGCCTTCCCGCCCAGGCGCGCCGGCACCGATGCGGGCCGCCCCGACACCGCCCACACCAGGAATGCGATGGTGGCCACGACGTCCCGCAGGAGCACGCCCACGACCTCGTACCAGCTGAGCCGTCCGCTCAGCAGCACCACCACGAAGGCGGCCGCCATGAAGAGCTTGTCGGTGATCGGATCGAGGACCGCCCCGAAGCGCGACCCCCCGTAGCGCCGTGCGATGGCGCCATCGAGCAGGTCGCTGAGCGCCGCGGCGGCCAGGATGGCCAGCCGCGCCAGCGGCAGGTCCACCCGCAGGAACGCGATGGCCAGCGGGATCCGGGACAGCGTGAGGAGATCCGCCGGCCCGAAGGCCCGCCGCTCTTGCCCGGGTACCGGGCGGGGGGTAGCTTCGGTCACTCGACCTCCAGACCAGGTCCACCATGACGACGCACATCGAATTGCTCAAGAAAACGGCGATCTTTGCCGACCTCGACGAGGGGGAGCTTGCGCGCGTCGCCGAGATCTGCAAGGAACAAAAGTACAACGCTGCGGCGTCGATCTTCAAAGAAGGGGAGCCTGGGAACCGGCTCTTCGTCATCGTGCAGGGCGAGGTGCGCATCAGCCGCACGGTGCCGGGCGCCGGTGAAGAGGCCCTGGCGGTGCTCAAGGCCGGCACCTGCTTCGGCGAGATGTCGGTGTTCGATCGCTCGGAACGCTCCACCGACGCCATCGCCCACTCGCCCTGCACGCTTCTGACGATCACCCGGCCCGAGTTCGAGCTGCTGCTCGACTTCAACCGCGACATCGCCTACAAGGTCCTCTGGGCGGTCACCCGCCTCCTCTCCTCCCGACTCCGCGCCACCAACGACAACCTCCGAGCGATGCTCGCGATGTCGATGTTCTGAGCCGCCAGCACCCGCGGCCCAGTTCTCCCCGATGTCCCTCACCTTCGTCCACCACCACACCGAACTCACCGCACTCGGCGCACCCCGCCTGGGGGATGCCGATGCGCTCGCCGGCCTCGTCATCGCCGCCGCCAGCGCGGTGGGACTCCAGGGCCACGGACCACCGGTGGCCAAGTCGGGGCCCCGCGGCGTCGCCGTGGTGCTGGTAGGCCACGGCGGCCATCTCGCGATCCATACCATCCCCGAGGAAGGACGCGCCATCGTCGACCTCGTGGCCCCCGCCCCCGCCGACCCCAAACGCGCGATCGAGATCATTCTGCGACGGCTGCGCGCCTGAACCCCGCCTCACATCAAGAACAGCACGACTTCACCACGGAGAACACGGAGGCACACGAAGAGGCACGGAGAAAAGCCTCTTGGTGTGGTCTCGCAGGCGGGGTCCGGTGCGCCCGGCACAACAGTCCGTGTTCCAGGTAGCGAGGATCACACCAGATCCGGAACAGCACTACTTCACCACGGAGAACACGGAGGCACACGAAGAGGCACGGAGAAAAGCCTCTTGGTGTGGTCTCGCGTGCAGGATCCGGTGCGCCCGGCCACAACAGCCTTAGGCGGCTATGCACCTGAGCCCGCATCAGACCAACAACAGCACTACTACACCACGGAGAACACGAAGGAACACGAAGAGGCACGGAGAAAGCCTGTTTGTGTGGTCTCGCAGGCGGGGTCCCCTGCGCCAAGAGCAACCGCGGCAGTCCTTGGAGGCGGAGACCACGTCAAGACTGGGACAGCCTCAACCATCCCTCGCGGCGCTCCGGACACGGAGATACACGAAGAACAACTGGTGTTGTGGGTTCACGCGCGGGACTCCGCCCGCAAGACCACTCCAAATAGCTTTTCTCCGTGCCTCTTCGTGTTCCTCCGTGCTCTCCGTGGTGGTGTGGTGGTGTGGTGCTGTGTAGTGCTGGGGTTGACGTGAACTCAGCCTCCAAGATCGCTCAGCCCGTTCTCCCCCGCACCACGCCCTCTGCCCGGCGAGTCGGATCGAGGTGCTCGCGCGCCACGGCCAGCACCTCCTCGGCGCTGACCTCCCGGTACTCCGCCCCCGGATCCTCCAGCTCCTCCAGCCCCCGCCCCGCGATCCACGCTTCCACCACCTCGCCGGCCAGCGCCGACGCGCTCTGACGCGACACCTCGGCCTGGCCCGCCAGGTAATTCTGAGCCTGCGTGAGTTCGACGCTCGATGGCGGCGCAGCAGTGAACTTCTCCAGCTCCTTGAGCATCTCCGAGCGCGCTTCGTCCTCGCGCTCCGGCGTGGTGGCGATATAGGTGATGAGTGCCCCGCCCGCCGCGCGGGACCAGGCTGATGCGATCACGGTGTACGCCAAGGAGCGACGGTCCCGGAGCGCCTCGAAGAGTCGGCCGCCCAGCCCGCTCGCCACCGCCGCCCACACTTCCGCAGCGGCCCGATCGGCCGCTCGACGCTCGGGGCCGGGGAACGCCATCGCG
Source organism: Gemmatimonadales bacterium (assembly GCA_049680185.1). Classification (GTDB taxonomy): domain Bacteria; phylum Gemmatimonadota; class Gemmatimonadetes; order Gemmatimonadales; family GWC2-71-9; genus CAMLHU01. Next base: position 8,585 of record JBAUHI010000040.1, on the reverse strand, counting down.
ATCGCGGTCTGGCGCTTGTCACGGGTCACCACGCTCTGATGAGCCGAACGACGTACTTGCCAGGTGGGAGGCACTCGCTGGCCCGGTGCCGCCTCGGGTGTCCAGTCGCCGAATACGCCCGCCAGATCGCCCGCCATTCTGCCGAGGTCGCCGTCGCCTACGGCCACGATCACCGGTCGGACGCCGAGGACGTTGGCTTTGTGCCACTGCCGGATACGCGTCGTGTCCAAGGACGGCAGGCTCTCGAGGGTGCCGCCGACCGGCAATCCGTACCCTTCATCGCCGAACGCACCCCGGAACGCCAGCTGGAACGGATAGCGGACCATGTCGTCGACCTGCTGACGCGCTTCTTCAATGAGCAACCCCTGCTCCACGCCGATGCTCGCAGGATCGAACTTCGGCGCAATGAGTACGTCGTGAATCAGTGCGGCCGCCGCACTTGCGTGGTCCGCGGTCGCCGTGAGGCCGAGCCCCACCCAGTCGGCGTTGGTGACAGGATTGAGCGACCCGCCCAGCCGTTCGGAGGCGAGCGCCAGCTGCGCTGCATCTCGCTCGCCGGCGCCACGGATGAGCGAGCGCATCGTGAGCGCCGCGATCCCCGCGTCGGTGTCGGTCTCCCACCCCTGTCGGGGGAAGTAGACGCCGAGCGTCATCAGCGGTGTTCCGGGGCGGCGGCGGAGCAGGAGGTCGGCGCCGGACAGCCGTACATGATCGACTCCGGCGACAGTGCGACCGCTCGCGCGGCGCGCGGCCGGGACCTGAATGGCGGTCTCCGAATGCGGCGGCGGCGGGATCGGCGCTGCGACGAACGCCTGGCGCAGCCGGCCCGCGTCGAGGTCCTGGCCTGCATTCCGCGGGAGGTATGCCACCGCCGAGACGGCATCTGGCAGGAGGTACTTGGCCGCCGCACGGCGCACATCTTCTGCGGTGACCGCGAGCATCCGGGCGTACTCCTCGTCGACCAGGCGGATGCCGCCCTGGGCCTCGGCCCCGGCGAGTGCGGACGCGCGCCCTTCGTAGGACTCGAACTGCCGGGCCCAGCGCACCTTGAGGAGCGTCCGGGCGCGGTCGATGTCGGCGGCACTCGGGCCGTCGTGGGAGAGGCGCACGATCTCGTTCGCGATCCCGTCGATCATATCCGGCACGCGGGTGGCGTCGCCGTCAACGTGGACGGCAAAGACACCGACATCACCCTGGGAGTAGTGCCAGGCACCAACGCTGGTCGCGATACCGGTCTCGCGGAGCCGCGCGTGCAGCCGGCTGCCACGACCGGTGGCGAGCACCGCCGAGGCGAGGTCGAGCGCCGCCTCGTCGGGATCGAGCGGCGGGACACCGCGCCACCCGAGGATGACGTCGGCCTGGGCCACATCGCCCCGAAGGGTGCGGGCCCGGACGCCGGTGCGGCGCTCTTCGGTGGGTCCATCGGGGACTTCCGCGGCGCGGGCCGGCCACCCGCCGTACGCCGACCGGGCAACGGCGAGCATCTCCTCCTCCGGCGCCGCCGCGACGATGCTGACGATCGTGCGCGCGGGGACGTAGCGACTGGCGTAGTAGGCGGCGAGTTCCGTGCCGGTGAATCGCGCGAGCGCCTCCTCCTCGCCGATGCGCCAGCGGCGGATGCGATGGCGATCGAAGAGGAGCTCGTGCAGCGTCTCCGCGGCGACCGCAGACGGCGTATCGCGCTTGCGCTTGGCCTCCTCGATGATCACCTGGAGTTCGCGGGCCAGCTCGTCGGGATCGAGCGTGGCGCGCTGCAAGGCGTCGGCCTGGATGTCGACCGCATCGGCCAGGTTCCGCGCCGGCACCACCACGTAGTAGCTGGTGTGGTCGTACCCGGTGCCGGCGTTGAGGTAGCCGCCGAGCCCCTTGGTCTCCCGAGCGACGGCGCCGACCCCGCGGGTGGGGGTCCCCTTGAAGAACATGTGCTCGAGCACGTGGGAGAGGCCGGCCCATGCATCGGGTTCATCGAGGAACCCGGCGCGGACGTGGGTGACCACCGCGGCGACCGGTGCGGAGTCATCGCGCTGGACCAGGACCGTCAGGCCGTTGGGGAAGACCTCACGCCGGACACCGTTGGTCCAGGAGGTCGAAGGGGCAGATGGCGGAGCGGAGGGACGAGCGGGTGCGTCGACGGGACGAGTCATTCCGGAATACTAACGAACGTCTCAGTGCAGGATGCGCAGCACCCCGGCCTCGGCGCTGCCGCGGATGAACGCTTCCGCATCGGTGAGCGGGATGACGACGCCAGTTTCCGTGGCGCCGCGCCGTGCGATCGAGCCCATGAACTCGGCCAGCGACGCGTGGGCCCATTCCTGGTCGGCCGCCTTCATCTGGAGGAGGATCTCCTCCCAGGTGCCACGGAAGTTATGGCCGTTCAAGATCGACACCTGGTGCTGTTCGGATGCGCCTGGGCGCTTCTGCATTTCCTGCAGTTCGGTGAGCAGGGTGCCGAAGAGCTCGAGCTGGCGCGGATCGCGCACCGTGCCGTCGGGCTGTTGCGACTCGATCTCGGCCAGGAGCATGTCGATGCCATCGGGTTCTCCTGACACTTCACCGAGCCGGGTGAGCCACGGGGCCAATTCCGGGTCGTCGTCGGGGAGCCGGTAGATCGTCTTCTTCAGTTCGACGTAGCGCCAGAGGCCAAGCTCGTCGAAGTGGTCGTCGGGCTGGGTGCGGTCGAGCTGGTGCAGTGCCGCCTCCGACTCACCCCGATCGTAGAGCATGTTGGCGAGGTAGATCCGGGCCTCGGTGTATTCCGTATCCTCCTCGAGGGCCCGGCGGAGCCAGTAGATGGCCTGGCTTTCGAGCCCCAGACGGTGGGCGGCGTAGCCCACGCAGGCCGCGGCCTCGGGCGAGTCGGGCTGGGCGCCGACCGCCAGCTCGAAGAAGCGGTGCGCCGACTGCATCAGCCCTTCGCGGAAGAGCGCGCGGCCGACCTGCAGCATCAATTCGTGGTCGTCGGAGAAACCGAGGAGGAGGATGCGCTCGAACTGGTTGAGGGCCAGGTCGGGGGCGCCGAGCTTGAGGAGCACCTCGCCGAAACCGGCAAGCGCGTCCTCGTGATCGGGGTCGAGCATGTTGGCGGTCTCGAACGAACGTCGAGCCCACGCATACTCTTCCCGCGCAAGGTGAGCATAGGCGACGCCGACGTGGAGCTCAACGGCGTGGGGGTACAGGGCGAGACCTTCGCGCAGCAACGCTAGTGCGTCATCGTACCTGCCTTCGTTGTACAGCTGGTGGGCCTGTTCATCGTAGTCATCGGAACTCATGAACGGGTCCGACATCGGCAGGCGCTCCTTGGCGAGCGTGTGAGTCCAAGTTAGGAACGAGCGCCGAGCGGGGCAAGGGGCGCGGGCGGCGCATAGGCGCATGAGGCGCATAGGCGCATCAGGCGCATCAGGCTCGTGCGGCGAATAGGCGCATCAGGCGCATGCAACACAGGCGAGTGACGGGCGTAGGGGGTGGCCTGCGGCCACCCCGTCACGTTATGCTGGCAGCGCTGTCATCCCGAGCGGAGCGAGGGATCTGCTCCGCAGACATCGAAGCCGCGCTCGCCGCGTCGTCCCCTCCCCTCCGATTCTCTTCATCGCGATCTGCGTTGTCTCACTTCTCTTGCCTCCTCGTTGCCTCCTCTCCTCGTCTTCTCGTCTTCTAGTCTTCTCCTCCCCGCGGTCTGCGTTGTCTCTTTTCTCTCGCCGCCTCCCCCCTTCTCCCACGCCCCCTTGACTAACCCACCGGTCATTTAGATATTACCGCCCAGTCATTAGACTTCACGAAATAGTAACTCGTTGCAGGGTAACATGATGGCTACTGATATCCAGACACCGAAATGGCACCGTCGGCCCGACGCACGGCCGGACGAGATCATCGATGCGGCCGCCAAGGTCTTCGGCGAGAGCGGCTTTGCCCGGGCCCGGTTGGAGGATGTCGCCCGCCAAGCGGGCGTCAGCAAGGGCACACTGTACCTCTATTTCGACAGCAAGGAAACGCTCTTCCGCGAGATGGTCCGCGCCAAGATCGTCTCGGCGGTGGCCACGGCGGAGGAGCTGGCACGCGACTACACCGGCAGCGCTCGCGAGCTCATGGTCGAGCTGGTGCGCGGCTACTGGAAGCTGATGCGCGAGGGCGAGATGGTCCGCATCTCCCGACTCTGTGTGTCGGAGCTCGGGTGCTTTCCCGAGATCGCCAAGTTCTACTATGACGAGGTGATCGTCCGGGCGCGCCGGCTCATCGAGACGGTGATCGATCGCGGCATCACCTCCGGGGAATTCCGCCCCGTTGCCAACAACTTCGTGCCGCGCGGGCTCCCGATGCTGGTCATCCAGGCCGCGCAATCCCAGTGCTTCTTCACCGATCTCGACACCGAACGCCTGTCGGACCAGCAGGTCTTCGACGGCCTCGTCGACCTGCTCCTCAACGGCGTCCTTGCCCGTCCCGCTGAACCCGGCCACTGACCCGACCATGCACATTCGAATCGTATCGCTCGCCGCGATCGCCGCGCTGACCGCGCTGCCGCTCCAGGCCCAGGCGCCGTCCCCTGCACCGACCTCGCTCACGCTGGCTGCGGCGGTCCGCCTCGGCCGCGAGCGCGCCGTGGGTGCGGCACTCGCCCGGCTGGGCGTCCACGTCGCCGATCTCCGCGCCTCGGAGCAGACCGGGCACCTCTTCCCGACGCTCGACGCCGATGGGGGCTATTCCCGCCAGACCAACAACCTGGCCACCTTCGGGATCGCCCTCCCCGGATTCCCGATCGTCACACCCGATTTCAACCTGTACTCGCTCGATGCGCGGGCGTCCCAGGTCCTCTTTGACGGCGGCCTCTTCAACCGCATCGCCGCCGCTCGTGACTCCACCGGTGCCGCGCGGAATGATGCCCGCTCCGCCGCCGATCAGGCCGGCGCCGCGGCGGGACTCGCGTACCTCCGGGTGCTGAGCGCCGAGGAGACGGTGCGCGCACGTCTGGCCGACAGCGCCGTCGCCGCCGACCTGCTCTTCCAGGCGCAGCAGCTCCGGGCGGCAGGGGTGAGCGCCGCGATCGATGTGACCCGCGCCGAGGTGAACGCCGCCGCAGTGCGGACCCAACTGCTGGTGGCGCGGAGTACCGCTGACCGCTCGCGGATCGAGCTGGCCCAGACCCTCGACCTGCGGCCGGACACCACCTTGGCCCTCGCCGATTCGCTGGGTGGCGGTGCCCTCACCATCCCGGTGACCGCGGATTCCGCGGTGGCGTACGCCCTGGCGCATCGGCCGGAGGCCGCGGCGGAAAGAGAACGGAGCCGGGTGGCCACCTTGGGCCGGCGCGCCACGTTCTGGGACGCCCTTCCCACCCTCGGACTCTTCGGCGCGTACGACTACGTCGGCACTGCCACCGACAAGATGAACGGCACGTACCAGGTCGGCATCAAGGCGACGGTCCCGATCTTCGACGGCTTCCGGCGTCAGCGCCGCTACGCGGAATCGGGTGACCGGGTCGATGCACAGGCGCTGCGCGAGCATGCGCAGCTGCAGCAGGTGGAAGTGGACGCGCGGTCGGCGGTCCTCGACCTGCAGAGCGCCCGCGACCAGGTGGCGCTCGCGAGCCAGCGGCTGGGCCTGTCGGAGCAGGAACTGTCCCAGTCCGAAGAGCGCTTCAAGGCGGGCGTCGCCGGGAGCGTGGAGACCAGCAATTCGCAGGCGAGCCTCATCCAGGCCCGCGATGCCTACATCCAGGCGAAGGTGAACTTCGCCACCGCGCGCTTGCGGACGTACCGCGCGCTCGGCGCCCTCGACCAGATGCCCTGACCCACACGTAACGACCGACAGAAAGCCATAGAACAATGTCCGCCACCGCCACTCCTGTGGAGCAGTCGATGACCGCGAGCACCACCCCTGAGACCGCGCCTCCCGCTGGCCCCTCGGCCCCCAAGAGCCGGGTCCGGTTCTACATCATCGGCGCCGTCGGCCTCGTCGTCCTTGCGTGGGGCGTCAAGCACCTGATCTACGCAAGCGCGCACGAGGGCACCGACAACGCCGAGGTCGACGGTCATATCACGCCGATCGCCCCAAAGGTCTCGGCGTTCGTCTCCGAGGTGCGGGTCGAGGACAACCAGCCGGTCAAAGCCGGCGACACCCTCGTCGTGCTTGACGGCCGCGACCTCTCGGTCCGGCTGGCCCAGGCCGAAGCGGACCTGGCGGCGGCGCGGGCACAGGCGGGGAGCAGCAGCCGGGCCGGGCAGGCGCAGGCCCAACTCGAGGCGTCCCGCGCCTCGTCAGGGAGTGCGGCGAGTGCGGTCATCTCCGCCGAAGCCGGCTTCCGGAAGGCATCGCAGGACCTCGACCGGATGAAGGGTCTGGCGGCCCAGCAGATCGTCTCCGCTCAGGCACTCGATGCGGCGCAGGCCACCTACGATGCGGCCCAGGCCAACCTGACCACCGCGCAGCGGCAGGCCAACGCCGCCGAGAGCCAGGTCGCGGCGGCGGCGGCGGCGCTCACCAGCGCAGACGCCCGGTTGGCGGCGGCCCAGGCGACCGTCGACAACGCGCGGCTCCAGCTGAGCTATACGCACATCACCTCGCCGCTCGACGGTGTCATCGCGAAGCGGTCGGTGGAGCCGGGAGAGCTGATCCAGGTCGGCCAGCAGCTGATGGCCGTGGTGCCGCTGCACGACGTGTGGGTCACCGCGAATCTCAAGGAAACGCAGTTGAAGGGCGTGGTGCCGGGCGCCAAGGTCGAGTTCACCGTGGACGCCTACCCGGGCCGGACCTTCACCGGACATGTGGAGAGCGTGAGCCCGGCCACCGGTGCTCGCTTTGCGCTGATCCCGCCGGACAACGCCACTGGCAACTTCACCAAGGTCGTGCAGCGGATCCCGGTACGGATCGCGGTGGACGGCGGTGTGGATGCCGCGCACCCATTGCGGCCGGGGATGTCGGTCGAGACCGAGATCAACACCCGCTGAGGCCGTACTGATGGCAACGATGGCATTGCCGTTGCCGGCGCGGCGGGAGCAGAGCCGCGCCGACATCTACGGCGCACGATACCTGATCGCCTTTGCGGTGACGCTCGCGAGCATGCTCGAGCTGGTGGACACGAGCATCGTCAACGTCGCGATCCCGCACATGATGGGCAATCTGGGCGCCACGCTCGATGAGATCGCGTGGGTCAGCACCGGGTACATCGTCGCGAACGTGATCATCCTCCCCCTCACCGGCTGGCTGTCGGTGCGGTTCGGTCGGCGCAACTACTACACCGGCTCGATCATCCTGTTCACCACCGCGTCCTTCTTCTGCGGCAACGCCCACACCCTCGAGTCGCTGGTGTTCTGGCGCGTGGTGCAGGGGATCGGCGGCGGCGCCCTGATCTCGACGGCGCAGGCGATCCTCTTCGACGTCTTCCCGCTGGCCGAGCGCGGCACCGCGATGGCCATCTTCGGGATGGGCGTGATGGTCGGTCCGACGCTGGGCCCGACCCTCGGCGGGTGGATCACCGACAACTTCGACTGGCCCTGGATCTTCTACATCAACGTGCCGCTCGGCATCATGGCCGCCATGATGACCTGGCGCCACGTGCCCGAGCCGGAGCACTTGGTGGAGCAGGCCGATACCGTCGACTGGTGGGGTCTGGCGTTCCTGATCATGGGGATCGGCGCGCTACAGGTCCTGCTCGAGCGCGGCGAGTCCAAGGGCTGGTTCGATTCCGCCGAGATCATCGCCGAGTCGGTCCTCGCCGGTTTCGGTGTGGTGGCGTTCATCGTGCGGGAGCTGGTGGCGGACCACCCGATCGTCGACCTGCGCATCCTCAAGAACCGCCAGCTCACCGCCGGCGTCGTCTTCGGGCTGGCGCTCGGCTTTGCGCTCTACGCCAGCGTCTTTGCACTCCCGATCATGCTGCAGAATCTCCTCGGCTACACCGCGTGGGACACCGGGAAGGTCATCCTGCCGGGGGCCATCGCCAGCGCCATCACGATGGCGTTCGTGGGGAAGTTCGTCGCCAAGTTCGACGCGCGGGCCATGATCGCCGCGGGCGTAGGTCTCGTCTTCTGGTCGATGTGGCTGCACTCCCGACTGACGCTCGACATCGGCCTGGGCGACCTCTTCTGGCCGATGGTCCTCCGCGGCGTGGGGCTGGGACTCATCTTCGTGCCGCTCACCAACGCCGCCGTGGCCGATCTGCATCCGCGACAATTCGCCCAGGGCACGGGGCTCTTCAACCTGTCACGACAGCTGGGCGGCAGCTTCGGGATCGCGATCGCGGCGACACTCATCAGCCGCTTCACGCTGCAGGCCCAGACCGCGCTCACGGCCCACGTGAACGTCTACCGACCGGGGGTCTCCACCTGGCTCGCCGGCGCCACGCACAGGTTCCAGCAGCTCGGCGGCTCCGCCCAGCACGCGGCGCTGCAGGCCCAGGCACTCCTCGGCCGAGTGATCGAGGGTCAGTCGATGATGATCGCGTTCGAACGGGTCTTCCTGACGATGGGGATCACCTTCGTCTGCGCCTTGCCGCTGCTGCTCCTCTTCCGGACCGGCAAGGTGACGGGGGGCAGGTCGGCGCACTGAGACCTCACCCCCTAACCCCCTCTCCCTTACGGGAGAGGGGGTTAGGG